>NZ_CP140772.1:5440833-6081666 GCF_037893185.1 Chitinophaga sp. 180180018-3 | reverse complement strand
AACTGATCTTTATTGAAGTTCAAACCATATTCGAACTTCTGATTCGCATCGTTGAGCGCGGTGTAATATACTACGTACTTATTCAGCTCTTTCTCGAATTCCTGCAGGGATTTCTGATTGATCTGTTTGTTGTTCACGCTCACGCTATGCAGGAAGTTCATCACTGAATTGGCAATAGCCAGTGGAGGCGTGAGTGAGGTGAAACTCTGGAATATCGGGCTGTTGATGATAGACTTGGTAGATTCTACTATTTTAGAATTCTTCTCGCCTTTATCCCCTTTATTCTTCAGGATAATCTTTTCTACCAGCTCCACGATGCGATCGCTCAGTGAAAATCCAAGTGCCTTACTTTCCGGGTTGTTCAGCGAGGTGATAAATACATCGAGGTTGTTGGTAGTAGTACGTGATTTTAGATCTATGATTTTTTTATTGAGTAAATAATAGGTTTCACTGGCGTTAATGATATTATTTTTGATTAATTCGTACTTGGTGATATTGTCGATTTCCTTTCCCTGTAAGAGTGCCTGTATAGCATTGGAATTCTGTTTATCATTATCAGTAATACGTTGTACTTCTTCAATCAGTTTGCGGATAGTGGTGTCCTGGGTCTTGATCACCGGGGCGGTAGTGCCTTTCAATTCCGGATCCTGGGCTTGGGCTGCGTGGAAGCTGAGAAGTAAGGCGAGCGGAGCTGGTATTACTTTTACCCATCCTGCAGTGAAATATTTCCGGGCCGGTTTTACTAACGGTAATGACTCATCGGACTTAACAGTCGACAGTTTATCATGCTTCATTTCCGTTGGTAGGTGTCTTAACATGTTGTTTTTGCTTTTTGTTAACAAAAAATTAAGAAAATATGATGCCAAAAACATCATCAGGCAAAGATAAATAATTAATAACAGTTAAAATTAAATCATGATGGGTGGCGAAATAAGGCTTTTCAGCGATATATTTTGTATTATCAGCAGGTGACTTACCTTTGCAGCCAAATTTGATCCAAATTTCATGCTTAATAACAAAAAGATTGTAGTTGTACTGCCAGCCTACAATGCAGCGCTTACACTGGAAAGAACTTTCCAGGAGATCCCTTTTGAAATAGTTGATGACGTAGTATTGGTGGATGATGCCAGTAAAGATGAAACCCTGGAGGTGGGCCGCAAGCTGGGGATCAAGCACCTGATTCGTCATGATAATAACAAAGGATATGGCGGGAATCAGAAATCCTGTTATAATAAAGCGCTGGAGCTTGGTGCCGACATTGTAGTGATGTTGCACCCCGACTATCAGTACACGCCCAAACTGATCCTGGCTATGTGCAGTATCATTGCAAACGACGTGTATCCGGTGGTGTTTGGATCAAGGATATTGGGCAAGGGAGCATTGAAAGGAGGAATGCCGGCCTATAAGTATATATTTAATCGTTTCTTAACATTAAGCCAGAACATCCTGATAGGGCAGAAGCTGAGTGAATATCATACAGGATACCGTGTTTTCTCTGCAGAAGTATTGCGGAATATCAACTATATGGCTAATAGTGATGATTTTGTATTTGATAACGAAATGGTATCGCAGATTTTCATGAAAGGCTACGATATTGCAGAAGTTACCTGTCCGACCAAATACTTTGATGAAGCTTCCAGTATCAATTTCAAACGTAGTGCTATATACGGAATGGGGGTACTGAGGGTGTCTTTGCAGCACAGGCTGCATATGTGGGGATTGATGAAAGGAAGGATCTATTAAAAAAACAGTCAGTGAGTTTAGCGCAACAATATAATTTAGCCGGAAAGTACCTGAAGTATTATTTCACATCTGATAACCGTCATGATGTACATTCTCCGTTTGTATTTTCATTGATAGAGGATGTGTTGAGAGATAAGAAACAATATCCGGCCTTCAGGGACATAGAAGCATTGCGCAAACAACTGTTGCATAGTAATGAAACGTTGGTGGTAACCGACCTGGGAGCAGGCTCCCTGATATCGGCCGGTAATGAGCGGAGAGTAAGAGATATTACCCGTTATGCCGCAAAACAGCCCAAATTCGGGCAGTTCTTCTACCGGCTGATACAATACCTTCAACCAAAGCGGATACTTGAATTAGGGACTTCTATGGGGCTTTCTACAGCATATATGGCAAAGGCAGTGCCCCAGGCAAAGGTCTATACCATAGAAGGCTGCCCGAATATTGCTGCCCGTGCTGCCAAAAACTTTGAAGCCCTGCAGCTCCGTAATATTTCCCAGGTGACCGGTAACTTCGATGATGTGCTGCCGGAAGTATTAAAACAAATGCAGTTGCCGGATTTGGTGTATATAGATGGAAATCACCGTAAAGATCCGACGCTGGCGTACTTCAGGCAATGCCTGCAGTTTGCAGACGAATATTCTGTTTTTATATTTGACGACATTCACTGGACCCCTGATATGGAGGCCGCCTGGCATACCATTCAGGAACACCCGCAGGTGACCATGACCATTGATCTCTTTTTCATCGGACTGGTATTTTTCCGTAAAGATTTCAGGGTGAAACAGCATTTTACGCTGAAATACTGATTCACAGGTAGTATATTCGGGTAAAATTCCCCGTTATGAATTACCTGAAAGCCTTTCTTTTTTGCTGCCTGCTGATCAGTGGCCTGGCTGCCACTGCACAGGATCTCTCCCAATACAGCTACGGATCATTCAGTCGCCATGGCAATGTACTCCGGTACCGGTTGCTGAAGCCATTGAATTATAATAAGCATAAGAAATATCCACTCATTATTTTCCTGCACGGATCAGGTGAAAGGGGTACCGACAACAACGCCCAGCTGCTGCATGGTGGCGATATGTTCCTGAGAGACAGCATCAGGGAGCATTACCCGGCATTTGTATTATTTCCCCAATGCCCGGATGGGCAATCATGGGCTGCTATGAAGCTGCAGCGCGATACCTCCGGTAAGATCATCCGGGCCGATTTTCCTATGGATGAACCTTCCACTCCGCCTACTGCATTGCTGAATCAGCTGCTCGACAGCCTGCTGGCAAGTGGAAAAGTAGATAAACGAAAAGTTTATATAGGCGGGTTATCGCTTGGAGGTATGGGAACATTTTACATGATCACCAAACGCCCTGAGCTTTTCGCCGCCGCTTTCCCTATCTGCGGTGCAGGAGATGTTGCATCTGCCGACCGCTTCGCTAAAAAAGTAGCTATCTGGATCTTTCACGGTGGCGCTGATCCCGTAGTGCCTGTTGAAGCTTCCCGCGCTTATGATGCCCGGCTTAAAACCCTGGGCGCCGATGAAAAATACACGGAATATCCGGGTGTTGGACATAATAGCTGGGATAATATGTTTGTAGAGCCGGGATTTATGGGGTGGCTGTTTGGTAAAATTAAGAATTAGGAATATAGCATGAAGAGCGACGATCTTAGCGAGTAATATAGTATTTTACTACTCGCTAAGATCGTCGCTCTTCATTCTTCATGCTATATTCTCAATTCGTAATTCCTCCGAGCGCTCTGTACAACGAAACCATTCCCTGGTAAATATTCCGCCTGGTATTGACGAGTGCCAGTTCTGCTTCCAGTACATTTTTTTGAGCGGTAATCACTTCCAGGTAGTTAGCATAGCCTGTAGAAAAGAGGATGTTGGCAGTGGATACGGCCTGCTGCAATACCAGTACTTCCTTATTTTTCAGGGTGTAGGTGGATTGCTGGTTGTCTACTTTGTTCAGAGCAGATGCTACTTCCTGATAGCCATTTACGATTGCCTGCTGATAATCATAGAAAGCGCTGTAGGCATTGGCGGTGCTAATGTTGTATTGCGCTTTCAATTGTTTTTTATTGAAGATGGGTGCCACGAGGTTACCGGCTGCGCCCCAGGCAATAGAAGCAGGCGATTGAAACAGCAGGCCTGCTTTGAAGGCATTGAAGCCTGCATAGGGCGTGATGGTGAACGAAGGCAGGAAGGCGGCCCGGGCAGCCTTAACATCTGCTTTGGCGGCCGTAAGTTCCAGCTCTGCGCGTTGAACGTCGGGCCGCTGCAGGAGCAGACTGGCAGGGATGCCTTTCTTTACGGCATCGGGCAATGACAGTGAATCTTTTACGGAGCTGCGCAGCACCGGTTGGGGAAGTTTTCCCATGATCGCATTCAGCTGGTTTTCCAGTGATGCGATTTCCTGTTTTACGCCATATTCCAGTGCCTGTGTACTTAGCAGCTGTGCTGTGAATTGCTGGACGGCCAGCTCAGTGGCCCTGCCTCCTTCCTTTTGTATGTGAACAGTAGCTGCTGCTGCTTCCTGCAGTTTAATGTTGCGTTGTATAATAGCCAGTTCGTTATCCATTGCCAGCAATTCGTAATATAGTCCTGTTACGCCTGCTACCACCTGTGTAGCCAACAGCCGGCGTCCCTGTGTACTGGCCAGAAAACGGGCGTAGGTGGCCTGACGCTGGCTTTTCAGTTTGCCCCACAGATCAATTTCCCAACTGCTCCGTAAGCCGGCGAAATATTCCGGCGTAGGATCCGGGATGCGCTGATCCTTGCCGATATTGGGCGAAAGGTTAGTATCGAAATTACCAACGTCGTTCATGGTATAGTCGGCATACTTATCTACACCGGCGGAAAGCGACAGATTCAATGAGGGCAACCAGGCGTTTTTTGCCATCATCAGGTTGGCCTGAGCCACTGAAACCCTTTTTGCTGCCGACAGCAGGTCGAAGTTGTTTTGTAGCGCGGTATCGATCAGGTTGCGGAGATGCGGATCTGCAAATACCTGTTTGAAGCTGGCCAGCGATAAGGTGTCGGCCGATTCGCCGGATACAACGGGAACGGACACACGCTCCGGCAGCTGCAGCGCTTTTTGAGTGCTGCAGGCCGCCGTGGCTGTAACGATACCGGCATAAACAAGGTACTGGTATATTCGTTTATTCATTAGTGTAAGCTTTTAGTTCTGTAGTCTTTTTTCTGATCATGGAGGCGAACAGCACGTATAATCCGGGTATGATCAGTACGCCGAAAATGGTACCTATCAGCATTCCTCCCGCAGCGGCTGTACCGATAGAGCGGTTACCCATTGCGCCCGCACCCGTGGCAATACATAGTGGGATCAGGCCGGCGATGAATGCAAAGGAGGTCATGAGTATAGGACGTAACCTGGATACGGCTCCTTCTTTGGCTGCATCCGGAACGGATGCACCGTGTTTATTTCTCAGGATAGCAAATTCCACTATCAGAATCGCGTTCTTACCCAGCAGGCCTATCAGCATTACCAGTGCCACCTGTGCGTAGATATTGTTTTCCAGTCCCAGCAGCTTCAGTGAAAGGAATGCACCGAAGATCCCCGCCGGCAGTGAAAGCAGCACCGGCAGTGGAAGCAGGAAACTCTCGTATTGAGCGGCGAGCAGCAGATATACGAATACCAGCACGATGATGAAAATGTACACGGCCTGGTTCCCGGAGAGGATCTGTTCGCGGGTCATACCGCTCCACTCGTAACTATAGCCTCTGGGAAGCTCTCTGGCAGCTATTTCCTGCACGGCTGCAATGGCCTGGCTGCTGCTGTAGCCAGCGGCGGCATCTCCATTGATCATGGCAGCTGTGTACATGTTGTAGCGTGTGAGTTGTTCCGGACCGTATACGCGTTCGAGTTTTACGAAATCGGAATAGGAAACCATTTCTCCCCGGTCGTTCTTGACGTAGAGCCGCAGCAGGTCGTCTGGTTTGGCACGATAGGTTGGGCCAGCCTGTACCATCACTTTATACATCTGACCGAAGCGGATGAAGTTGGACGCATAAAAGCTACCCATCAGGGTCTGCAGATTGTCCATCGCATTTTCAATGCTCACGCCTTTCTTGGCCGCCATGGCCTGGTCTACATGGATGAGGTATTGCGGAAACTCGGCGTCGAAGCTGGTGAAGGCGCTGCCTATTTCCGGCCGTTTCTTCAGCGCATCGATGAACTGGTTGGTTACCTGGGCCGTTTGTCGCAGGTCGCCGCTGCCGCTGCGATCGAGGAGCCTGAGTTCAAATCCGCTGGAGTTTCCGAAGCCAGGAACGGTAGGAGGAGGGAAGAATTCTATTTTAGCATCGGCGATATGAGCCGTTCGTCTTTGAAGTTCGGTGATGATATGCTGAACAGAAGCTTTGCGTTCATCCCAGGGCTTGAGATTCACCATCCCCATACCATAGGAGGCGCCGGCCACTTCGTTAACAAGACTGTACCCTGCCAATGTAGATACGGATTCCGTTTCCTTCATCGCAGCAGCTACTTCCTGCACCTGATCCAGTACTTCTTCTGTACGCTCTACGGTGGCGCCGGGCGGAGTGGTTACGTTGACGTAGATCATACCCTGATCTTCCGTAGGAATGAAACCGGAAGGAAGGATAGCACTGATTCCCCAGGTGGCAGCAAAAAAGAAAATAAGACAAGCGAGGGTAACCAGTCGCCGGCCTGCGATAAAGCTGACCAGTCTGGCGTATTTATTTTCTGTGGCACTGTAACCCTTGTTGAAAGCGTTAAAGAAACGCTGCAACAGATTCTTTTCAGGCTGCCGGCCGGTGTTATGTTTCAACATAATGGCACAGAGTGCAGGCGTTAACGTTACTGCATTGATACCAGATATCACAATGGAGATGGCGAGTGTGAGTGAGAACTGACGATAGAAAACGCCCACCGGACCGGAGAGGAACGCCACCGGGATAAATACCGCCGACATCACCAGCGTGATAGCAACCAGTGCACCGCTGATTTCCCGCATGGCCGCCAGCGTGGCTTCCATAGGAGGGAGATGTTCTTCGCTCATTTTTACATGCACCGCCTCCACCACTACAATAGCGTTATCTACTACAATCCCGATGGCCAATACCAATGCGAACAAAGTGAGGAGGTTGATGGAGAAGCCCATCATCTGCATAAAAGCCAGGGTACCTATCAGCGCCACCGGAACAGCGAGGGCCGGAATAAGGGTGGAGCGGAAATCCTGGAGGAAAATAAATACCACTATGAACACCAGCAGAAACGCTTCGAAGAGCGTACGTACTACTTCGTGTATAGATGCGTCGAGGAAGCGGGATACGTCGTAGTTAAAGTTATAGGTCATGCCGGGAGGAAACGAAGTATTTTTCATTTCTTCCATTTTCAGCTTTACATTATTGATCACCTCGCGGGCATTGGATCCCGGGCGCTGTTTGAGCATGATGGAGGCGGAAGGTTTGCCATCTGTTTTAGATACCATGCTGTAGGTCAGCGAACCGAATTCCACATCTGCCACATCTTTGAGGTGCAGTACGGACCCATCCTGGCCGGCGCGGAGCACGATCTGGCGGTATTGCTCCGGTTCGAAGAATTTCCCGGTGTAGCGCAATACATACTGTAGCATCAGCGGGTGCTTATCGGAACTTTCTCCGGTTTTTCCTGGTGCTGCTTCAATATTCTGTTTACGGATGGCCGCAATCACTTCAGCCGCCGAAACGTTGTAGGCCAGCATCCTGTCGGGTTTCAGCCACACGCGCATGGCATATTCCTTTGCTCCCATGATTTCTGCGCGGCCCACGCCATCGATACGCTTCAGCTCCTGGAGCACGTTGATGTCGGCAAAGTTGTAAATAAACTGTTCGTTCAGGGTAGTGTCTTCACTCATCACGTTGAGGTAGAGCAACATACTGTTCACCTCCTTTTCCGTGGTCACACCGGCTTTGATCACTTCTTCCGGAAGTTCATCAATAATAGTGGCTACGCGGTTTTGTACGTTTACGGCCGCCTGATCAGGATCTGTGCCTACCTGGAAAAAGACCTGGATAACGGTGATGCCGTCATTACTGGAAACAGACGACATATACGTCATGCCGGGAACCCCGTTGATAGCGCGTTCCAGCGGAGTAGATACGGCTTTGGCGGATACTTCAGCATTGGCGCCGGTATATTTCGCAGTTACCGTTACCGAAGGAGGTACGATATCGGGGAATTGTGTTACTGGCAGCGTGAATAAGGCAAGCAGGCCTACCAGTGTGATAATAAGCGATATGACCAGTGATAACACTGGTCGTTTTATGAAAGTATCAAACATTACATGCTGATTTCAGCCGGATAGCTGTGATTATAAACTCAATAAACTGTCCATGGGCACCTGGTGCGGAACGATGCCCGCGCCGTCGCGTATATTCCGCACACCCTCGCATACAATACGTTCACCAGCGCGCAGGCCGGATTGAACGATATAGAAATGAGAGAAGCGGGCTTGCGGAATGAAGTTTCTCATCTTTACCTTATTGCCGGCATCTACCACAAAAACGTAGTTTTTGTCCTGCATTTCAAAGACGGCTTTCTGTGGTATGATGATGACGCTGTCCATTTCAGAGGTGAGCTTCACAGTACCACTGGCGCCATGTTTGAGCAGTTTGGATGGATTAGGGAACCGGGCCCGGAATGCAATGGAGCCGGTATTTTCTTCAAACTCGCCTTCAATGGTTTCTATTTTACCGGGGTGGTTATAGTCGGCTCCATCTGCCAGCACCAGCGACACCTGGCGATAGCTGTTGTCGCCTTTGGCAATGGCTTTATTGTATTGCAGGTACTCTGTTTCAGATACGTTGAAGTAAGCATATATTTCGCGTGTATCCGATACCGTTGTCATCAGGGTACCTTCGCTGATCAGACTACCTTTTTTCAGCGGAATCCGGTCGATGATACCATCGAAAGGGGCGCGGATACTGGTGAAAGAAAGATGCATTTCGGCATTGGCAACGGCGGAACGGGCTTCTTCTATTTTAGCCTGTGCGGCGTCGAGCCGGGCATTGGCTACTTCCAGTTCAGAGGCGGCCACTACTTTTTTATCGACCAGTAATTTTACGCGGTCTGTTTCGAGTGCAGCTGATTTGCTTTCTGCGATCATACTGCTGAGCACTGCTTTGGCTTTCGTTAATTCGGCCCTGTATTCCGCATCACTGATGCCGAAGAGCAGCTGACCTTTCTTAACTTCCTGGCCTTCATCGATATATATCTTATCCAGAAAACCGTTTACGCGGGCACGTATTTCCACGTTCTGCACTGCCTGTATATCTGTTACGTAAGAGCGGTGCAGTAAGGTGTCTTTTGTTACCAGAGTAGTAACAGGTAGTGTTTTCAATTCCTCTTTGTTGGTACTTTCCCCCCTGGTGGCGCAACCAGCCATGAAAAGAGCGATCAGCGATGTCAGGATCCCTGTATATTGACGCATAACAATAAAATATTGATTCCGGAAATACCGGAATAGGTGAATACAACACAACACAATGTCAGAGCGGAGTCCGGACATTATTCAAGAATGATGATAATAAGAGCGTGTGCTGATCAGAACGGGGTAAACCGGAAGAGAAATGAATAGTACGCTGGTAGAAAAGATTTCTGGTAGGTATATTCCCCGGTTTTATTTTCCGGGAGATAGATACATTGGTTGGAGCTATCGGTATCCAGGTATACAATGCGGGTAGCCATGCTAACCTGCGGAGCTGTTGCGGAAATATACCAGCGGGTTTTATGCCGGTGCCGGGTAACATGCCATAGATCGCAGGCGCCATTGTCATCGTCGTCTGCTTCCAGGTGAACCGGAAGCTTGTTTAGCAGGCGCAGCAGGTGATCCTGCTGGGCCATCTGGAATTTTATCTCCTGTATTTCATAGACGATCTGGTGTCTGTGGGCGCCAGATACAGGCAGGAGGCCACTTACCAGCTGTAAGCACAGCAGTAAGATGACAGTTGTCCAGCGTTTTGATATGGGCCCGCCATTGTACATTGAAGTGCAAATTTAATGAGATTTTAATTTTTCTGTTCGTTAGATTATTGTAATGGGAATTTGGCGGGATGACTGGTAACGGAAAATAAAAGGCTGGCTCTATAGGAGCCAGCCTTTTCCACTCAGCACAGGATTGATTTGTTAACTATTTGATCACCTGCATAGCTGATTTTGCAGCTGCGATGGTGGCATCGAGATCTTCAGTAGTGAGGGCATTACACATAAACCAGCTTTCAAATGCAGAAGGCGGCAGGTAGATGCCACGTTCCAGCATAGCGTGGAAAAAGCGTTTAAACAGTTCATTATTTGCTGCGGAAGCTGAGGAAAAGTCAATGATGGGATATTCGGTAAAATGTGCACTCAGCATGGATCCCAGCTGGTTAACACTGTGTACCACACCGGCAGCCCCGAAGGCTTCTTTCAGTCCGTTTACAAGATAAGCGGCTTTTTCTTCCAGCTGCTGATATATCACCGGGTTGTTGTTGAGTGTTTCCAGCAGGGTATAACCGGCTATCATGGCAATAGGATTACCGCTCAGTGTGCCGGCCTGGTATACTTTACCGGCGGGTGCGAGGAACTCCATGATTTCTTTTGGTCCGGCTACTGCACCTACCGGCATACCGGCGCCAATGATCTTACCGAAAGTGACGAGGTCGGCCCGGATACCCAGTAGTTCCTGTGCGCCGCCACGTGCGAGGCGGAAGCCGGTCATCACTTCATCGAAAATGAGGAGTATATTATTTTCATCGCAGAGCTTACGCAGTCCTTCCAGGAATCCTGCCTGTGGCAGGATACAGCCCATGTTACCGGCTACCGGTTCTACAATAATAGCGGCAATCTGTTCAGGATTGGCTGCGATCAGTTGTTCAACCGCGGGCAGGTTATTGTAGGGTGCTGTCAGCGTATCGTCTGCTACAGTAGCGGTAACGCCCGGAACGGACTGGATGCCCAGCGTAGCTACGCCGCTGCCTGCACTTACGAGAAAAGCATCTGCATGCCCATGGTAGCAGCCTTCGAATTTGATGAATTTATTCCGGCCGGTATATCCCCGGGCCAGTCTGATAGCGGTCATGCAGGCTTCAGTGCCTGAGTTAACCATGCGTACCATCTCTATATTAGGTACCATGCTCACTATCAGTTCTGCGATTTTTATTTCCAGTTCAGTAGGCGCCCCAAAAGATGTGGAATAGGTGGCATATTCCTGTATGGCTTTTACAACGGGTTCATACGCATGTCCGAGGATCATTGGGCCCCAGGAGTTGATATAGTCGATGTAACGGTTCCCGTCTACATCATACATATAAGCGCCCTTTGCCCGTTCCATGAACACAGGCGTACCGCCCACGCTTTTGAAGGCACGAACGGGAGAGTTGACACCGCCGGGAATTACCTGTTTGGCCTTCCCGAATAATATTTCACTTTTGCTGTACATCTGTTTGGGTGATTTATGGTGTTCCGCAAGATACTGAATTATGCGTTCAGCAGTTTTACGGCATCTTTTGCAAAATAGGTAGCAATCAGGTCGGCTCCAGCGCGTTTGAGGCTGGTAAGACTTTCAATAATTGCCTTGTTTTCGTTGAGCCAGCCACGTTCAGCAGCAGCTTTGATCATGGCATATTCTCCGCTGACATGGTATGCACTAACGGGAACGGTAGTACGATCTTTAATGATACGGATGATATCCATATAAGCCATTGCGGGTTTCACCATTACGATATCGGCGCCTTCTTCAATGTCCATCAGTGTTTCTTTGATAGCTTCGCGGGAGTTGGCGAAATCCATCTGGTAGGTTTTCTTATCTCCGAAGCCGGGAGCGGAGTCCAGGGCATCTCTGAAGGGTCCGTAAAAACAGGAAGCATATTTGGCGCTGTAGGCCATGATACCGGTTTTATCGAAACCATTTTGTTCCAGTATGTTGCGTATCGCAAGTATACGGCCGTCCATCATGTCGCTCGGTGCTACGAAATCGGCGCCGGCCTGTGCGTGGCTGAGGCTCATGCGGGCAAGTACTTCCACGGTAGGATCGTTGACGATTTCCGTACCTTCCACAATTCCGTCGTGGCCATAGGAGGAATAAGGATCCAGGGCAACATCCGTCATTACCACCATTTCCGGAATAGCATTCTTGATACCACGGATGGCACGCTGCATCAGGCCATTGGGATTTACGGCTTCTGTTCCTTTGTTATCTTTCACACTATCCGGTGCTTTCACAAAAAGCAATACACTTTTAATTCCGAGGCTCCACAGTTCTCTGGCTTCCTGAATGGTAAGGTCCAGTGAGTACCTGAAATAGCCTGGCATAGAGCTGATCTCTTCCTTCACATTTTCTCCTTCGGTTACAAATAACGGGGCGATGAAATCGCTGGGTGTTAAAATTGTTTCCGCTACCATTGCGCGAATGGCGGGAGATACTCTTAAAATTCTGTTTCTTCTGATCATCTTTATAAAATTTTTTATTGTTTTATTTTGCCCATTCCCTTGGTTTCAGGTATTCTTCCAGCTGCGCTTCGGGGCTACCTGGAGTAGTGTGAAAGTCGTATTCCCAGCGGGCTACCGGTGGCAGGCTCATCAGAATAGATTCCGTGCGGCCATTTGTTTTCAGCCCGAACAGTGTTCCCCTGTCGTGAATAAGATTGAACTCCACATAACGTCCGCGCCTATACGCCTGCCAGCTTCTGTGGGCATCTGTATAGGGTATATGTTTTGTTTTTTCGACAATCGGAAGATAAGCCTCGAGGAAGGCATTGCCATTGGCTTTCGAAAAGCTGAGCAGCTCTTCTGCGCTCCTGTCGGGCCCCGGGCGGAGATAGTCATAGAATATTCCGCCTATACCGCGAGCTTCGTTGTTGCGGTGTTTGTTGATAAAGTATTCATCGCAGTGCTGCTTGTATTTCGGATACAATTCTTTCCCGAACGCATCACAGGCGTTTTTGAAAGTCTGGTGAAAATGTATCCCGTCCTGCTCGTCCAGGTAGTACGGAGTCAGGTCGGCGCCGCCGCCGAACCAGCTGTCTTTCAGTGTACCGTCCTGTTCGTACAGTTCGAAATAGCGGAAATTCGCATGCACTGTCGGTACAAAAGGATTCAGCGGATGTATTACCAGCGAAATACCGCAGGCCATGAAACGGCTGTTATTGACACCGAACTGTTGCGCCATTACCTCTGGTAAATCTCCGTGTACTATTGATGTATTTACTCCTCCTTTCTCAAACACATTACCGTCAACGATCACGCGCGATTTGCCCCCACCGCCGCCAGGGCGTTCCCAGCGGTCTTCCCGGAAAACAGCTTTGCCATCGGTTTGTTCGAATGCAGTGCAGATGCTGTCTTGCAGGTGATGTATAAACGATATGAATTCAGTTTTTACAGACGACATAAATCAGGATTTAGCATTTAACAGCTCGCTGCTTTTACTGTTTCAACGAAAGCTTTTGCGTGATCTACTGGAACATTGGGTAAGATACCATGTCCGAGATTTGCGATATAGCGTTGAGTGCCGAAGCGTTTCAGCATTTCCTTCACTGATTTTTCTATCTCAGGGATGGGAGCCATCAGTTTAGCCGGATCGAAATTACCCTGAAGGGTAGTGTTGTTGCCGGCGAACTGGCGGGCCAGCTCGGGTTTAATGCACCAGTCGATACCGAGGCCATGGGCGCCTGTGGCGGCCATATCTTCCAAAGCAAACCAGGCTCCTTTGGCAAATACGATAGTAGGGCAGATATCTTTCATTGCTGCCACTATCTGGCGGATATATTGCAGGGAGAAATTCTCAAAATCCTGCGGACTGAGTAAGCCACCCCATGAATCGAAGATCTGTACGGTATCGGCGCCTGCGGCCACCTGGCCTTTCAGGTAGGCGATAGTGGTATCGGTGATCATCTGCAACAGCTGGTGGGCTACTGCCGGTTGCTGATAGCAGAAGGCTTTTGCCTCATCAAAGGTTTTAGAGCCTTTACCCTGTACCATATAGCAGAGCAGGGTCCAGGGCGCGCCACCGAAGCCTATCAGCGGCACACGGCCATCGAGTGTTTTTTTAGTAAGTTTCAGTGCATCAAAAACGTAGTGCAGCCGCTCGTGTACATCGGGAACGCATATACGGCTGAGATCTGCTGCAGATTTAATCGGATCAGGCAGCAGTGGCCCAACTTTTTCTACCAGTTGTACTTCCAGGCCCATTGCCTGGGGAACTACCAGTATATCGGAGAAAATAATAGCAGCATCCACACCTACCTGGTCTACCGGCATTACGGTGATTTCCGTAGCCAGCTCCGGGTTTTCGCAACGTTCAAAAAAAGAATATTTATCGCGCAGTTTAATATAATCGGGAAGATAGCGGCCAGCCTGGCGCATCATCCATACGGGCGTGCGGGAAACTGTTTCGCCTCTAAGGGCCTTCAGCAGTAAATCGTTCTTTAATGCGCTCATTCGTAGCAGTTAATGTTGTTAAAATAAAATATAGCTGTTTGCACCATGCTCTCATCGGAGGTGCTGGTGCTGACGATGATCCTGTTATCGGTATGCTCCTGCAGTGTGGTGGCAGTAGTTCTGCCGATTGCGAAGCAAACGGTTTTGTGGTGCAGTCTGTTGGCAGACAGGTAACTCTTCACCGCACTGGGGCTGAAGAATAGTATACCATCATAGTCGTCCGCTACCACCTGCGGTGTTGCCGCATTTTCATATATCACATATTCGTTCACGGTAATACCAGCGGCACGCAGCAAACCAGGGAGTTCATCGCGGCGTTGGTTACCGCAATAAAAATTCACGGTGTTGATATCACCTCTGGCGATGATGGCAGCCGCCAGTTCACTGCCATACGGTGCTGATGCCAGTATGGTAGCTTCTCTGAAAACTTCGCCTGCTTTTTTCAGCGTATTGCCGGATATACAGCATATCAGTGCCTTATCCGTGTTAAAGCAGGTATTAAGTTCATTGCTGCCGGGCCGGAACCGGGAGGGGAGAAAGTAATGTTGTTCCAATACTTTTAACGCATTGGCGCTTGTAAAAACAGAAATATTGGGAGCCTGGAATATATCCGATACAAAGCCGGTAGCTGTAGCGGTGGAACTGCCTGGTGCAGCCATCCCCCATTGAGCCGGAGTTGTGCCTCTGAGGGCCGTATTGGTCAATGGTTTGATCTGTATAAACTCCCGGATGTCAATATCAATACCTTTCTCCCGGGCTACAGCCAGAAGGGTCTCAGGCAGCGGCCTGGTGCAAAGTACACGGTATTTTTTATCATCTGGCATTTCTGATCTGAGCTACAATTTCAGCGCCACCCTGCGCCATAATTTCCTCTGCGGCTGCTTTTCCGAGATCTGCTGCTGCTGACAGCGGGAGTTCTCTGGAAACGCTGAAGAACTGCGTTCCGTCGAGGCTGCAGAGCTCTCCACTGAAATGTACGGTATTGTGTTGTATATGGGCGTATGCGCTGATGGGAGTAGTACATCCGCCCATCAGGGTACGTAAAAATTCTCTTTCTATCTGTGTTGCCAGCGCTGTTTCCTGGTCATTGAATGCTGCGCATGCTTCGAGGCAGAAGCTGTCATTTTCCCTGCATACCGCCACTACTGCGCCCTGTGCAGGGGCTGGCAGCATCCAGTCGAGATCAATGGAATTAGCGGGGCGGACATTGATTCTTTCCAGTCCTGCAACGGCGAAAATAGCACCATCCCAGTTTTCTTCCGCGAGTTTCTTCAGCCGGGTATTTACGTTCCCACGAAGATTGTGTAACTGATGCTGCGGATAGCGGCGAAGCCATTGCGCTTTGCGGCGTACGCTGCTGGTAGCGATATTGGCGATATAGCCGGATTGATCCAGGAATGCGGTGTTGTTTTTATATACCAGCAGATCCTTTACCGGCCCGCGTTTTAATACGGCTGCCTGTGTGATGCCTGTTGGTAATTGGGTAGGAACGTCTTTAAAAGAATGCACCGCAACGTCGATACGGTTATTGAGTAGTGCAAGGTCGAGGCTTTTGGTGAAAATACCCTGAACACCGATTTCATACAACGGGGTTACAAGATCAATATCGCCTTCACTTTTGATGGGCACCAGTTCGGTGCGGTAACCCTGTGCGGTGAGCAGACTATTCACCTGATTGGCCTGCCACAATGCCAGTTGACTTTCTCTGGTACCTATCCTGATAACTTTATCCATTACTTATGCCTGGTTAGCCCCTGTCTCAAAAATATCGTTGATCATGGCAATATAGAGATCACTCTTGTCGGTTTCCTTACGCACTTTGCCTGCCATGAGATTAATCATTTTCTGTATAATACGGGAGGATACCAATTCCACATCTTCCAGTTTGTAATGGCCTCCGTTTTTTTGAAGTTGTATTTCACGCGTGTGTATCTCCTGCAGTTTGTCTTTCACCGCTTTCAACACTACAGCGTGTTTGCGCATTTTGTACCAGTAAAGGAACTCCTCCATATGCTCTTCGATGATAGCGAGGGCTTTGGGTACTTCACCCAGCCTGTTCTGCAATGTTTCATCCTGTACTTTGGAGAGTTCATCCACGTTTACCAGTGTAATACCGGGTAGTTCGCCCACGGCAGCTTCCACATTGAAAGGGATGGAAAGGTCCACTACCAGTTTGGGAGAAGTATTGCGAAGATGCTCCGCAAGTACAGTAGGCTGTGGTGCATTGGACGCCACCAGTATCACATCTGCCTGCTGCATTTCGCTTACCATATTCTCGTAAGGCGCATATCTGAGCCCATGCTCGCCGGCAAAATCAGCAGCTACTTTCGTGGTGCGATTGATGAGTGTGATCTCTTTCACTCCCAGGTACCCGATCATGTTCTTGCAGGTATTACGGCCTATTTTGCCAACACCAATGAGCACGATCTTTTTATCTTTTATATCAGGGCATATCCGTTCCAGCATACGTACAGTAGCAAAAGCCACTGATACGGTGCCTTTACTGAGGCCTGTTTCTGTTTTGATTAATTTGGAAACCTGGAAAACGCTGTTCACCAGTCGTTCCAGGAAACTACCAAGACGCTGTTGTTCTTTCGCGAACCGGGTAGCATTGCGTATCTGGCCTACGATCTCGTAGTCGCCCAGGATCTGTGAATCCAGGCCTGTGCCAACCTGGTACAGGTGTCTGACAGCGTCTTCTCCTGATTTGACATACGCTAATTCTTCCAGCTGACTTCTTTCTCCGTTAGATTCTTTACATAGCAAATCCAGTAGCTGCCCGGGATTAGCAGCAAATCCGTACAATTCAGTTCTGTTACAGGTAGATAGTACAAAAAGATCGTCTAATTGTTCCTGTTTCGCCTGCTCCAGGAGTGTGTGATACTGTGCCTGGTTGATGGCGTATAACCCCCTGATAGCAGCGTCTGTTTTCTTATAGTTGATCCCAACAATATGAAAATTTGCTATTTCTTTTGAATGACTGACCTGCATGTTCTAGTATAAGCTTCCGGTTGCAAAAGTACTTTCATACGCTTCAAACAAACGGGTTTCGCTGTCATTAGTGTGTCATTTCTCCTACTGGTAATCATATCGACGAAAAAATGATTTTTATCAGTTTTTGTCTTTACAAAAGGATGACAGTTTTCCGTTTTTCCGGTGATAAAATTACAGCTGAAAATTACAAATCGCAAGTACCCGGAGAGGCCGCAGGGAGCGGGTATGATGTTGTTGTGATTGTACGTTTTCTGCTTCGGGCTTTTTATTTACTTTTGCACCAATTCGAAGAAAATGGTATCTAAATCTGATGTTGGGATTGTATTGATGAACCTTGGATCGCCTGATTCCACGGCAGTACCGGATGTAAAGCGTTATCTGATCGAGTTTCTGATGGATAAGCGTGTGATTGATTATCCGTGGTTGTTCCGGAAAATATTAATTGAAGGGATGATTGTGCCGAAGCGTGCTGCTAAATCAGCCGAGGCTTACGCTTCCATCTGGTGGGAGGAAGGATCGCCGCTGATCGTATTAACGAAGCAATTACAGAAGGCGGTGCAGAACGATATGCAGATCCCGGTGGAAGTAGCCATGCGTTATGGTAATCCGGGCCAGGAAGAAGCTTATGATAATCTGCTGAAGCAAAACCCTGGTTTGAAGCAGGTGATCCTGTTGCCGTTGTATCCGCACTATGCGATGTCGTCTTACGAAACAGCAGTGGAACATGCAAAGGAGGTTTACCGTAAGAAGAAGTATAAATTTGAATTGTCTGTTATACCTCCGTACTACGACGAGCCGGAATACATCAATGCCCTGGCAGAGAGTATGCGGCCGTACCTGCAACAGGAGTATGATTATGTATTATTCAGCTATCATGGTTTACCGGAAAGACATATTTACAAAGGCGATCCTACGAAGGCGCATTGTATGAAGGTAAATGACTGCTGTCATGTTAAATCAGCGGCCCACGACTATTGTTACCGACATCAGGTAACGATCACTTCTGAATTGGTAGCAGCAAAGCTGGGCCTGCCAAAAGATAAGTGGGGAGTATCGTTCCAGTCGAGGCTGGGGCGCGAAGAGTGGATGAAGCCATACACCGTGAACAGGCTGGAATCCTTGCCGGGAGAAGGAAAGCGCAGGTTGCTGGTAGCATGCCCGGCATTTGTATCCGACTGCCTGGAAACCCTCGAGGAGATAGCGGTGGAAGGAAAGCATACTTTCCTCAATAACGGAGGAGAAACATTCACAATGATTCCTTGTCTGAATATACACCCGTTATGGGTGAAAGCGGTAGTAAATTATTGCAATAAGGTCATAGCAACAGAAGCTGTTTAAACTTTCCTTATGTCTGAAAAACCCGTATTGATAGCAGGCGCCGGTTTATCCGGGCTGAGTATTGCTTATGAGCTCCAGCAGCAGGGCATACCCTTCTTATTACTGGAAGCATCGGATCATTCCGGAGGAGTGATGAAATCCATGCAGGCAGATGGTTTCACGCTGGATGCAGGTGCCAACACCATTGCCGCCACGCCGGAAGTACTGCAGTATTTTAAAACGCTTGGGCTGGAAGGCGAGATCCTGCAAGCCAGCGCAGCCAGCAAGCATCGTTTCCTGGTAAGGAATAACCAGTTACACGGAGTATCGCCACATCCTTTCAAAATACTTTCATCGCCTTATCTGAGCCGGGCCAGTAAATGGAAACTATTTACGGAACGTTTCAGGAAACCTGCGCAAGGCCCGGAAGAAGAAACTGTCACTGAATTTGTAACGAGGAGGTTTAACCGGGAGATAGCAGACTATGTGTTTGATCCTGTATTATCGGGCATCTACGCAGGTAATCCTGATCTTATGAGTATCTCCGAAGTAATGCCCGCGTTACCGCGCTGGGAAAAGGAATACGGGAGTATTACCAAAGGGTTGATGAAAGACAAAGCCGCGATGGGAGGCCGTAAGATCATCAGTTTCCGCAAAGGAAATCAGACGCTGACCGACTGCCTCGAGCAACAACTTCATACACCCATACGATTTAATACTGTTCTGAAAGATATTCAGCCGGTCGACGGTGGTTATATGGTAAATGCTGTGGAGAATGGTGCACCTGCTGCGTTTCACGTATCGCAGGTAGTGCTGACCACACCGGCTTACCGTACAGCGGATATTATCGCATCGCTGGATGCGCAGACTGCCGCTTTACTGAAACAGATACATTATCCGCGCATGGGGGTGCTGCACCTGGGCTTCGATGCAACGGCCCTGCCTCAGCCGTTGGAAGGCTTTGGTTTCCTGGTACCGAATGCGGAAAACAAACATTTCCTGGGGGCTATCTGCAACTCCGCTATTTTCCCGGAAAAAGCACCGGAGGGGAAAGTGCTGTTCACTGTATTCCTGGGCGGCGCACGTCAGGAGCAGTTGTTTAGCCAAATGAGTGCGGAGGCGTTACAGCAGGAAGTGATCCGGGAAATCACGCAGCTACTGCATTTATCCGCCCCGCCAGTGATGCAGCGTTTCAGCAGCTGGGATAAAGCCATTCCGCAGCTGAACAGAGGTTACGCCGGATTACGGCAGGCTATTGCTGCCTTTGAGCAACAATATCCGGGTATACATATCGGCGGAAATTATATGCAGGGTGTTGCCATCCCTGCGTTATTGCAGCATGCCGCTGCATTCGCGCTTTCCATGAAGAAAAATTAAGCGAAAAAAAAGCGCTTTGTTGCCGTTTTTTCTTTAAATTCCAATATAAATTTCCACCAGATGATTGCAGGAATTTTAAAAGAAAAGAACGGCGAAACGAGGGTTTCCCTTGTTCCAGAAATTGTAAAGCAGCTGCAGCAAATGTCGGTAACCGTGTGGGTGGAGCAGGGGGCCGGCGACAACGCTTTCTATAACGACGACGCCTATATGCAGGCCGGCGCTCTGATAAAAAGTGAAACTGATATCCTCGTAAATGCCGACCTCATTTTTTCCATGCAACCGCTTTCCCGGGAGCAGCTCACACAGGTGCCTCCCGGCCGGATTGTTACCGGTATCTTACAACCGCTTTACCACCTGCAGGAAGCAGAGCAATGGGCATCGGGAGGGATTACTACTTTCAGTCTTGATGCCATTCCCCGTACCACCCGTGCCCAGGTAATGGATGTGCTCAGTTCTCAGGCCAATATAGCTGGCTACAAAGCAGTACTGCTGGCAGCGTATACTTATTCCCGTTACTTCCCGATGTTTATGACGGCAGCAGGCAGCATAGCGCCTGCCAAGGTGCTTATATTGGGGGCCGGTGTAGCCGGCCTGCAGGCAATAGCCACTGCCCGCCGGCTGGGGGCGGTAGTGGAAGTATTTGATACCCGTCCTGCAGTTAAGGAAGAAGTAATGAGCCTTGGCGCCAGGTTCGTTGAAGTGGCCGGCGCAGCAGATGCTTCAACAGGAGGAGGTTATGCCGTTGAGCAAACTGAGAGTTATAAACAATTACAACAACAACGAATAAGCGAAAGTATCGCGAAGGCAGATATTGTGATCACCACTGCGCAGATACCAGGGAAACCAGCGCCGGTACTCGTGACTGATGAAATGCTGGACCAGATGAAACCCGGCTCCGTAATAGTAGACCTTGCCGCAGCCACCGGCGGCAACACCAGCGCTACGAGGAACAATGAAACCGTGACCCGGAAAGGAGTGACCATCATCGGCAACTCCAACCTGGCGGCTACGATGCCGGCAGACGCCAGCAAGTTATATGCGAAGAATGTTTTCAATTTTCTGAAGCTCATACTTACCAAAGAAGGAGCCCTGCATCTCGATTTTAATGATGATATCGTGAAGGGAGCCTGCATCACACATAACAGGGAAATAGTGAACGACCGTGTGAAAAGCATGATGCAGCCTGCATAAAAGATTGTAAAAAAGTTTATCATGGAAACTGTTCTGGATTTTTTAGAGCGCCACAATGAACTGATCTATATTGTTATCCTTTCTGTTTTCCTTGGAATAGAAGTGATATCCAGAGTCCCCTCCGTGCTGCATACGCCTCTGATGAGCGGCGCCAATGCCATACATGGCGTTGTTATCATCGGCGCCATCATCGTGATGGGCAAAGCGGAGCCGGATAATTACCTGGCACTCGGCATCGGTTTCCTGGCGGTAATACTGGGAACTATCAACGTAGTAGGTGGTTTCGTGGTAACCGACCGGATGCTTGAAATGTTCAAAAAGAAACGCTAACAGCGAATGGCTCACAGCTAAAATCTATTTCAATGGGTGCAAGCATCTTATCAATCATCTACCTGATCGGCTCTGTTACATTTATTCTTGGATTAAAAATGCTGAGTAAACCGGATACCGCCCGCAAAGGTAATATGGTAGCCGCTGTGGGGATGAGCTTCGCTATTTTCGGTACCATTTTCCTGTATCGTACCGAGGAGCTGCAGCCATTGCATAATTACGGTTGGATCTTTGCCGGTTTGTTGATTGGTGGCGTAATAGGAGTGATGGCTGCCCGGAAAGTGAAAATGACGGCCATGCCTGAAATGGTGAGCATGTTTAACGGGATGGGTGGTGCCTGTGCAGCGCTGATCTCCATCGTAGAGTATAGTCACCTGCACGACATGATACACAATCTCACGGCCGGGACATTAAATCCAGGCCTGGTGCTGAAACTCCTCGAATCGAATGATTCGGTGGGTACGGTGGTCATTATCCTGCTGGGGTTGATCATTGGCGCCGTTTCCTGTGCCGGAAGCGTAGTGGCCTGGGGCAAGCTGGCAGGGAAGGTGCGGGACTTTTCTTTTGGCGGGCAACATCTTCTTAACCTGGGAGTGCTGATATTGATCGTAGGATTGGCTGCCTGGCTGATTGGTATTTATACTTCCGGAGGTAGCAGCCTGGTTATTTTTTATACCATCCTGTTGCTGGCATTGTTCTACGGCGTGTTGTTTGTTATGCCCATCGGCGGCGCGGATATGCCTGTGGTGATCTCTTTACTGAATTCATTTACCGGTGTGGCAGCGGCCTGCGGCGGGTTTCTGTATAACAACCCGGTAATGCTCACCGGCGGTATTCTGGTAGGTTCTGCGGGAACCATCCTTACCATTCTCATGTGTAAGGCCATGAATCGTTCGCTGAAAAATGTGCTGATCGGCTCTTTTGGTGGCGGTGCTGCTGTTGCGGGAGCGGGAGCGAAGGAGCAGGGCAGCTATAAAGAGATCAGTCTGAATGATGCAGCAGTAGTGCTGGCCTATGCAGGCAAAGTGATCATTGTGCCGGGATATGGACTGGCAGTGGCCCAGGCGCAACATGCCTGTCATGAGTTAGAGAAGTTGCTGGAAGAAAAAGGCGTGGAAGTGAAATATGCCATACATCCCGTGGCAGGGCGTATGCCAGGGCATATGAATGTACTGCTGGCGGAAGCAGATGTACCTTATGAAAAATTGTTGGAGATGGAAGATGCCAACGCAGAATTTCCTACTACAGATGCAGTACTGATATTGGGTGCTAACGATGTGGTAAACCCCGCCGCCAAAAATGATCCGTCCAGCCCCATATATGGCATGCCTATCCTGGAAGTGGAGAACGCCAAAGTGGTGATCGTAAACAAACGCAGTATGAAACCCGGGTACGCGGGTATAGAAAACGATCTTTTCTTTCAGCCTAAAACTTCCATGTTGTTTGGAGATGCCAAAGGCGTACTGCAGCAGCTGATAGGCGCCGTTAAGGAAGTTTGACCGCATCCGGAAAACGGAATCTACGATTTCATTATTTTTGCGGAAAAAATTCCTTTGTCCAGTCAATTACCAGCAGCGCTGCTCGATTCGTTAACAGGTCTTCCGGGATACAACCGGGAAACATTTGAGCAGGTGCATGCCGCTGCAGATAAAATTACTTCATTACGTTTGAACCCCATCAAAGCCGGGACAACTGACCAGTCGCAGAAAATACTGACTGCATTGTCGCCGGCGGGAACAACGCGGGTGCCCTGGAGCAGCACTGGTTATTATCTTCCGGCGCGACCATCTTTTACATTCGATCCTTTTTTTCATGCAGGTGCTTATTATGTGCAGGAGGCATCTTCCATGTTCCTGAAACAGGCAGTACGTGCTGCCGTGGATCTTAATGAGCCGTTGAAGATACTGGATCTTTGTGCCGCACCCGGTGGTAAATCTACCCTGTTACAGTCGTTGATCAGTGAAAACAGTTTGCTGGTAGCCAACGAAGTGATAAAGCCGCGGGCATCGTTACTGGCTGATAACCTTACTAAATGGGGGGCTGCCAATGTGGTGGTAACCAATAATGATCCGAGAGACTTTTCGGCCCTCAATGGGTATTTCGACCTCGTAGTAGTAGATGCGCCCTGTTCGGGTTCCGGCTTGTTCCGCCGCGATCCGGAGCTGATCCCTGAATGGTCGCCCGAAAATGTAGTGTTATGTAGTCAACGCCAGCAGCGGATTTTGGCAGATATTTTGCCGGCTGTAAAAGATGGTGGCGTTGTCATTTACTCTACCTGCTCTTTTTCAGCAGCTGAGGATGAGGAGATACTCGACTGGCTGGCTACGCATTTTGAGCTAACAAATATTCCGATTCCACTGGATGATGCATGGGATATCGTTACAACGGTGACGAATAAACGAAATTGTACGGGCTACCGGTTTTACCCGGACCGGCTGAAGGGAGAAGGCTTTTTTATTGCTGCCTTCCGTAAGCATGGCAGCGGGCATTTCCGTCGTCCTAAGGAGCAGAAACAGGCCGGGCTGAACGCGAAGCAACAGGATGTAATAAAGCCCTGGGTGAACCTGCCGGAGGGGTATCGTTATTACCCACATCAGGATGAAGTGTTAATTTTATCACCGATGGTGGCAGCAGAAATGCCATTGTTGCAACAACAATTGTATATTCGCAAGGCAGGTGTCAAAGCAGGGCAGATAGGGCCTAAGGAACTGATTCCCGATCATCAGCTGGCAGCCAGTATGCTCTGCAACCCAAGTCTGGCTGCAGTATCCCTGGATCTGAAACAGGCCTTGCAATACCTGCGCAAGGAAGATCCGGGTATTGGTACGGATGTAAGAGGCTGGGCGCTGGTAAAGTATGAGAACATGAGCCTGGGCTGGGCAAAATTTCTGCCTAACCGTATGAATAATTATTACCCTAAAGAACTGCGCATCCTGAAGGAAATTGCAGGGTAGCAGGCCACAAAGGCCGACTGTTTATCCCGGATCATACCAGCTTTGAAATACTGTGCCAACGTGTATTTGCCGGATGGAAAATGGTATGCCGTTCATACCGGAAACCACAACAAAAATCCGATTTCTCCGTTTGGTTTATTAAGTAAATTTGTCAATTTTAACGCATATATTCGTTGCCCGAAACAGTAGACTAAAATTCAGATATTTTGATACTGTCATGGTGAATTGCTTATACGGGAAGTATAGTTTACAGCAGCAGATCGGCAGGACAGTTATCGGAGCATCATCATAAACAGAGTTAGTATGATAAAATCGATTCTATCAATCGCCTTGTTTGGTTTAAGTGCAGGGGCGGTACAAGCGCAGGATACGCTGGAAGTACAGGGTACTTCGCCCGCACTTTACATATCCCATGTAATTAAGAAAGGAGAAAACTTCTATAGCATTGGCCGTGCCTATAGCATCTCTCCGAAAGAAATAGCGGCCGCCAACAAGATAACGATGGACCAGGGTTTGCAGCTGGGGCACAAGCTGCATATACCACTTACGGCTGCAAACTTTTCGCAGAAAGCAGAAGCCAGTGGCAAACCGGTGTATCACAAGGTAACAGAGAAAGAAACCTTGTACCGTGTAAGTGTGAATTACAACAAGGTTCCGCTGAATAATATCCGTCAATGGAATAGCTTTTCCGGCGATGGATTGAAGAAAGACAGTTACCTGATCATTGGCTACCTGACCGCTGGTGGTGGTGCAACTGCTGAAGCGGCTCCCCCGAAGGAAGAAAAAACCAAGAGCAAACCAGCCACAGAAGTAGCTGTCGAGCAACTGCCTCCTCCGCCCCCACCTCCTGCAAAAGAAAAGGCGAAAGAGAAAGAGAATGCGAAGAAAGCGGAAGCCCACCCTGTTGCTGATAATACCGAACAACCAGTGGCGCCGGCAAAGCCAGCAGTCACTACTACTCCGGTAGCCAGCAGCACCGACTTTGAACAGCTGTATGAACAACAGACCAGCGGCAAGAAGGTTGCCACCGAAAAAGGCCCTGGTACCTGGTTTAAGAGCAATGCTGTAGGCAAATACTATGCACTGCACAACAGTGCTCCGAGAGGTACCATCATTAAAGTAACCAATCCGCTGAATGGTAAATCCGTTTATGCAAAAGTCCTGGATGTAATCCCTCAGATGAAGCCCAACGCGGGCCTCATCATCAAGCTGAGCGACAGTGCCATGCAGGCGCTGGGCAGCAATGAAGCAAGGTTCTATTGCGAACTGAGCTACGAGAATTAGAGGAGAATTACGAATTACGAAATAGAGCGAAGACTTTAGCAGATAGTATTTATATACTTGTTATCCGCTGAAGTCTTCGCTCTATTTCGTAATTCGTAATTCCTAATTCGTAATTCTTTTCTAAAATCTGTAGCCTCGCAGAAACGCCTCTACCTCCATGCGTTTCTTTCCTTCCAGTTGTATCTCATCAAGATAAAGATAGCCATCAGGCGCAGCCACCCTTATGTAGGATTTCTGATCGGTGTCGAATTCACCCGGAGCGATGGAGGGGGTAGTATGTGCTTTGTGAGCTTTGTAGATTTTAATGCTTTTGTCGTTTAAGAGCGTCCATGCGGCGGGGTAAGGACTGAGACCACGCACCAGGTTATAAATATCATCGAGGGGCAGTTCCCAGTTGATCTGGCAGGTATCCTTGAAGATCTTAGGGGCATGCTTTATTTCACTGGCCGGAATATGCGCCTGTGGTGTGCCATGTACGTCGCCTGAAGCGATGGCCTGTACTGTTTTAAGCAGCAGGGTAGCGCCTGAGTGCATCAGGGCGTCATGCAGTTCTCCGGCAGTTTCATCTTCCCGGATGGGCACTGTTTCGCTGAAAAGTATATCACCTGTGTCGATCTCATGCTGCAATTTGAAGGTAGTAACACCGGATGCTTTCTCCCCGTTGATAACAGCCCAGTTGATGGGGGCGGCTCCCCGGTAGTTAGGCAGCAGCGACGCATGTACATTGATAGTGCCTTCCGGAGGCATATTCCACACCATTTCCGGCAACATACGGAATGCTACCACTACCTGTAAGTCCGCTTTCAATTCGCGCAATGCACTGATAAATTCAGGATTCTTTAATTTTTCCGGTTGTAATACATGCAGGCCCTTGCTGACGGCATATTGCTTAACAGCACTTTCCTGCATTTGTAATCCCCGTCCGGCGGGCTTATCGGGGGCAGTAATCACGCCCACTACATTAAACCCGTTTTGAACAAGTATATCCAATGAGGCTACCGCGAAATCCGGGGTACCCATGAAGATGATGCGAAGGTCTTTCATAATGCAAAGAAAAGGAATTAAGAATATTGAATGAAGAATTAAGAAACAGCGTGAAGATATTAGCGATTGATAGATATATCCGCTAATATCTTCACGCTGTTTCTTAATTCTTCATTCAATATTCTTCATTCAATACAACAGGTATTTCCCCCTTATCGCTTTGAACTTCGCCAGTCCGGGTTCCCAGCTTTTGCGGATATCAGCTTCTGATACGCCTTCTGTAATTTGCTGTTGCAGCTGTTTGGAGCCGGCCAGTTTGCTGAAGAAGGGCGTAAAGAATTTTTCTTTGTCGGGGAACAGGCGATAGGCATCCAGCAGCCATTTGAGCTCAATGTGGCGGCCCTTGTGTGGTATAGTTTCCGGGGCATTGCTCAGATCGAAGCCGTAGCAAAGCTGATCTTTCAATACCGGGGAAGGATTGCTGGTACTGGCCCGGGGCGTGAATGTGAAGGATTGCTTCGGAAAAGCAGGTGACCCGTATACCTGGAAGGGTTTGTCGGTGCCACGTCCGAGGCTGAGCGCGGTGCCTTCAAAAAAGCAGATGGAAGGATAGAGATTTACGGCTGCCATGTTCGGAAGGTTCGGAGAAGGCCTTACCGGCAGTTTATAATAGATCTGATGGCTATAGTTTTCGCAGGGAATCACTTTAAGGTCGCATTTCAGACCTTTTTTCAGCCATCCTTCTCCATTAAGCATGCGGGCGTATTCGCCTACCGTCATGCCATGTACAATAGGAATGGGCTGCATGCCTATAAAAGAACGGAAAGCGGTATCGAGCACGGGGCCGTCTACATAATCCCCATTGGGATTAGGGCGATCCAGGATAACGAGTGTTTTTTTGTTTTCAGCTGCTGATTCCATCAGTTCCTGCAGCGAGGAAATGTAAGTGAAGAACCTGGTACCTACATCCTGTATATCGAAGAGCAGGATATCCACATCTTTCAAATCCGCTGCAGTGGCCTTACGATGCTGACCATACAGCGATACGATAGGGATACCGGTGGCAGAGTCGACACTGTTGCCCACTTTTTCGCCGGCGCCGGCCAGGCCGCGGAATCCGTGCTCAGGGCTGAATATCTTTTGTATCCTGATATGTAGCTTCAGCAATGAATCTACCAGATGGGTTTTATCTATTGTAGCGGTCTGATTCACCATCATGGCCACCCGTTTGTTTTTCAGCAGTGGCAGATAGCGGGCGGTTTGCGTGGCTCCGGGCATAACATGCTCCGCATATTGAGCGGAAGTTTCAGACAGCCATCCTGCAAGAAGGAGGCATAAAAGGAATATACGGTTCATACCGTTAAGATACAGCAAACCTTTTATTGACGCACGAAAAAGCGGGTAATATGACTCCTTTTTGTATCTTGCGGATAATTCTTAACATTAAACAATAAAAGTTATGCAAACTGTTAAAAACGGGGATACAGTGAAGGTGCATTACCATGGCCGTTTGACAAATGGAACTACTTTTGATTCCTCTGAAGGGAGAGCCCCGCTGGAATTTACAGTAGGCGCCGGTATGGTTATCAAGGGCTTTGAGAATGGTGTGCTGGATATGAAAGTGGGTGATAAGAAAACCATTCATATCCCTGTTGATCAGGCATATGGCCCCAAAAACGAAGAAATGATCATACAATTTCCAAAGGAAAATATACCAGCGGAACTGAATCCGGAAGTAGGTATGGAACTGCAGATGAGCAATCCGCAGGGTCATGTATTCCCGGTGAAAGTTGTTGCTATAGATGAAAATACTATCACCCTTGATGCGAACCATGCACTGGCTGGGGAAGACCTGGTTTTTGACCTGGAACTCGTGGAGATCGCGTAATCATCCTGAATTTATTGAATAAAAAAGGATCCGGAATACCCGGATCCTTTTTTTATTGGAGATTAATTTTCGCCGGTTTCTTGTGCTCATCGATCGCCACAAAGGTAAAAGTGCCGCTGATGGCCTTCTCCCTATGGCTGTCATACATGTGCTCCATATATACTTCCACTTCCACTTTCAGACTGGTAGTACCCACCTGTACCACTTTACCTATCAACTCTATGATCGTGCCGTGCTGAATCGGTTTTTTGAAATCTATCCTGTCGGAAGAAACCGTCACCGTACGCATTCTGGTGAAACGGGTAGCAGTAATGAAGGCTACTTCGTCCATCAATGCCATGGCAGTACCGCCGAATAGGGTATCATAGTGATTGACGGTGTTGGGAAATACCGCTTTAAAGATCCTGGTTATTGAATCTTCAATTCTTTGATCGTAAGACATACAGCTATTTTATGATGAAGCGTCGGGCAGCTGAAAGGCTGCTTTCATTTCGCGTAAACAATCTGCGCAGAGGCAGCCACTATACTGCTGATGGATGAAGTAACGTTCTTCTTCCGTCAATACCACGTCCTGGCACTGGCAACGAAGAATGCTACCTACGCGGCATTCAAAGTTGCGCTGGCAACGCGGACAAGTTACTGTTTCGTGAGAGGCCATTCGTAAAGTTACGAAGATTTTTGGCCGCCGTCACCATATTGCGTAATGCCATCTCTGTTTCTGCCCAGTTGCGTGTTTTAAGCCCGCAATCAGGATTTACCCATATGTTACGCACCGGCAGCAGCTGTGCCGCCTTGTGAAGCAGGGCCTCCATTTCTGCTACCGTGGGCACGCGGGGAGAGTGGATGTCGTATACACCCGGACCGGTTTCGTTCGGATATTGAAAATCTGCGAAGGCTTCCAGCAGTTCCATCTGCGAGCGGGATGTTTCAATAGTGATCACATCTGCATCCATGGCTGCAATATGTTCGATGATATCATTGAACTCCGCATAGCACATATGCGTGTGGATCTGCGTAGCATCATCCACCGCGCATACAGCCAGGCGGAAGGCTTTCACCGCCTGCTCCAGCCACGGACCTCTCTGCGCCTTACGAAGGGGAAGGCCTTCGCGCAGTGCCGGTTCATCGACCTGGATTACTGAGATGCCCGCATCTTCCAAATCCTTTACCTCATCACGTATAGCCAGCGCAATCTGAAACGCAGTATCCATGCGGGGTTGATCGTTTCGTACAAACGACCACTGCAGAATGGTAACAGGCCCTGTGAGCATACCTTTTACCGGCTTGCGGGTGAGCGATTGTGCGTAACTGCTCCAGGCAACTGTCATCGGCCGGGGACGTTGCACATCTCCAAAAATAACGGGTGGTTTCACACAGCGCGTACCATAACTCTGTACCCATCCGTGAGCAGTGAATACGAATCCATCGAGTTGTTCTCCGAAATATTCCACCATGTCATTCCGCTCAAACTCTCCATGCACCAGCACATCCAGCCCCAGGTTTTCCTGTTTGTAAATAGTTTCCGTAATGGCTTCCCTGATTTCCGCGTCATAGGTTTCGGGTGAGATGTTCCCTTTCTTCAGATCCGCACGCAGCTGACGGATTGCTGTTGTTTGCGGGAAAGAACCGATGGTAGTAGTGGGAAATAACGGCAGCTGTAATACCGTCTGCTGCAGCTTTTGGCGATGCGGAAAAATGCTGTGCCGCTGGCTGTCGGCGGAGGTGATGTTGTTCATCCGTACTTTTACAGCCGGATTGTGTATGCTGGCAGCGGTTTTACGGCTGTTCATAATACGGCTGTTTTCTGCAAGCGCAGTGGTGTTGCCATTGGCAATCTGTTGCAGGTCCAGTACTTCGAAAACCTTCTGCCTGGCAAATGCCATCCATTGCCTGATCTCCGGAGCAAGGGAGGTTTCCAGACTGAGGTCGTAAGGTACATGCAACAGGGAGCAGGAAGTGCCCAGCATCAGGCGGTTCGCGCCAATTTGTTGTACTGCTTTTTCGATCAGCTGCCGGGAAGCGCTATAGTCATTCTTCCAGATATTGCGGCCATCTACTACGCCGAGCGATAGCATCTTATCTTCCGGTAATTGAGTGAGTATATCATCCAGTTGCTCCGGCACTCTTACCAAATCGATATGCAGCGCATCGACCGGTAGTTGCAAAGTCAGGCTGGTATTATCTTCCAGCGCGCCGAAATAAGTAGTGAGCAGAATTTTCAGATCGGGCAGCGCTTTACGGATAGCGGTGTAGGTAGTTTGGTACAAGGCCAGATCCGCAGGTTCCAGATCGGTGACGAGGAATGGCTCGTCCAGCTGCACCCAGGTGGCGCCTGCGTGTTGTAAAGCCTGCAATAGCTCGATATACACAGGTAGCAGCTTATTCAGCAATTGCGCCTTTGTAATACCGGCGCTCCTGATTTTTCCGCATAAAAGGAAAGTGACAGGGCCGGGGAGTGCGGGTTTGGTATTGATACCCAGGCTGAGCGCTTCTTTGAATTCTTCCACACATTTTGGCTGGTGCAGACTATAAGTTTGTTCCGCCTCGAATTCCGGTACCAGGTAATGATAGTTGGTGTCAAACCATTTGGTCATTTCCAGGGCGGTGATATCGAAATTATTTTTCTGGTAGCCCCGGGCCATTGCAAAGTATAACTCCGGACAAGTAGGATTGGCAAAGGTTTGCTGTAAGGCCTTGAACCGTGATGGTATCACGCCTAATGTCAGGCTCATATCAAGAATCTGGTCGTACCAGGAGAAATCGTTGGAGGGGATCAGGTCTATGCCGGCTTCCTGCAGCAGTTGCCAGTTTGCTTTTCGTAGCTGCCTGGACGTTAGTTCCAGCCGCTCCAGGGAAATTTTACCGGCCCAGTAGTTTTCGCACGCTTTTTTCAGTTCTCGCTGGCTACCTATCCTGGGGTAACCTGGAATATTGGTAAGCATATGTAGGATGTATTTTGTTCTTTGCAAACCTATTATTATTAAATGTTTGTTCGAAGAACTTATATTATTTTAGAATTTTGTCTTATTTTTTTATAGATAAATAGAAAATATTACTGTTTTGTGTATTGTGAGAGATGGTAAAACAGAATAATCTACGGCAAGGACTGTATAGGTGTTTTTCCTTACGTTTGCAATATGTTTACAAAATACTCATATACAGTTGTGGAACGCTTCATGCGTTACGTACAGATAGATACGCAGTCGGATCCAATGAGCAATTCGTTTCCGACCACTGAAAAGCAAAAGGATCTCTCACGCCTGCTGGTGAAGGAATTGCACGAAATTGGCATTACTGATGCGGAACTGGATGAGCATGGTTATGTATATGCTACTATTCCTTCGAATACCGAGAAGAAAGTACCGGTGATCTGCTTTTGTTCGCATGTGGATACTTCATCCGACAGCAGTGGCACCGGTGTAAAACCAATTATACATCATCAGTACGACGGAGGCGATATTGCCCTGCCGGATGATGAAAACGTGGTGATTGTAGCAAAGGAGCATCCCTACCTGGCCAGCAAGAAAGGGGATGATATTATTACCGCCAGTGGTACTACGTTGCTGGGTGCGGATGATAAGGCCGGAGTAGCGGAGATTATGGATGCGGCGCATTATTTGATGGCTCATCCGGAAATAAAGCATGGCGCTATCCGTATACTTTTCACACCGGATGAAGAAGTGGGCCGTGGTGTGGAGAAAGTGGATATGAAGAAGCTGGCCGCCGACTTTGGTTATACCATGGATGGAGGTGAGCTGGGATCTCTGGAAGATGAGAATTTTTCGGCAGACGGGGCCAGGATCACCGTATATGGTATCAGCGCGCATCCGGGTGCCGCAAAGAATAAGCTGGTGAGTGCCGTTAAGATTGCCAGTGAAATAGTGGATGCATTGCCGAAAGATGGATTGTCGCCCGAAACTACGGAAGACAAGGACGGCTTCATCCATCCTATACGCATACAGGGCACTGTGGAAAAAACAGAAATAGATTTTATCATCCGTGATTTCGAGACCGCTAACCTGGAGTCGCATGAAAGTTACCTGCGCCGGCTGATGGATAAAGTACTGGCCCGTCATTCAGGCGCGCGTGCCACGCTTAAAGTAACGGAGCAATACCGGAATATGAAAGAAGTGCTGGTGAAACATCCGGAGGTGACGGCGAACGCAGCAGAAGCTATTCGTCGCGCCGGTGTGCAGCCGCTGCGGATGAGCATCCGGGGTGGTACAGACGGGTCGCGTCTTTCTTTTATGGGATTGCCCTGCCCGAATATTTTTACCGGGGAAATGGCGCTTCACAGCAAACATGAATACGTGAGCATACAGGATATGCAGAAAGCCGTGCAAACGATCGTATATCTGGCACAGGTTTGGGAGGAAAAGGCATGAAATTTCTCAAATATTTTATTACTTTAACCGTTTATAGTAGTGTCATCTACTTACGCACCCGTTAAAATATAGTTCATGTTGTTAGGTTTAATTACGTTATTACAGGATTCTTTATTGCGCCCTAAGGCAGATACAGTGGCTCAGGGCGTAGCCGCCGGAACGGCTGCCACGCCGCAGATCCACCTGATTGATATGCTCATGAAGGGCGGTGTGCTGATGATCCCATTGGGTATCCTTTCACTGGTAGCTGTTTATGTATTTGTGGAGAGAGCTATCACTATTGGCAAAGCCGGCAAACTGCCTGATAACTTTATGCCCATGATCCGTGATCAGATTACTGGTGGTAATATGCAGGCAGCACGCTCTCTTGCAAAGAATACAGCCGGGCCTATTGCCCGTATGATCGAAAAGGGGATCCAGCGTATCGGAAAGCCGATTGAGAATATTGAGAAATCCATGGAGAATGTAGGCAAGCTGGAGATCTATGGCATGGAAAAGAACCTGGTGATCCTTTCCATTATCGCAGGTATAGCGCCTATGTTCGGGTTCCTGGGTACGATTGCAGGTATGATTCAGACGTTTTTTAACATCTCCATCACCTCAGATATTACACTGGGCACCATTGCCGGTGGTATCTATGTGAAAATGATTACCTCTGCATCCGGGTTAATTATCGGTATTGTGGCATTTATCGGATACAGCTATCTGAATGCGCAGATCGATAAGGTGGTAAATAAGATGGAAGGCGCTTCTGCAGAGTTTATCGACATATTGCAGGAACCAACCAAGTAAAACAGCAGGACATGAATCTAAGCAGACGAAATAAGAGACAGGTGGAAATGCACAACTCTGCACTGAATGATATCCTGTTCATTCTGCTGTTGTTCTTCCTTATTGTTTCCACATTGGCTAATCCGAATGTAATCAAGCTGATGTTGCCCAAGGCAAAGAGCAACACCAAAGCCAAACAAACGGTGGTAGTCAGTATCAATGATAAACGCGAATTCTTTGTTGGTACTAACAAAGTATCGTTTGATCACCTGAAACAGGCATTGGCGCCATCTGTTGCCAATGAAAAGATCGATCCTACCATTGTCATCAACGCCGAAAAATCCGTTCCCGTAGAGGATGTGGTGAATGTTATGGAAGTAGCGAGGGAAATGGGAGCGAAGGTGGTACTGGCTACGGCGCATAAGTAATTCTTCCTCTCACCATCCTGTCTTTCCCGAACATATCCTGCTTCAGCGTAAGGTCGCTGAAACCGGTGTCTTTCATCATGGCGATTACTTCATTGCCCAGTGCTTCGTTGATTTCGAAGTATAGGGCACCGTTGGGATTTAGTTTGGTAAGGGCCATATGGGATATATGGCGATAGAAAAGAAGCGGATCATTATCGGGTACAAAAAGCGCCAGGGAAGGCTCATAGCCCCATACGGATTGTTGCATGGCGGCTTGCTCGCTTTGCCGGATATAAGGCGGATTGCTGACAATCATGTCGAATTCAGGCAGGGTGGCCAGCTGTTGCGGGTTTAAGGCGTCTATTTGAAGGAAGTCTACCTCCAGCCGCTGCCGGGAACTGTTGCTGCGCGCTACTTCCAGGGCTCCTTCGCTGACATCCACCCCGGTAACTGCAGCATCGGGGAGCGATTTTTTCAGGGCCAGTGGTATACATCCACTGCCAGTGCCAACATCCAGCAGGTGCAGGTGATGCCGGTGCCGGGCGTCCTGTACCATCCATTCCACCAGCTCTTCGGTTTCGGGACGTGGAATCAGCACCTGTTTATTGACGAGTAGCTCCATGCCGTAAAACCAGCTGGTACCGGTGATATACTGCACCGGCTCATGACGTTGAAGCGCTTCTATGGCTAGTTTCAGCCGTTCATTCTGATCGGGGCTGAGCAGCCGGGTTTTGTGTACAAGCCGGTCCAGTTTGTTCATGCCGGTCAGGTATTCCATGACGATATGCGCTATGCCGGCGGCTTCCCGCTCATCATACAGCTCGCTGATGGTACCTGTAATATAGGTAAAGGCAGTTTGTATAGTCAATTAATCACAGTTTAAAGAATAACAGGGAAAAAGCAAACACAGGGAAGGCGCATATCCCATTGGCTAAAAACGATACATTTGCAAAAATATTACTTCGCCGGCGATTATGAATAGTACATCCAATGAATTTTTTATGCAGCGCTGCCTGGAGCTGGCGGCCATGGGGGCGGGCCGCGTTGCGCCCAACCCGATGGTAGGCGCCGTGCTGGTACATCAGGGGCGTATCATAGGAGAGGGCTACCACCAGCAGTACGGCCAGGCGCATGCGGAAGTGAATTGTGTGAACAGCGTTGCAGAAGCAGACCAGCCGCTGATTAGCAGAGCTACCATGTACGTGAGCCTGGAGCCTTGCGCGCATCACGGGAAAACGCCTCCCTGTGCGGATCTTATCGTTTCCCGGGGAATACCCGAGGTAGTGATCGGCTGTGTGGATACATTTTCAGCCGTAGCCGGCAAAGGCATCGCGAAGCTGGAAAAAGCAGGTATAAAAGTGCACACTGGCGTGCTGGAAGCCGCCTGCCGGTACATCAACCGGCGATTTTTTACGTTTCATGAGAAGAAACGGCCTTATATTGTACTGAAATGGGCGCAGACCCGCAACGGGTTTATGGCTGGTGCAGATGGCGCACCCGTGCGGATTTCCAACCGGTACAGCGACCGGCTGGTACATAAATGGCGCAGCGAGGAAGTGAGTATTATGGTAGGAACCCGTACCGCTATGATAGATAATCCCCGACTAAATAACCGGTTGTGGACCGGAAAAGATCCGGTACGACTGATCATTGACCGGGAACTGAAAGTGCCACGCTCTCATCATGTTTGGGATGGCAGCATGCCTACTATCTTTATTACTGCTGCGGCAACGGATACGCACGGGCTAACCGAAACCATGCAGCTCGATTTCAGAGAGCCGCTGTTTCCGCAGCTGATGCTGCACCTGTATGAGCGTCAGATACAGAGCGTACTGGTAGAAGGAGGTAGTTATGTACTGCAGCAGCTGATACAAACAGGCCTGTGGGATGAAGCGAGGGTGATTACCGGAGCGGGTACATTACCCGAAGGATTACCGGCACCATTACTTAACAACGTTGCCCTGAAAGATACGATAGCGGTGAATGACGATCGTATAGATTTTTATTATCAGGCATAACGCAATTAAATTACTTTGATGGAGGTATACTTTACAATTGATAAAACAGCTGTAGCAGAGTTCAAAGACAGAGGAAGCAAGTTTCTGGCCTATGCTTTCCCGGTGAAGACTGCCGAAGAGGTAAAAGAGTGTTTGGGAGAAGTAAAGAAAGAGCATCCTAAAGCTACGCATCATTGCTATGCATACCGGCTGGGTACCGGCGGTAACCTGTTCCGGGCAAACGACGACGGAGAGCCTTCCGGTACGGCCGGAAAGCCTATCCTGGGGCAGATCGACAGTAAGCAGCTAACGGATGTACTGATAGTGGTGGTGAGGTATTTTGGCGGCAGTTTACTGGGAGTACCGGGGCTGATCAATGCCTACAAAGTGAGTGCTTCCATGGTATTGCAGCTAATACCGGTTATACAGAAGAATATAGAATCTACCTATCATCTGAGTTTCGACTATACCATCATGAACGACGTGATGATAGTGGTAAAACAACATAATTGCACGGTATTATCGCAGGAATTGCAGTTATTCTGTGAAATGAAAATAGGTATTCCGAAATCGGCCGAAGAGCTTTGCCTGTTGCGGCTGAAGGATATATATGGGCTGGAGATAAAGAAACAGCCGGCCTGATTAACAACAACCTGTTTGTAGTATGTTGTTTAGGGAGATATATAACCGCGGTGTCATCTTCCGAAAAAAAACACTAACAGGAAATTGCCTGAAAGTTCAGTAACCCGGAGCGCCGTCAACGCTCCGGGCCAGTAATATTAAAATCTGCTACTTACTACCAACTCTTTACTGCCTGGCGTATACTTATAAAAACCTTCGCCACTTTTCACGCCCAGATAGCCGGCAGTAACCATATTTACCAGCAACGGACAGGGAGCATATTTCGGATTGCCGAAGCCGTCGTGCAGTACCTGTAAAATCGATAAGCAAACATCCAGTCCGATGAAATCGGCCAGCTGTAAGGGCCCCATGGGATGTGCCATGCCCAGTTTCATCACCGTATCGATTTCCGATACGCCGGCCACTCCTTCAAACAGAGAACAGATCGCTTCGTTGATCATCGGCATCAGTATCCTGTTGGCGATAAAGCCCGGGTAATCGTTCACTACACAGGGAACTTTTTCCAGTGCCTGGGAGAGCGTTACAATGTGTGCCGTCACTTCCTGATCGGTAGCATATCCATTGATGATCTCTACCAGCTTCATCACTGGTACAGGATTCATAAAGTGCATGCCAATCACTTTATCCGGCCGTTTGGTGGCAGCAGCAATTTTGGTGATGGAAATAGAAGAGGTGTTGGTAGCCAGTATGGCATCCGCAGGGGCATGCTGGTCGAGCTCCTGGAATATTTTCAGTTTAAGCGCCACATTTTCCGTAGCTGCTTCCACTACCAGCGAAACATCTTTCACACCGGCAGCCAGATCAGTTTGGGTAGCAATGTTGCGGAGCGTTTGTTCCTTTACGGCTGCAGTGATAGTGCCTTTGGCTTCCTGCCGCTCCAGGTTTTTGCTGATGGTTTGCAGGGCTTTTTCCAGCGCCTGGGCTGATACATCGATCAGTGTAACGGCGTAGCCGTGTTGTGCAAATACGTGCGCTATACCATTTCCCATGGTACCGGCACCAATTACCGCAATTTTTTGCATGGTGTAGTGATTGGTCTGAAATGAATAAGGCACTAATTTAAAGAATAACCGCTTACGAACTACTCACCGTAAGAGTCGTCTTTGCGTTTAAAGTCGCCTCGCTTCCAGGCCTGTATAAACTGGGCCCATGCGAGCGGGTTGAAGATATTCTGTGGAGGCGGTTGTCCGGCATAGTACAGGTTCTGCGCCTGTTTGTTCAGGTACATGTTCACGCCTTCCCTGCCGTCGATAGGTGTAACCCTGGCAAGGGCACGGAGATGCGCATTGTTGGTATTTTTCCGCGCTACCTCAAAGGCATCATCCGGGATGTCCATAGCCGCGAAGGCGCGTTCGAATTGTTCTCTTGTCAGGTATGGTTTAATGATCGTCACCGGCAGGTAGGTGGTATCTTCCACCATCAGCTGCACCATGGAAAAAGTATTTCCCTTGATATTCGGTGGTACGCGATAATTTTTATGTTTAAAGCCGATGGCAGTAAATGAAAGGGTATCGCCTTTGAATACAACGATGGAGAATATACCTGACCTGTTGGAAATAGTACCGCGGCCCTGACCTTTTACGATGATACTTACGCCCGGCACGGCTCTCAGGCTGTCGGCCGTCATGGTGATACCTGAAATTTGTATTACACTGTCCCTGAACTCTGAGATCTGAGCTTTCAAAAGGAAAGGTGATAAAAGGAAAGCGATTAAAAGTGACAGTATGTAGGATCTTTTCTGATGCATGCCGGTCCTAAGATATAAAAAATAAATTACGTGTTCCAATGCAGTTCATATCCTGCCCAGAGAAATTGTAAATTAAATCCCAATTGGGTTAACTTTGTTCCCTGGATTCAAAATTAACAACAATTTATGATCACGAAAGAGCAGGTTTTAAAGGCCCTGAGCAACGTAGAAGAGCCGGATCTGGGGAAGGATCTGGTGACGTTGAACATGGTAAAAGATATAGAGATCGACGGCAACAAAGTAAAATTTACCGTAATACTTACCACACCGGCTTGTCCGCTGAAGGACCTGATCCGGAATGCCTGTGTGAATGCCATTCACATGATAGTGAGCAAAGAGGCAGAGGTGGAAGTAATCATGACCGCCAATGTGAATACCAAAAGAGCAGGAGCGCAGGGAATACTGTCGAAAGTAAAGAATATCATCGTGGTAGCCTCCGGTAAGGGAGGGGTAGGAAAATCGACCATAGCAGCTAATCTGGCGCTGGCATTGGGCCGGGATGGTGCCCGGGTTGGTCTGATGGATGCTGATATTTACGGCCCGTCGGCTCCCATTATGTTCGGTATCAGGGGAGAGCGCCCGTTGATGGTAAATGTAGATGGAAAGGGCATGATACAGCCTATTGAAAAGTTCGGTATTAAGGTGATGTCGATCGGATTGCTGATTGATGAGCGGCAGGCAGTAGTTTGGCGCGGACCGATGGCGAGCAGTGCATTACGCCAGTTTATCACGGATGTGTACTGGGATGAGTTGGATTACCTGATCATCGATATGCCTCCGGGAACCGGTGATATTCACCTGACATTAGTGCAGACTGTGCCGGTAACAGGGGCAGTAATTGTGACTACGCCACAGGATGTGGCGCTGGCTGATGCCCGGAAAGGAATTGCCATGTTCCAGGGACAGCAGATCAATGTACCGATTCTGGGTTTGGTGGAAAATATGGCTTATTTCACACCTGCTGAGCTTCCGGAAAATAAATATTACATTTTTGGTAAAGATGGTGGCCGTCGGCTTGCAGAAGAGATGGAAATACCTTTCCTCGGACAGATTCCGCTGGTACAGGGTATACGCGAAGGCGGCGATAGCGGATTGCCAGCCATGATTGGCGACGACAAAGTTACCCGTAAGGCATTCCTGGATATAGCCGGAGCCGCTGCAAGAAGTATCGCGATGCGCAATGCGAATATAGCGCCAACGAAGATTGTGGATATCATTGTTTAGAGAATTACGAATTACGAATTACGGATTAACGCGAAGATTTTAGCGATTGTATGACTATTCGCTAAAATCTTCGCGTTAATCCGTAATTCGTAATTCTTAATTCGTAATTTACTGACCATAATATGTTCAAAGCCGCGCATCTATGCTTAAGTTTTACTTAACTTTGCGCCCCAAATTAACCAACTATGAATCGACAGGAATTGGTGAATCTGATCAGGGAAAAGCAGTCGTATCTCTGCATAGGGCTGGATACAGACCTGCAGAAGATCCCTAAGCACCTGCTTTCTCATGCAGATCCGGTGTTTGCCTTTAACAAGGCGATTATCGACGCTACAAAGGATCTTTGCGTAGCTTATAAGATCAATACGGCCTTTTACGAATGCATGGGTATTCGGGGCTGGGAAAGCTTACAACGTACAGTAGAATATATTCCCTCCGGCATTTTTACTATTGCAGATGCAAAGCGCGGGGATATAGGCAACACCTCTACACAGTACGCAAAAACATTTTTTGAAACTTATCATTTTGATGCTGTAACCGTGGCGCCTTACATGGGTAAGGACAGTGTGGAGCCTTTTTTGCAGTTTTCTGAGAAATGGGCCATCATGCTCGGACTTACTTCCAATGAAGGCAGCCAGGATTTTCAGCTGCAACAAATCGGTGATGAGTACTTATACGAGAAAGTGCTGAAAGCCGGTATGGAGTGGGGTACACCAGATAACCTGATGTTTGTGGTAGGCGCCACTCAATCCGAACAGCTGGCCAATATCCGTAAGCTGGTGCCGGATCATTTCTTCCTTGTACCTGGTGTTGGTGCGCAGGGAGGCAGCCTGGAAGAGATTTCCACACAGGCTATGAATAAGGATTGCGGCCTGTTGGTGAATGCCAGTCGCGCTGTTATTTACGCAGGTAATGGCGAAGACTTTGCTGCAGATGCGAGAAAAGTGGCGCAGAAGTATCAGTTGGAAATGGCTGGATATCTGCTCAGTGAGAAAATTACGAATTAAGAATTAAGAATTAAGAATTAGAGCGAAGACCTTAGCGATTAATGATGTTATATTATTAATCGCTAAGGTCTTCGCTCTAATTCTTAATTCTTAATTCGTAATTCTTAATTATTTAAAGATGCAGTTCTTCTTCGTCCACCAGGGTCTGATCTCAAAGATCAACCTTCCTGCTGCTACGGCGGGATCTTTACTTACGAGGCCTGCTGCTTCGAGGCTGTCCGGGCAGTCCATGATAAAAATTCCCAGAAAATCGTTGTCATTTTCGAATGGTCCTGCAACTACCAGTTTGCCGGCAGCCACCAGGTGATTGATGCCAGCCAGATGAGCATGTTGTATCCTGGCAGCAGTAATAGAATCCTGATTACGTAATGGTCCTTTTTTGAGAAAAACCATCCAGTAACGTTTTAGTGACTGATTAGTATCTGATTGTGTTGACTGAGCTGATTGAGTTTGAGGAACCACCACATATGGCGACACTGATTGTGATGGTGTAGGATGAAATGAGAGCATCATAACAACCAAAAATCCCAACAGCAAAAGCGCAGGCATGACTTTGCTTGCCATAAAGTCCGAATTTGACGGGAAGGTACAAACTTACGCCGAATTAAAACACAACTGCAACATCGTAATTTTAGTATAATTCACCCTGAGTGCCTGCTCATCGTAATTCGTAATTCTTCATTCGTTCGTAATTCACTATATTTAGAACTAAACCTGTAAAAGCAAATGCAACAAGATCAGTTTCAGTCGCCTGATTATTTTGCTGTAGACGAATTGCTGAAAGAAGAACATCTTCTTATACGCAATGCCGTGCGGCAATGGGTAAAGAAGGAAGTATCGCCTATTATAGAGGACTACTGCCAGCGGGCAACGTTTCCCACGCAGATCCTTGACAAGCTGGGAGAATTGGGGTGTTTCGGCCCTACGATTCCGGTGGAATACGGAGGTGGAGGAATGGATTACATTGCTTACGGGCTGATGATGCAGGAGTTGGAACGGGGCGACAGTGGCATCCGCTCTACCGCCTCGGTACAGGGCTCATTGGTGATGTTCCCTATCTATACATTCGGCAGTGAGGAGCAGAAACGGAAGTATTTGCCAAAGCTGGCTACCGGAGAGCTGATGGGCTGCTTCGGGCTTACAGAGCCGGATCATGGCTCAGATCCGGGAGGAATGATCACCAACTTTAAGGAGGATGGAGACCATGTGATCCTGAACGGAGCAAAGATGTGGATCTCCAATGCACCCTTTGCTGATATTGCCGTTGTTTGGGCAAAAGATGAGTCAGGTACCATTAGAGGGCTGATAGTGGAAAGAGGTATGCAAGGGTTCACTACGCCCGAAACTAAGGGCAAATGGAGCCTGAGAGCGAGTGCTACCGGTGAGCTGGTATTTGATAATGTAAAGGTTCCCAAAGCAAATATACTTCCTGGTGTAAAAGGGCTGAAAGGGCCGCTTACCTGTCTTTCTTCCGCCCGGTACGGGATTGCATGGGGAGTGATAGGAGCTGCGATGGACTGCTATGATACTGCGTTGCGCTATTCCAAAGAGCGTATTCAGTTCGGCAGGCCGATTGGAGGTTTTCAGCTGACACAGAAAAAGCTGGCGGAAATGATCACCGAGATCACGAAAGCGCAGTTGCTCAACTGGCGTCTTGGCGTACTGAAGAATGAAGGTAAAGCAACGCCTGCCCAGATATCCATGGCGAAGCGCAACTCCTGTGAAGTAGCCGCGAATATTGCCCGTAATGCAAGGACCATTTTAGGTGGAATGGGTATCACCGGCGAGTTTCCGGTGATGAGGCATATGATGAACCTGGAAAGTGTGATGACTTATGAAGGAACGCATGAAGTACATTTGCTGATAACAGGAATGGATGTAACAGGATTAGATGGATTCAGATAGCTGTTAGTTTTTTATATTGATTTTTGAATGAAGAAATTATTTCTGGCGACTGCATTGTTATGGAGCGCAGCTGCCGTGGCGCAACAGGTGCCTGCTATGAAACTGATGGCCTGCGAGGGCAAGGCGCAAGGCACCTACTATATCGTGAAATACCTGTCGGCCGACACAACTTCTTTGCAGCAAGGTATTGACTCCGTATTTGCAGTAATCGATCAGTCGCTTTCCCTGTATAAGCCCGGTTCACTGATCAACCGGTTCAATGAAACCGGTGATGTAGAGATGGATGAACATATGAAGGCGGTGGTGGAGAAAGCCTTGTTCACTAACAAAGCCACCAGCGGATTATTTGATATCACCGTAAAGCCGCTGGTATATCTCTGGGGCTTTGGGGTTTCGAAGCCTACCTTCAGGGGAATTCCTCCGAAAGACAGTATTGCAGCTACGATGACGTATATAGGTTCCCGTTATCTGCGTGTGAAAGGGAATCGCCTGTATACAACAAAAAAAGGGGTACAGATCGATTGCAATGGCATTGCCCAGGGATATACAGTAGATGTACTGGGGCGTTTTCTGGCATCAAAGGGCATTCATAACTACCTCGTGGATGTAGGCGGGGAGCTGTGTGCGAGCGGGCATAATCACCAGCACAAAACCTGGAGCGTGGGTATAGAGCGGCCTTCACCGGGCGATACCACTTACGAACCGGTACAGGGTATTGTACGCCTGATGGATAAAGGTATTGCTACCAGTGGTAACTACCGCCGTTTTTTTGATCAGGGAAAAACACGTTTTGCGCATACGATCAATCCGCTTACAGGGATTGCATTGCATAACAATATCATCAGTGTAACGGTGATCGCGAAAGATTGTTTTACAGCGGATGCGTTTGATAATCCGCTTATACTGATGGGGGTCGGCAAGGGCCTTGCATTTATTGAAAAGCATAGAGAATATGACCTGGAGGCCATCTTCATATATAAGGATAAAGACGGTACTATTAAGGAGGCTTTTAGTAAAGGATTTAAACAATACATGGAGTTCTAAAAAAAATGTCCCGTCCGCCGGTATGCGAACGGGACTCCTGCCATCACTTGTTCTTCCTTGAATATGGATAATAAGCTTAGTTCAGGTGAAATTTCAAACCAATGTTTCCCTGGACGCTGTTGAAGCTGGTGATTTCGTTCATATTATACGGCGCATAATTGTAGCGCACATTGGCATTGAACATAACCGGGGAAGCTTTTCCGAAAGGTACGTTGATACCAAATTCGGGGCTGACCATAAAGCGCCAGCTGTTGTCTTTTTCCACAAATTCGCCCCAGTATTTTTCATAATTCATATTGGCTACACCCACACCTACAGTTGCGTAAGGAATAACCGGCGATTCCGGTTTGGTAAAGGCATAGCTCACTGTTGCCTGAATTGGAATAACCTGCAGCGTACGTGTTTGTACAGCAGATACATCACCTTGTTTATCCGGATACACAGCACGCGGCACACGTTGGTAAAAATCCTGGAATCCGGAGCGTAAGCCAACAGCCAGTTGATTGTTCAGTTGATATTGCAGGCCTGCACTCCAGCCACGGAAGCTGGTTTTATCAGCATAGTCTTTCAGGGAACCGAGGGGTTGGGCAATGGAGTAATTGATATCCACAGATAAAGGTGGACGAACCTGTGCGGATACTGCCTGAGCAGTAAAACATCCTGCAAAAATCAATATCCAGTTTAATATCTTTTTCATCTTCCTGTCAGTTTAAAAGTTCTAAATCACATTATTCCTGCTTACCTGGTTTTGCTCAGGTAAGGAGACTGTGCAAAAGAGGCCTGTACCATAGTATCAACATTGTTGATATTCCATACGCCAGAGCCGCGCCAAAGTGCATTCCACACAGCGGTGAATTTTCCGTTTTTAGGATTTCTTAAATCGAAAACATCGACGGCCACCTGTTTTTCATTTACACGGTAAATAGTGTAGTAATCAGGCCAGTACCAGCCACCACCGGGGAATCCCCAGTAACCTGGATCCCAGTAGCCCCAGCCGCCCCACCATCCGGGGTTCCAGGAAATGTTGGTGTAGGAATTGTCGATACGGGTCAGGTTAACCGCCAGATCAGGCTTTGCAGCCCTGGGTACCAGCGTGTAACCACGTTGCTGCATAGCAGCCGTAACAGATGCAATGAGCTTCTGGTCGTAATCAGTCAGCGCTTTTTTAGCACTGTCTGTACGCGTTAATACTACCACCGAATCAACTATACTAAAAGTAGAATAAGAAGTAAAATCAGCAGTTTTATCGTGGTTGGTAATGTAAATCCGTGATTCCTCATCAGTCATGTCTTTCAAGGGATCTTTCTTACAGCTGCTGAATGAAACCATCGCTACCACTGCAGCAGCGGCACTCAGTAAAATCAAAATTCTTTTCATATCCTAGCGTATTAATTAACAAATAGATATTAAGGTTAACGGTGAGCACCTTTCAGATTGGTGTCCTTACAAACATGTTTATTCCGTATTCCTGTTCATTGAACGGATTAGACAACTGATTGTTACAGAAGGTTTAGGTTTCGGGTGTTAATGAAATCCTAAAGTAGAAGAAAGGTTAACAAACATAGCGGTTAATATAATAACCTAAATTTTTATATCTCTCTTTTCTAATTCTGTTTTTAACTGCTCCGGATGTTCAAAATGTATGCTGTCGATACCAAACTCACGGGCCGCTTTTATATTACGGAAGTTGTCGTCGATGAACAACGATGTAGATGCATTGATGTTATAACGGTCTAATAGCAATTGAAAGAAAGCAGGAGAAGGTTTGCGCATTTTCTCGCGGCCTGATACGACGATGCCATCGAACCAATGGAGGGACGGATATATTTCCCAGGCGAGTGGAAATGTTTCGTCGGACCAGTTGGTGAGTGCATACAGTTTGTATTGCCCGCTATCTTTCAGGTGCTTCAGAATATCTTTAGTGCCTTCAATTTCGCCGGCGAGCATTTCCGTCCATCTGCCGTAGTAGGCGCGGATATTGGCTTCCTGTTCCGGGAAGCGTTCTACAAGGATACTGGTACCTTCGGCCAGCGTTCTGCCTTCGTCCTGTACTTCATTCCAATCGGATGTACATATGGTGTCGAGAAAATTTTCCATCGCTGTTTCGGAAGAAAATATTTTGCGGTAGAGATGTCTTGGGTTCCAGTCTATCAGTACAGCGCCCAGGTCGAAAATAATGTTTTCAGGTTGTTGCATGCTATCGTTTATAGTGATGAATCGAGCAGTTCGTCTGCAGCATCTTCCAACAGGTGAAGGTCTACGGAGTCGTTACCGGCGATGCCTTCGATGGAGCCTTTGATATGTGCAGCGTTCAGCAGTACCTTTTCCAGTTGTTTTTCGCGGGCTTTCCAGAGTTTTTCCATGGCGTCGCGTTCGCGTTGAATGGATAAGCGCATGGCCATGAAGCCTTCGCGGATGGCTTTCCATTGCTCTGCAAATTCGCCGCCGGTGAGGTATTCATAGAGCATATGCATCTTATCGCCTTTGTTTTCCTGAGAGCGCAGTTTGGTAGCAACTTTGATGATACCATCGCGCAGCACATATGCCAGTGCTTTTACTTCAGTGAAGGTGCAGATCCATATGCCTTCTTTTTCACCGAAGCGTTCCATGTCTTTCGGCATGGTTTGCGTCACCAGGATAGCCACATCAACGCCCTGGCTGCGCATATCGGCTTTCAGCTTTTCCACCCAGTCTTTGATGAATTCCTTGGTACGCTTGCTTTCGTAAATAATCCGGCCGCATTCCTGCCCGTATTGATTACGGATCAGCTGCACGCAATCGGCGCCGCGGATGCCTTTGCCTACGGGTGTTACTTCATCGAAGGGGAAGTGAACGCGCAGCATTTCTTCCAGTACCAGTTCCTGTACTTCTCCCTGCAGCTGGGTGGAACCCTGTTCGGCTCGGCGTTTCATTTCTTCCGCGAGCCTGCGTTGATCTTCCAGTTGTTTTTCCAGTTCTTTCAGCCGCATGTGATGCTCCGTTTCTCTTAGCTGATTGCGTTCTGCTTCTTCTTTACGGATTTTGTCGGCCAGTTCTGAGCGGGCTTCGAGCAGTTTTTTCTGCAGGTCAATTTCCAGTTCTTCTTCTCTGCTTTTCAGGTCCTGTTCTTTGCGAAGATATTCGAGTTCCAGCCGGCGGGCCTCTTTCAGTTTTTCTTCCTGTTCCTGGTTGGTTTCCCTGAGCACAGCGAGCTGATTATCCATATCCGCGGTGATGGATTTACGCAGTTCCAGTTCGAGGTTATCGTGCAGTTGTTTTTTCTGCTCGTCAACGCGCCGTTTTATTTCGTCCTCTTGTTGTTGTTTCAATGACTCTATCTGGCGGCGTTCCTGGGCCATTTTACTTTTTTCGGAGAGGAGCGTATCTTTTTCATCCTGGAGTGATTTCAGGCGGCGTTTCCATTCGTCTTCCATCTTGCCGCGCATTTCTTTCTCGATGTTTGCGGCGAAGGCGTCTTCCATGACAAATTGGTGCCTGCAACTTGGGCAGGTGATTGATGTTCCCATAGTATATTGATGTAAAAAATTACGTAAAGGTACGGGATTGAGGGTGGAATAAAAGGGGGCATTGTTGGGGGACAAACAATAGAGGAGGATGGTAGTTGATTGCAAGATGAGGGATTGTTGTTGGGGGATGTTAGGGATGTGTTAGGTTGTTGTTAAGAGTGGAAGCTGGAATAAAAGGTTGTAGCGGGGAGTGAGACAATTTTTTTGAGGTGAATTAGGGCGTTATTTGGATATTTTTAATAAATGTAAAATGCTATAAATAAAATAGTTGATATAATTTACCTAAATGTGGGTGGGTAATTAAATTGCTAAGAGTGGGTTGCAGATTACAGAAATATTCCATTGTGGTTCAATTACGAGGCCTGATCTTCGACGAGCTGCCAACTATCTATATCGGATTTCCATTCCATGATAGTCCAATTGCGAGTGAGCTGCGGTCATTGGCTCAGCCAATGCTGCAAAATTTTCCATTCTATGGTAGTCCAATTACAAGCAGCAGTGAATGTTAATCATGTCGCGATTTTTCTAGTATTTCCATTCTATGGTAGTCCAATTACAGGCAATTGGGAAATGCAGCTTCACCTGTGAGGGGATAAAATTTCCATTCTATGATAGTCCAATTACAAGTACAAATGGGTTAGCTATCAACATTTCAACATCTTCGTTTCCATTCTATAATAGTCCAATTACAAGTTACTAAACGTAAACAGTTTCCTCTTACCATTCTAGGTTTCCATTCTATAATAGTCCAATTACAAGCAGTTTTCAGGGCGTTACCGGAAAGCCGGCGAAGACTTTCCATTCTATAATAGTCCAATTACAAGTCCTTCGGGATTACCGATGTTGGCGTAACCTCAGACTTTCCATTCTATAATAGTCCAATTACAAGGACAGTACATGTAGTTTCAGGCACAGAGCAGATACCTTTCCATTCTATAATAGTCCAATTACAAGAAGGCCAAAGGAACAGAGAGCTATAGTTTTATCTACCCTTTCCATTCTATAATAGTCCAATTACAAGCAGGATTGCCAGGAATACACAGAACTGCTTTTATGCGCTTTCCATTCTATAATAGTCCAATTACAAGTCGGCATATGATGATAAGTAAGCATGTAGAGGTAACTTTCCATTCTATAATAGTCCAATTACAAGCCGATAAAGAACCGGGTATGATAGACTGCTATCCAGCTTTCCATTCTATAATAGTCCAATTACAAGGTACATCTGTCCGTCACTGATTGCGGCATTGGATTCTTTCCATTCTATAATAGCCCAATTACAAGAAGATATCGTCTTATTTATTCTTACATCTGGATGTTCTTTCCATTCTATAATAGTCCAATTACAAGTTCAAGAGATCCGGGAAACGCAGAGACAATTATTGTCTTTCCATTCTATAATAGTCCAATTACAAGGGATTCATATGCTTCATATCACCTTTTGTTCAGCATGCTTTCCATTCTATAATAGTCCAATTACAAGCATTCCGTGGATGTTGGCTTTTGCCCTCCGTGCTGACTTTCCATTCTATAATAGTCCAATTACAAGCCGAGACCATCACTATCTACTACCGTCCTACTATGCTTTCCATTCTATAATAGTCCAATTACAAGATAATAAGCCTGAAATCTTACTACGTCATTATATTGCTTTCCATTCTATAATAGTCCAATTACAAGTAGATAAGCCTTGCCCGCAACGGTACCAGATAACTTCCTTTCCATTCTATAATAGTCCAATTACAAGAAGAAGAGCAGCTGCTCACTAATGTAACCGCAGGTCTCTTTCCATTCTATAATAGTCCAATTACAAGCCTCCCTCTGGAAGAACATCAACGGCGCCGATTCTCTTTCCATTCTATAATAGTCCAATTACAAGCAAACGATGTACGCATTAGGAGAATTGGTTTATCGCTTTCCATTCTATAATAGTCCAATTACAAGCTTGGCCGCATTCTTTAGAGCCTCAGCCCTTAATTTCTTTCCATTCTATAATAGTCCAATTACAAGTGAACCAGAAAAATGTGATGCCTCTGCGGACCACTCTTTCCATTCTATAATAGTCCAATTACAAGTAAACTGCCGATAAAGCGGAAGAGAATTATGTTGACACTTTCCATTCTATAATAGTCCAATTACAAGAGTATAAGAATCCGGCCACCGCCTTTGCGGTAATCCCTTTCCATTCTATAATAGTCCAATTACAAGGATTCATTCGCGTGGATGTGACCCATATGTACGCGTCTTTCCATTCTATAATAGTCCAATTACAAGCTATAGTAAAGTACGCCTTACCTGGAGCCTCATACTCCTTTCCATTCTATAATAGTCCAATTACAAGAATCCATTGTCACAAGGAATTATATCTCCTGATTGGCTTTCCATTCTATAATAGTCCAATTACAAGTGACTTGGCGATGAAAGGACGCGATAGCTTCATTACCTTTCCATTCTATAATAGTCCAATTACAAGGTGACGGGAGGCCCAATATTGCTATCATCGATTCTGCTTTCCATTCTATAATAGTCCAATTACAAGCAGGTTTCTTTCTGTCATCCCCGCTCACAGACAGGACTTTCCATTCTATAATAGTCCAATTACAAGCCCATGCAAGATCTGTAATTCCGTCCGACGTTAATTCTTTCCATTCTATAATAGTCCAATTACAAGGTAGAAAATAGAAGCTATTACATTTCTATACTTAGCTTTCCATTCTATAATAGTCCAATTACAAGCCCTTATAAACTCATTGCCTACAAGCGTGTAATCAGCTTTCCATTCTATAATAGTCCAATTACAAGCCAATTCAACATTACAGATTAGCGGCTCTCTTTCGACTTTCCATTCTATAATAGTCCAATTACAAGTTATTCACGTTAGCCCAGGCAGGCCTGGAAAGTGATCTTTCCATTCTATAATAGTCCAATTACAAGTATTCGCCCATGGAATAGTATTCAAAACATCCATTGCTTTCCATTCTATAATAGTCCAATTACAAGTCTTTCTCTTTATACTTTTCAGTAGGGGAAACATAAACTTTCCATTCTATAATAGTCCAATTACAAGTCATTCCATTCACGCGTCTTACGATTCATTTTGCCAGCTTTCCATTCTATAATAGTCCAATTACAAGATAAGCACCGGGTTGCTTCAAACGAACATCACCGAGCTTTCCATTCTATAATAGTCCAATTACAAGTACTTTGTTCAACACCTGACAATAAATACTATTTTCCTTTCCATTCTATAATAGTCCAATTACAAGTTTAACATCATGCGAAAGATCGAACACATTAGACTTCTTTCCATTCTATAATAGTCCAATTACAAGTTAGTAGGCGGTTTGTTATTGTGCGGGTGATGTCCACTTTCCATTCTATAATAGTCCAATTACAAGAGGGTGCCGGATCCATCAAACGCGATTGTAAAATACTTTCCATTCTATAATAGTCCAATTACAAGTGCAATAGTTGCCAAAGGCATCATTAATAATAGTACCTTTCCATTCTATAATAGTCCAATTACAAGAAGGGAAATGAAAGAAAGAATAACAGCTTTTGTTTGCTTTCCATTCTATAATAGTCCAATTACAAGTATTTTACAATAACTATTGTTTGATAAGTTTTGCGACTTTCCATTCTATAATAGTCCAATTACAAGAAGGAGGTGTTCAGCGATCTTACCGTCTACGAACGCTTTCCATTCTATAATAGTCCAATTACAAGGTATCGGTTGTGTGCTCATGGATCACATGTAACGGCTTTCCATTCTATAATAGTCCAATTACAAGAACTACTGAAGATATCCTTCAGGCCATCAAAACCTGCTTTCCATTCTATAATAGTCCAATTACAAGGAATGGTGTAAGGCACAGGGCAAAAGATACAATCAGCTTTCCATTCTATAATAGTCCAATTACAAGATTATCATATAAAGGGAGATATAAACTATTTACTCGCTTTCCATTCTATAATAGTCCAATTACAAGTCGGGTGGCGCTATAGTATTGGAAACGCGAGTTTCCTTTCCATTCTATAATAGTCCAATTACAAGCACCAGCTTTCAATGCCTCCCCAATCCTCTTTTTATCTTTCCATTCTATAATAGTCCAATTACAAGTTAATGGATGATGATGTGTTTCCGATTCATCCTTATCTTTCCATTCTATAATAGTCCAATTACAAGGATTCCCCGGTGGTTGAAGCGTGCGCGGAGTAACCGGCTTTCCATTCTATAATAGTCCAATTACAAGGTAGTAGCCTTGTTCACAATAACAGTACTGATGGACTTTCCATTCTATAATAGTCCAATTACAAGGATCTTGACGAATATTATATAGTGATTGAGTATTCACTTTCCATTCTATAATAGTCCAATTACAAGTGATCGATTTTGCCGTTTGAATATCGCCATAAATCTCTTTCCATTCTATAATAGTCCAATTACAAGCAGGGTTTGAATTGCACACTGGTAATTGAAACTACCTTTCCATTCTATAATAGTCCAATTACAAGACATTTACAGAAATAGATATAAAAGATACAAAATAGCTTTCCATTCTATAATAGTCCAATTACAAGCAGAAACTGGCAGGAAGATACCCAGGGATCGAAACACTTTCCATTCTATAATAGTCCAATTACAAGTTCCCCGGTGGTTGAAGCGTTCGCGGAGTAACCGGCTTTCCATTCTATAATAGTCCAATTACAAGTCCTTCCGGATTGGTGGATGTTGATCGTTTTAACGCCTTTCCATTCTATAATAGTCCAATTACAAGCGATTCATGTTTAGGATATCATGCCACCAAATGCAGCTTTCCATTCTATAATAGTCCAATTACAAGTCTACGCGCATACGCACGGTATCGGTTGTCTGCTCACTTTCCATTCTATAATAGTCCAATTACAAGTATATACTGCTTTCGTGTCTGCTGGTGGCAAGGGGTCTTTCCATTCTATAATAGTCCAATTACAAGTAGTTACCGGTGGTTGAAGCGTGCGCGTAGTAACCGGCTTTCCATTCTATAATAGTCCAATTACAAGGAAAATAGCGATTGCCGCCTTCGACAATGTAGATCGCTTTCCATTCTATAATAGTCCAATTACAAGGTCGGACGTAGCAACTATTTGATTAGGGCCTGCCACTTTCCATTCTATAATAGTCCAATTACAAGAATGCCTCGCAGGAGATTGAAACAGCCATTAAATCGGCTTTCCATTCTATAATAGTCCAATTACAAGTGATCAATTCCCGATGTGGTACCAAATGGAAAATTACTTTCCATTCTATAATAGTCCAATTACAAGGTGTAATGTTTACCAATTCCCACTTCCATTACTTTCCTTTCCATTCTATAATAGTCCAATTACAAGAACAATAGCCGCCGCTGCTGCAATTGCTCCTAGTGCCTTTCCATTCTATAATAGTCCAATTACAAGCTATTACGGTACCCAGGATAATGATTAACATTATATCTTTCCATTCTATAATAGTCCAATTACAAGCCAGCGCAATCCCTCTATCTTATCCCGGATCTTCTGCTTTCCATTCTATAATAGTCCAATTACAAGGAGTCCCCGGTGGTTGAAGCGTGCGCGGAGTTACCGGCTTTCCATTCTATAATAGTCCAATTACAAGTAATTTCAGATGCAATGAATATACCCTCATCTGCAAAACTTTCCATTCTATAATAGTCCAATTACAAGCGCCGTGTTCTGTCCACTTGCGCTCCACCTCTATCCTTTCCATTCTATAATAGTCCAATTACAAGCTGCCACAAATTTGAAATCCGGTTGGGCATAGTTATCTTTCCATTCTATAATAGTCCAATTACAAGCCATTAGCAGCTGGATACGATCAACATTGTCTATTCCTTTCCATTCTATAATAGTCCAATTACAAGCTTTAATTCTGCTTTTAATTCTGTTATTGTTTTCATCTTTCCATTCTATAATAGTCCAATTACAAGACGAGAAGCCTATGGGCTCTGTTGGCTGAATAGTTAGCTTTCCATTCTATAATAGTCCAATTACAAGGATACGAACAGACAAATGAAAAGAAAGGCTACCAGCTTTCCATTCTATAATAGTCCAATTACAAGCAGTGACACGGTACGTATAAAACCCATTATCCATATCTTTCCATTCTATAATAGTCCAATTACAAGCAGTCTGGATATGATGTTAAATTATTTACGAGACTTCTTTCCATTCTATAATAGTCCAATTACAAGTACATTCCCTGCCGCCTCCCTACCGGATTCTGTTGGCTTTCCATTCTATAATAGTCCAATTACAAGCCTTACCAATAAACACACATGGAGTTACTTTTGCCCTTTCCATTCTATAATAGTCCAATTACAAGCGTGCGAGAATAATCTTACTTGATTCATTCCTTTTTCTTTCCATTCTATAATAGTCCAATTACAAGAACTGCCACTTACTTAGTAACAGCGGTTGGAGTTAACTTTCCATTCTATAATAGTCCAATTACAAGCCCATTCTTCCGACCAGTCCACTTCGGCTGCTGGGACTTTCCATTCTATAATAGTCCAATTACAAGCCGTCGGACTGACGACAAAAAAAGCCTGTTATTAAGGCTATACGAAGATAAAACTCACTATTTTTATCAAAAAAAGTCGTCAATGCACAATCATAAGATTTCCCCCGTGCATCGACAACACGGATTTATCCCCTGTTTTCAATACTTTCCCACTATGTCAAAGAACCTTCTGGCTTCGGTAAATCTTCAGAAAACCTCTTCGACAACTACAAAATGTTGTCGATCTCGTTTTTTTCTTTACCTAATACCTGCTTTTCCAACCACTTCTCCTGCCTGCTTTTGAATACAATAATGCTATCTGCATCCGTATCCATGATGCCTTTAGCTTTTTGTAGTAACTCTTTTAATTTTACTTCTGTCAGCTCGCCTTCAAATACGCTGTTCTGTATCCAATTCAGGTATTGCCGGCATAATTTCAGCATTTTACCTACCCGCTTTTCTTCTATATCATACACCAATATTATATACATCGTCCAGGATTTACCACCATGCTTTAAATGGCTTGTATGATTCTATACCCAGCACATGTTTCACTAATTTGTAGCATTCCAGTTTTACCAGGTGTCTGTAGCTTACATTTCTCCCAAGTGAGCGATGCCTGATGGTTTCGCTCAATTTTTCATCCCAGGCTTTTACTACTTTTTTCCGGCCACTATCTTTGAGCAGGCAGCTGTTCAGGTTATGATCGAAATCGTTTTTCTGAATCATCTTTTTATTCAACAAGGCAAAGATCAGTCGATCGGCCAATATTGGTTTGAATACCTCCGCCAGATCTAAAGCCAGTGAGTAACGACGGTAGCCAGGCTGGTGTAAAAAGCTGATGGTCGGATTCAGTTGTGTATGATAGATCATATCCAAGCAGAGCGTGTAACACATGCTGTTAACAAAAGATACCATCGCATTAACTTCGTTATTGGGCGGTTGTTTGGTGCGATTCCCCATTTCATAATCGTTGATGATCAGATCAAAAGCTTCATAATAGGTCATGCGGATATTGCCTTCTACACCCATCAGGGTTTCTATATCGGGCACTAAAGCGATTTGTGCAGCCAGCACTTCTATCTTATCAATTTGTGCAACAGTAGCTCTTGCGCGATTGTTATAGTAGCGAAGGTTTTTGACCATATTGAAAGCTGCTCCCTCGATAAATTTTTGTGCTATAAGGATTCGCTTCTTTGGTTTGGAATATATCTCTGTTTGGGCAATTAGTACTTTCCCACTCAGCAAATAATCCTTGGGCATAAAGCTACCGGTATAGTGTTCGTAGTAATCAAAGAAGTGTACACTGATTTGTTCTTTGCCCAAAAAGTTATATAAAGCGCTGTTGGCGTCCAGCGCGCCAAAGGTGTACAGATTGTCCACACTTTCTACTGGGATGTACTTCGGTGTACCTTCATTGCCTACTTCATCCAGTGGTGTGAACTTGAGGGTGTTGTCTTTACGGCTCATGCGGCCGGGGTTAAAAAGGTAGTAGGATCTTTTCATGTCTTATTATATCCTGGTTGAACATATTTACTAATGTTCCGTATTAAATATAGATTGATGCGTATTGTTAATATTACTTTTCAATAATATTTATTCGTTTTTTTTAGCATGATGATTTTCTGTTTAAGCGTTTGCTTATTCTTCCACATAACACAGATCATAGTAACTGCAGCTTTTACATATCTTACTATTGATTTTTGGCGGGCACACTTCATTTTTTTGTAAGGAAGTAATTTTATTAATTACTTCTTGTAAATGAATTTTATCGGTTTCAGATAGCCAGACTTCATCAGTTTGCCGGAGCCGGGGGTATTCCAGAATGGCATGTACGCCGGTTACACTGTTTAGTTCCAATAACCATATATAGTATTTCGCCTGCCATTCATGGGCTTCTTCTATCTTGTCACTACGCTTGGTTTCATGGATGGTCCTTTCTTTTGCGTCGTAAAAGTCAATCTTGCCGGTAAGCTGAATGTCATCAGCAACCATGGCTGATATATCGATTTCCGTATATTTCTCTGCTCTTTGCGGATAACTTGTCTCATGCAGCAGTTTGCCATCATATACTATATCAGAAGTATGTTCCATGTTGATCCCATTGGAAAATAACCATAACTTTCGATGGCATACATGATAGTAGTTGATGTGGGTGGCGGTGAGTTGCATAATTTACATATCAGCGTTTCGAATAGTTGGAGAAATATCAGGCTTTCAATATTTGATTCTCGTAATCGAAAGCATTCATCATTGAAGCCAACTTTTCCCCGGCTTTAACGAGTGCATCAGCGCTTTCATTAACGGTGGCTATGTAACCAGAACAAGGTAGTGTTATGAACAAATCTGCACCGGCAGTCTCATCGATGATTGGTTTGGCTTTCGGTCTGTCACCATCGTCAATTAGCTTAGCACGTATGGCACCGGTAAGCGTACTGGCATTATCGCTGATGGCTACGGCAAGTGTTTCCATTAAACTGAATGTACGTGCCTGATTAGAGGTGATACGCCAGTTTAGCAGAGCATTGGCTAATGCCGGGATTACTTTTTCCCTTTCGGCTTTGGGCATGATCAGGCATTTACCAAATGTATTCTCGCCTTCTATCCAACCTTTGGTTTTTAGTTCCTGGATCTTTTCTTTGCTTAATTCCGGTTCATGCTGGTTAGTCGATACCGAAAAGAGTGTTCTTAAATCAATGGCTATATCATATACAAAAAGGCCTTGTGCTCTTCTATTATCCGGGATCCAGTTGCGACGGGGTAGGGTACGGTTATTGGTGGTAAGATAAGCTTCAATTTCTTCTTCGGTTAGCAGCTTATCGCTACCTGCCATCCGTACATTCACGGGATTATTATCCGGCCGATTACTTCTATCGAAGGTGAGATTTTCTTTCACCGTTCCTGATAACAACGGATGCAAAGGCCGCATGGCGGATATTGATAAAGGACTACGTCTTTTAACGGTAATGCCATCTCCAGCTCGCATCCAGCCTCCGATTAACTGATCGATATAGTTTGGATCACAGGGCGACCAGGGTTCTTTATTTTCCAGTTGCTTATCTTTAGTAACATTGTAGTTAAATGTTACCGGCGCCATTGGGACATTCAGGTTGGCAGTAAGGTCTTCCAGAACGGAGCGTTTTACCTGCTGACCGCTGGAGTAAGCACAATATTGTCCGAACTGTGCATCGTAATATGTTTTTTGTCCTTCCTGTACGCCGAATACCGTATGCTCTGCGTGTTTTAATGCTCTTAAATAAATGTAAGGATTCATCTTTTTATTTTTTTATGATTATTTACTGATGATGGCAAAATGGAAGCGTATGAGTGTAAGGAAATAAGGAACATTGTCTTTGGGCATCATGTGGATGAGCTTGGCCATTTCCTCATAATTAGTATTCGCTCCATTGTCTTCTACAACGATGGTCAGGTTATCCAGGAATTGTTTCTGACTTGTGGAAGATAATACAGCCTTTACATGATTGGTTTTGTCCTTTTTCCCTTTCTCGCTGCTGAGGGCGTACTGATTCAGGGACGCAGCAAACTGTTGCGCGCTTTCCCAAAGTTGTTCATTGTTAAGCATAGCTAATAACCAGATTTGATATGTATGGAAATTGAGTTTCTTCTCTTCGTCCTGTTCATTGTATACCGGAATTTTCCCTTTTTCTATAAAATCCCGGAGGCCTTTTGGCTCCATGGCATTGATCCCGATAGAGCCCATCTGGCAGGCTTTGGTGAAACCAAATGCGGTACCGAATAATTGCTCGACTTCTGCTTTTTTCGATGTGCCAAAATATTTCTCGTAAAGATCCACCGGTCTTATTATTTGCGGTAAGCGGAAGGGAATAAAACCAATTGTTGTATTAGTCTGGCCCAGATTGTATATATAGCCTGTCAGCTGTGTATCGGGAAAAGTACGGCATATGCCAATCAGGATGGAGGTCCAGGATTGCGTGTTTACTTCTAATCCGCCGTCTTTAGTCGCACTTATTCCATTAAACTGGGCTGTGGGATCCTGTGTGTCATAAAGACGAGAATCGTAACGATGTGCTATCCATTGCCCGTTCCAGGTATTGATTTGATTACCTCTTAATTGCGGTGTTTTATTGAGGTAGTTCCGGTAAATCATCCATCCATCAAAAATGTCTAAAAGTAATTGCGGTTTGTTAAAGAAGATAGACAGTCCTCCCTGTATGCCAATGCCAAGCCCGCTGCCGATCCAGGACAAATACGCGTCCTCTTCTTTTAAAGGAAGCTCCAGGCTGGTGAGTTGTCCGGAGGTAGTAGCAGTCATGTCCAGGGAAGGAAAACCTATAGCAATACTGGCATCGGCCGCACTGTTCGCAATTTTATCTACCAGTACAGATAACTTCTGCTTTCTTTCTACAGCTGATGGGGGAGCTCCTTTTTTGATGCCTTGCACAAATGGAGAGTTGGTGACCCATTGCATATATTTCTCCTCATCAAAAAACAAAGGAAAGTATTTCTCTACAAAGAAATCTTTGGCGCCATAAGCGCTGTTGTATTTTTCGTTATAGACTTTTAAAAATGTTTTACCAATATTAACTGCTATCATAATTTTATATGATTATAGAAATCTGAGTGTTGCATCGTAAAATTCCGGTTTAGCGAATTGAGACCTGAACCCTTCATCAATATCGTATGCTTTAGATGGAATAACAAAGGGCCTGCTACCAGTTTTTAGCTGATCTAACTGGTTGAAACCGATAGATCGGTAAGAAACGGGAATTTCCATACCAGCCTGAACAGCATAGTCTGCCGACTCATATAATGCCCGCTCTGATTCTTCAATACAAGCAATGGAATCGATATCGAGTACTTCCAGTAGGGCTGATTTGGGATGATGCCATAGCTCCTTTATGCGCCATTTACCTTCTACAAAAACTGCATCTAAATCGATGTTGACAAACTCGATCTCGGGATATACCGTATCAATCTGTTGCTGCAATTTTTTTTCCTGCAATACCTCTCCGTTGGGCAATGCTTCATAACTTCTCTTTAATACTTCAAGCCGATAGGGTTTTGCATCATTGTCATTATCTGGCGGAGCTATGACGTATATAGGTTTGTAATGCCCGATGGTCTCCAGCGATCTTTTCCTGTTAATTCTTCCGAATCTTTGGATCAAGGCGTCAATTGGGGCAGCATCCGTAATCATCAGGTCAAAGCTGATATCCAGGCTCACTTCTACCACTTGGGTAGCTACGACGATGCAGGCTTCGGTGTTATCATTAAATTCTTCTTTCAATTTCGTTTCCAATGCTGCTCTCCTGGTTCTTTTAAATCGGCTATGGATAAGCATCTTGTTTACCTGTGGATATTGGTCGCGCAACTTGTTGTAGAGGTCCTGTGATCGGGCTACTTTGTTGGCGACAATTAAGATCTTCTTTTTTGATGCAATGGCATCTTCTATGATTTGTTTCAGTTCATCGAAGCGTTCTACTTTATGAATGATGTGCCGATTGAACGTATCCAGTATATTGTCAGGTAACGTCACTTCATAAACCTGATCCTTTCCACCCATGATCTGTAAAAGACGGTTATACAAAATAGCAGGCATTGTAGCCGTTCCGATATGTACCCTGCAATCCAATGCACACAGTATTTCCACTATCTTCAGTACAATAGCCTGCATGGTTTCTGAATAAGTATGTATCTCGTCCAGGATGATATCGCAGCCTGTTAGGTCGGCGATCAGAGCTTCATATCCTTTGGTTCCGAAAACAAGTGATGCCATTTGATGCGGTGTAAGGACCTTAACAGAAGCACCAATATGCCGTTGCAGTATTTTTTCTTCCAGACTTTTTCCTTCCATCCTAAGGGCTGATGATGCGTGTAAAAAATGCACCTGCGCATTGGTATTTTTCAAATCCTGTTTAATTCTCTCATACATGGCGTTGATGGAAGCCTGAAAGGGTAGCGTATAAAATACTCTTCCTTTGCAGCGTTTCAACAGGAAATCGGTTTTGCCAGCGCCGGTAGGGGCTGTTACCAGTGTATGGCGTCGGAGATCGTCACCGGGAATAACCGATAAGGGATATAATTCACCCCGTCGGTTATAGAAAATCAGGTTGGGTTTGATAAAAAGCCGGGACACAATTTTGGACACTTCGCTATCCATAGCGGAGGCCAGATGGTCTGCTGCGATCAATAATCCTTTCCATTTGGAGTAACCATACTTCTTAGCCTCGCAGCAAGCTACTACGGTTTCAAAGTTTTGTTTGGCTTTAGTTGTCGTTATGGGGCTGATATTGAAGCCAAAATATGCCAGGATGCCTAACGCATCTGATACCCAGGAGTCGAACCCGATAGCATGTTGTTCGAAGCAATCGTCCAGGTTGTCCATTAGATCAAGCAACCCCATGCCTCCTGCATCTTTGTAAATAGATTTATGATGAGCCACCACCATGTCTATCACAGCAGGCCTGTCTTGTTCGTCTATTAATGAAAGGAAGAAAAGGGAAGCTATTTCGTGACGGAAAACAAAGCCTGGCGGGCGTTGGAAGTTCTTGTTCAATGTCTTTTGAAATTGCCCGCTAGCTTTGCCAATATCGTGCAAAATTGCCCCCTTATAAGCAATATGCTCATCCAGTCCCATGCTTTTAGCTATCCGCACGGCAATACATGCCACATCGTACAGATGCTGTATCAGTGTCATTTTTCCGTGTTGTTCGCTTTTGGCTAACAGATGATCGAATCGGGTCATTGACTGTTTTTTACAGGGTTGCCGGTTACTTCGAGTTGACCATACATAGGCGCTGCGTTATCGAAACGATGGAAGCCAGTAATAAATGCGCCGTCTACCTCGCCAAAGCGCAGTTCAAATCCATCCAATTCATTGAATGCATCTTCATCCAGGGTAGTAATATCCGGATCTGGAAAAAGGATATCTTCATTGCGGCAGAGGCATATGTGCTGTCTGGCTGCAATGTTTGCATCCGCAATATTTCCGAAAGCGAGGAGCAACACAGGGTCGATCATAATGCCTCTTTCCAGAATGGAGCGATTGCGTATCATCAACGCCTGCTGCTTTTTATATTCCCATCCTCTCGTTTGGGTTACTTCCTGTTGTAAGCTGATGGCGGCATATGTGAGCTTGTAGCGCACTATTTTTTGTATCCCTTTTTGGGATAGTGTTTCCGGAAATAATTTTTTCTCGATCCCTTCCAGGGATGAAGCGGTCAGGAACTGCTGACTAAAGGTTTTGCTATCCCGAACTGCCGTCCAGGGTTTTATAAAACCAAATGGACCGGAGTATTTTGCGACATATAATGAAGCCATTTCTCTATATTTTTTGCTGCATTCATTCATCTTGGAACACTATTCAACCTTAAAGAATATTCGGGTATCACCAGTTGCTATGTCAAAATCGTGTAGTTGAATCTGCGATCTGTTTTTTATTTTAACGCACCGAAGCCAATGCCAGTACTGTTGCCCAAGCCGGTTTTCCATGCAAATGAGATCTGCTCAGGTGTACCTTCTATTATTACCGGGCATATATTAACTCTGTTCCCAATTTTGTTATAGTAAATGATTTTAGTTTGAGCGCCAGGGTAATCCTTTAAAAAATCCACTTTTACACCATCTGGTGCAATTCCAGCTATCCGCAGTTTTCTTTGCAATGTTTCGGTCAACAGGGCCCCACATAACGGGTCATCATAGGTATAATGAATATCCCTGTTGTCTATTGTTCGTTTGATCAAAATTGGGCTGGTTACAAATAGCGTTTCTTTTTCGGAAAATATTGGAGCTTCCTGGATTGTAATGTCTGTGGCTTTCAAACCAAAAGCGAGATAGGGATCTTGCTGAACGCCTTTTATAAGCCGTTTAATAAAATCTGATTCATACGCGGATATCTCTAGTCTCGCACCATGGGGAAATGATAAACCTTTTCCGGTTGATTCACCCCGTTGCAACCAGGAAAAAGAAAATAAAGCTGTAGTACCGTGCCAACTATTCTGGCCCAACCATTTGTGAATTGCACCCGTGAGCTGGGGTTGATAGTTGTAGGGAACCAGTTGTCTATTTCGGGAAAGGGCTAAGTACAGTCGCATAATTATAGTTATTCAACAAATGTGAAAATTTTACGCCTAATGAAACAACGGGATTTTTCCCCTTGTTTATGAATATAATTTGAAAAAGGCCCCCGCTTTCTAATACACCTAAATGGGATCAATCGTACTAATTAATAAATAAGTTTTTGTTTTTTGACGACTTGCAGTTTTTCGTGACTCTAACGTATTTTGTACTTGATTTGTTGATAATGATATGTGTGTGTAGTATTAATATATGATTATTTATTTCGTTTGAAATCATTTTTTTATACACAAATACATCATCATGGAAGCTATACTGGAGAAACCGACCAGGAGCGAACAAAAAATCGCTAAAAGGCTCCGAAAGAAAGTGTCAGAGGCGTTAGCTGAATTGACAAAAAATACAAAAGGAACAATAACCCTGAGAATTGACGATATAGAGGAAGATTTGGATGTACCCAAATCTGCATTTCAACTTTTCTTTACCATCCTGGATAACATGGCGGAGGGGAATCCTATTGCCTTAATACTCTCAGGGAAAAAGGATGACATCAGTACCCAGCAGGCCGCAGACCTGCTGGGGGTTTCACGCCCGCATATTGTGCATCTACTGGAAAGAGGAGAGATACCTCATTTCAAAGTTGGTACTCACCGTAGAATTCATTTAAGCGACCTGATTGCATTCGATAAAAAAATGAAAAAGAACCGGGCCGATAAATTAGACTTGTTGGCTGCACAGGCACAAGCACTTAATATGGGCTATTGATATGAGCGATATTAAAAGTATGATTGCTGTACTTGATGCAAATGTTCTATATCCAGTGCCTTTACGTGATTTTTTACTTCGACTGGCAGAGGTGGATTTCTCGCTTACATCCATACAAGCCAGTGCGGCAGCATGAAGGAGTGATAGGAGAAAGCGGGAGGATTAATGGGAGAATGATGCAGGTAAGGTGGAGTTGATCTGAAGATGGATGGATGATGTGGTGAATGAAGTTTTACCTGGGGTATAATAGCGCAGGACAAAAATGCAGTGAGGTATCGGGTATTTCTAAGCAACAATCAGGCATATGCCTGTAAAAAAGGCCGGTATTCATACATCCGGACATAGGTATCCATGAACCAATTTCCTGGAAATAATATAAGAACAGCTGATAACAATCTCCGGTCGGCAAAAAGCCATACCTGTTCATTCCCGTTGTAAGGCTAATGAAGAGTAGCCAATAGCAGAACCCTTAAGTGACAGTACGTCCTGGTACAATGGCCATCGTTTCAATAGTGGCTTGCTGTGTTTTTTACCGGCTTGTGGGATTGAAGATGCTGCTGTAGTTACAGCGATCAGCTCTGCAGTCATGTATTTGCTGTTGTCGGTAACCAGACTCCCCTGGAAAGCGCGTACCTGTAATACGACCATCCCTGTTCCTTTTCCCGGAACGGTCATGTTCAGTTCCATGCCTTCGAACGGTTTACTGAGATCAATCCTCTTTGTGATGGAGACTGCGCCTGTAACCCGCCGGTGGGCAAAATGAGCCCGCACAGCGATGGCTTTTATCTCAAAATGGGTGAATCCGGACAATCGTGATAATTCCTGTGCAGGAATCAGCAGTATGTCATCGGGTGTGAATATGGGGGAGTGAGAGAAGAATTTTTCCAGGCCGGTGTGCCGGTTGAACCGGTATCCTTTTATGCCCTGTACGCCGGATTGTATCAGCACTTTGTTCAGCCGGTTTACGAAAGCGCCGTCGCAACGAAGATCCAGGTGCGGGGCGAATGCTTTGCGTATGAGGCGGCCTTTACGGCTGGCAATACCAAAATTGCGGGCAGCCTGCCGGGTGGCCGTTGTTTGTTTTACCCGGGCAGGCATACTACGCAGGAAGTGAACTCCATTGCGTTCGTAGCCAATCACGTTATTCAGCTTGCCGGTAAAGAGGAATGGGCCTGTTTGCGTTGCCATATTAACTACGTTTTTCTTAAAGTTATGACAACCGGGGGATCAGCTCCCGAGACTTCTTTAGCAACTATCAAATGTGTCTGGCCTGGGTGTTAGCGTATATTCAACGGGTGGTACCCCGGAAGAGGGAATTGTTCAGTACTGATTACACGGGTATTAGAAGATTTCGAAAAGTTGGATGGCAAACTATTACAGGTCACCAGTCACCAGGATTTTAACTTGATCTCACAAAAAATCAATATGAGTTGTTAATATGAGCGATGTTAAAAGAACAATTGCCGTACTTAATGCCCATTTAGCTCAAAATAAAAAAACGTCACAATGAACTATCTCATTATGACGTTTTCTGTGCGAAGGAAGAGATTCGAACTCTCAAGCCCTTTCAGGCACTACCACCTCAAAGTAGCGCGTCTACCAATTTCGCCACCTTCGCATTTGGTATGAATGGGGTGCAAAAATAACTGCTTTTTTAAAAAAACCAAATTTATTTCCTGAAAAACTAGATTATTTCCTGAGCAATATCCGGAAAACCGTGCCCTTATTAACTTCCGACGATTTAACGTACAGCCGTCCCCGGTGGTATTCTTCAATAATCCTTCTCGCCAATGACAACCCAAGGCCCCAGCCTCTTTTTTTCGTACTGAATCCGGGTTTGAAAACTTTCTCAAAGTTTATTTTAGAAATCCCCTTTCCCGTATCGGCAATATCTATCGTAATAAATGTAGGATGATTTTCTATGGTGATATCGATATTACCCTTGCCCTCCATCGCATCCAGCGCGTTTTTCAGCAGGTTCTCGACCACCCAGTCGAATAAAGGGGGAGAGATCATCGATGGCAATTCATCCTCTGCTGTATGTATATTAATCTGCACTTTCTGGGGCGCTCGTTTGCGGATATAAGCCACCATGTTCTCCAGCTGGGTAACGATATCGGTTTCCTCCAGTTTGGGCACGCTGCCTATCTTGGAGAAACGGTCGGTGATCAGTTTGAGCCGGTCTACATCTTTGGATAGCTCAGTAACGATAGTCCGGTTGGCCTCATTTTCGCGGAGGATTTCCAGCCAGGCTTCCATCGACGAAAGAGGGGTGCCAAGCTGGTGGGCCGTTTCTTTGGCAAGGCCTACCCAAACCTGGTTCTGAGTGGCCCGGTTGGTGCTGGAAAGCGCAAACAATGCCAGGCCAATGAACAGGGTTACCACAGTGAGCTGGATGTACGGATAGTACCTGATCTGTCGCAGAATGAGCGAATCGCCGTAATAGACATAGTTGTATTTTTTCTGCCTGGCATCTACTTCCATGATAAACGGTGGATGCTGCCGCTGAAATGCTTTCAGTTGGGCGGGAAGATAGGCAGGATCCTGCCTGATAAGCATTGTATCAAGGTTCCGGCTGTCGAGTATATGTCCTTCCTCATCTGTTAATATGAGCGGGATGGTGGTATTGTTGGTCATGATATCCACCGCCAGGTTGAGATTGGCATCGGTATCGGCCTGTAGTACTTCCCGATTTGCTTCTACCCAGGTTGCCACTTTTTTTCTTTCTTCTTCCCGGATATTCCTGGACAGGTTGCTGACAAACCAGATAGTAGTACCAATGATCAGCACTGCTATGGCGGCCAGTACGAACTTCCACCCAATGAATTGTTTAAACATACTTCTAATATAACTCTAATTCCGCTTCCGGATCTTCATAAATGGCAAATATTAGCACTGATTGTTGCATATTTGCATCTCAAAAATAATTGTTCACGCATAAACGTAAGATCAGTTGCCGGTATTGCCATCAGTAGCAGTTGTTATTTTAAATTGGAATGGAAGATCTTTCCTGGAGAAGTTCCTTCCCTCGGTTTGCCGTTCTACTTATGCGAATATGCAGGTGGTGCTGGCAGACAATGCGTCTACAGACGACAGTGTGGCTTTTGTGCAGCAGCATTATCCCCGGATCAGGATCATACAGAATGCGCGGAACGATGGATTTGCTGGCGGTTATAACGATGCACTGCAACAGGTGGAGGCCGATATTTATGTACTCCTGAATCAGGATGTGGAAGTGGAGCCAGGCTGGATTGAGCCGGTAGTGGCGCTGATGGAGCAGGATCCAGCCATTGCTGCATGTCAGCCTAAAATGAGGGCCTACAAGCAGCCGGAAGAATTTGAATATGCAGGCGCTGCAGGCGGCTGGATGGATATCCTCGGATATACCTTCTGCCGTGGCCGTATCCTGTATACGCTCGAGAAAGATCTGGGGCAGTACGACGATGTACAGGATGTGTTCTGGGCCACAGGTGCTGCTTTATTCATCCGTTCGCATTGCTTTCACGAGGTAGGAGGATTTGACCGTGATTTTTTTGCACATATGGAAGAAGTAGACCTTTGCTGGCGTTTACAGCGGGCAGGCTACCGTATCTGTTACTGCCCTGAATCAAAGGTTTTTCATGTGGGAGGCGGCAGCCTGCCCCAGGGAAATCCACGGAAACTATACCTGAATTTCAGGAACAACCTGATGATGTTATGGAAGAACCTGGACAGCGACGACCGCTGGATCGTACTGGTGCAACGTTTCTTCCTGGATATACTGGCAGGCGTAAAAAGCCTGGTGGCAGGGAAACCTAAGGATATGGCGGCCATCTACCGCGCGTATAAAGACTACTATCGCTGGAGGAGGAATTATGTGAAGAAAGATAACCTCCCGGAGATGAAACTGATGAAAATGAGAGGGGTGTTCCATGGCATTATGATCTGGAGATATTATTTTTTAAGACATAAAAAATTCTCAGAGCTGATCTGAGCCGGGAGGAACGGGTTATTAAATTTCTCTTGCCGGAATTCGAAAATTTCAAAATATTGTGTAGGTTTGCACCGGAAATAAACTGAATATGGAACATAATACAGTAGAAAATAAGAATGATATTACCTTAGATAAGGTTTCACGTTCCCGCTGGACGTTTTACGTGGCGTTATTCTGCATAGTGGCATCTTCACTGGGTGGTTGTTACAATCTTTTCCAGCACAGATACGCTGGTAAGCCGGATGTAAAAATCCAGGAAAGCACACTGTATAATCCGAAATATAAGTAAGCAATAGCTTTTACATAATTATCCAGCCTTCACCGTAAAACCGGTGAAGGTTTTTTTTTGCCCGCTTTTTCCCTGTTGCGTAAATAAAATTCCCGATCCGATTGGTATGTTTTCCTTTTTGCCCTGACTTTTGTCATACCGGTAAACAATGGCCGGTAGCAGCGGAAATATGTTTAAAAGAACGGATAAGCTAAAAAAGAAGCGGCATCAGTCGCTCTTCAAGACTGTTGTAGCAAAACTGCACCTCTGGCTTGGGCTGGGGGCGGGCGCCATTGTGCTGATCGTCAGCATTACAGGGTGCCTGTTTGTATTCCAGAAAGAAGTGAACGACTATTACTACCGAAAGACCCTGTTCATAACCCCTGCCACAACACCGCTATTGCCGGTGAGCGAACTGAAGAAGAAAGCAGAAGCGGTACTGGGACCTGCTAAACACATCAGAAATATTACCACCTATACTGCTCCGGACCGGGCCTGGGAGTTTATGGCCTATAAAGGCAATGATACCGCGCTGACCTATTTTGGAGCCGTAGAATACTATGAGACGGTTGTGATCAACCCTTACACCGGCAACGTGACGGGCGTGATTGACTATAAACATAATTTCTTCCTCATCGTAAAATCCCTCCACTGGAGCCTGTTGCTGAATACCCCATACGGACAGCCAATCGTAGGATGGGCCACCTTTATATTCGTTATCCTGCTGATTACCGGGCTGATTATGTGGTGGCCTAAGAAATGGAATAAAAGCACCCGGGAAAAGAGCTTTAAGATCAAATGGAAGGCCGGAGGCAAACGGGTGAACTACGATCTCCACAATGTACTGGGCTTTTACGCTATGATGATAGCCCTCGTGATTGCACTTACCGGAATGGTATGGGCATTTAAATGGTTTCAGGCCACTGTATATGTGGTCGCTTCCGGTAGCGTAACACCGCCTGCGCGCGATCAGCAGGAGTCTGTTAAGCAGCAGGTACTACTAACCGGCGATCCGCTGGATAAGTCGTTTGAGCAGGCAAGAGTGCTGCTGAAAGGCGCTAAACGGATCTTCATTTATCCGGCTGCAACAGAGAACGGAGTCCATCGTATTGGTGGATATAAAGGAGCGGAAACCTATTACGGAGCGGATGAGCTGCAATTCGACCAATATTCAGCCAAATTGCTGGGGCGCCGTAACGACACGCATAAGAACAGGGGAGAGAAGTTGTTGGAGATGAACTACGATATCCATGTGGGGGCCATTGGCGGATTAGCCGGGAAGATCCTGGTATTTTTCGCAGGTTTGATCTGTGCATCTCTTCCGGTAACGGGATTCTATGTATGGTGGAATAAACGGAATAAGCCTTCCAGAAAGCCCGTAATGATTCGGGAAACGGTGCAACCGGAACATTGTAAATAAAAAATATTACTTATTTTCTTGTTGAAATGAACTACCGTATTGTGTCTCAGCCAGTTGTTGCTGCCTCCACCAAGAAAAAAAATCCTGGGAAAATCGAAAAAAAATTTTGTGTTATCAGTCCGTTTCCTATCTTTGCAATCCCAACGAAAACGGCACGGGGCAAAGAAACAAGCTGGTGCAGTTATCAAGGGAAAAGTTCTTAAATAAGAAGTTCTTAACACCCGCGGAAGTAGCTCATTTGGTAGAGCACGACCTTGCCAAGGTCGGGGTGGCCGGTTCGAGCCCGGTCTTCCGCTCTAATTTTATTATAAGTTCTTAACACCTGCGGAAGTAGCTCATTTGGTAGAGCACGACCTTGCCAAGGTCGGGGTGGCCGGTTCGAGCCCGGTCTTCCGCTCACAAGCCTGATCGTTTAACGGTCAGGCTTTTTTGTTTCCGGAAATGACTGTAGAAAAGAATTACGAATTAGGAATTACGAAATGCATAGGAGATGTAAGCGAATTATACACCTACTCGCTTACATCTCCTATGCATTTCGTAATTCGTAATTCCTAATTCGTAATTCTTTCTCAATATTCTCCACTCGCACCACCGCCTCCTCCGCTACCACCGCCGAACTGAGTATTTGTAACAGGGCCCGTAGAGCCAGGGGTATAGGTTTGGGCAATGACCAGTGATTCTATTTTCAGTTTATCTGCCAGTGAAGGATCTTCGGGAGCAGCATAAGTAAAACCGTTGCGTGGTGTTTTCAGGTAACGTATCAATGCCCAGGCACCTGCAGTGAGCAGAAGCCCGCCCACTACCATAGCGGTTTCCAGCGGCATGATATGATGATAGTAACGAACCGTGAATACGATCGCGGCAATTAGTATCATGCCGGTGCGCAACAATATAGCGTCTTTACTGCGGATGCCGAGTGCTATATATATCAGCGGAACAACAGTGGTCCATATCCAGAAGAACCAGCCTCCGGGGATACCCGGATCCTCAACATGTTCCAGGTCGAACAGCATGTTACTTAATTCTCTTACAACATAGTAGTTGCCTGCCAGGTATAGTGTTGCCAAAGACAGCACAGATACAACCGTCAGGCAGTTTTGATAGTGTCGGAAAACCTTGTTTTTCATCCATCTTCTTACAAGTACATAAATACCCAGAGATATGCTGATCATGATAAACGGGACTACTATTTTGCCCCCGTTGCCGAGGAGAACGGTCTGATAGAAGATAGCAGAAAGGAGTGCAAGATAGGATACGCCTGCCACCATCATATCAGCAAAACGGAGTGTAGCCGTTAGCGTGATAAGGAAGACAACGAGCGGATAAACCTTGTTGTCATTCAATCCTGCGAAGCCTATACTGACACAAAGCAATAAAAGAGCCGACCAGAGAAGGGCATCATCCACGCCGGCACGAAACAGGTTCTTCGCTCTTACAAACAGCTCTAATGCCCCATAGCAAAGCAAACCAGCGAAAATGCCGATCCCGGAGATATTACGCTCATTCTTCACCATGCCTAACATCATCAATGTAAGCAGGCCAAGAGAAAAACATACAATGATGCACGTTAGTATAAACAATCCTACCCTGATCATTGGATTAGGCGTATACAAATTCACCGGATGCGCAGTAGTGATGGCCTTGTAGGTATCCACGCTGATACAGTTTTTCCGCAACGCTTTTTCCGCTTCTTCCCTGATCTCAAGATTGTCCAGTGTTTGCGAGTTATATGCCAGCATTTTTGATTTTTTTGTTGAGGTTAATCAATAGTAAAATAACGCCCACAGCGGATCCTATCAGGTACAGCAGGCCAACGTAGATGCCGTCGTCGTTGTGCGACATCGAAAGCAGACGAACTACGGCAGTACTTATACCAACATAACAGTAAAGCACCGTGATCATCACAAAGTAGAAAGAATGTTCTTTGAAAGCCTGTGAGAATACCCAGGCCCCGGCTATCATCATCAGCAGGAACCATACAAACCAGGTATCATCCATAGACCACATGGCAGCGGTAAGCGCGATGAAAAGGATATGTGTACCGAAGTTCTGGTAAGTAAATGCAAAGTGTTTTTTCAGATTCGTGCGATTAGATATAGCTGCCACGGCCAGCAGAAATACGCCGAGCAGCAGGCCGGTGTAAATGACGTGGTCGTCGCCGAAATGATTGGCAGAGAGAATTTGCAACGGTGTAAGAGAAATACCCAGCCAGGCAGCGAGGTTGGTAATGGCCATCGATAACACCCCCAGGTGATCGAAATAATAAGCGCTGAGTGTGAGCGCAGTCAGGGGAATAAAGGTGGCCAGTCCATACGCAGTTCCGAATGCAGTATACTGAAATTGCAGGTAGCCGATAAACGTAACGAAGGTAAGGCAACCTAACAGCAACGCATAATCGGCGAAAGCATTCGGCGATTCCACTTTCTGCCAGGAAAAAGGCGCTTTTTGCCGGATACAGTAGGCAAAGCAGCCCGCGCAGATAACACCGATGAGCAGGAGGATCACCTGGTGGCCGATGGTATCAATGTTCTTATATATCAGGATGCCCAAACCTCCGCTGAGGAGCAGCACACCCAGATATAGCATTGTTTTTATTTCCCAGTGCACAGAGAACAGTTGCTGTTCAGCAGTTGATCGTACGGCTAACAATTCTTTTTCGTCCATGAGTCCTTCAGCATGGAGTTTCTCAAATATCCCTTTGTTCATAGATGGAGTTAAGAACAGAAATTTACAATCCTAATAACCCGCAATATACGATATCAGCCGGCAAAAGTATATATTGTGCTACTGCAATGAAGCAGCTGTAGTAACAATTATCTGATTATGCAATTTTACCGACCGGAATTATTAAGCGGACTGGAATGCGAGCTGGGAGAGGGCGCTCTGTGGTGGAAGGAGCGCAACAGCTGGTGCTGGGTGGATATATTGGGCCACACTATTTATATGCGCGATCTGAATGGGCACCAGCAACAGTTTGATGCAGGATCTTATGTGTCTACGCTGGTACCGGTTGAGGGGGGCAGGGCACTGGTGGCAGGTTTGCAGGACGGGATAGCTTTTTTTACACCCGAAGAAGGCATGGGGCCACGTATCGCTATGCTGAACCAGCGTGCGGATGTACGTTGTAATGATGGCAAATGTGATCCCGCCGGCAGGTTGTGGATAGGCACTATGCAGATGCCTGCCGAAGAAGGAACCGGCACTTTATACTGTATAACGGGGGAAGAGGCGCCAGTGGCCAAATTGCCGGGAGTAACCATTTCAAATGGGCTCGTTTGGCTTGGCAACAAAATGTACTATAATGACACGCATACGGGTACTGTGCAGGAGTTTAGTTATGATGCTGCCACGGGGAATATCTCCTTTACCCGGGTGGCCATACGGATACCGCCCGAACTGGGCTGTCCGGATGGTATGGCTGCTGATGTGAATGGTATGTTGTGGATCGCCCATTGGGGAGGTTTCGGGGTTTATTGCTGGGATCCGGTCAGTGGTCAGTTGCAGGCGATGATAGATATGCCGGCAGGGCACGTATCTTCCTGTGCTTTCGGAGGGCCCGATATGGATGAGCTGCTGATTACCACAGCAAGGGAGCACATGAGTGAAACTGACCTGCAGTTGTATCCTGCGAGTGGCAGTGTGTTTCACGTTAAATTGCCTGTTAAAGGGCTGCCAGTCAATTATTTTAAGTATTAATTATCCTAACATATCACTGTTCCACGGTTTTCTGCTATATTCTTCGTATATTTGCAGCCGGATTAGACTTTTATAGGGTATTTTAATACCAGTTATACTATCTTATTACACTTCCCTTAGCATAAGACACTTTCCCTTAGTATGCTACCGCAGAGAAACGTGATGTAAAAATAACTATGATCATGAAGGATTTTAAAATCATCGACAACAAAGAAGCCAGGCAGTTTGAAGCACATATTGCCGGACAGATGGCTAAAGTAATTTATGAGAGAAACGGAACCCGCATTTTCCTGACTGGGGCAGAAGTGCCACCGGTGCTGGAAAAACAGGGCGTATTACCTGTGATGTTGGGTAAAGTGATGGAGGAAATTTCCGCACAGAATATCCGTTTGGTGCCATCCAGCAAGAAGGTGGCGGATTATGTTCGCAGCAATCCCAAGTGGAAAACCTTGCTGGCACATGGTTTACATATCTAGTTCTTTATTTGCATTTGATATTTAGTTATTTAATTATCAGCTGTCGCAGGTATCGTCAGCAGTAAGAATGGCGGAAGAACGCATCAGATACCCGTTTCAGCATGATAACTAAATAACTAAATATGCAAATGCCTTTTCTACCTGATACCCATCTTCGCTTTCACTGCCGGCATCAGATCGTCGGTTTCTGCGGACACAAGTACCGCATCTCTGGAGTTATCAATCACAAGCGTGTAGCCTTTCTCGTTAGCTACCGCCTTTAAAACCTTTTTAGCTTTATCTAAGATAGGAGCAAGCAATTGTTGTTCTTTTTCGGAAATGGTCTGTTCCGACATTTCTTTGTATTTCTGCAGATTGGCCTGCAGGCTCTTAAGTTCCGATACCTTCACTTCCAGCATAGCCGGATTTAACTTCTTCTGCAGACTATCAAATTCATTCACCTTCCTGGTATATTCGGTAACCAGTTGCTGACCATCTTTACTTAATCTTTCCTGTAAAATGTTTAGTGTATCACCCGCTTGTTTGCTTTCAGGCATGGCAGCGATTAATTGCTGAAAATTGATATAACCAGTTTTTGACTGAGCGAAAATGGCAGTGCTGCCGAATAATAAAATACAAAGTGTACAGATAGATTTCATTGGGATAATTTCCACAATAATAATAGTCTGATTGTGAAATATTCTTTAAGACATCTATAAGAGAATGTTAAAAGCTGTGGTTGCTAGATAATTATAATATATAGAAGGTAATTATTTAATATGTGACAACCTTCGCTGTATTTGGCTAAGACGCTTTTTTTTCCCGGGCATAGGGGTAAGATGAGCGTATGGTGTCGTTATAATAAATCAGTTCAATTGGCAGAAGGAATTATATTTGACGTTAGATATCAAACCCTGAGCATGGAATTTATAAATCCGGGTAACACTGCAGTACCGGAATTGGAAAACTCTTTAACATTTGAACAAGTTTTTAAAACTCAGTTTAAGGGCTTGCATGCCTATGCATGTACGTTGTTAAAAGATGAAATAATGGCGGAAGAAATGGTGCAGAACGTGTTTTGCAAATTGTGGGAAAAATCCGGGGATATAAAGATCAGGCAGTCAGTGTCCGGTTACCTCTACCGGGCCGTTTATCACGAATGTATTAATTACCTCAGACATCAGAAGGTGAAGGCTGCCCACCAGGCCCACACGAAATACCAGATGGGGAGCGATCCCGGTTCAGGGAATACTTCCGGGAAAGTAATGCTACGAGAGCTGGAAGAGAAGCTGGCAGCGGCTTTGATGGCATTGCCGGAGAAATGCCGTACCGTGTTTCAATTAAGCCGCTTTGAAGAATTAAAATATCAGGAAATAGCCGACCGGCTGAATATCTCTGTAAAAACTGTGGAAAACCAGATGGGCAAAGCATTGCGGCTGCTAAGGCTCAATCTGGTCGATTTTCTGCCCTTGTTATTAATTTTGCTCCACCTGTAAATATGCATAAGTGAAAAAACAATCCGATCATATAAACGACGATTTACTGGTGAAGCATCTGCTGCATATTACCACACCCGAAGAGCAGGTGGCAGTGGAAGAATGGCTGGCCGGGCAGGAAGATCACCGGCGTTATTTTGAACATTTTCGCCTGATCTGGGAAGAGAGCAAGAAGCTCGAAGCTGTAAGCACAGTGGATGAAAATGAAGCCTGGGCGCGTTTTCAACAGCGGGTAGGCAACGACCGGCAAACGGCGCGGGTAGTAAAGCTGGATACCCGTTCGCCCTGGCTGGGGATAAAACGTATCGCTGCAGTATTGATAATAGCACTGGGCATTACCGGAGCCTGGTATATGCTGAGCCGGCAATCCCATACGCCGCCTATGATTGTTAGCACCGGTGCACAGATCAGGCAGGATACATTGCCAGACGGATCTATGGTGGTGCTGAATAAACAATCGAGCCTGGAGTATTCCGGAACGGGTAAACAAAGGAACGTAAAGCTCGCAGGGGAAGCCTTTTTCAATGTGGCCAGCGATCCGGGAAAGCCTTTTGTAATAAAGATCAATGATGTTAGCGTAACCGTACTGGGTACATCCTTTAATGTGAAGAACAGTAAAGGAAAAACGGAAGTAATCGTGGAATCAGGCGCCGTAGAGGTTTCAAAGAACAATAACAGCGTACAGCTGAAGCAGCATGAAAAAGCAGTAGTGGCGGATGATCAGTCGGCGCCTGTTAAACAAAGCAATACCGATGAGCTGTATAACTACTACCGTACACAATCGTTCGTTTGCACCAATACACCACTCTGGCAGCTGGTCGATATCCTGAATGAAGCATATGGCGTGAATATCACGATCGCCAATCCTGAGAAAAGGAATGTACAGCTGAATGCCACTTTTACCAGGGGATCGCTCGACAGTACCCTGAAAGTTATAGCGCTCACTTATGAGGTGACGATAGAAAAAAACGGATCACAAATAATTTTGAAATAATAGTTACTGCTCTGTATGTTACTGCCCAGGCCATTGCTTATTTTTATTTTCGTATGCTCTTTAACGTTACCAGCTACTGCACAAAATCTGTTAAATAAAACAGTTAGCCTGGATGCAAGGCGGCAGCCATTGTCGCAGGTGTTGAACAGCATCAGTAAACAGGGCAATTTTTATTTCTCTTATCTCAGTACGGTAATTCCGCAGGACAGTATTGTGAGCATCTCGGTAAAAAATAAAACGGTAAAACAGGTACTGGATATGTTGTTCACATCTGATTATGTGTATAAAGAATCCGGAAATTACATTATCATCCTGCGGCGATCGAATGTACAGAGTTATTACCAGATCAGCGGGGTCGTCACGGACAAGCATACCGGGCAGCGGTTGGCCAATGCCAGCGTGTATGAACGAACGCAACTCATTTCCACATTAACAAACAGCGATGGCTATTTCAGGCTGCGGTTGAGGGATAAATATCCCGCCGCAGCCATCAGCGTTAGTAAAGACCTGTATGCTGATACATCAGTGATGCTGACTACGGGGAAGGATCAGGAGATTGACATCAGTATTTCTCCCGCCACTTATCAGCTGAAAACGGTGGATATTACAGCAGGGGTGGAAAAGAGATGGTTTGGAAAGATGTTCCTTTCATCGCGGCAAAAGCTCACCAGTATGAACATCGGAGGTTTCTTTGCAGACAAACCATACCAGATATCCCTGACACCAGGTTTGGGATCGCATGGCCGGATGAGCGGACAGGTGGTGAACAAGTTTTCGTACAACGTGGTAGGTGGCTATGCAGGAGGAGTGGATGGTTTGGAAATAGGACATGTCTTCAATATCGTGAAAGGTGATGTTCAGTATGTACAGGTGGCAGGAGTTTTTAACATTGTGGGAGGAAAAACGAGAGGCGTACAGCTGGCGGGTTTTCATAACAATGTGATCGACTCCATGAAAGGAGTGCAGGTGGCGGGTTTCAGCAATATTACCGAAGGCAGCCTGGAAGGAGTACAGGTCACCGGAGCGGTGGGGCAGGTTTATAAAAACCTGGAAGGTGTACAGGTGTCCGGTGCGGTAGATATCGTTCGCGGTAATGTGGATGGCTGGCAGGTAGGAGGTGTGCTGACGTGGACCGGTGGAAATACTGACGGGGCACAGCTGAGCGGGGCGTTGAATGTCAACAAAAACACCCTGCGCGGATTACAGGCAGCCGGTGTTGCTAACGTGAACGGGGGAACGATGAAAGGAGTACAGGTAGCCACTCTCTTTAACTATGCAAAACGGGTAGATGGTATACAGATTGGACTTATTAATGTGGCCGACACCGTGACCGGCTACAGCATCGGCATCATCAATATTGTGCGCAGAGGATATAAAAAAGTGGTGTTGTTCAGTACAGATGTGATGCCATTCAATCTTGCCTGGAAAGCAGGCCGCAAGGAACTGTACAGCATTGTAACGGGAGGAATCAGTCCGGATGCGGATAATAAATCATGGTCGCTCGGCTATGGTATAGGAAAAGAAATCACTTTCAATAAAAGGCTTTCTTTAACAGGGGAATTCACCGTAGAGAATGTTTTCCTGGGCAAATGGGACCGCGATGTACAGGTATTCCGGTTGCAGCCTTCCCTGCAGGTGCAGGTCGCGAAATGGATCCGGGTATTTGCAGGGCCTTCGCTGGCATTTTCTTCCAATAACAGTATAACAGCATTGCCGGGTTACCGTTCGCCCGACCTCGGGGCACACTATCCGTCGTTCTGGCGGAGTGATGATTCCAGGTCCTGGTTGGGCTGGCAGGTGGGTATCAGTCTTTTTTAATTTTCATTCCCATAGGGGTAGTATCTTCTCAACGTGTCGATATACTGTACTTAATCATCAACACATGAGAACACATTTTATTACCCGTCTGGTCTTTGTTTTAGTTTGTTTGTTTATGGCCCGTGTGGCGTCTTTTGCGCAAACAAGCCCGGCGCACATCGGGTTGGTTTACCCGTTGAGCAGTAATGGAAAGAATGCAGCAGCCTATACTAATCATTTCTCTCTTCACGTAATAGCCGGTGTTTCTAAAGCAGAAACCGGTGTAGCCGTTTCCGGTATATCGAATATTATAAAAGAAAATGCGACCGGTGTGCAGGTAGCTTCTTTCTCGAATCATATTGGAAGCACGCAGAAAAGTGCTACCATAGCGGGTTTCATGAATAAGGTGCGGAAACGCGGAGAAGGCGCGCAGATAGCGGGTTTTCTCAATATGGATGAAAGCTTCAGAGGATGCCAGGTGGCAGGCTTTGGCAATATGGTGAGCCAGCATGTAGAAGGCGCTCAGTTGGCAGGGTTCCTGAATATCGCGCGGAGCAATGACAAACTGCAGCTGGCAGGTTTTGGCAACATGGTAGAAAAGAGTGCCGGGGTACAGGTAGCAGGTTTTATGAATAAGGCAACAGACGCAGGTACACAGGTAGGAGGTTTTATCAACATTGCGAAGAAAGTGAAAGGAGCTCAGGTGGCTGGTTTTATCAATATCGCGGACAGCAGCGAATATCCTATCGGGATAATCAATATTATAAAAGGAGGAGAAAAACAGGTTAGTGTGAGCATCGACGAAACGGCTACGATGATTGCGGCTTTCAAGTCGGGAGGACGCGCATTGTACGGTATTATCGGATTTGGCTACAATTTAAAGAACAGCGACTTTTCGCCGCTGTACGCCGCGAAGGCGGGTATAGGCTGGCACCTGCAGCTGCTCCCGCAATTCAGGATCAATGCAGAGGCCACGAGCACCATGTTGACTGATTTTAAAACCGCCGACTATCACCGTCAGACGTTGGGAATTTTTCCCGCCTGGCGTTTTGCTCACCGGATGGAAGTATATGCCGGACCAACCTTTAATTATCTGCAAACGAAAGGTGGGTTAGGCGAAGACCTGAGGAAGAATTATATCTGGACGAGGAACGCGGATCACGACCGCTTCAGAGCTGGTTATATTGGGGGAGAAGCGGGAGTCGCGTTTAGTTTCTAGCTGCTATCCGCTGACAGTTGGTAGCAGGCGGCTTTTTCTGGCATCGTATTTGGTAAAAAAATAATAACAAAAAAGGTTATTTATATGAAAAGATGGATCTACTTACCGCTGTTATTCCTGGTAGCAGGTTTTATTTTACCGGGATGTACCAAGAAATATACGGAAACAGTAATCCCCAGCACCACGATCCTGTATGATATTAATCCTGGAGACTGGGGATACGATGCAACAAACGATCTGTACTTTTATTCCATCGCGACGCCCGAATTGAAGGGAATTTACCAGACGGATGCGGTGGTAGTATCAATAGCCAGATTCCCTGCCAATTCTACTCAGGAACCCAACCCGTTTTCATTTGAACTTTTGCCGCAGGTATATGGAGGACAATCATATTTTATTATTCACAATGACGCGGCAGTAGAAGTGGATATAAAGGGTGTTGATGGGAACAGATCGGCAAAGCCAGCTACCAGAGTCAGGGTGAAAATCGTTATCACTCCTTCTGTACAAAGGTAATTCACACTTTACCATTTCTCAACATATATATCAAAGGGCTTCTGTGCAAACGGAAGCCTTTTTTGTTATGTTTGTAATAAAACCCCCCGTATGAGCAAAAAAATAGAATACAACCAGGTGGCTGGTCAGCGTATACAACGTACAGAGGCATTGAGCGACGGCGTATTTGCCATTGCGATGACGTTGCTGGTACTTGATCTGAAAGTTCCGGTGAGCGACGCGTTGCATTCGGATAAAGAATTATTGCAGGCGCTGGCAGCTATGGGCCCTAAGATCCTGACCTATTTCATTGGTTTTATGACCATGGGGATCTTTTGGGTGGGACAGTCGTCGCAATTGGCTTTTATTGAGAAATCTGAACGGAGATTAACCTGGGTATCGATTTTCTTTCTGGCTTTTGTGTCGTTGGTACCGTTTACAACTGCGTTCCTGAGTGAGCATATAAATTCATGGGTGGCTATTGTATTGTACTGGCTGAACATCCTGGTATTGGGGACATTGTTATATATCCACTGGGTATGTGCTTATGGCAGCGGGTTTGTGACGGTGACGGGAGAAGAGGGTGCGCACCTGAATAAGGCGATATTGCGCCGTATTGTGACCGCGCAGTTGCTATATGCCAGTGGTGCTGTAGCAGGAGTGATATATCCGCTGGCGGGAGTCGGTTTTATTTTCCTGATACAACTGAATTATGCACTTGGCCTGACAATGCTTATCCGCAAATTGTTTGGGGGGAAGCATAATGATAATATAACCTCCACTCCTCACAGTTAGTTATGCATACCTGTTATTTTTTATTATTTTCCCGCTTCATGAATATCCCTTACAGTGTACATGAAAATTTCAAATAATAATGGATAACAGAAGAGATTTTATCAAGAAAGCAGCCCTGCTATCGGGGGCTGCGGGTGTGTTTAGTGCGCTGCCAGCTTCCATTCAGCGGGCAATGGCCATAGATCCCAAGCCTGGCAGTACTTTCCTGGATGCAGAGCATATCGTGATCCTGATGCAGGAGAATCGTTCGTTTGATCACTGTTATGGAACCCTGAGAGGTGTGAGAGGATATAATGATCCCCGGGCCATCCAGCTGCCCAACAGGAACCTGGTATGGCTGCAGAGCAATGAAAAAAATGAAACTTTTGCACCTTTCCGTTTGAATATAAAAGATACCAAAGCCACCTGGATGAGCAGCCTGCCGCATTCGTGGGGTAACCAGGTAGATGCGCGCAATAATGGCCGCTACGACAAATGGTTGCTGGTGAAGAAATCCGGCAACAAAGAATGGGCGCCTATGCCGCTCACACTGGGATATTACAACCGGCAGGATATTCCTTTTTATTATGACCTGGCAGATGCCTTTACAGTATGTGATCAGAACTTTTGTTCTTCCCTGACAGGCACTACACCTAACCGGCTTTACCTGTGGACGGGCACATTGAGAGATGAGCAAAAGGCGGATTCCAAAGCGAATGTTTATAATGAAGATGTGGATTATGGGGCAGAAGCACATTGGACAACCTTTCCCGAGCGCCTGGAAGACAATGGTATTTCCTGGAAAATATATCAGAATGAGATCAGCGCCGCCGGTCTTGAAGGAGAGAAAGACGGCATGCTGGCTAATTTCACGGATAACCCGATCGAGTGGTTTGCTGCATTTAATGTACGTTTTGCCACAGGGCATATCAAGTACCTGCAGCGCAGGCTGAAACAACTCCCTGATGAAATCAGGGAACTGGAAAGCAAAATTACAGCAGCAGGAACAGCCGATACCGAAAAACTGAAAAAGAAACTGGCTCAGCAGAAAGCAGAACTGGAACGGATAACATCAGATGCAGAGAAATTTACAGCGGCCAACTTCGTGAAGCTATCGCAGCGGGAGCAACAACTGCATAACAAAGCATTTACCACTAACATCAGCGACCCAGGTTATCATGAACTGGAAACGCTGACCTATAAAGATGGTGGTACCGAAAGAACCGTACAGGTGCCTAAAGGCGATATCCTTTATCAGTTCCGTAAAGATGTGAATGAAGGAAAGCTCCCCACCGTTTCCTGGCTGGTAGCGCCGGGAGAGTTCTCGGATCACCCCGGGTCGCCGTGGTATGGAGCCTGGTATGTATCCGAGGTATTGGACATCCTGACAAAACAGACGGAAGTATGGAAGAAAACCATTTTCATCCTCTGTTACGATGAAAATGACGGATACTTTGATCACGTACCACCGTTTACAGCACCTCATAAACCGGGCACAGGTAAAGTTTCTGAAGGGATAGATACAGGGCTGGAGTATGTGACCCGCGAAGAGGAACAGAAAAAGAAATACCTCACGCCTGACGATATCCGGGAGAGCCCTATCGGGCTGGGATTCAGGGTACCATTGGTGATTGCATCGCCCTGGAGCCGGGGAGGATATGTTAATTCGCAGGTATTCGATCACACATCGATATTGCAGTTCATGGAGCATTTCCTTCAACATAAAACCGGCAAAGCAATCAAAGAAACGAATATCTCATCCTGGCGCAGAACGGTATCCGGTGATCTGAGTTCTGTTTTCCGGCCATTCAATGGGGAAAAAGTAGCAATGCCTTTCCTGGAGCGTAATGAGGTGATCGAAAATATCTACAATGCACAGTTTAAGAAGCTTCCGGATGAATTCAAACTGCTGACGGCGGAGGAAATAGCAAAGATTAATGCCAACCCTGTACAGGCAGAGTGGATGCCGCGTCAGGAAAAAGGAACGAGACTGTCGAATGCGCTGCCCTATGAACTGTATGTATCCGGTAAGCTGGCGGCAGATAAAAAAACGTTCGAAATCAGTTTCGAAGCGGCCAACAGCGTCTTTGGGAAAAAGGCATTGGGGGCGCCGTTCAACGTATATGCGCCGGGGAAATACCTGCAGCAGGATACCAATACGATGGAACCGGTGCGCACCTGGTCGTACGCGGTGAAGGCGAACGACCAGCTGAAAGATACCTGGCCTTTGTCATCTTTCGAAAACGAACACTATCACCTCCGGGTATACGGACCTAATGGTTTTTACCGGGAGTTTGCGGGAGATACCAATGATCCACAGGTCGAAGTACAGTGCACCTATCAGCGCAATACCGGCAGGAAATTAACCGGTAATATAGCGCTGAAACTGATTAACCGGGGAGCTGGTGCTGCTGCCTTCACCATCACTGACAAAGCCTATGGGAAAGGCGCTATACAAAAGACCGTAGCACCCGGAACAACGGCTACCCTGGTGATAGACTTGTCGAAGAGCCACCATTGGTACGACTTCTCCCTAAAAATAAATGGTAGTAAACAATTTGAACAACGTTATGCCGGCAGGGTAGAAACCGGGATGGATGGAGTGAGTGATCCGGCGATGGCGTAGGGGAAGAATTAAGAATAGAGAATAGGGAATTAAGAAACAGCGCGAAGAACTTAGCGAATAGTGATAAATCGCTAAGTTCTTCGCGCTGTTTCTTAATTCCCTATTCTCCATTCTTAATTCCAAAAGTTGAACCTTTCCCCCAAAGATTTTGTATATTGATATAGTGCTCCAGACAACCTTGAACTAATACCTCAAATCTTTAAATATTAAATCATCCAAAATCCTTATTTATGAAAGTCATCTCCCGTCACCTCTCGAGTTTTCTCGTATTAGCATTTATTGTATTTACTATTGCCTGCTCCAAGAATGGAGCCCAGGGCCCTGCTGGTCCTACTGGTCCGGCCGGGGCTGCAGGCGCCGCTGGTCCCGCTGGTCCGGCCGGTCCCAAAGGCGATACAGGCGCCGCCAATGTTATCTACTCTGCCTGGCTGGATGTGAAGTATGATACTACGAGGGATACAGCTAACCGTCCTATCGGTTTTGAGGCGGTTATCAGTGCGCCCAAGTTGACGAGTACAATACTCAGCAATGGTATTGTAAACGTATATTTCAACCTGAATACTGCAGCGCAACCAGCAATTACGCCATTGCCCTATGTAGATGCGCAGGTGTTTATTAACTTTGTATCGGCAGCCGGTAAGATTTATCTGGCTTCTAACCTGGACGCCAGTACGGGAACCACTTCAGCGGGAGCCAAAATCTGGCAGTACCGTTATGTGCTGGTTCCGGGTGGAGTAGCAGCCCGCGGCAGCAGTAGCAGTGTTAACTGGAAAGACTACCAGTCGGTCAGGAAATACCTGGGACTGAACGATTAGCGGGTCGGAACCCCAAAGAAAGATATCCGGAAAGAGCCTGTCGACATATTACGCAGTACTGTCGCAGGTTCTTTTCTATTGTTGATCAATATGCACAATTTGTTACGCCAGCGCAACAAAAAACCGGAGCTGCCGGATTGCAGAAGTCGCTATAATATCCGGCTTTTGCTTTGCAGCTATAGGACATGAAACAACAGCTTTATACCGTATTACTGATCAGCCTTATTCTCAGTGCTTGTCATTCGCCCACGCCTATTCCCGGCAGTACCTACCGGAGAGAAATCAGTCCACGTAACAAGGGGATTACCAAAGATATCGCCTACAATGATTTGTTCCTCGACAGTATGGCTATGGAGAAATTCATTACTGCGCAGCAGATAGATGATACCATTGCCGACCGGTTACGGAGTTTTTACAATGTCCGGAACTATGAGTTTGCCTGGCTTGGCAGCAACGGGCCGGCAGAGCAGGCATCGGCGTTCAGGAGTTTGTATAACTACGGCAGGGATACGATTACGGTAAGGGGAGTGGATATACGTTTGGATGCGATGATGAACAACGACAGTCTGCGTATTTCTGCGAAAAATCCGGAGATGATTCGTATGGAGTTGTTGCTTACCTGCCGGTTGATCAATTTTTTTAAAGAAACCGGCCGGAGTATCTGGCAGCTGGAGCATATAGTACCTACGCATCGTTATCCGGTGATGGTACTGACAGATTCCCTGCTGGCTGCCAGTAATCAGCTGTACCCGGCAGTAGCCGCGATGAAGGAACCACTGAAGAAGTACAGGGAATATGTGCAACAGGGAGGATGGGAATCAGTACCTCCGTTGAAGAGGGTGTTGAAGAAAGGGCAGTCATCTTCCGCAATACCGGCTATTAAAGAAAGACTGAGGATAACGAATGAGTATAACGACAGTGATAGCAGCGAATTATTCACTGATGAGCTGGAAACAGCGGTTAATCTTGTACGTAACAATAACGGGTATACGCAGAATGGCACGTTGAACGATAGTATTGTTAACGTATTGAATGTACCGGCAGATGAGCGCCTGAAGAAGCTGTTGCTGAACACCGAGCGCATGAAATGGATGCCGGCAGCCACATCAGGCAGGCTGATTACCGTGAATATTCCTGCTTTTATGTTGCATGCCAACGACAATAACAAGCGGGTTTTCGACATGCGGGTGGTGGTTGGAAAGGAAGGGCATAGCACCACTATGTTTTCAGGGATGTTGAATCAGGTGGTTTTTAGTCCGCATTGGAATATACCCCGTAGTATCATTAAAAGGGAAATATTGCCGGCTATGAGCCGCAACAAGAACTATCTGTCGTCGAAGAATATGGAGATCCGCGGAGAGCGGAATGGAATGCCAGTGATCCGGCAGCGTCCGGGCCCGCGTAATGCCCTAGGCCGGGTGAAGTTTCTTTTCCCCAACAGCTACAATATCTACTTTCATGATACGCCGGAGAAACGCCTGTTTGACCGTGATAACCGTGCTTACAGCCATGGTTGCATCCGGCTGAAGGATCCGTTAGAGATGGCCACCTTTGTACTGGACGGAATGCCCCGCTGGACAACTGAACGGATCGACACTGCCATGAACAGTGGCAAAGAAAAGTTTGTGACGGTGAAGTATCCGGTACCGGTGATTATTACTTACTTCACGGCGTGGGCGGACCAGGGGAATATCCATTTCGCCAACGACGTGTACGGCCATGATACTGCCTTTATGAAAAAGCTGTTCAGATAGATCAGGAATCAGGTCCATCTTTTGTGAGGATCCTGGTATGCAGGGAATAATATTTATCCGGACTGTATAAGAACAGGCAGGAGCCATTCCGGATGCATTCGATCACTTTGCGATGCATTTTTTCCGGGATGGCGGGGCAACCCAGGCTGCGGCCAATATAGCCCTGTGCTTTACCCAGATTTTCGTTTACGTATTCCGCACTGTGCATCACGATACCCCTGCTGAGGGCATTGTCGTTGATACCCGCTTCTTCCCCTTCCAGTCGCAGTGAGTAACCATGTTCCCCGTTGTAAGTGTCGCCGGTAACATAGAAACCGAGGCTGCTCTTGAAGCTATTCATCTTGTTGGAAAAAGTATTGGGAATATCTCTGCCTGAATTACGGCCATGAGATACCAGTGTATTGAATAGCAACAACCTGTTTTTCAGGTCTATTACAAAAAGACGTTTTTTATTACTGGGCAATGAGTAATCGATAATAGACAATACATCGGGATTTTTAATTCTGCCTTTACTCTGCAGGAATTCATATCCCGTCATGGCATCATCGAAAGCCTCTCTGCTAAGGCCGGAGGTATCGAGCCGCAATATTTCGTATAAGGTTGGCTCCTCAACGGAGTCTGATGGAAGCGCTCCGGCAACCTGTGGTACTATAGCTGATTTACTTTTATCTGCAACGGTCAGAGACGATATCGAAAAGGCAAAAAGGCCAATTGTGGTGCCAAATATCAACGGTCTGATCACTTGCTTCAGGAACTTATTCACGCCGCATTTTTTATATTAAAGTCAGGGAAAAGGCATAGTCCACGAAGATATTGAATCACAGGCGGAAAAAGACCTGAATTAACCTGTATGAGCCCGCTTGTAAAATCGTTTTAACAACATTTTCACATATAAGAAATAGCTGTCAGCTGTTAACGGGAAGGAAAAAAACTTGCGGGCATGCTTTCCACAATACAATGAAAATCATCGCTCACAAATTGTCCGGGAGTTATTCCCAGGAAATATCTGAAATCGCCTATCAGGTGCCGCTGATCACAGTAACCAAATTCATAGGCTAATGAGGCCCAGCTCTGCCCGGGCAGGAGCACTTTCTGATACACCATATTGGTAAAACGTACCATCCGGCTATATCGCTTAGGTGTGGTGCCTATTTCTTCCAGAAACAGGTTTTGTAGTTGTCGCTGACTGATATATACGTCTTTCTTTAAGCTGGAAATCCTTTGAGGTACTTTGGAACTGTTGATCAGGTGCAGCATCTGTGTGGAAGAGCCGGATAACTGCACATGCCCTTCTGTATTCCGTAATAATTTTAACAGGTGAGGTTCTATGACAGCCACACAATCGTCGATGTTATGGCAGTCGGCCAGTTGCCGGCTGATGGCCGTAAATGATACCGGGGAGCACATTAAGCCGGTATCAATCACCCTGTCGGTAAACTTATAAGCCGGTATAGCAAACAGGCTATGTAAACCATTGGGTGTCAGTTTTACATTAAATACAACTACCTGTCCGCGTAAGCAAAGATAGCTACTGCATGATGTGCGCATACCCCTGATAACGGAGCGACAAAAAGGTTGTTCGTGTCCGGTGTTGAGGTCCGCAGTTCCACAATATCCGCTCAAGAAAAAATCAATGGTGCTTAAACACCACAGGGGCATAACCATGGTCTGGGTTTGTCCGTCGGGAATGCTTATGCTACGCAATGAGTATTCCAATATGTAGGGCCTGAGAAGCGGGTGGGACGGTTTTATAATAACGGACCACATAGGAAGAAGATTGGGAGTTGTGCATGGTATTACCCTTGCAAGGTAGAACAATCCGGCTTTAAAATTTCGCTTTTTTACAATACAAAGCATAAGGGAAGCGCTAGCTTTGAATCGTATTTCAGATCTGAAAATGTGATGACATAGTGAGATAACCTAATTGCCTGAAAATTCAATAGTTAATAGTTCGCAGAAAACAACCCTGAATTTTTGCCCCCCAGAAAAGTAGTTGCAAAGGAAAAATCACTCCCGAAAATATTTGTTTATGAAAAATTCCGTTGTATTATACCTTAGTACTGTTTTTTTTGTTGCCTTCTTCGCTGCATGTAGCCGGGGCGGTGGAGCAGTACCGGTTCCTCCTCCTCCGCCTCCGGGGAATAGCTCTTTTGTACCTGCGTTCCTGGCTAATACGCAATGGGTAGGGACCTACCATCAAACCAACCCGGGTACGCAATACGACCATCCCTGCTGTCTTCAGTTCAGAACAGATGATACGGTAATGCTTTATAGCAATTTTATTTTTCTGAATAAAGATCGGAATGGATTCTTGTACCGCGATAGCCTGACCGGAAAGATAGAAAAGATGGACACCTATGATCCGGGATCCAGCAATTTTAAGATACAGATCCGGTATGCAGAAACCGGAGATATTCAAAATATAAATGTCTACCAACAAAAAACACTGCAAAGTGCTACTACCGATGTTAACCAAACTAATGCCCTGTTATACGCCAATATGGAATTGTTTCCTGCCCGGGAATTCCCCGTTTCAGGTACGACATGGAAGGCCAAACAAGGGTATGTTGTCGCCGATCTGAGCACGATCGAATTCAGGAGCACTACGCAAAAAGGAACTGCTGCTAACGTTACTGTTTATGGAAGGAACGGAAAGTACGCACATTACCTTAACGCAGATGAAATTGTGGAAGTACTTTATGTACAAAAAGGTGCACGGGTTTATATGAGTGGTTATAATGAAGAATCGAATAGAATTGTTGGTTACATTGGAATACTCCTTCCTTCCGGGAATGAAATGCTGGCTTCTTCCAGTTCTGATTATGCCAGGTATCCTACGTCAGGTCCGGCAGGAGCAGGTTCGTGCCCCCGTATTGTAAAGCAATAGCGCCGGTTGAGATAATCCTTTTGGTAAAAAAAACGGGTAGCATTATTATCCACCCCATGAGAGTTGCCATCTGTAGCACTTCCGCTTTTTTATAAATCACTACATAAACTATTAACATCACCGGATTATGAAAGAAAAATTTATATCATCAAGCATGATACAGCGTATAGGAATGTTATGTGTACTTGCCATTTTAGTCTTTGCCTGCCGTAAAAGCAGTAATGATGGACCCAATAATAATCGCCCACCCGATCAAAATTGCAGCATTGTAACGCTGTCTGCCAGTTCCGGGAGTAATACAGAGGTCTATACGATGGCCTACAACAGTGAAGGTAAAGTAAGTACAATTAATGTGACTGATTTCTACAAGCGTAGAATGCAATTCAATTATGTATCTGGTAAATTTACCCTGGATACTTATTACGATCACTGGGATGGCAGAATCGTTAGTCATCAGGAAACCACACTCAATAGTCAGGCTTTACCAGATCGTATTGTTGTCACCTATTACGATGTAGATCCTACTAAGCCCGCTCCTCCGGCCGGCACGCTGCCGGCGATTTACAATATTTATGATAATACTTATGTGTATAATGCAAATGGAGAACTTCAGAGCAGTAAAGAAGAAATCACTTATCCTAAGAAACCTGCTTTAAATAAAGTAAATACCAATACCTACACCTGGGCAAATGGTAATATGGTAAAGACGGTGCTTTCAACCGGTCAGTCGCTCACGTTCGAATATTACATGGATAAGACCGTGCAAAAAGGAGATCATTTACAGATATCGATGTTTTTAGACAAGGGGATAAGTCCTTATAAGAATAAAAATCTGTTGAAATCAACAACAGACGGAACAGCTATACTGAACATCGATTATACGTATGATGAGCAGGGGAAGGTATCAAGCCTCACCATTTCGGGATCGGGTGCATTGGGAAATGCGAAACGAACTTACCTGTACTCCTGCAATTAGCGGAGCTAATTAAGCTGGTTAATTTTCGTTAACAGGTGGACAATATTGATACAACCTGGCAGACTCCGTTAGCGTATCTTTAAATTATAGTTTCGTAAAAGAAAAACTGCCATAAAAGGTAGGGCCGGTTCTTGCTGCCGGCCTTTTTTATTTCGCCCAATATTATTGCGTATATTCAAAGAAAATAGTCATGCCTGAGTTACCTGATCTGCAAGCTTTCCGGCATAATCTTGAGAAAGCCCTGTTACACAAAAAGCTTGTTTCCATTACCGTAAAGAATGCCAAAAAACTGACGGTTACACCTGAAGCATTGAAGACTGCGTTCGACGGACAAACGTTGACGCATATACGCAGAGTTGGAAAAGAATTACATTTTGAATTTGGCAATGGTCATGTGTTGGGGATGCACCTGATGCTGCATGGTAAATTGTATTTTTTTGATAAGAAGAATACAGAGAAATATACCATCGTGGAGTTGCTTTTTGAAGGGGGCAAAGGGCTTGCGCTGACCGACTTTCAGGGGGCTGCCCATGTATTCCCGGATCCGGAGCCTAAAACAGCACCGGATGCTATGTCGGAGGAATTCAATGCAACTTATCTCAAAGATCAGCTGCATAAGAAGAAAATAACCATCAAGAAATACCTGCTCGATCAGCACAATGTATTGGGGATAGGCAATGCTTATGCCGATGATATATTGTGGGCTTCGGGGATATCTCCGTTTTCTGTGTGTAATAAAATCCCTGCGGAGAAAGTTGGCGAACTGTTGAAAACTATTAAAACCATCCTCGCAGGGGCGGAGAAAAAAATATTACAGCATGATCCGGATATCATCAATGGCGAAGTAAGGAGTTTCATGCTGATACATAACGCTAAGTTGAAGCAAAGTCCGGGTGGCGCTGAAATAAAGACCGATACCGGAGGTGGCCGGAAAACCTATTATACGGATGAGCAAACATTGTATGCTTAGCTGTGGCGCTGTGATGCAACGCCACAGCAGCATTCAGGCGGGGAGTACTACACTGTCTGCTTTCTCTTTCTGAGGTTCATAGATACCTGCTGCAATTTTTTCCACGAATGCTTTCGGAAAAAATTTAGGCAACCATGCATTCAGCTTGTTGGTGAAGCCCGGAACAATTTCTGCCTTGCCTTTGAAAAGTCCTGCTATGGCAATTTTAGCTACACTTTCAGCAGTCATGTTAAACCGTTGTGCAATGCTTCTGGTATGCTCATTCATGCGGGCCCTGTTAACAAAATCGGTATCCGTACTGCCCGGACTGAGTGCACTGACGGATATACCGGAATTTCTCAACTCGTAACGGAGCCCGCGTGTAAAAGAAAGCGCAAAAGCTTTCGTAGCCGCGTATATGTTAAGATATGGTACTGTCTGATAGGCGGTAGTGCTGGCGAGATTGAGCAGATACGCTTTAGGGAATCTGCGCAATACGGGGATGTAGGCGTATGACAGGCCCACCTGGGCTTTGATATTCACATCGATGATATTGAATTGTTCGGTGATGGTCAGTTCTTCGAAGGCGCCGTTGATACCGTAGCCGGCGTTGCTCACGACTACCGTCAGCTCGTTGTGATAAGGGCTGCTCCAGGTGGTTACGTGTTGTATTGCATCAGGAGCTGAGAGATCCTGATGCAACGTATGTGCGTTTACGTGATACTGTGCGGAAAGCGCGGCGGCGGTGCCGGCGAGGGCAACGTCGTCGATATCGACCAGCAGCAGATGATAGTTGCGGGCTGCGAGTTCGGCGGCGATGGCTTTTCCGATTCCTTTAGCGGCGCCGGTTATTAATGCGTAAGACATAACTGTTATTTTTTTAGATAGATGTAGTATTGGCTTCGGCTAGTTTGCCGCCGGGAGCTTTGGCAGGAGCCCACTGTGGCTGACCGCCGTATAGATATTGCTTCAGCTGCGCGAGTTTGTGATAGAACGGTGTGGGGCTGTTAGCAGTTTTCGGCTGATAGGCCCCGGTGATCACCGGAATGTACATTACCCGGCGCCGGCTTTTTTCGCCGGTATGTGGCGACTGCTGCACACGGTGCCAGAGGCGGCCGTCGTGTACTGTGAGATCGCCGGCAGCGATATCGAAACCAACTTCCCGTTTGTCCGGATGGTTGTCAATGAAATATTTTTTCCGGAACAGCAGTTGCAACAGGCCTTGCCTGTGGGTGCCCGGCAGTACTCTTAACCCGCCGTTGTCGTAAGGGCAATCGTCGAGATGAATGCCTACATTGAGCATGGGAAGTATGCGGGAGCCCAGGAACAGATCGCGGGGGCTATCAGTATGCCATCCTAGCTGCCTGAACTGGCTCTCCGCAGTATTTACGTAGTGATTTATCACGAGGCCGTCTTTTTCATTTTCTCCGATCCTGCCTTCGTAAGGGCCGAGGAGACTGGTCAGCGCCTGCAGCCGTTCGTCTTTCAACAGATCACGCAATACGTTGCTGTAGTGGGATGCAAATGCGATACGTTGTATGAGCGGGCTGCCATCAGAGTCGGCGCCGAATTTGAGCGGAATGCCATTTATTTTCTGCACGTTGTTGCGAAGCAGTACGTTCTGCACCTGGCGGATTTCCTGGTGGATGGTGGCCAGGGCGTGACTGTTGAAAAATCCTTTGAACTGGATGATGCCATGCTGGCTGAAATAATTAAGGTGTGCAGTAGTGATCCCCTCATTGAGGTGGAAAACGGGTTGGTTATTCGTTTTCATGACGATGAATGGTTTGGTGAACAGTGATAAATCAGTTGCTTAAATAAATATGCTGTTGCGGCGTTGGTGGAGATGCCGCAAGAAGGGAGGAGTTAACAACAACAACAGGCCGCATGATTAGTGCGGAGTATGAAAAACAAATGCTTCCCTGCGGGATGATAGCGAGTGTTCATAACAGATAAATTTATTAGTCTACTGGTTTTGTGGACAAATATAATCATAACATTTGAATAAAAAAATTTCTGGTAGGGGAGTAATAAAATTTACTGATATTATGTTGTTTTAGGTTTATTGTATCTGAATGATATTTGAATGATTGGCAAAAAGTAATTACATTACCATGTATAAGACAGACGAAGTATTTCCGCCGACATTGTCATGAAACCAAAATCACGTTGCTGTAAATGATCCACAAATGTCTGCATTAAAAGAGGGAAATTTTGAGGAATCTACCTTGTGGAAGCGGTTCAAATCCGGTGACAGGGCGGCGTTTGCGCTGATTTACCGGGAGTACACGGTTTATCTTTTCCAATATGGCTTCCGGTTTTGCGACGACCGGGAGAAGCTGAAGGATATGGTGCACGACCTGTTCATGGAGTTATGGAATAGCCGTGAAACTGTCGGCGATGTGGTATCAGTGAGATTTTATTTGTGTCGGAGCCTGAAATACAAACTGTTAAGAGCCAACTATCAATACCGGCATAATACCGGCCGGCAGAATAAGTATCTGCATGACAATGACGAAGTAGAATCCACTGTTGAGGATCGTATTATTGATGCGGAGATACATCAGTCGAGGAGTATTATGCTGGGAACTGCCATACAAAAGCTTACCCGCCGCCAGCAGGAAATTATCATGCTTCGGTTTTATATGGGGTTCAGCAATGCACAAATTGCGGAATTGATGCAGATGAAGTCGCAATCGGTCAGCAATCTTTTATATAATGCCCTGGGCCGTATTAAGGAAACGCTCGAAACATCCCCGCTGGCCAGGCGTTTACTGGAAACATTTTACCTGTTCCTGTGCTGAGTACCGCAGTGCTGTGGCAGGCGCGGATGTATACCAGGTACCATTCGTTACCCGTCTTCCAAAAAAAAGTTAAAAAAACTTTATTTTTTTTGAGTATAACCAAACTGTTTTTGTCACTTATGTAGTAAAGGGCCAGGAAGGGCTTTTTAAAACATACCTGCATGAATCATTTTGGTGAGGGCACCTGGGAATTTCTCCGGGACGACCGTTTTATCCAGTGGGTGCTATATCCCGATGCTGCTAACAGTGCATGGTGGGAGCAATGGCAGGCCAGCCATGCGGAGAAAGTGCCTGTTATGGAGAAGGCCAGGCAAATGGTACTGGAGCTTCACCGGGCAGGCCACCAGGAGGTGGATGCAGCGTTACCGGAAGATGTGTATACTCAGCTGGAGTTAACACTGGCCGGTAATCACCGGGCAATTTCGCCGCTGCTGTTGCCTTTGGAGCGCCGTTCCCGTTGGGGCTGGTGGGCCAGCGCCGCTGCAGTGCTGGCAGGAATAGTGCTGACGTTTATTTATCTCAGGAGGGACAACAAGCCGGCGCTTGCGTCGGCGCTCAGTATCCGTACCGAAAACGAGCAGCTTACCCGTACCAATACATCCGACCGTAACCAGGTAGCTTACCTGGCCGATGGTTCTATGGTGATATTAGAGGCCGGCGCTTCTATACAGCACGATGCTTTCCTGGCTAATCCTGAGCGGAAGATTGTATTGAAGGGAGATGCCTTTTTTGAAGTGGCCAGTGATGCGGCCAGGCCATTTGTGGTGTATACGCCGGAAGTTGGGATACGTGTGCTGGGCACGAGTTTTAGTGTATCCGGGAAGAATGGTCATCTTACCGTAACTGTAAAAACCGGTAAGATTGCAGTGTTCGGGCTGGCAGACAAATCCCGGAAGAATTATATAGTTACCCCGAATCATAAAATCAGTTTCGATACCCGGACGGCTGCATTTCTGGCTGATTCTGCTGCAGGTGCTGATATTGCTGCATTACAACCAGACGCCCTCCTCAAACCATTTGCCTTCGATAATGTACCTGTGACAGAAATATTCAGGGCGATGGAAGCAGCTTACAGCATTAAGATCAACATCAATGAAACGGCATTCAGCAAATGCCTGGTAACTACCACGTTGACGAATGAATCGTTAGAAAATAAATTGAAGATTATTTGCTCGGCTATCAACGCCAGTTATAGAATAAGCGGGGGACAGGTTTATATCACCGGGAAGCCCTGTAGCTAGAAAATATTGTATTGTTCACTTGTTATTCCACTAAAACGCTACCTATGTTTACGTAATGCTATCAACCAAAGAAAAGTGGCGATGCGCTAACACCGCCACCCTGTAATTTTTTCCTGTAACGTCTGGACAACTGCTGCAGGAAACGATTTGCCGTATTCATCTTATTGATCACAACAAAACACTTTGAAGTTATGCACATTTTTGCAAACTCCAACCGGACTGTCATATTTTTTATGAGGGTTGCCTTGTTACAATCGCTGTTATTGTTTTGCCTGATCACCTGTGTTTTTGCCAAAGATGTGCATGCACAGGAGATCCTTAGCAGAAAGGTGTCGCTGAGCCTGCCGCCCAGCGACCTGCGTAATATTTTAAAGATTATTACAGAAAAAACGTCAGTCAATTTTACGTACAGCAACAACACGTTGCCCGGAAAGCAGCGCGTGGCGCTGACTGCGCGTGATGAGCAGCTGGGGGATGTGTTGTACCGCTTGCTGCATCCGTTCCGTATCACCTTTGAGGTGATCAACGAACAGATCATCCTGAAGAAAGAGAAAAACGAGGAAGCCGCCCTGAGTATAGACGATATCAGTATGCTGGCACAGCGGGTGAAGGGAGTGGTGAAAGCCAGCGATGGCGGCGCATTACCGGGCGTAAGCGTGGTGGTAGCCGGTACCAGCAAAGGTACCGTTACCGATGCGAATGGCCATTTTGAACTGGATGCTAATCCAGGTGATGTGCTGGTATTTTCTTTTGTTGGCTATACCCAGAAACGGGTAACCGTAAGTGCGGGAACTGTGATGGATGTAGTGCTGGAAGCATCCGCTACTTCGCTCAATGCCGTGGCGGTAACTGCATTGGGTATCAAGAGGAATGTAAGATCGCTGGGCTACTCGCAGGAAGAAGTGAAAGGCGGAGAAATTGCCCGGTCTAATGCCCCCAACGTTATCAACGCACTGGGTGGTAAGATGGCGGGTGTGAATATCACCAATCCGAATGGCGTAGATGGTGGTACTACCCGTATTGTGATAGGAGGAAACAATACCATACAGGGCGATAACCAGCCCCTGATCATCGTGGATGGAATGCCTATGGCGAACGATCTGGCCAAGCCTTATGATGTGCGGAATTCCCCCACCGGAAGTGCCTTGTATAGTGGTAACAGCGCAGATGCGTCCAACACCAGTTCTCCGAGGGATTTCGGTAGCCCTATCAATATGATCAACCCGGAGGACATTGAATCTATCAGTGTGCTGAAAGGCCCTACTGCTGCAGCATTGTATGGAGGAAAGGGAGCGAATGGTGTTATATTGATTACCACCAAGAAAGGAAAAAAAGGGGAAGGTCTGGGGGTAGACTATACCTATGGCTACAAAGTGATACAGCCTTATCGTTATCTGCAGTTGCAGAACGAATATGGTGCAGGGGGAATGGTATCGCTGAATGCACCTGATTATTTACGGGATGCCAGCGGTAATCCAAAATTAACCAGTTCCTGGGAAGGAATGTATGTAGATCCCAAAACAGGCTCCGGCCCTTATGGGGTAAATACCTACAACCAGGTAGGCTGGCCCGGTTCCGGTGTTTCCTGGGGCCCGAAGATGGACGGTAAAATGATCACCTGGTGGGATGGTACACAGCGTGCAGATGTGCCGCATCCGGATAACATCAAGCTGTTGTACCGGAACGGTATGCAATCTACGCACAACGTATCTTTCTCCGGTGGTAATGAATGGGGATCTATACGTGGTTCTTTCTCCCGGCTCGATAACTCAGCGGTTTTACCAAACACCAACTACTACCGCAATACATTCAACCTGGGTGCTAACATGAAGCTCACCAAAAGAGTGAGTGCACAAATTACCACATCGTATATCATCAACCAGTATCATAATCCTCCACAGTTGGGTAATAATGATGCTAATTCCTGGCAGAAGCGCCTGGTATATAATGCAGGTAGAAATTATTACGGAGAGGATATTCCTATCTACAAAAACGCCGATGGCAGCCAGAACCCGCTGACTCCCTTTCCCTGGGTAGGTAACGGAGGTGCCACCGTGTGGAACATATACGAGAATAATACCGATCAGAACAGGCGTAAACTGCTGGGAGGTGTACAGCTGAATTATGAAGCCACAGATTTCCTTGACTTTATTTTCAGAGGTGGTATAGACAATAACACCAATGAAATGACTATCAAAAACACACCTACTGATGTGATTGGCCTGAAGGGATATTATGGTCATGGTGTAGAGCGTGACAATGCTTCCAATATGGATTTCATTGGTACGTTGCATAAAGACAAGATGATGAACGGGGTGCTGAACGCGAAGTTTTCTGTGGGAGGAACGGTGTACCGCAGGGATGTTTACGGGATGTTCAATTACAACGATAATTGGGCGATGCCAAATGTATATTCCCTCAATTCAGGATCTTACCTGGGTAATCCGCATCCGGTGGTGGAAAGCCAGTTGCGTAAACGTATGAACTCTTTATACAGCTTCCTGAACCTGTCTTACAAAGATTTCCTCTACCTGGATGTGACCGGCCGCAACGACTGGTCATCCAGTTTGCCGAAAGGACAGTGGTCGTATTTCTTCCCTTCTTTTGCAGGTAGTTTTGTGTTTACTGATCTGTTGAAAACAGATCCTTCCATACTCAGCTTCGGTAAGTTGCGGGTAGCCTGGGCTCAGGCAGCAGTAGATCCTGCTCCTTACCAGATCAACGGTACTTATTCCGCCATCACATTCGGTGGGCAGGCAGCCACCATGTTGCCCAACACTTTGCCTGCAGTGAATTTCAAACCCGCCATCAATACCACCGCAGATTTCGGCCTGGTGCTGGGATTCATGGAGAACCGCTTCAATCTGGATCTCCGTTATTATAAAGGGAAATCCCGTAACCAGATACTTAGTTCTCCGTTGCCTATCAGTTCCGGTATGACCAGTTTCGTAGTGAACAGCGGGGTACTGGAGAATTCAGGATTAGAGCTGATACTGCGCGCTAAAGTAATTGCACAGAAAAATTTCGGATGGGATGTAGCCCTGAACCTGGCGCATAACAATAATAAGTTATTGTCGTTGTCGGAAGGAGCAGAACGTGTAGATATGGGAAGTGCCTGGGGCGACGGCGGAGCGCACGGGCCACTGGTAGCAGCGAAAGTAGGAGATCAGTTCGGCACCATATACGGATATGATTATGTGTATGATTCGAAAACGCATCTGCCATTGATGGTACAGGATCCATATGGTAAGTCGGAGATGAACGGTACGTTGTATCAGGCAACCGACGGACTTGTACCGTTGGGGAATGCCACTCCGAAGTTAACAGGAGGGATCACCAACACGTTTACCTTCAAGGGAGGCTTTTCTGTGAGTACGCTGATAGATGCCAAGATCGGCGGGGATATCTGGTCTGGTACCTATGCCACTATCATGCAGCAGGGACAGGCAAGAGAAACGCTGAGAGAAAGGAACGGCGGCGGATTGCCCTACACTACGCCTGATGGTACCAAAACCAACTGGGGCGTGATATTGCCGGGTGTGTTCCCCGATGGAAAAGTGAACAACAATGTGGTGCATTATTATTACAAGTATATGCCTTATGGTGTGTGGAGCAGCACAGATCTGGGAAATGGTGTGAAAGGCAGCGACTGGATCGACCGGAATGCAGTGCTGGAGAATACCTGGGTGAAGATGAGGGAGATATCTGTGAATTACCAGTTGCCTCAAAGCTTCATTAAAAAGACGAGGATATTCCAGGCGGCTTCATTGTCGCTCGTAGGAAGGGATCTTTTCTACCTCTACACATCCCTGCCGGATCACATCAATCCGGAAGGTGTAAACGGAGCGGGCAACGCGCAGGGGCTGGAGTTTATGTCGCTTCCAAGTTTCCGTTCACTCGGTTTCCAGGTAAGGGTTTCTTTCTGATGAAAGCAGCCGGCAGATCTTTTTCATCGATTAAAATGTGCAAAACATGAACAAGTCAAAGAAAATATTCCTCTATATATCCGGTCTTGCCCTGATGTTCGGTGCATGTACCAAGGATTTCCAGGACATTAACACCACGCCTGGATTACCGGTGACCACCTCCATACCGCCGTTGATAAACGGGGTGGTGAGTACGTTATTCCTGAAGGGGCAGGAGCAGGCAGCCATCCACAATGAGTATTACTATCCGGTGACCCAGCTGGCTACTATCAGTGGTAGCTCGGGCTACCTGGTACAGAACGGTGCCCTGGACATCTGGAAGGATTATTATTCCGCATTGCAGAATCTGAACCTGGTGCAGGATATGATCAATGCTTATACCGGCGACAAAGCTGAGATGGACAATGTGCAGTCGGTAACAAATATATTAAGGGCTTATAAGACGCTGAGGATGACTGATCAGTTTGGAGATATGCCCTACACCGCGGCAGGGAAGGCTTACAGCAAGAACCCGGCTGATTTTCGCCCGGCATATGAATCTCAGCAGAGTATTTATACCAGCGTGCTGGCATCGTTAAAGTGGTCGTCTGAACACCTGACTACAGCAGCCAATACACCCGGAGGAAAACCATACGCAGTGCTGGGGGCATCCGAAACCCTGTTCAACAGCGATTTCAACATGTGGAAGAAGTTTTGTAATTCGTTATTGTTACGATATGCCATGCAGATCGTGGAAAAAGATCCAGCTACAGCAACGCCATATCTGCAGTATGCGATGAGTGGCGTACCGTTGTTGGGAGAAGGGGAAGATGCAGGCATGTGGCCGGCGAAACTGAACAACTACGTGCTGAGCGACAGCCGTTTCTGGTCGTTCACTTCTCATAAGTTTGTGCGGCTCAGTACAACCTGCTGGAACCAGATGGCAGATGGAACCGATCCGTCGCAGATTTTTGATCCGCGCGTATATCTTTTCTTTGAAACTAATCAGGCGGGCAAATGGGCGCCGTTACAGCCCGGCAGTGTGGCCAATGACAATACGAATCCTTACCAGGATAAGCGGGATAATGATTTTACCAACAAAGACAACTGTGCGTTTTCGCCCTTCAATTACCTGATCGTAAGGGATATTTATTACCAACCGGAATTGTTCTTCACGGCCGCAGAGGTGCATTTCCTCAAGGCAGAAGCATATGCACGTGGATTGGGCGTAACAAAAGACATGACGGCTGCTGAAACAGAGTATAAAGCGGGGATCACGTCGTCGGTAAATTTCTGGTATTATATCGCACATAATACCAAGGTGACCAATGATAACTGGGCAGCGGTAGCGCCGCCAAATCCGACTGATGCTCAGATGACAGCGTTGTTGACCAACCCGAAAGTAGCGTTTACCGGTACTGATGATCAGAAGCTGAACAAGATATACGCACAGGAATGGCTGTCGTTTTTCAGGGAACCGTGGCTGGCGTTTAACTTATGGAGAAGAACCGGCCGTACGCCACGTGATGGTAATCCTGCCGCTTACGTCAATTTTAACCGCCTGCAGTATCCTCAGCAGGAAGCGATAGACAATGCAGCCAATTACAAAGCCCAGGCTGATAAAATGGGTGGAAATTCCACTTCTGTAAAGGTGTGGTGGATGAAGTAGCAGATCTGTTGAAAGAGAACGGCTCCGGGTGAATTCCTGGAGCCGTTTCTATTTTCATAATATCTGTTGCGTTATCTATCTTCCTATAACAAAAAATCAGGAAGGATTATTTCCCCTGAGATTTTCCAACCACTGCTGCGCAAATTCATTTCCGGGATCCAGCTGTAACAGGCGCTCGAAGGAGGCGATGGCCTGCGGAATCTGTTCGAGATGATAAAAGAGTATGGCTCTGTTCAAATGCACGTATGGGTTATCCGGGGCGATTGTCATTGCCTCATCATAAACAGCGAGTGCTTTATTGTATTGCTCCAGCAGCATCAGTATGGAGCCTTTGTTCATCAGCAGCCCCGGCTCGTGAGGGGAAAGTTCCAGGCCTTTGTCTGCATATTCGAGACCCTGCATCAGGCGCGCCAGTACGCTCTTTTGCGTGGCTTCGTCAGCGCCATGATCTTCCATGTAAATGATCGAAGCATTGGCCTGCTGAAGGATCTGCACTACCTGTTGTTCGTACCAGCCGGCGGTTTTCGTTACCTCCTGTGTGAACGGTACACCATCGAGATCGATTTCCGGTTCGGGATCAGCGGTGGCTTTCATCTTGCCTGCTGCCGGTGCATACCACCACTGGCAGAATTTACCCAGCTCGCCGCCAACGGGCAGCTCGTCGGCCGGAGGAAGTCCTTCTTCCTGTATGGCATCATTGATGACAATCAGCTCCAGTGTTGCTTCCAGCGCTTTGTAATTGACAGGCTGTCCTTCCTGCTCGGCTTGCATCACCATGTATGGAAGCAACAGGTACCAGTATGCCAGGAGATCCTTGTTCTGCTGCTCAGCGGCCATTTCGGCTATTTCATAGGCCATGCGGAATGTTTCCATCCCCTCTGGCGGTTGTGCATCATTTCCCTTTAACGTGCCATGGGCCACCAGCGCTTCCCATAATAGGGAGCCGGCATCTGCATACAACAGGTAGGTCCGGGAATCATGGTCGTAATTAGCATAACCCGCTACGGGATTACTTTCGCCATCCCACGGACTCAGCGGATCTTTATAAATAAAACTGAATTTTCCGGCTGCAGCCAGGTTATCGAACCATGATTGATAGCTGCGATAATCCGGGTGTGCGGTTATCGGAAAGGTATATACAAAGCGATGTTTGATCAGGATATCCATCACCCTGAAGTGGGTAAACCCGGTATCAAACTGCTGTTGTAAATGATACAAATTATAAAAGTAACTTCTGAGCACCTGGCTTTCTTCCTGGCTTTTATCCAGGCAGTGAACCGAAAGCTCCACCAGTGATTCGACTTCGTGCATTGACATATTTTCCTAATTCGTAATTTTCTTCACATACTGATAGCTCTTCTTCACGCTCTCAAACGGGTCAATGGTAATTTTGTCCTGCTCAACGAAGAGGTGTTTTACGCCGGCGAGTTTGGCCTGGGCGAAGATTTTGCGGAAGTTGATAGCACCGGTTCCTACTTCGGCGAAACTAACGCCGGAGAGGAGTTCCATCGATGTTTTATTTTCAGTACCGGCAGCAGTGAGGCTGGTGGTGTTGTTCTTATCCATGTCTTTCACATGCCAGGCTACAAAGCGGCCGGGTGCTTCCCGGAACAGGGAAATAGGATCGCGGCCTGATTTTACTGCCCAGAAAAGATCCAGCTCGAAGGCAACGAGGGAAGGATCGGTTTCTTTCAACAGTACATCGTACCCGGTTCCTTTAGAATCGGCCAGCGGTTTGAATTCCCAATAGTGGTTATGATAGCCGATTTTCAGCTTCGATTTTTTGCAGATTTCTCCGGCTTTATTCAGCTGTTCGGCCATGAATTTGTAATCATCGGCGCCCAGCTTTTTGTCCCACAGAGAGAGGGGCAGTACCGGAACGATGAAATATTGCTGTCCGAGTGCTGCCGCAAGGTCTATCTGCGGTTGCAATGCATCCGCTTTACCATCGCCTTTGGTCAGGTATTCATTCAGCTGGTAATGGCCGCTGGGCGTTGTTAGTTTATGTTGTTTCAGTACCGCCATCAGTTCTTTAGGCGTCATACCCCAGAAAAGTCCTTTGTCGCCGGAAGCTTCATAACCATAAAAGGTTTCCACTTCATTATAGCCGATTGCCGCCACTTTGGCGAGTGTGCCTTTAGAATCCTGGCTCAGCTGATCGCGCAAGGTGTATAGCTGCAATCCTATTTTCTTTGGAAGTGCGCTGTTACGTGTCATTGCAGAAAGCGCGCCCGGCAACATCATACCGGCAGCCATCAGGCCTGTTTGTTGGATGAAAGAACGTCTTGACGTGTACATGGCAGTAAAATTTGTAACGTGGGTAATAAGTATACACGGCAATTTAATAAATCGATATTTATCTTGTGCTGTTTTTTTGGGAAGTAATACTTTATTGCTTAAACAGGTAATAAAGTACAGGTTTATAACAGTAATGAATATACGTAGTTTTTATATCCTTTGAAATACTTGCTGCTATTATATTGCAGCGGATTTTATTCTTGCGTTTTTTTAGAGAGATGTGGGGTAAAATGGTTAAATTGTTGAAGGTTACTTATCCCAAACCACAACAAAAATGAACTTTTCTTTCAGCAACATAAGACAGGCGAAAGAAGGCGTCGGGAAGAAGTCAAAAATCAGGGATTGGGCGGAAGCTGTTCTCTTTGCAGTAGTAGCAGCCACGCTGATCCGTACCTTTATTTTTGAGGCTTTTGTTATCCCCAGTTCTTCCATGGAAAGAACCCTGCTGATCAACGATTATATATTTGTGAGTAAGATCAGCTATGGCCCGCGTATTCCCATGACGCCACTGGCGATACCTTTTACCCATCATACACTGCCCTTCACCCGCAGCGTGAAGCCCTATTCTACAGCGGTACAGTGGCCTTACCGGCGCCTGCCGGGATTCAGCAGTATTAAGCGGAATGATGTAATCGTATTCAATTATCCCTGCGGGGATACTGTGTTGAAAGACAAAAACGGGCATGAAGAAGACTACTACAGCATGATGAAACTGGGACCGGATTATGTGCGCAAGAATTACGAACCTCCCATTACCCGGCCTGTGGATAAAAGAGAGAACTGGATCAAGCGCTGCATTGCTGTTGCAGGCGATACGCTGCAGATCATGGATGGCGTGGTGTATATCAATGGCCAGGCACAGGAACTGCCGCGCTATGCGAAAGCCCGTTACCTGGTGACTATGAAGGATACCCTGCCATTAAACGACCGGCTGCTGGAGAAAATGAAGATAGATAAGAAATTGAGAAGAACCAGATTCCCGGGAACGTATATGTACTACCTGACTGCCGCGGATGCAGATACACTGCGGACGATGGGCGGAAAAGCGGAACGGCAGCTCAATACCTACCCTGATGCCAGGATCTTTCCGTTCGATACAAAACGCTTCGAATGGAATGAAGATTGTTTAGGCCCCATTTATGTACCGGCAAAAGGCGGTACTGTAATCCTGGATTCGCTTACACTGCCACTTTACAGGCGTATCATTGAAACCTATGAACACAACCGGCTTACCATAGACGGAGATAAGATCTTCATCAACGGCGTTGCTACCAACAGCTATACTTTCAAAATGAATTACTACTGGATGATGGGGGATAACCGTAATGAATCCACAGATTCGCGCTTCTGGGGATTTGTACCGGAAGACCATGTGGTAGGGAAGGCATGGGTGATTTGGATGAGCTTCGGAGAGCATGGTGTCCGGTGGAGGAGATTATTTTCTTCTATCCGGTAATAAGAATTACGAATCAGGAATTCGTAATTTCGCTCCATGCCCGTGCTTCATCATTCAGATTACCAGGCGCCTTTTCTACTGCAGAACCGCCATATGCTTACCATTTATCCTTCGCTGTTCCGAAGGGTGAACCCCGTTGCCTATAGGCGGGAGCGGATCACTACGCCTGATGATGACTTCCTGGACCTGGATTTCAGCAGCAACGGGAACGACCGGGTGGTACTTATCCTGCATGGACTGGAAGGCGACTCCCGCCGCAAGTATGTTCTGGGCATGGTACATATTTTCAACAATGCAGGATTCGATACCGTGTCTATGAACTTCCGCGGTTGCAGTGGAGAACCTAATAAACAGCTGCGTTTTTATCACAGTGGGGAAACCGGCGATCTGCACACCGTAGTGCAATACCTGGTGTCGTTGAAGAAATATAAGGCCATTCACCTCGTTGGTTTTTCGTTGGGGGGAAATGTGTTGCTGAAATATCTGGGGGAACAGGGGAAAGGGGCAGTGGGCGTGATTCGCTCAGCCGTGGCCATTTCTGTGCCCTGCGATCTGAAGGGCAGCTCTGCAGAGCTCGAGAAGAAACACAATATCGTTTACATGCAGCGCTTCATCCGGGATCTGGGGTATAAGCTGAAATTGAAGCAGGCTCTATATCCTGATAATATCAATCTTGATAATTATACCTCCATCCGTTCTTTCCGCCAGTTCGATGACCGCTATACCGCTCCCATGCATGGTTTCAGAGATGCCCTGCAATATTGGGAAGCGTGCAGTTCCCGCCGTTTCCTGGAACACATCCGGGTACCGGCATTACTCATCAATGCGAAAGACGATCCATTCCTCGGCCGCGATTGTTTCCCCTACAATATGGCGGCGGACAGCCCGTATTTTTTCCTCGAAACCCCGCAACAGGGTGGCCATGTGGGCTTCGTCCGTTTCGGCGATGATAGTTACTGGTCAGAAAAAAGAGCGTTGGCTTTTCTTCAGGAGGAAAAATTATCCTGACCCTGATGATTTTTTCTCATTTCATGACAGTCACTTAACGCCCGTTTGAATGGATACGAAAGGTTGTTTATATTGTTATCTCCCGTTATGATACGCTGGAAGAACAGTGAACAATGAATTGGTATCTGGTGCTTATCAGGCCGACGTGTACCGTTTTACGGCGCACATCAATGCCCGGGAATAAATAAATTTTTATGGGTATTGAAAGAAGGAAATTTTTAAGAAATGTTACACTGACGATGGCTGGCGCATTATCCGCCCGCCTGCCGGTGCTGGGCCGTTCTATCGCTAATGGAGCGTTGCTGCTCTCCAAGGCTCCGGATGCAGCCTGGATCGCTTCCCTGTATGAAAGAGGAAACGTTACCACTTATCTGAAAAGCAAAAATGAGCTGCAATACATCGGGATGCCGGTAGGAGGCATCATGTGCGGTACGCTCTACCTGGGCGGCGATGGCAGGCTATGGCTCTGGGATGTATTCAACAAAAATCAGGAAGGGATAGAACCTAAGGTGGTCGACTATAACGCAGATGTGCTGGGAGGTGGAAAGAAAGTGCGTTCCAGGGATGGCGCCTGTTACATCGCTCCCTCGAAGAATATCCGTCCGCTTGATCAGGGATTTGCATTGCAGCTCACCTACGGCGAACACACTGTGATACGTAAGCTCGATGAAGAAAGCTGGCCGGAAATTAGTTTTGAGGCCACCTATCCCATGGCGGTGATCAGGTATATCGATCCTGCATTGCCGGTGCAACTCAGCCTGACAGCCTATTCCCCGTTTATTCCGCTGAATGAAGACGATTCCGGTTTGCCGGTTACCATCCTTTCATTTGAGATAAAGAATACCGGCAAAGTTCCTGTTACGGCTACCTTGCTGGGATGGCTGGAAAATAAAACAGCTATCTACTCCGCAGGCGATGCGCAGGAAAGAGTAAATACCATCGTTGGCGGACAACGCTGGAAAGGTGTACAGGCAACTGTGCGCACCAAAGAGGGCGATGATGCTGCATTCCGCCGTCAGTACGATTATGGTGATATGTGTATTGCAGGTGAGCATGATGCCGTTCTCAATACAGCTATGCCGGATGGACAACTGGCAGGTGCATATTTTACACAGGCTTATACACAACCCTCCGTAAAAGATACGCATACCAAACTGGTAGCATCTGTTGCCACCCGGCGCAGCATACTACCGGGTAAGGCTATACGAACTAACTATGTTATTTCGTGGCATACGCCCAATTTACATTTCAAAGACATACAGGGCGAAGGCAGGTATTATGCTAATAAATTTCCGGATGCAGTAGCGGTGATGCAGTATGTGCAGGACAACCGGGAAAGGTTGGGCCGGGAAAGCCGCCTGTGGAAAGAAACCTGGTACAACGCCACCTTGCCGTGGTGGTTTATGGAGCGTACGTTCATGAATATTTCTACCCTGGCTACTACCACCGCGCATCGTTTCCGCTCGGGCCGTTTCTATGCCTGGGAAGGCGTTGGCGCCTGCGAGGGCACCTGTACGCATGTGTGGCAGTACGCGCAGGCAGTGGGCCGCATCTTCCCTGCGCTGGAGCGGGATACCCGCAGCCGGGTAGACCTGGGCATTGCCCAGATGCCGGACGGCGGCATCCTGTTCAGAGGCGAAGCTGAGAAAAGACCGGCTATCGACGGGCAGGCCGGCACAGTACTGCGTATTTACCGTGAGCACCAGATGAGCAGGGATCATGCTTTCCTGCAACAAAACTGGCCTAATATCAAAAAGGCCGTGCAGTTCATCATCAACCAGGACCGCAATGGCGATGGTATGGAAGATGTTCCCATGGAAAATACACTGGATGCTGTATGGGACGGGGAAATTGCCTGGATAGTGGGGCTGTGCATTGCAGCGGTGAAGGCAGCCGGACTGATGGCTGCAGAAATGAAGGATACCGCTTTTGAAACTATCTGTAACGACTATACGGAGAAAGGCAGGCGGAATATGGAAACGCAGTTATTCAATGGAGAGTACTTCATCCATCAGCCGGATAAAGTCAAAGGCCGTTCTGTAATAGGTTCTTATAATACCTGTCATATCGACCAGGTATATGGCCAGAGCTGGGCTTTCCAGGTGGGTATGGACCGCGTTATCAGTCAGGATAAAACCTTATCGGCTTTGAAAGCGCTGTATCGCTATAATTTTATGAAAGATGTAGGGCCTTACATTGCTGCTCATCCCGGAGGCCGGCCATATGCGCTCGCCGGAGAGGCAGGGATGGTGATGAATACTAATCCCCGCAAAGAAGAGTTTCCGTTTGGTATTAAAGATGCCTGGCAGCTGGGATACTTTAACGAATGCATGACAGGATTCGAGCACCAGGTAGCATCGCATATGATGGCGGAGGGCATGACGGAAGAAGCGTTGACGCTTACCCGTGCCGTGCATGATCGCTATCATGCGGCCAAACGCAACCCCTTCAATGAAATAGAGTGCAGCGACCACTATGCACGTGCAATGGCCAGCTACGGCACATTTATCACTGCCTGTGGTTTCCGTTATCATGGGCCTAAAGGATATATTGCCTTTGCACCTGCCATGAATGCGCAGCAATTTAAAGCTCCTTTTGTAACGGCGGAAGGCTGGGGTACGTATAGTCAGGAAAAAGGGCGGCACAGCCTGCAACTGAAATATGGTGTGTTGCAGCTGCAAACCTTATGCTTCCCGCATAAGGGAGCAAAGCAGGTATTGTTGGGAGATAAGAAAACGCCGGTGCCGTTCAGCGAAACAAACAGTGAGGTGGTGATTCAATTGGCAAAGCCCGTGCGGGTGGAAGCCGGCCAAACTTTTTATATCACCATTGTTTAATATCCGGGAACATAAAAATACTGTACCTTCCTGCTCTGAAAATATAAACGAATGGCGCAGTTAAAATTGTTTATGGTATTGATCGGATGCAAACCGGAAGGGCGGCATACTGAACAGCATGATATATTCTTTGGCATTGGCAGTGAGCTGAGGGACCTGATCCCTGATATGCTGGCATTCTGGCCGGAGGCAAACGGGAAGTTACATATCGATGGCTGGAGGGAAGTTAATTACGTGGATCAGTACCAGGTGAAAGTGGTGGAAAAGCAGGCAGCAGCGAGGGAAGCAGCGCAGTTGTTCTTCCTGAACCTTGGCGGGTATAAGCCAGGCGAGATGGAAGAGTTTCACTACAAGATTGTTAGTGTGAAGAAAGATATCGGAGAAGCTATCCGTGCTGCCAAGGAAACTACGTTTTTTAAGCATACCACCTTTGAGGATGCTACCTCACATGTGGATGATAAATACGGTGTAGATGTGGATGATATTTATGCTGTGAAAGATATTTTGCCTGCGCATCTCAAGGAAAAATACACCCTGGAGATCAGTCCCGCGGGGGAAGCCACATCCGATCAGTTATACCTGGGATATTTTCAGCTGAGTAAGATATAGGCTGGATAACGGCCGTAACAACCCGCTCCGGTAAGCTCCGGGGCGGGTTTATATTTTCCGCTACCTTTCCAGTATAGCCACTACACCCATACCGCCGGCAGTGCAGATAGATACCAGCGCGCGGCCGCTTCCGCGCTGTTGCAATATTTTGGCTGCCTGGGCTACGATACGTGTGCCCGTTGCTGCGAATGGATGGCCGATGGCCACGCTGCCGCCTTTTATATTGAGCCTGGTTCGGTCGATACTGCCGAGAGGCTTATCCCATCCGAGTTTCCTGCAATAGTCCGCATTTTCCCAGGCTTTGAGCGTACACAATACCTGACCACTAAAAGCTTCATGTATTTCATAAATGTCGAAGTCTTGCAGCTGCATATGATTGCGTTTCAGCATACGTGCCACGGCGTACGTGGGCGCCATCAGCAGGCCCTCTCCATTCACATAATCCACGGCAGCAGTTTCTGCGTCTATCAGATGCGCCATTACCGGCCAGTTCTGTTGCTGGGCATATTCTTCGGAAGCCAGCAGGAGCGCAGATGCGCCGTCGGTATAGATGGTGCTGTTGCCAGCGGTAAGTGTACCCTGGCCGCTGAAGTCGAATGCGGGCTTCAGGTTGGCGAGGCGTGCAGGCGTAGTATCCGGGCGGATGATGGTATCTTTGCTGACTCCTTTGAAGTTGAAAACGAGGTCGCTAAAGAAACCTTCGTCCCACGCTTTGGCGGCATTCATGTGGCTGTGGTAGGCGAGGGCATCCTGTTCTTCCCGGCCAATGCCCCATTCCTTTACCATCTTCTCGGTATGTTGCCCCATCGATAAGCCTGTTCTGGGTTCAACGATGGAAGGATATACAGGTTTAAGATCGCTGAAACGTATGGAAGAGACTATTTTCAGCCGTTCACCGAAAGAACGTGCTGCCCGGAGATCAGTGAGTTTCCATACCAGCTGTTGCCGGAACTGAAGGGGGAGGTCGCTGTTGGTATCACTGCCTCCGCTGATGCCTACGTCTATTTGGCCACCGGCGATACGCAGCCCGAGTTGCAGAGTAGTATCCAGGCTGGTACCACAGGCGCGTTGCACATTATAGGCAGGCGTGTGTGGATCCAGGGAGGTGCCGAGTACACATTCCCTCGCAAAATTCCAGTCGGTCGACCGGTTGAGTAGTGCGCCCAGCGCCACTTCTCCCAGTCGCTTACCTGCCAGCCCGTAGCGGGCTATCAGCGCGCTCAGGCAGGCAGTCAGCATTTCCTGGTTGCTGATGTGATTATACTCTTTGAATGATTTTACGAAGGGGATACGTTGCCCGCCAATGATTGCCACTTTTTTCATAGGAAGACTTTAAATAAAGATAAGCTTTTAGGTGGTTAGCAGCATCGTGTTTGTTTATCTTACAGAGATGGCAGTGGGGAAGGTTATCTTGTCCGGAGACGAATCAGCATGTCCGCTAACGGACAGTGATTAAATCCGGAGATCAAGCCAGTAGAGGTTTTTTATGTTGGCGTGGTTTGTGAATAACCTGCTGTCGGCAGCTGGTCGCTGGTTGCTTTCTAAATCCTGTTTCTATGCTTCTATGGTACAAAATAGCGTGGCGGAACATCCGCAATAATCTTTCTTTTTCCCTGATCAATCTGGTGGGACTGACTGCCGGTTTCGCCGGGGCAATGCTGATATGTTGCCTGTTGCATTACCACCTGAGTTTCGATAGTTTTCATCAGGATAATGACCGCATTTACCGTATCGTATCTGAGGGCTCGTGGCTGCGGGATGCGCATTCTTCCGGTGCGCCTCAGCCGGTAGGGAAAACAATAAGGAATAACTATACCTACGCCGAATCGGTGGCGATGGTGGCACAATGGGGAGCGCCGCAGGTAGTGGTGGGCACGGGTGATAAGCGGCAGCTGTTCAACCCGGACTGTGTGTATGCAGAGCCCTCGTACTTTGATGTTTTTTCTTTCCCTTTTTTGGAGGGAAATGCCAGTGCTTTAAAAGAGCCATATACGGCTGTTATTACCGAGAAGGAAGCAAAGCGGTTTTTTCCGGGGACAGCTGCCATGGGGAAACAATTCCTGGTTGATAATAAATACCTGTATACCGTTGCCGGTGTGCTGAAAGATATTCCTGAGAACAGTAGTTTTCAAAAGCAGGTGTATTTGTCGTACGCCAACTTTGCTGTTGTGAGTCCATGGATGGCGGGTGATAGCAGCTGGAGTAGTCTGAGCGGAGGCATACAATGTTTTGTTAAGCTGCGGCCAGGTATTTCAGCCGCAGCGGTAGAAAAAGGAATGCCGGAATTGCTGAAGAAGTATGCACTTACAAATGGTGGTGGTTTAACCTTACATCTGCAGTCGTTGCGGGATATTCATTTCAACAGAGCCTACGATGGAGTGATTGCGCGGAGGCAGCTATGGGGATTGGGGTTGCTGGGACTTTTTCTGGTAATGATGGCAGGTATCAATTTTGTGAATCTCACCACTGCCCGTTTGTTTTTCAGGTCAAGGGAAGCAGGTGTGCGTAAGGTGTTGGGGAGTTCCGCCGGACAAATCCGCTGGCAGTTTATTCTTGAAACAGGATTGATGGTGGTGGTAGCAGTTGTACTTTCTGTGTTGGTAGTATATAGCGCGCTGCCCTGGTTCGGGCGCACATTCGACGCGGGCATTAGTGCCGATGATTTGTATCAGCCCTACTTTCTTTTATTTATTGCAGGTTTGGTGGCAACGGTGACGTTGCTGGTAGGCTACTATCCCGGCAGTATACTGGCCCGGTTGAAGCCGGTGGAAACCATCAGGGGAAAACTTATTCAAAGCCGTACCTCAGGCGTATCACTGCGGAAGATACTGGTGGTTGTTCAGTTTGCCATTGTACTGTTTATGATCAGCTGCACGCTGATCATTGGCAGGCAACTGCGTTCCTCTACTGAAACAGATATCGGATCAAGGAAGTCGGGCATCGTTATGCTCAATCTGCCATCAATCAAAAATGGGAAACAGGTGGATGCGTTGCGTAACCGGCTATTGGCACAAACAGGAGTGCGTAATGTGAGTTTCTGTTTTTCTCCGCCGTTATCCGCCATGTATCAGACGAATGACTTTCGTTTCGACAGCCGCGCCGGCGGTGAATCTTTTCAACTAAATCTAAAGGCCGTGGATACCGGCTACCTATCTGTATTCGACCTGAAATTACTGGCAGGGCATAATCTCTACGGAGGCGATACGCTGAATGGCTGTCTTGTTAATGAAACCTTTGTTAAAAAGGTAAACGCCGGGAAAGCAGATGCACTGATCGGTAAAAAAATACAGGTGGGTGATCTGGAAGCCACCATCCTCGGTGTTGTGAAGGATTTTCATACCAGTAATTTCCATAGTGAGATAGTACCGGTTTGTCTTTTCAGCGATATGGGCAGCTATACCTCCTGTGCGGTAAACCTCGATGTACGTGATATGAAAAAAGCAATAGCTACACTGGAACAGGTATGGAAGAACACTTATCCTGATCAAACCTGGGATTATTATTTTCTCGATGATTCCATCCGTAACCTGTATCATGCAGAGGTATTATTATTTTCTGTAACACAGCTTTTCTCCATATTGGCGGTATTGGTGGGTTGTATAGGTTTATTAGGACTGGCATCGTTCCTGGCCATACAACGAAGGAAGGAGATCAGTATCAGGAAAGTACTGGGAGCCAGTGTGATGAATGTATGGTGGTTGTTTACGCGGGAATTCGCCTGGCTGGTGCTGATTGCAATGGTAATCGGCATTCCGGCTGCCTGGTATGTGATGCATCATTGGCTGCAGGACTTTGCTTATCGCCTTCCTATTAATGGCGGAACTTTCCTGTTACCGGTAGCGTTGACGTTCGCAATGGTGCTGGTTACCATAGGCATAAACTCCGTGCGGGCGGCACTGGCCAACCCGGTACGGAGTTTAAGAAATGATGAATAATTGCTTTACAGGGAATAGATATGATTCACCGGATTAGGTACCGGCAGCCCATTCAACGCGGCAATAATATTTTCAGCCGCAATGCGCGACATCGCATTCCTGGTTTCTACAGTAGCAGAGCCTATATGCGGTAACACGGCTACTGTAGGCATTTGCAGCAATGGATTGTCCGGTTGCATAGGTTCCGGGTTGGTCACATCCAGGCCGGCGCCCCATATCTGCCCGGTTTCCAGTGCAGTAATCAGGTCGGCTTCGTTATGGATACCGCCTCTTGCCGCATTCACGAAAATGGCGGTGGGCTTCATTTTACTGAATACTTCTTTGTTGAACTTATTAGCTGTTTCCGCAGTGAGTGAAGTATGCACACTTAACACATCGCTCTGCGCCAGCAGTTCGTCGAACGAAACGTATGTGGCACCCAGCTCTTTTTCTGCGGCCTCATTCCGGTTACGGTTACAATAGATGATCTTCATACCGAAAGCCGCCTTACAACGCTTTGCCATCACATAACCAATATGGCCGAGGCCCCAGATGCCCAGCGTTTTACCTTCTATGTCAATTCCCAGATTAGCGGTTGGGCTGGAAAATTTCCAGTCGCCCCGCAATATGCGCTTATGCTGGTAAATGGCTTTCCTGGCAGATGCCAGCATCAGCAAAAAAGCTGTGTCGGCAGTAGCATTGCTTAATACACCCGGTGTGTTCGTGATCTGCAACCCCAGTTCTGTAGCAGCTTTCAGATCTACATTGTCATAACCTACAGAAAGCAGGCTAATCACTTTCAAATGCCTGCACTGTTGCATAAAGGCACGGTCTATGTTCTTCCCGCCGGCAAACAATAACGCATCACTCTCGCGGCAATGCGCTATCCGCTCTTCCAGGGTCATTTCTCTTTCATTTGTCCATTGGGTAACGTTGATGCCTGCACGCTGCATCAACATCAGTCCTTCTTCCGGAATAATCCTCGTTGTAAATACTCTCATAATAGAATTTTAATGCTGGCCTTTAAATTTACAAATAATCAGGCAGTACATAAGCGCTTCCGGGAAACAGCTGTCCATTAGCGGACACACCTGTCTGAAAGCGAACGTTATAGGCGGAATATAGTTTGTGTAATTTCCTGATAGTCAGTTATAAAAACTTCCGGCATCCTTTTTATTTTTATTGGGCAAAATCGTATGAAATGTTCAGGAACTATTGCAAGATTGCCTTCCGAAATCTGATAAAAAGTAAGTTCACATCTTCCATCAATATAGGTGGATTGGCTATCAGTCTTGCTGGTTTCATCATTATCCTGTTATACGTTAACCATGAGTTGAGTTACGATCGCTGGGATCCAAACCTGCAAAGTGTTTACAGAATTTCCTCGCAGGAGGAGGGGAGCTACGATAATAAAAATGTGCCGGTTCTTACAGCACAGCTGCTGCAGGAACATGTGACCGACATAGCAGTTTATACCCATGTACAACCTTCCGGCAACTACGAAGTACTGATAGGCGCCGGGGATAATAAAGTGTATCAGAAAGATGTGGTAATGGCCGATAGTAGCTTTCTCCAGGTATTCCCCTACAAATTACTGGCAGGCAACAGGACTACCGCTTTTAATCAGCCTAATTCCGCCCTGATAACCCCGGCACTTGGCCGTAAGCTATTTGGTAATACTGATCCTATCGGGAAAATGATCATGGTGTACAACAAGGTGCCGTTCACGGTGACCGGCGTTTTGGAGGTGCCCGATATTCCTTCCCATCTTCATACAGCACTTATATTACGTGATCCCTTTATGGGTCAGGTAACTGGCTGGGGAAATATATCTTATACTACGTATGTGCGTTTACGTAAGCCGGCTGCAGTATCCGCACTGGAAAGCAAGATCAATACTGCTTTTTATGATCATCATCTGAAAACCGGTAGTCAGTCTTATGAGGCCTATCTGAAGAGCGGCCATCATCCATCCCTGATGGCGGAACCCATTGCCGATATACACAATTTCCCCAGGTTCGGTAAAAGTCCATTTAAAACAACCATGATACTGCTATCGCTTGCGGGCTTGTTGCTGTTGAGTGGTGCGCTCAACTCAGGAAACCTGATGCTGGTGAAAACTCTGAGAAGGGCCAGGGAGGTGGGTGTACGAAAAATAATGGGATCCGCGCGTCACCAGGTAGTGACGCAGTTCCTGCTGGAAGTAGCCTTCCAGTGTTTACTCAGTCTGGCGCTGGCGTTGTTACTGTGCCTGGCGTTGCTGCCTGCATTTAACCGTATGTTCGACTTGTCGTTGTCACTCTTCCGGTTATTTTCCTACAACATGTTGCTGCAATGCGGGGCGGCGTTGCTGGCCATTATACTGATCTCCGGTTTATATCCTGCGCTGATGTTTGCCCGTCAGCAGGCTGCAGCCATGCTGAAAGGTGCGTTCAAACCTGGTGCGGGTGGGAAGCGCTTTAGCCATTCCCTGATTGTATTGCAGTTCACTGTATCTGTTTTCTTCATCGTTAGTGTACAGGTAATGGCTCACCAGATGGACTTTATGAAACACCGGGATATTGGCTTCAATCCTCAGCAGGTGATACAGGTGGAAGCGGGGCAACGTACCCGGGAAGAAAACTTTGAAGGAACCAGAGTAAAGTTATTGGACATTCCCGGTGTAGAGCTGGTGTCGAAAACAACATCAGTGCCGGGCAGTGTGATGGATACCTCGCATGTGGGATTTCATTATGAAGGAAATTCCCTCTCACTTACTTCGGTGAGGGTGAGCACCGATTTCTTCCGGACGCTGAGCATACTGGTATTGAAAGGGCGGACATTTATGGATAGTCATCCGGAAGATCTGGACAATACCGCTATCATCAACGAAACTGCCGCAAAGCGGCTGGGCATAAAAGATCCGGTAGGTTCGCTGATCCGTTTTGCGGCGTGCGACAGTGTGCCTTACCAGATTGTGGGGGTAGTGAAAGACTTCCAGGTGGTGGGCTTCGACAGTTATATTGCTCCAACATTGTACAGTATTTCCAATGCACATTGTACGTATATGTCGGGAGGCTCGCTGTTACTGAAAGTAAGAACAGCGAACCTGGAAAAAACAATAGCGGCCATTGGCCGTTTATGGGAAACCGTGGAACCGGGTATTCCGCTCCGGTACTCGTTTCTGGACGACAACTTCCAGCGCCTGTTTAATGACTACAACCGCTTGCAGCATATTGTACATGTATTTACGCTTGTTTCCATACTTATTTCCATCATGGGGTTACTGGCGCTGACGGTGTATATGACCGAGCAGCGGGTGAAGGAAATTGGTATCCGTAAAGTATTGGGAGCGAGTGTGAGTAGTATTGTAGGTTTATTATCGAAAGATTTTCTTATACTGGTCATCATTTCCATTTCCATTGCCAGCCCGATAGCCTGGTATCTGCTGGAATATTGGCTGCGCGACTTTGCTTACCGCACGGATGTGAGCTGGTACCTGTTTGCAATGGCAGGCGCCGGTACTCTTCTGATCGCCTTTGCCACAGTGGGCTTACAGTCGCTGAAAGCGGCTGGCGCCAATCCTGTCGCCAGCCTGAAGATGGACTGATTTATTTCCTGCATCAATCTATTACAACGCCTGTATATGCAGGTGATCCAGGGCATCCGCAAACAAATAGCGGATGTTTACGCCTCTTCCCTGGGCATTATTGATAGCAGTGCGTATAGCGTTGCGCGATGTTTCATTGGTGATATGATTCAAGTCGGTAGCGGTGCTGCCGGTAGGCGAATGTTCGTTCCAGCGGTTAGGGAGGAAGAAATTGCCTGTGGTGGGCAGATCCTGGTATTGTGTCATCAGGGTAGGAGGATGTGTGTCGTTATATACGGTGATATGCCTGTTGTAAGTGGTGAAGTCGTGGTCAGCACCTGCTCCGTCGGCGTACGGCGGCCTGGGCAATCCTAATGCATAGCTGCCCGGGGCCAGGTTGTTGATGGCCACGATTACGGCATCCAGGCATTGCTGCTGGTTACGCACATCTATGCGTTTTCCATCAATATGACTGATATCAACAGCGGTACCATTGGAATGGTGGGATGATGCCGGTCGTATATAACTGAGGATACTGAAGGCCGGATTGGCGGTTGTGTTATGATCCAGCGAGAAGTACATGATCTGGGTGATGCTTTGCAGCAATGGGAGTGAGGGCGTGAAGGTATTGCCATTCAGTGTATAATTTCCATGCTCCCTGATGTACTGCAGCTGTTGCCGTACTGGTTGCGGAATAAGTGCCCTGCCGGGTCCGGAAAGAATGTCGCCTGCGAATTCCTGTATAGTACTGCTGTTGGCTCCTGATACGGCTGGTGCCGGAGCGGCCGGCGTTGCCTGTTGCACATCAAAACGGGTAAGGTTGTTACGATCGATGAGCTGAACAAGGGTGTTGCCATAATTCGGATCGGTGGCGTATCCTGCACGTGCGATTTCTCTGGCGAACTGCCGCCCGTCATCTGTATGACTGAATGCTGCCCGGTACCTGCTGTTATTGACAAGGAAGTTGCCGTGATCGGTGAAGCTCTCTGCCGCGTTCGCATATGACCTGAAGTTATCTTTTACTCTCCATCTGTATTTTACATTACCATTACTGTCGGTGAATTGTTCTATGGAGATGACTTCCGGATAAGGATGCCTGCTGCGATCGTTATCGCTGTGTACTTCTGTGGTGGTTAGCAGCTGCGTTGCACCTGTCCAGCTGGAACCAGCTTTAATGCCAAAGAAGTTGAAGCCGGGTGCATGCCTGCCCCAGCCGGATTCCAGTGCCGCCTGTGCCAGGGTAACGGACGCGGGTACACGTGTTTGACGCATACTGTCTGCTGCATTCTGGCCATATTGCTGAATAAAATCTGATTGTACGGAGAAGTCTTCCGCGAGTGTCGCAGCTTCATCCATATAACCATTATAATCCAAGGAGAACGATTGTGCTCCACTTGCCACAGGTGCATTGTACAGCTCTATTTCAGCATTGCGGCGGTTGATAAGCCCCTGCGAGTCTGTCAGTGCTCCGTGTTGCCTTATTTTTACCCACTTGCGCATTTCGGTAGGAACGGCGCTGTAATTGCCCTGATTGAGTAACCTGAGTAAGGTGGATCGCCTGAAGTTATCGACACCAATGTTGTATACAAAACTTACGAGGGCATCGAACTGGTTCTGGTTGAGCGTTACCGTTACCTGTTGGTTAACGGCCTGCTGAAAGTTGTTAAGGCGCGCTGTTAGCAACTCTGTAGCTCTTGCTTCATCGACGCCGTTGAGATAGGGCTGTTCGGAAGCATCACTGCCATTGCAATTACCTTTATGAATCAATGTACCGTAACCGATGGTGCAGTGGCCGGCCTGGTCGTTGTACCGCTGTGCCCTGAACCCTTCCAGTCTTTTAATGAGATCTACGCCCCTCGATGAAACAACGGACATTGTTTCCGTATAGGTATCATCTGTTAAAGAATGAGCAGTAGCTGTTCCTGCAGCGAAGTGTACGATCTGTATTCTGCCATCCCATGCCTGGCTTACGCGTACTTCTCTTTCAAATTTTGTAAGGAATTCGGAAAATCTTTCCTGGTAAGAGTTTCCTCTTGCAGGGTCAATGATGGTGAGTTGTGTATCCTGGGCGTTGCCATTGCCCCTGATAGCTGTTACGATACGCGCATGTATGCCAAAGTTGGCATCGGAGCCTTCGGCGGTAGTCACCCACAGCGGCCCGTAAGTGCGCAGCAAATGTTCCCAGCCGGTAACATTGAGGCTTTGCGGGTATTCGAACTGCATTCCGGCAGCCTGCAGAAATGGTATTTTTTCAGCAGCGCTGAGGCCCTGGTTGTTCCTGAATTTTGTAAGATAAATAGGTCCAATGTTACCCATGGCAGTTTCAATCGAGAAAGCCATCTGCCTCCGCCAGCTGATCATCATGGTGGCAACAGTAGCCCAGCATACCATGCCGGTAGGCTGTCGTAGCGGGGTGATAACACCAGGTATGGTGTAGTCTACGGCATCAAATGAATTAGCAAATCTATCTACAATAGAGGCAGCACGGGCATAACCATTGCGCCTGCGCTTTGCGCCAAGCTGGCTGTCTATTTCGATGAAGCGGTTTTCCATTTTAAACGGATTGTATAGCTGAAAAAATTAAATTGCTTTGCCTAGTTCAAAATGCATCCCATCTTTATGTCCGCTGAAATGACCTCCCCAGAAGAACCCATTTTGATTAGCGATGGCCACCAGCTCTCTTACGCAGCCTGTATGGCCCATCTGTGCAGGTTCCTGGCCAAATGGGTTTTCTGCTGCATTGATGTCGAAGGCAGTGCCCCATGAGTGATTGCTCAGTGGTCTTGGACTGCGGCCTTCGGTGTGCCGTATGAAGCGCGCTGCGTATCCGCCTTCAAAGGAAAGTATCCTGTCCAGCAGCCCCGCGGCTTCCCACGCTGCCCAGAGGCGTTGCAGCCTGTCGGCCCCCGCCCGGTGAAAGAGGATGGCGCCATGTTGTATGGGCCGTCCGTTCGCCAGCTTGCCATTTAGTTGTGGTATGTTAACACTCGTTATATTATCGTGTACCCAATTATCCGTTACACGGATACCATCGCCATTGAAAGTAGTTGGGTCCGCCACATACGCAAAGGTGCCAAATTCAGCGGCGCGTTCCTGTGTGGTTATCGGGCGTAAGTTAGTGGGCCTGGGAGGGAATTCCGGCGTAGTGGCGCCCGGAGGGCTCATCTGTGTACTGGGCGCCGGTTGCGCTTCCACCGTAGCTACGGGTTGGCTTTGACCTTGTTTGCGCATTTCATCGAGGTCGCGTATGAATTCGGAGGGGTCAAAGTCTTCCTGCTGGCTCACAGGAGTAGGTGCAGGTGCTGCCGGAGGTGTGGGACGCCTGGGCGGTGCATCCGGCACTTTATCGAATTCATTGAAACGATTGTTCAATTCTTCTGTATTCACCTGTATAGTACCGAGGTCGTAGGCGTTGGCATACTTCATGTTCTGCGCGATGCGGTCAAAAATGGCATGCTCATTCTTGAAGCCAGGATCGTTGGCTGGCGCCGCTTTGCTGTCGTCAATAGATTGTTGTTTGCCAAGCTCGTCGCGATTCACGGTTTTCTTTGAAGCAGGGTCGTATACTTTTTTTCCGGAAAGTATAGCCTGCAGATCGTTCACTATTTCTTCCTCACTGGAGGATAATGAGCCACTGTTATCAGCAGGAACGCTGCTGGTTGCAGGGCTTTGTTGTTGTATATTTTTAATATCGTTGATCAGTGCATCTGTATCTGGTTTATCGGGTGAAGGCAGGTCCGCGGCCTTTTCGGTGGATAGCGGGTCCAGCACATCGGTTTGCAGATCCTGGTTCTTGCTGACGGTAGAGGAGGTAGATATGAAGTCGGTTCCCTGGTAGGGAGATTCATAACTATCATTACTATACGAAAATGATTGTACTACATATTCTTCGTCGTTTTTATCTTCTGCAACGGAATATGACTGTACAACGTATTCATCAAAAGCATCCCCGTCCTTGTCCTGAGAGGTTGCTACAATATATTCCCGGAAAGGCTCGCTGTCTTTCCCCGGTATTATTTCACCATTGTCAAAACTCATCGTCAGTGTCTTCCTTTTCTTCCTGGGTGGGCGATGACAGCCGTAGTAATCACTCAGCATGTCATCGTAGCAGGTGTAAGGTGTTTGTTTCTTCTTCATATACTGTTAGCATTTTAGATCCGGATATTCATTTTTACCAAAGTATAAGGATCAAATGTCATGATCAGCTCTGATTCATTTTGTGTGATATGTTGTTTATTCAGAAATATCTTTACTTCATTGGCATTGAATTCCATTACTTCCGCCAGTTGGTTGTTGATCACCGTTACCGGAGGATATTTAGGATCAAGCGTGAAGTTTTCACCTTTTACGTGCAGGTAGGGGCGCTTGTCTTCATCCAGTGAAAGGCTTACTCCCTTTACTTTCGGAGGGGTCATGTTCCGCCTGGATTTCTGGATCTGGTTAGCGAGTGTTTTGTAATCAATTTCATTATCGGATGCCCGTTGTATATCCACCTGTTTTTTTTCTATCTGCTGCAGGTCATCCACTGAATTGACGCCCATCTTGCGTAATTTACTGAGTGTTTTCTGATCTACTCCTATATCTTCTATATTAGTATCGTTCTTCAATCCTGAAATTTTCGTAGTAGCCCTCACCTGCTGATCGGTAATAGATCCCAGCTGTATATTCACTTTCGAAGCTCCCTGCTGGCCTGGCTGTGCGGTGATGAACCTGATGGTGTCGCCATCGAAAGTTGGGAAGATGTTGAGATCAATAGCCAGATCCTTCACCGTGTATGTTAGCGGTTTATTGATCGCTTTGATGGCCAGTGTTTCGCGGGTTTTATCCAGCTCCACTACCAGCGAGTCTACAAAGTCTTCAAGGTTCCAGTATTTGTTTTCATTCGCCATTTTCCGGTGCGATATATTTTTCAGCTTTGATGGTAATACTGTGGTAAGACGGTAAAAAACTGGTACTTACCCGGTACATCGGAGGCACGCTGCCTATTGTTACTTTGCCGTTGTCGTCTACACTGATATCCAGTTCCACCGGCGTGCCTATTTCTATTTCATAGATGTAGGAATGAACACCATTTTCTTCGTCTGTAAAATCGCCGGGGATGCTCAGCAACTTATCTACGATTTCTCCGAAGGAGATAAATGCTTCGTCCATCATGATGCTTTGATTTTTGTGACGGGATTCAATACCACCTTCACATTTACTTCAATCTCAAAGCCTTCAAATTTGTAGGCCTCCGCATCATCGTCGTGCTTTGTTTCGCTGTTGTCGTCGTCAGACAAGCTATATATATAAGGATAGTCCATATGCTTATTGATTATTTGATTTGATACCCAATATTCTGACACTTACGGGCAAGGGGAATTTTACTTTAGTACTCGTTGCCTGGTTTACATATCCTTCCGGACTAAGTGATTCCACTTTTCCCAGCGTAATCTCAAAAAGCCTGAACACAGGCACTATCCATACCATGCCCTGTTCATACGTTCTGCCTCTCAATTTGATGTTATAGATCATTTCTGCTGTATTGGATCTTGCAAACCCGGTATTCCTGATGGCACTGAGCTGTTCATCCGGCAGCGGGGAATTACCGTCCCAGCCGCCGAGCAGTTTGTTAAGCTCTGTGATGCTGAGCTCTATCCCGGCTTTCATTCTGCCGGAGGTAGTGTCGGTAAGACTTTCTTTATCTTTTTCATCTATTGATAACTTCGTAGGGGTGACACCGTTAGATGTGTGATCGGCAGACAGAGAAACCGTATACCTGGCATCTACATTCAGTTCCCAGAGTGATTTTGATTTTCCCAGTGAGGGCGACTGCCATACCTTATTCCAGAAAGAGCGGTATACCTTCATGTCGGTCAGTTCTTTTTCACCGGAAACGGCTTCTCCCTGGCTTTGCACAAAGTATTGCTGAACAAAAACGGCGCTGGTGTTGCCGATCGCCTTATATATTTTTTCCCCGGATGTTTTCCACCGCATTTCTGCGAATATTTCGATGTTCTTGTTCAGTGGGATACTGCTTATTTCATTCTTCAGGAATTCAAACTCCATAATGATATTGGCCATTATATCTTTTTTCCGGAATGTTTTTTCCAGCAGGAGTTGTTTGGTAGCAGGATCTTTGAAATAAAATGTATAGATCGCCCGTGGTAAAGGTTTTTTGGGAGATGAACTAACATTCAGTTTTATTTTAAAGAGGATCTTATCAGCCGGTTGCAGCAGCAATACGTCTTTGCCATTATGCGGCGTTAGTTTCAGCGATTCGAAAGTAAGTATGACTCCATTGCTGAGTGAGTAGGCGGCATTGTCCAGTGACAGCGATTGTGCGGCAGCGGGGGCAGGAGCAGGCTGGGGCTGTGTGTTCTGCAACTGGGCCAATAATTGCGCCAGTACTGCAGGATCGATATTGGGCGCTCCTCCTCCTGCGGCGGGCTGGTTCTGCATCAGTTGCTGCATCATCATCCTGCGTTGTACATCGCCTGCCAGTGTGCTCATTAACTGGTTGTTGGCCTGCAGCGTTTGTAGTTTGTGCTGATTGGCTGCATTCACGAGTTGTGGCAGCAGCTGTAAACCCTGCTGGATGATAGGTCCGGCCATGCTGGCGAGTAGCGCGTCGTCGATGCCGAATACAAAGGGTTTTGAGAACTGGTTGTTATCAGGCCCGGCGTCGCTGTAATTGCCGAAGCGGTTATCGCTTTCGGCAGCATAGCTTACAGACTGTTGTCCGCTGAACCCAGGTATAGATGGCGCTACGGCACGCAGTACAGCACCAAGTAAACTGGTAAGCATGCTGGTGCTGCTGTTGGTAGCGCCATTACCGGGCGTAGGTGTAGCAGTGCCCGTTCCCTGTGGGTTCAGGTAACTGATGGCCGCGGGCAATACTGCTCTTACAAGGCCTCCGAGGATATCTTCTATGGAGGTTTGCTGCGACAGCAATTGTTGTTCGGCTGATATATTTCTTACGGGGTTGAAATCTATGGTATCCATCATAGTACTTGCTGATGATGAGAGGTTAAAGTGCATTGTATTGATCTGCTGCATGGCAACAGGTACTCTGATCACTTTGGAAACTGCCGGCGATTTGCCGTTGTTGTCTTTCGCACTATACAGCTGTACGAAGCAGTTTTCGCGGTCAAAATACTTTTTGGGCAGTGCTACTTCTTCTTCACTATCTCCCAGGAAGGTGAGCTTCCTTTTTTGCTGGAAAGGTGTCACTTTCGAAATATCATCCACCCATCTGATTCCCGCCCTGGTGATAATCTGCTTGCCTATCTTGAACCGGTAGTAATTGTTGGTACCTATATCTATCTTAAAATGATAGCTATGGTTGTCTGCCGATTCCCAATGTAAAATAGCCAGGCTCATAATGAAAGATTATTAACGGGGTGCTGCGGCGGGAGCTGCAATAGCGGGTGCTGCGCCAGCTGGTTTCAGGGCTGCTACGCCACCATCTGCATACATGTTGGCGAAGTTGTCCAGTTTGAAATAATCTGTTTTGAACTTGATATTTACATGTCCCTTGAGGTTAGCGGTGAGATCGTCTGTAGCCTTTTTGTCGGAAGTGTTTACCTGTATATTGGTGTTGGTGATATCGGTGGTCATGCTTGGTCCTCCGAATATAGAACCGAGTATCCCTCCGTCTGCTTCGACATGTGTGTTCACGGTATTGATGTTCTGATCGTCGTGGTGCGCGGTGCTGGCGCGTGTAGCCTTGATGCTGAATTCTACCTGTGCGTCTATTTCACCTTTTTCCACCACGAGGCGGGTTACACCCATGAGCAGTACTTCCCGCAATGCGGCACGGTGTTCTTTAGCCATATTTATTTTTGCCTCGAGGATATGTTTTTTTACTTCGGCATCTTCGAGATCGTGTTTTTCTCCTTCAGGATTGGTGAGCGCCAGTTTGGAGCTGCCATCGGGTTGCTTTTCTGTGATGACGTTGTATTTATCACTTCTTGATTCAGCCAGCCTTGCAAAAGTATCATCGTCTTTTACTTTTTTGATGAAGTCGGCGGTAGATTTGGTGGCTTCTTTCATCAGTTTTATATAGCTGTCTGTTTGTGTTTTCATTACTTTAAGATTGGCGTCGAACACTGCTTTCAGCAGGTCTGCCACAAATTTGGGGAAGTCTACCGAATCAACCAGTTCCTTGAAAGATTTAGTATCTCCCTGGAAGCCGGGATCATAGCCTTTATAACCCATATCTTTTCCGCTGTCGGTAGCCATACTTTCTTCTATACCGTGTTTTTTCATCTGTTTGGCGGTATAATCATCTATCAGCGACAGGTAGATACTTTTCTGATCTTCCAGTGGCATATTCCTGAACACTTCGCTGCTGCCCAATACTTCTCTTGCCTGCGCCCTGGCAAATTCCCTTATCTGACCTTTGGAAGGTATTACATTGATGTCCATAGCTGGTTATGCTTTTGAATAAGTGATTAATCGAATAAATTCCTGGTCTGTTAAAAGTCCCATTCATCCTTGCCGGCAGGCGCAGTTGTTTTTTCAGGCACTTTATCGTCGTCTTTATCGGTATCGTGGTCTTTATCACGGCCTTTGATACGTTTCTGATCGGTGTCGTCTTTGCTGTCGTCGTCGTCATCTCTGTTTTGCAGCTGTGCCTGGCTGATGATGAATGCATCCACATTACTGATAAAGGTGGAGTAGCGGGTATCATCTTCAAATGTTGCCGGGTTGTAATCTGCAATGGAGTTAAGGATCGCATAACCCAGTTTGGCTTTATTGTAAAGGATAGTAGTCTTCGGGCGCTGATGTTTCATGCCTTCATAGAGCAGTTCCACCACCTTCCACCAGTTACCGCCGGCGGGCACCAGTTGTTTCACTATTTCAGGATGGCTGAGTATGCGTTTGATGACAAAATACAACCCATCATAGATGATTGGCGAAATCACATTTGCCATGCCGGCGCAGTGAGTCGACAGGTTGTATTGCAGATCTTCCACTGCCTGCATAACTGTCTGACGTGATACATAGCTGTCGGGGTTAGGACTTTCCTGTGCTTTCTGAATATACTTCGCTACTTCCATAATGAGTATGCGCCAGTATTTCGGGAATTCTTTATTCACTACCACATCTTCTGTAACAGGAGCATTACCATAGTTGAACACCTGCTTGTAGAACATAAGGCGTTCAGCCGGGCGGGTTCTGTCTACGATCTTACCGGTTCTGGGGTTGGTGAATTTATTGGAGAAAACGTACAGCTGCAGGTCTTCCCGGAGTTGCAGGTCAGAGATCTGTATATTTCCTCTGACCATATATTTGTGTGTGAAGAAGTTTACCACATTGAATACATCCAGTTCGTCGCCCAGGGTCATGGAGTAGAACATCTGGGCAGCGCAGCGGATATTATCGGAGAGGATCTGCACTACGGCATTGTCTTCATCGAGGAAGGTAACGCTGAAGTCCGGGGCGCTCTGGTCGGTGGTTGTATCGGAATCTGACGTATCGTCCTGCCATCCGGGTGTATTCTCAATATCGTTCATGAAAATGGGCAGCAGGGTATCGATATTGGTTTTGGTCACCGGCAGCACAGAGGCTTTGATCATTTTTATGAGCCGGGGGATCATCAAAACCGGTATGTCATTGTAATATTTTGAGTATTTCAGGAGATCCAGTTCTTTGCTATTGCTCACATGGTTTTCTACTATCTTTTGTATGAAGGAGTAGAAGGATTGTGAGGAGAAAGAAGGATTGCCTTTGAGGATATCCTGGATAACCTGACTATTGTCGGTATTATATTCCACATCCACTTTCTCTGCGTGGATATATTCGCGGGCGGCGCTTACCTGTGCATAGCTGATAATATTGCGGTTACCAGACCTGTTGCCAAAAATGAAATTGGTAAGGCCATTTATTTCCTGGTATCCGGCATTATAGCCCATTGCCAGCAGGTAGTTGACGATACCGGAATAGTTGAGTATGCTGCGTGGATTAATGTCGAGGTTATTCCAGTTGTTCATCAGCCTGTCGGAGAAATCAAACTTCAGCAGGGAGAGTTTATCTTCTGCATCGATGTATTCTTCGAGGCTATAGTGAGTAGTGCTGCCATTATTGATATAGCTGTTGGCATTGATGGCCCGGTAGATACCATTCAGGAGGCTACCGTCTTCCCATTGCTGATCATCTTTATATCTGCTGCCGTAGCGCCTGGTTGTCAGCGAGGCAGTTACAAATTCCTGGATAGGTGTGCCTTCCGGCCCGGTCCAATCTCCGTTCGCATCTTTCATATAGATGGGTTTACTCAGGAGATCATTCAGATACACCAGCTGCTCTTTCACATTGGCATCAATATCAGCAGTGACGCCATTTGTTGTGACATTTGTTCTGCGTATTTTAACGCCGTTTGTAGGGAAAAAATTGAGCGTTGCCATTGACTTTTTGTTTAAAGAATTTATGATAAAATAGCGTTTAACAGTTTGAATGAATCTGCCAGGTTGAGCAGGCCATATCCGGCCTTCTGATCCCTTACTTTGCTGGTGAGCCTGTCGGATGTATTTCTCAGGATATAATTGATGTCAGCATTGGTGAGTTTGCGGCCTTTTTCATAAGCCAGCGATTTCATAAGTGCTACTGCTCCGCTTACAAACGGTGATGCCTGCGAGGTGCCGGAAGAAAGAGCATAGCCGTTGTTGAGGTAAGAGCTGTAGATGTTGGCGCCTGGCGCTACCACGGTGATGTTGGCGCCATAGGAGGTGAAGCCTGTTACCTGGCCGGAGCTATCCACTGCACCTACTGCAAAAACGCCGTCCAGTGCGCCGGGATAATATTTTTCGTCGGTGCCGTCGTTGCCACTGGCGGCCACAATTGTTACGTTTTTACTCAGCGCATATTTTACAATGTCTTCATGCGGTAAACCGCCACCGGAATGTTTTATACCGAGGCTCATATTAATTACGTCGGCGCCATGATCCACTGCCCATTTGATGCCATTGTTGATATTGTCTACGATGCCTGCACCCACTATACGGTTGCCGCTTTTCATGGCGGCGAGTACCCGTACTACCATCAGGCTGCAGGAAGGACAAACACCTTCATTCATCTTCAATCCCCTGGCGGCCAGTATACCGGATACATGCGTACCGTGCCCTACCTGGTCTTCCGGTAACGCATCTATATTTAACACATCTCCAATGAATGCGGAGGTATCAAGTCCCTGCAGGTCAACGAAATTTTTTCTGAGCACAATTTTATTTTCCAGTTCAGGATGAGTGAAATTGGCGCCGGTGTCGAGTACTGCTACGCGCACATCTTTCACACCATGGGTCCATTCTTTGGCGTAGGGGAGATAGATCATTTCCCCCGGGTCTGTAACTGCCATCGAGAGTGCACCAACTGTTTCACCGGGCAGCTCCGTGGTGCCCAGTAGCAGTGTACGTACCTGCAAAATGAAAGGAAGCTGCCCGATCCGTTGTATGGCTTCATCGGGTAACTTCCCATCTTGCTGCAGAATGATACGGAAGGTGAGGTGCAGGCTGGCGTTCATTTCGTCTGCACTCCAATCATTAGTATGTGGTTTATATTCCCGGGTGGTCCAGAATTTACGGTTCACCTCATTAAAGATGCGGTCCACGTCAGGAAGGAACCTTTCCACCACGGTTGTCTTATCATTGATAAAATCAATCCAGTAGGGAATGCTGGCGGGAAGTTGTTCCTGCACGTTTGCTGCCACTTTAATAATGATATGCTCTTTCATAAAAGCAATGATGATCCGTGTTGTAGGATGATAAACAGCCGTTCAGTCACAGGACAATAGCTAGCCACACCGTTATTCGGTGAATTCTGGGGTGTACACATAAATGCTCAATAACACAGCCCTGGCTACGTAATGCCAGTACAAAATGACCGGATTTGCTGTTAGTGTTTTACAAAGTGTTGAAATTTTAATTAAGTGCAGATCCCGTATAGTCCGAAAGCATACGCTATAAATTTTTCAATCGGATACTTGAGGTTACATCTCCAAAAACTGTTGCAAAGGGGTTCGGACTTATACTTTGGGGTCTGGGACATGAAGCTAGGAAATATTAAGGAATCCGCAAAAAAAAAATGAACTTTGGTTAATCAATGTAAAAATGTCTGCAAGGGGCATAAACATTGCGGGTTGGCTTTATCACACTTTTTCTGTCACTTAACGGGGAGCTTTATATGGATGACCGGGCCGGGCGTAAACATTTTTTAGCCTATATCACAGCAAATAAATGGATGGCAGCCGCCATCGCTTTTATTGTACTACTGCGTTTTTCTTTCATATGGCTGATGGGGGCGATGCCCCAGGATGCCTACTATTACTTCTACGGCCAGCACCTGGCACTTTCCTATTTCGATCATCCACCGGCTATTGCCCTGCTGCTGCGTGGAGCTACCGATTTGTTAGGGCGACATGTATACGTCATCAAGTTGGCCGATACGCTGATTACAGTGGCGGCATTGCTGGCGTTTTACCGTCTTGCCAGGTATTTCCTGCCGCGTGAAAAAGCCTGGAACGGGCTGCAGTTGTTGTATGCCACGCTGATGGTGACGATACTGTCGCTGGTATCTACACCCGATGTGCCGCTGATGCTGTGCTGGACATTGTCGCTCATAGCCATGTACAAGGCCGTATTTGAAGAGCGAAAAGTATGGTGGATATGGTCCGGAATTGCGATGGGGCTTGCGTTCGATAGCAAGTATACAGCGCTGTTTCTGCCTGCGGGCGCAGTACTGTTCCTGTTGTTATCTCCCAAATACCGCCGGTATTTATATTCGCCCTGGTTCTTTTTAAGTATACTGGCATTTGTTATCACCATTTTGCCAGTGGTGATCTGGAATGTGAATAATGGTTTTGCATCGTTCCGGTTCCAGTCGTCGGAAAGGGTAGGTGGAGCAGAACTGCATCCGCTCGATTTCTTCGGCGTGATAGGCCATCAGACGGCGATCCTGTTACCGGTGTTATTTTTTGCGTTGTTGTATTACGGTTACAAACTGGTTCGCAAGTATCGTTGGCACTGGACGCGCATTCCTGTGCAGCAATTGTTCCTGCTTTGTTTTTTTGCACCGCTATTCCTGCTCTTCTTTATTATTTCCCCGGTGTATTGGGTAAAGATCAACTGGATGATGCCTGCTTATATTACCGGTATCATCTGGGTAAGTATCTGGTTAACCCGGCGCTATATATACTGGCAGTGGATCTGCTCGGTGGTGGTACATCTGGCGCTGGCGGTGGAAGTGTTGTTTTACCCGGTGCCGATCCATTCAGACGATACCATGATCGGATGGGATGGCCTTGGCGAGGGTGCCACTGCATTGGCAGCGCAGTACCCGGATGATTTTATTTTTTCTGCAGATGATTATAAAACCAGCGCGATGCTTAACCTCTACCTAGGCCGGATGGTATATTCCCGGAACGTCATCGGGCAGCATGCACTGCAGTTCGATTTCATAGGAACGGATTTTCAAACGTTGAAAGGAAAAAACGCCATCTTCATTAACTCACTGACCGATGTGAACGACGATAAAGATGAGCAGGCATCCGTAGCGGAGCTGCAACCCTACTTCCGGTCGGTAAGTCCGCTGCCTCCCATTGTTGTAACCCGCCATGGGCGCGTGGTACGGAAGTTCCTTGTTTTCCGCTGCCTTGATTATCGGCCATCTTCCCATCCTGACTGACCTGCGTCATCACCGGCGATGACGAATATCATCTACCCGGGTAATGCCAGTCATTGTTCAGCATAGTGAACAACGGTAGTTTTACATCAGTATTCAACGAAAGAGTGCAAATTAGAATAATAACGGAGATGTGCGGTTGGAGAAGTATCACCGTTACACTGGACGGTGATACTTTTATTCCTTTTTTCAAAAAATGCAGATCATGTTTAGCGGATTGACGCCCGGTTCCCGGCAACGTAAGTTTTGTGAAGGTTTTCTTTTCTTTCCCATCCGGAATTTGCAGAAGTATGGCAATTTTATTTACCGGCAGTACGGAAGGAAAGCGGGAATAAAGGTGTTACTGGAAATGAAAATGGGGCTGCTGGATTATAATACCATGTATGCAGAAGAAATACACCGCTGTATTACTGATAAGGCGATGTCTCAGGCGACGAAAGTGCTGGATCGGACAGAGGATTTTTACGCCCGCGTTACCACTGCAACAGGAAACATGCCTGCTATACACCACGATTTTAATGAGCTGATCATACATTTCTACCGGGAAGTAAGCATTTATAATAATGTAGTGTTGCACAACCTGAAAGAAGAGCTGAAGCAGGTGCTGAAGCCCGGTAAAGGAGACAGCGGTCAGGCCCCGGGGCATGAGCATATAAGTAAGGTAACCCGCCTGGTAAAGGAGTTTATGCTACAGACGAAGACGATACTGGCGTTGATCGATGATTTTGTGGAGGAAAACAGTATCCAGGCGGCGGGTTATCCTGCAGTACAGCTGGCCGCGTTGCAAACCGACATCCGCGAAATGTACATGCATCAGCAAAAAATAAGCAGCCTGTTGAAAAGATGGAAAGAGGAGCAGGATTTGCACGGGCTGCAAACTTATTATAATTAGCTGTTTAAATATGCCAGAGGAACTATTGCGAGATCCCGAACATCCCGCTTATACGGAAATTTGCAGGATGTGGATCAGCGACGTGAAAACCTTGCGGGAGGACAACGCCTCCATGATTCATCGTTTGGCTACAGCGTTGAAGGAATCGGCGCGCCGGTCGTTTATTGAAGAAGCGGAAGAGTTTCAGCTTGCCATGTTGGAGCGGGAAGATTTGTTAGTGCTGTTGCGTCATGAGATTAAAGAGCAGCTGGAGTGGCTGGAGAAACAACCGGCCGGCATACCCGCGCCGTATTCATATGCCAGACTTAAAACAGCCATTGAACAGATGATCAGGGAATATGATCATCTGAAATCGTCGTTTCTACAGTTTATTGCATCCTGAAAGGGATCAATCAGTTTACCATATCCGCCAGTTTTTTTGTTGAAAGGACGGCGATCTGTCCTTCTTTGACTGATATCAGCCGCTCGTCGCGAAAGTCGCCCAGCGTGCGGATCAGCGACTCCTTGGCAACGCCTGCCACGGCTGCCAGGTTTTCGCGGCTGATATCTATCGTAAAATGTTTATCTCCCGAAATATTATATTTCTTATCCAGCATCAGTAATGCTTCCGCTACTTTTTTACGCAGGGAGTTATACGCCAGGCCTATCAGTTGTTGTTCCTTTTCAGCCATTTCTTTCGACAGCATACGAATGAATTTCCCCAGTACCTCCGGATTGCTGCCAATAAGGTGTTCAAAATCCTGGTGAGGGATCAATGCCAGCAGACTGTCTTCCATGGCTTCGGCATGTTCCTGGTAGTTGCCACCCTCCAGCAGCGCATTGTAGCCCAGAAAATCGCCGCTGTTGTAAAGGCCCACGATCAGTTCTTTGCCGTCGTCATTCCTTTTATAAGTTTTCACCTTTCCACTGATCAGGTAGTAGAGATACTCAGGGCGATTGCCTTCAGCGTAGATATTCTGTTTCTTTTTATAGAGATGTGTGTTGCGGTCTTCCTTCAGCAGATCGAGCTGGTCTCTGCCGGCAGCAGATAGCAGCGCGTTTACTCCCTGCAGGCCGTTGGTGACATCCTGCTTTATTTCTGCGCATCTTTTCAGCCTGCTTTCAATAGCGCTCAATAGTTCGGTGCCTTCGAACGGCTTGGCGATATAGTCATCTGCCCCCATTTCCATTCCCTTCCTGACATCCGCCCGCTCCGCTTTGGCAGTGAGAAAAATGAACGGAGTGGTTTGCAGTGCCTGATTTTTGTGCAGCATATGTAATACGCCGTATCCGTCGAGCACCGGCATCATGATATCGCACACGATCAGATCGGGCAGGTGCTCCAGTGCTTTGGATACGCCCTCTTTTCCATCGGAGGCCGTAATCACCTGGTAGTTGGCCAGTTCCAGTATTTCGGCCACATTTTCGCAGATAGCCGGATTATCTTCTATCAGCAATATCTTTTGCATGTTGTGTCATTTTTGGGGAAAGGGAAGCGTAATAATAAATTCAGTACCGTTTTCCGGAACACTGTTGCAGGAAACAGTGCCATTCATCAGCTCGGTGTACTTGGCTACGATGTGGAGGCCCAGGCCAGTACCCTGGATGTTGGCTACCTGCTGGCTGCGGAAGAACCGCTCGAACAGATGCTGCCTGTCTTCCTCGGAAATACCAATCCCCTTGTCTTTTACAGACAACTGAAAACCTTTTTCGTTGCATTGGGAGCGCACCGAAATAATGGCGCCTTCGGGGGAAAACTTGATCGCGTTGGACAATAGGTTCATAACAATATGTTTGAGCAGGGTTGGGTCGAGATATGCCTGTGCTGCACCGTGGTGTGCATAGTAGATCTGCTGCTGTGGCTTTTTGAGCCCGTCCATTTCACTGAGGATGGTGCTGATGTGTTTGCCTGGATCGAAAGTGCTGTTCCGTACCTGTATCTTGCCCTCTTCTATCCTGCCAACGGAAAGGAAATCATTGAGTATATCTGTCAGCATGTTTACGGAAGATATAATACGCTGAATGTGCTTGTTGCGCTTCGGTATATCGGCTGTGTTTTCGTATTTAGACACCAGGTATACGGACGACAAAATAGCGCTGAGCGGGGTTCTGAATTCATGGGAGGCCAGTGCTACGAATCGGGATTTCAGTTCATTCAGTTCCCGTTCTTTTTCAAGGGAGATCCTGAGTTCCGATTCTGCCTGCTTGATGGTGGTCAGATCTATGGCCACACCGATATAGCCGGTGATTTCATTACCATCGCGCATGGCCGAAACGGTGAGCGAAACGGGCAGTGTGGTGCCGTCTTTCCGCACATATATCCATTCGTATTCATTGATAAGATTCAGCTTCGCCTTGATGATGAGGGTTTCCATGCCCGGCGATACAGGCTGCTGCAGCTGCCGCGAAAATTCCTCCGCCCGGAGTGCTACTTCTTCCTTATCGTGCAGCATCATCGGCGTATGGATGTTTACCACCTCGCTTGCCTTGTAGCCCAGTATCCTTTCGGCCGCCGGGTTAAACCATTTGATATACCCCTCGGGATTGACCACGATGATCATGGCGCCGGCATTGCTCCACAAACTGTTGAGCGAGTTGCTCATCCGCTGCAGCGCGCTATCGCGGAAAGGCAGGTCCTTACGCTGCTCAGATATTTGCGCCGGGTTTTTACGGCCAGGCATCTCCATTACATAAATGAGGGTACAGGTACCTTCCGGCGTTGTGTGCAGGCCCTGGCTGACAGTTACAGGGAACCGGGTGCCGTCTTTCCGCAGTGCATAACGTTCCTCGCCTTCCGGCAGGAGGTGGCCTGTCTCTTGTCCGATCACCTCTTCCTTCGTGTAGCCGAACAGGTTAAGCAGGAATGGGTTTGCCATGAGGATACGCTGCTGACTGTCGGCCACCAATATGCCTATGGTAGCATGATGGAAGAGTTCATCGAAACCTATGTAATTATTTTGGGAAGTGTTAATCATACAGGTAAACGACAATTGGCGCTGGTCTACCATAAATTTAACGATTCCCCCGGAATATATGTCAGGGGGAATGTTAAAAAAAACAGGTGGTTTTTACTTCTGGTTAACCGGTGTTTCAATGATCAGGAATTCAGATTTTTCCGCACATTGCAATGTCACTTCCGCCGTTTCCCATAACCCGATGGCGTCTCTTTCCTGCAATACCTGGTCCTGTACCCTCAGGCCGCCACTGATGGAGAAAATGAAGAGGCATTTGTTGGCCGGGTTCAGGGTATATACCAGGCTGCCGGGCTGCTCGTAACAGCCGAGGGAAATCCGGGCGTTCTGGTTGATCCAGCAATGCTGCAACCCTTCTTCGCCGGACACTACGGTTACCAGTTTGTTTTTCCTGCTTTCTTTAGGGAAGCTGCGCTGCTGGTAGCGGGGCATGATATTCTGTTGCTTGGGCTGTATCCATATCTGCAGGAAATTGACGGTATCGCTGCCAATATTATATTCCTCATGGCGTAACCCGCTGCCGGCACTCATGATCTGTACGGCGGGCGCTTCTATTTCAGTACTGTAGCCCATGGTGTCTTTATGGTTCATCTTTCCTTTCAGCAGGATGGAAATGATTTCCATATTCACGTGCGGGTGTATCCCGAAACCTTTCCCGGATTCCACGAAATCATCGTTGAACGCCACCAGCGTGCCAAAGGCGCTGCGCATGGGATTGGAATAATCACTGAAGCTGAAGAAGAAATTGCTTTTCAGCCAGCCTATGTCTTTAGTACCTCTTTCGTTCGCAGGGAAGTAGTGTGTTTTCATAAATAATCCAACATGAAATAACCGGAAATGTTTGCCGGCGCCATTAAAATAACATTTCTTTAATTTATCTGTTCCGGTAATTTCCGCGCTACTGCTTCTACGGGTACCTGTTGGTTAACTGCTACAGCAACGAATGAATTTCCGCTTCTCGCAAATAACTTTCCCGAACTCGTAAAGTGCTGTCTTTTTTACCGGTTACTTTTGTAACGCGGTTTTACATTTGCCATTGAAATAGGTGTATAACGCAAACGTATATACGTTAACAATTAAATGAGTTGAGTTTACAACGATAAACGAGTGGATAAGAAAAGCACCGCAGCCATTTCTGGCGGCGGTTTTTTAAATTTTACTGCTATCCTTCGGGTTAGCAGTGCGGGATATTCGGGATCTGAAGTGTATCTTTGCAGCCGTTACTTAACAGTGTAACAGTTGTAGGTTATATAGTGGTTCGAATAATCCTGTTCCGGATCCAGATAAAAAGGCGGTGCTGCATGCACCGCCTTTTTATCTGGATACCTGTTTGCTTCCCATCTGCCGCCGGAACTCCGACGGCGTCTGGCCGGTGACTTTCCGGAATAATCGGGTGAAATAGTTGGCCGACTGGAAATTCAGTTCAAAGGCGATGCCTGCCACATCTCTTGTAAAATCCTGCAGCAGGATCTGGCTGTGCAGGATATTCATCTCATTGATCCACTGTTTGGGGGGCTTACCGGTGGCTTCTTTCACACATTTATTAAGGTAGTTCTCCGAGATATTCAGTTTCCGGGCGTAAAACCGTACGTCTCTGTTGCTGAGGTGGTGTTTCTGTACCAGCTCCCGGAAAAGAAAGGTGATCTCCAGGCTCCTGCTCAGCGCCATTTTCGTTTTCTTTCCGTGCCGGATCACCTTCGTCAGCGCCGACTGGAAAAGGGAGATACAGATATCCATCGTATCGTTTTCACTGTCGAGTTCCTCTTCAATCAGCTGGAACAGGGTACTGAGCCACTTGTCGGCCAGCGGTGGAAGCTGCACAAGGGGGGCGGTAAAGAAGAAGTTCAGCAGGTTTTTTCTCAGCGAAATGCTCTGGATGATCTCATTCTCATATACCATAAAATAGCCGGTGGCATCCGGTGAGATTTCGAGGGTGGCAGTAATACTTCCCTGTTTGATCAACAGGATGGAATTGACCTCCAGGTGTTGAACGGTAGTTTCCAGCAGCTGCACAATCCGGCCTTTTTTCAGGAAGATGAGAAAGTTGAAGGAAGTCCGGTAGGGAACAACCGGTATCACGATATTCCTCAGGTAATGTTCTATCCTGTAAATCTGCAGCCGGGAGTTATTTTGCATGATTTGCCGGGAAAGCCCGGGTAAGAATAGCTTTTTGTACTCGTAATTGGTAATGGTTTTGACAGATGCCTTCATAATTGCAACGGATTGCCAATGCGTAATTTATGACAATAAATTCACGTTTTGTGCTATTTGTAGTATTGATTAAGCTTTATTTTGCAGCCCTAACCTCCTATGGTGAACGTGAAGCACTAATGAGATTATTTCGTTTCCATATTTTAGTCGTATTCCTTTTTCTCGGCATCTGTTTTTTCGGGAAGTTAAGGGCATCTTCTTTTTACCCGCTTCATCACCATCATGTTTCCGCAGTACATACAGATACGGGAAAAGACAGGCTGGCTGCGGGTAAGCACCAGCGCCATGCCGGTTTCTGCCTCCTGTCCGACGGTGAAGGTATTGATGACGATACGTTGGTTTCCGCCACGCGTTATCTGCCCATACAAACATTAGGTACCCTCCTTTCATTTTATCATTCCCTGCTGCCGGCAGCACCTGAAACGGTGCGCGATAAGGATCGCCTGGACTTTGTTCCGGAAACAATCCGGCCTGTTCCGTACTATATTTTATTCCACACTATTATTATTCCCGACTCAATTGTTTAATGAAATAGCTCAGCGCCCGCTATCAGCTATTGAATTTTGCTGTTATCTTTAGTAACAGCGCTGGAATATTTGCGGCAATAGCCCAGGGCTTTTCCCTTCAGGCTTGGCTGCGTTTATCGTCATTTTTCAAAATCACTATATGCATTTAACTCCCCGAGAAACGGAGAAATTGCTCCTGCACCTGGCCGGCGAGCTGGCGGCCAAACGAAAGGCCAGAGGCCTGAAACTCAATTACCCGGAAGCTATCGCCTATATCAGCAGTCACCTGCTGGAGGCCGCAAGGGACGGGCGAACGGTTGCCGAGCTGATGCAGTACGGCGCCACCATCCTGACCCGCGATGATGTAATGGAAGGGATCCCGGAAATGATCCACGACGTGCAGATTGAAGCTACTTTCCCCGACGGTACCAAATTAGTAACCGTACACGATCCGATTCGTTAACATTTAAAACTCAGCAACATGATCCCTGGTGAATATTTTATAGCAGATGGAGAGATTGAATGCAATGTAGGCCGTAAAACGGTTACGGTGAAAGTGGTGAACACCGCCGACCGCCCCGTGCAGATTGGCTCTCACTGTCATTTTTTTGAAGTAAACAGGAAGATGAGCTTCGACCGGGCCAAAGCCTTTGGTATGCGCCTGAATATCGCCGCTGGTACCGCTGTAAGGTTTGAGCCGGGCGAAGAAAAAGAAGTGACCCTGGTAGCCCTGGGAGGCGCCCGCCGGGTATTCGGTATCAATAACCTGGTGAATGGCGATACTACCCTCGAAGCCAGCAAAGACAGGGCCGTGGCAAAACTGCAGGCCGGAAACTTTAAAAATGAAACATTATGAGCCTGAAGATAAATAAAGTTAAATACGCCAATATGTACAGCCCCACTGTGGGCGATAAGGTACGGCTGGGAGATACTAACCTGATCATTGAAATTGAAAAAGATTTTAATGAGTATGGAGATGAGAGCAAATTCGGCGGTGGCAAAACCGTTCGTGATGGCATGGCGCAGTCCAGTACCGCCACCAGCGACCAGGGTGTGCTGGATTTCGTGATCACCAACGTGATCCTGATCGACCACTGGGGCATTGTAAAAGGGGATTTGGGGATTAAAAACGGAAAAATCGTTGCTTTTGGTCAGGCTGGTAACCCGGATACGATGGACGGTGTACATCCGGACATGATCATTGGCGCAGGTACCGAAGTGCATGGAGGTGATGGACTCATCGCCACTGCCGGCGGTATCGATACGCATATACATTTCATCAGCCCCCAGCAAATCGAAACCGCCCTTTTCAGCGGCGTTACCACCATGATCGGCGGCGGTACCGGTCCGGCTGATGGCACCAATGCCACCACCGTGACTCCGGGCAAATGGTATATGGAAAGAATGCTGCAGGCAGCTGATTCCTTCCCGATGAACCTCGGCTTCTTCGGAAAAGGGAACTGCTCCACCGAAGGCCCGATTGCTGAACAGGTAGAAGCAGGTGCACTGGGCGTGAAAATCCACGAAGACTGGGGCGCTACTCCCGCCGTAATCGATGCCGCCCTTAAAGTGGCTGACCATTACGATGTACAGGTGGCTATCCATACGGATACATTGAACGAAGCAGGCTTCCTGGAAGATACCATGAATGCCATCAACGGTCGTGTTATCCATACCTTCCATACAGAAGGCGCTGGCGGTGGCCATGCCCCCGATATTATCAAGGCGGCCATGTATCCCAACGTGCTCCCGGCATCTACCAATCCTACCCGGCCTTATACGGTGAACACCATCGATGAGCACCTGGATATGCTGATGGTATGCCATCACCTAAGCAAACAAATTCCGGAAGATGTATCCTTCGCCGATTCACGTATCCGTCCTGAAACCATCGCGGCAGAAGATATCCTGCACGATATGGGCGTATTCAGTATGATGAGCTCCGATTCCCAGGCCATGGGACGTGTAGGCGAGGTAGTTACCCGTACCTGGCAGACGGCCGACAAAATGAAGCTGCAGCGGGGCGCCCTGACGGAAGATGAAGGTAAAGGCAACGACAACTTCCGCGTGAAACGTTATGTATCCAAATACACCATCAACCCGGCTATTGCACAGGGTATATCCGATTACGTTGGTTCCGTTGAACCTGGTAAGATAGCAGATATCGTGCTGTGGAAACCGGCACTGTTTGGTGCGAAGCCTGAGATGATCATCAAAGGCGGAATGATCATCGCCAGCAAAATGGGGGATCCGAATGCTTCCATTCCCACCCCTCAGCCGGTGATCATGCGTACCATGTTCGGTGCATATGGTAAAGCCATGCGTAAAACCTGCGCCACCTTTGTTTCCAAGATATCCCTTGAAAAAGGCATCGTGGAAAAATATGGCCTGGAAAAAATGGTGCTGCCTGTTTCCGGTTGCCGTACGATTACCAAGAAACACCTGATTCATAACGATAAAACACCGGAGATTACCGTAAATCCGGAAAACTACGAAGTTCGTGTAGACGGCGCCGTTATTACCTGCGAACCGGTTGATAAAGTACCATTAGCACAGCGTTATTTCCTGTTCTGATAAAAGTTGACAAATGATTATTGAGAAGATAATAGGCAATATTGCTACCACTGCAACAGGCAACCGCGAGGTGGACCTGTTGCAGCTGGAGTGGTATGAAACCACCAAACGTATACAACGCAAACATACCCAACAGGGCATGGAGATCGCTATTAAATTCCTGAAAGAAGGACAGCGCCTGCGTGAGGGAGATATCCTTTTTGCAGATGATACCCGGGTGGTAGTGGTAGATATCATTCCCTGCGACGCTATCGTGGTTACCCCACGGTCGATGCTGGAAATGGGAAGCGTTTGTTATGAGATCGGCAACAAGCACCTGCCGCTTTTTATACAAGGCAACCAGGTATTGATGCCATTTGAGGAACCGATATTCCGGTGGCTGATAGCCAGCGGCTACACCACTGAAAAGCAGCATACCAGGCTAACGAACCTCCTGAATGCAAATGTGCAACCGCATAGCCATGGCGGCAGCAGTTCCCTGTTTTCAAAAATACTGGGCATGGCCTCTAAAGAACGTTGATCATGATGCACCCGTTTTTAAGCAGCCTGCTGCACCTTAGCGATCCCACATTGCCCATTGGCGGATATGTTCATTCCAATGGCCTGGAAACCTATGTGCAACAGGGCATTGTTCATAACGCCGCCACTGCGCATGCGTTTGTACAGCAGATGCTTACCAGCAACCTGCAGTACAACGACGGAGCCTTTGTATGCCTGGCTTACAGGGCAACGGTCGCGAACGACCAGCAGGAGATGCTCCGGTTGGATGAGGAAGCCGGCGCACTGAAGCTGCCGAAAGAGATCAGGCAGGCCAGTCAGAAACTCGGAGTAAGGCTCATGAAAATCTTCGACAGAAGGCACAGCAATTCATTTACCGCAGCCTACGCAGCGGCGATCGCCGATAAAAAGGCAGAAGGACATTACAGCCTGGCATACGGCATGTACGCCGCTGTTATGAATATTCCGCTGGAAGAAGCACTGCTGGCGTTTTACTACAATGCAGCCGTGGGGATGGTGACCAATGCTGTGAAACTGGTACCCCTGGGACAACTGGAGGGACAGGATATTTTATTTGATCTGCAGCCAATGATGAACGGGCTCGTACAATCAACGATGCAGATAGACCGGGACCTGGTGGGAGTATGCAATATCGGATTCGACATACGTTGCATGCAGCACGAGAAATTATACTCCCGGTTATATATGTCTTAATAAAAAAATAAACAAATGAGCGATAGAAAATATGTGAAAATTGGTGTGGCCGGGCCGGTAGGCTCCGGTAAAACAGCCCTGATAGAGCGGCTGTCGCGCACACTGATGAATACCTATAGCATAGGCGTAATTACCAATGATATTTATACGAAGGAAGATGCTGAGTTTCTGACCAAAAACAGCCTGTTGCCGAAGGAACGTATTATCGGTGTGGAAACAGGCGGTTGCCCTCATACCGCCATCCGTGAGGATGCCAGCATGAACCTCGAAGCAGTAGATGAAATGGCTGCACGTTTCCCCGATGTAGAACTGATCCTGATCGAAAGCGGTGGAGATAACCTCAGCGCTACCTTCAGCCCCGACCTGGCCGATGTAACCATCTTCGTGATTGATGTGGCGGAAGGGGATAAGATACCCCGTAAAGGAGGCCCCGGTATTACCAGATCCGACCTGTTGGTGATCAACAAAATTGACCTGGCGCCATATGTGCATGCCGACCTCGGTGTGATGGAAAGGGATGCCCGCAAAATGCGCGGAGGCAAGCCTTTCGTGTTCACTAACCTGATGTCGCTGCAGGGATTGGATACCGTGATCGGATGGATTCAAAAATACGCATTACTGGAAGAGGTGGCAGAACCTGCACTGGTGAGATAATCAGGAAAGCATGATCAACAGGCTGAATATAACAAGCGGGTACAAGAATGGCAGATCTTATCTGAAAGATACCTATTTCACGCGCCCTTTCCGGGTGGCGAACGTAGGAGAGTATAAGACAGACCCGTCGTTGTACCTGATGGTGATGAGCTCTTCTCCGGGCATACTGGATGGAGATCATTACGAAATAGATATTACTACAGAAAGTAAAAGCCGTTTGCAGTTGCAGTCGCAATCGTATCAGCGGTTGTTCAACATGCAGCATGGAGCACAGCAGCATCAACGGATACGACTACACGCAGATAGTACTTTCAGCTATGTGCAGCACCCGGTGGTGCCGCATGAGCGGGCCATCTTCAAAGGACGCACGATTATACAGATGGAAGATAACTGTGAGCTGACCTTTGGAGAAATCATCACCTGTGGCCGTAAGCATTCCGGTGAAGTGTTCCGCTTCCAGCATTTTCAGAATGTGACGGAAGTATATCATAAGGAACGATTGCTGCTGAAAGATAATATACTCATGCAGCCACAATTGATGCCCATGCAGGCCATCGGACAAATGGAAGGATATACGCACCAGGCTACGCTGCTCTATGTGAACACACATCCTGGCGCAGCAACAGACCTGACTGCGGAATGGTACGCACTGCTGGAAGAAGAAAAAGGAATCGTAACAGGTGTATCAGCGGCGGGGCCGAACAGTACCGTGTTACGCATACTTGGCAACGGAGGCGAACAATTATTTAATTGTCTCCGTAAAATACAACAGCATTTGTGGGTCAAAACAGAAAAAGAGGTACTATGAATATCGGATTAACTACGTTATTGCTGTCGGCCGTTACCATAGCCTGTTTGCATACAGCCACAGGACCGGATCACTACCTGCCTTTTATCGTACTGTCGCGTTCCAAAAAGTGGAGTATGTCTAAAACCATTATGTGGACGATACTCTGCGGGTTCGGGCATATCTTCAGTTCGGTATTGATAGGGCTGGTGGGTGTTTTACTGGGATGGCAGCTCTCGAAGCTTACCTGGTTTCAGGATGTGCGGGGAAACCTCTCCGGCTGGTGCCTGCTGGGATTCGGGATTATATACCTGCTGTGGGGAATACGGGCCGCGTGGGTGAACAAGGCGCACAAGCATTTTGACGTATATGAAGGAGGAGAGATCTATGTGTATGAGCACAAGCACGGAGAAGTGGTATATCCGCAGAACCGGGTGAAGGTGACTCCCTGGATATTGTTTGCCATATTCGTAATGGGGCCCAGCGAACCACTGGTACCATTACTGTTTTACTCCGGTGCGCATCGCTCGTCGCTGGAAGTGATATTACTAATCAGTGTTTTTGCCGTAGCCACTACCCTCACTATGCTGGTGATGGTATTGATAGGTTGTTACGGATATTCCATTATTAAAACAGATAAGCTGGAAAGGTATGTACATGCCATAGGAGGAGCTGTGGTAACGATGTGCGGGATAGGCATGGTATTCCTCGGGTGGTAGATCCTTATCAAAAGAAACAATCATGAACGAACAAAAACTATTTCCTGCTGCCCCGTATCTGAGGGGAGTGGGGCAGATTATGCTGCAACAGAACGCATGGACAGGCCTGTTTTTCCTGGCGGGTATATTTTATGATTCCGTTATTATGGGAGTGGGCGCTGTGTTGGCGGTGTTAACGGGCACGCTTACTGCGAAGTTGCTGAAGTACGATAAAGGAGAAACTGATGCCGGCCTGTATGGATTCAGTGCGGCACTGGTGGGCGTAGCGCTTACTTTTTACTTTGAACCTACTGCTGTGGTGTGGATAGCCGTAATGCTGGGATCCGCTGCAGCTACTGTTTTGCAACATTTCCTGATCAGGCGTAAGATAGCCGGGTTCACACTGCCATTCATTCTGGTTACCTGGGCATTCCTCTATCTCTTCCATCACGTATATCCGGTACCATTATCTGCAGAAAGTGCGGCGGCAGTACCCCTGAGCGACGACTTTGCCATGGCTACCTATGGATTCGGAGAAGTGATCTTTCAGGGTAGCCTGATTGCCGGCATTATCTTTTTTCTGGGCGTGTTCATCAGCTCACCGATAGCGGCATTATACGGTGTGGCCGCTTCTTTGCTGGCTGCTTTTATTTCCGCCCGGTTTGCAGAACCGCTTGGCGATATTCATATGGGCCTGTTGAGTTTTAATGCCGTGCTTTGTGCAATTGCTTTTGCAGGAGATAAGTGGTACGATGGTGTGTATGTACTGCTGGCAGTACTGATATCCGTATTCCTCGATATAGCGATGTTATCGCAACACCTTTCTGTACTGACTTTTCCGTTTGTGGTGGCTTCTTTTATAACTGTGAATGTTAAGAATGAGGTGAATAAGAATGCTGCCCGGAAATTAACCTGAAGATGATGAAAAGACTATATTTTGTTACTACTACAGCGGTGTTGTTGCTGGCGGAATATCATGCCCGCGCACAACACGGCAAAGGAACGAAAGATACCCTGCATACTCAATTGTCGCAGGTGGTGGTGAGTGCTCCCCGTATTGAAAGGGAGATGATGAAAGTGGATCTTAAAATGATACCGGTGAATACGGCGCAGGATCTGCTTCGTAAAGTACCAGGACTATTTATCGCACAGCATGCCGGTGGAGGAAAAGCTGAACAGATCTTCCTGCGCGGATTTGACTGCGACCACGGAACAGATGTTAATATCAATGCCGATGGGATACCAGTGAACATGGTATCGCATGCACATGGGCAGGGATATGCCGATTTACATTTTCTTATCCCCGAAACCATAGAAGGGATTGATTTCGGGAAGGGCGCTTACTACGCCGACAAAGGTGATCTGAACACTGCCGGCTATGTGAACTTCAGCACTTACGAACAGTTGCCGGATAATATGTTCAAGCTGGAAGGCGGCTCTTTTAATACAATGAGGGCCATGGGGATGTTGAGGCTGCTGCCGGATACAGATGACGCCAAGAGCCATGCCTGGATTGCCTCCGAGTACAATTATACCAACGGACCGTTTGATATAAAACAAAACTTCAACCGGTTTAATATCATGGGGAAATTCAGCACGCAGTTCAATCCGCGCGACTATCTTTCCATACAGGCCTCCACCTTCAACTCCGGCTGGAACGCCTCCGGGCAGATCCCCGAACGCGCCGTGAGGGAAGGAATCATCAGCCGCTGGGGCTCTATAGATCCTACAGAAGGCGGGAGCACTTCCCGTACCAACCTGGCACTCACCTACCGGCATATGATAGATGAACGTACCGATTGGCAAAGCTTCTTCTATTACTCCCGTTACAAATTCAACCTGTATTCCGACTTTACCTTTTTTCTGAAAGATCCGGTGTTTGGAGATGAAATAGAACAGAAAGATGATCGCAGCATGTATGGGTTTGATCACACGTTCACGAAGCGCTTCCTGTTACCCGGTAGCTATCTCACCTGGAAAAGCAGTGCCGGCCTGCGCCTCGACGATATCGGCGATCTGGAGCTGAATCATGTATACCACCGGGATTCATTATTGAACCGTTTGTCGTATGGCACGGCTACTGAAACTAACCTGCATGCCTATACGGAAATAGAATGGCGTAAACGGAAATGGGCGATCACACCGGCAGTGAGAGCAGATCATTTTATTTTCAACTACCACGATAAGCTGAATTCCCTGCCAGCCGGTCAAAACCAGGAGGCAACCCGTGTAAGCCCCAAGCTGAACATCGTGTACACTGCCAGCCGCATGGCGCAGCTGTATCTGAAATCGGGCATGGGTTTTCATTCCAACGATGTGCGGGTGGTGATGATGCAAAAGGGGAAAAGCATTCTGCCATTTTCGGCAGGAGTGGATCTGGGCGTAGTATTGAAGCCGGCCAGGAACCTGATCATACAACCTGCGTTGTGGTACCTGTATCTGCAGCAGGAGTTTGTATATGTGGGAGATGAGGCCGTGGTAGAGCCTTCGGGGAAAACGAAACGGCTGGGAGCCGACCTGAGCGTACGCTATCAGCCGTTTAACTGGCTGTACCTCGATGCAGATGTAAACTATGCACACGGACGTTTCGTTGACGAGCCGAAAGGCGCCAATTATATACCGCTGGCACCGGAACTGACCAGCACGGGTGGCATCTCCGTAAAAATCCCCGGTGGCTTTTCTGCCAATATGCGTTACCGTTATATGAGAGCACGCCCGGCTAATGAAGACAACTCGGTGATAGCGAAAGGATATTTTGTAAATGACCTGTCGCTCGCCTATAGCCGCCGGCATTGGGAATTCACGATACAGGCACAGAATGTATTCAATACCAACTGGAACGAAGCCCAGTTTGAAACAGAAACCCGTCTGAAGAACGAACAGGCACCGGTAACGGAGCTTTGCTTTACTCCGGGAACACTCTTCTACCTGAAAGCCGGTCTGGCTGTGAAATTCTAGCACTTTCCCTTTTTTAGCCTTTTTCCGGGAGGTAAGTTTTTTAGGTTATCTCCCGGAAAATTTGTTACTTCATGTTAAAATGACGCAAACAAAACATGAAGCAATTCCATGAATATCAGAATCCGTCGCTGGCGGTAGACCTGGTGGTTTTCGGGTATCACAGCGATACCTTGTCGGTGTTGTTGCTGAACCGTAAGGAAGAACCTTTCAAGGACTGCTGGACGCTTCCCGGAGGTTTCCTGCAAATGGAGGAAACATTCCTGGATACCTGCTCCCGTATTCTGCGCACGAAGCTCGGCATGGACGAAGTATTCCTGGAACAGCTGTATTCGTTCGACGATCCGGCCCGTGATCCCCGTGGCCGGGTAATTGCGGTGGGGTATTATGCACTCATCAACCCGTCCAAATTCAACATCGTGGCCGGTAGCATGGCAAACGATGTGAAGTGGTTCAATGTGCGGAAAATACCAGCGCTGGGTTTCGATCACAAGCATATTTTCAAAGCAGCCCTGCAGCGGCTGAAATCCAAGATCCAGTATTACCCCGTTGGTTTCGAGCTGCTGGACGAACTTTTCACTATCACAGAACTGCACGAACTGTACGAGTGCATCCTTCAGACTACTATAGACCGGCGCAATTTCCGGCGCAAAATTCTCGATGCTGCTTACGTGATCAACACAGGACTGAAGCGGGAGGGCCTGAAGAACCGGCATCCTGAGCTGTACAAGTTTAACAAGCAGCTGAAGAAGAACAGCTTTCATATTAATATACCATCAGAAACCTGATTTATGGAAAAGCAATTGTATACCCCTGATATTTTTGTGCTCCGGAATTTTTTATCCCCGGAAGAATGTATTGCGCTGATTGAGCAAAGTGAAGCCCTGGGCTATGAAGAAGCGATGGTGGATGTAGGGAATGGCGTGCAGCGTATGGTGAAAGGCGTGCGTAATAATGAGCGGGTATTGCATAAAGACCAGGCATATGCTACCTTTATCTGGGAACGGCTGAAGGGGGGGCGGCATGAAGGAGCATTACTGGCGGCCGGGGTGAAGTATGTGCTGAGAACGGATATTATGTACAAACAGATAAACACATGGCAACCTACGTCATAGGGGATATACATGGCGCCCTGAAAGCGCTGCAACAACTGATAGAAAAGATAAATCCGAAGGAAGAAGACACATTGATATTTTTAGGAGATTGTGTAGACGGATGGTCTGAATCGGCCGGAGTCATCGCCTGGCTGATGGAGTTGCAGCATCGTTATCACTGTGTTTTTATTAAGGGGAATCACGATGCCTGGTGCGAATCCTGGCTGAACGGCATTATGCCGGAACCCATCTGGGTGCGCAGCGGAGGAGCTGCTACCATCAGCAGTTATGAAAATTTGCCGGACGACGTGCGTGCCCTGCACCGGGAGTTTATCAGCAGGATGCGTTTGTTTTTCATCGACGACCAGCAGCGTTTATTCGTGCATGCCGGTTTTACTTCTTTGCATGGCCCTGAACATGAGCGGTTTGAGCATATGCTGTATTGGGACAGAAGTTTGTGGGAATTGGCCCTGGCGCTGGATTCAAGGCTCTCGCCCGAATCATTGTTCTATCCGCGCCGGCTTAAGAAATTCAAAGAGATTTACATAGGGCATACTCCCACGCTGAACTATGGTGAGGACGCGCCTATGCGTGCCGCGAATGTATATAACTTAGATACCGGTGCTGCATTTACCGGCCGTATCTCCGCTCTGAATATCGATACAAAGGAAGTGTGGCAAAGCGATGTAGTGCAATGGATGTATCCTGGGGAAAAAGGACGGAATGGTTGAACAGTAAAGAATTAAGAATGGAGAATGAAGAATGAAGAAATAGCGGGGAGATAGTAACGAAGTTGATCTTCGCGTTTACTATCTCCCCGCTATTTCTTCATTCTCCATTCTTAATTGCTACTGTATTACTTCCTGCATTCCCTGCATGCCGGCACCCATATTCTTTCTCTTGAACAGGGAGGCATCTACCTTACCGAATCTGTAAGCCAGGGTCAGGCGGATCATCTGCGGATCGCGGAGACGGCTGTAGTATTGTGTGAAGTAAGCACTTTCAGAGTACTGATCAGACCAGCGGCTGCGGAAGATATCGCTGAAGGCAAGTGTGGCGGAAGCCGCGTTGTTCTTCAGGAAGCTCTTCTTGATAGCAGCATCCACACCCCAGAAGGAGGCGATATAACCCTGTGAGGCGTTTTGTGCCTGCTGCATGGGTGGACCTGCCTGTACATTCTTGTTGTCATTTACCGGCAAATTGGTCTTAGACTGGTAAGTACCCGTTAGCTGTACCTCGAAGTTGTAAGGTAGTCTGAACGTGTTGTTCAGTTTACCAAACCAGCTCCAGAGAGCATCCTGCGACTTAGCCACATTGCTGGTATTGATTTTCGAGTTATAGATATTCACGTTTGCGGTAAGCGTCCACCATTTGGTAAGGCTGTTCATGGTAGTCAGTTCCGCACCGGCCGAATAGCTGGAATTGGCATTGATATAAGTGTTCACCAGCAGTTCCTGTCCGGTTACCGGATCGGCTTCTTTGGTCAGGAAGCGGGTGATCAGGTTGTTAGTATAGCGGTAGTAGACAGACGCCAGGAAAGTGTTGTTGCCTTTGAACGTTTTCAGGTACGACATTTCCATTGACTGTGTGAATTCCGGTACCAGGCCCGGGTTTCCTTTGGTGATATTCAGCTTGTCAGTTGAATCAGTAAAGGGGATCAGCTGGAAGAAGTTAGGCCTGTTGATCCTGCGGGTATAGCTCAGCTGCAGTTCCTGCTGGTTCTTCAGTTTCTGGCTGAGGAATAGCGAAGGGAAGAGGCTCACGGGGTAGCTGTTGGAGAAATGCTGTCCGTTATTGAGCAGGTCGCCGGAATAGCTGGAGCTTTCAGCGCGTAATCCTACCTTATAGCCGAAATTACCAACGGTATTGGATACACTGGCATAGGCCGCATATACATTATCGCTGTTTTTATAGTTGTTGGAAGCCGCAGGAATCAGGATATAATCCTGTTTGTCGTGATCGAAGATGTAGTTATTGAAATTACTCTTCGTAGTGCGGATTGCTGCGCGCAGACCGGTTTCCAGCTTCAGTTTGTTTTTAAATGGTTTTACAAAATCTGTTTGTATGGTCGTGAAGCTTACGGAGCCGGAGCCAAGTATCCGCTGCAGGTCGCTGCCGAAGATATTGTTGTTGCTGCCATAGTAATCAGTTCTGTAATTACCGTTGTTGTTGCTTTTACCGCCGAAGTAGTTGAAATCGGCTGTCAGCTCTTCACCTTCCTGCGGGAAGAGGTGTTTCATGCCCAGCACAATCCCGTTGGCGTTGAACTTCATTTTAGAGTCGGAGTTACGCTGGCTGTAGGAGCTGAGCTTGGCGTTGTTGAGACTGTCCGTATGGATATCGATTATTTCGCCTGGCTTCATTTCTCCATGCACCTTGATTCCCGCGATAGAGAGGGTAGTACGGTTGGTAGCGAACCAATCGAGACCTACTTTTCCGAAAAGAAATCCACCATCTGTTCTGTTGGAATTGTTCTGGTGGATAAAAGTAGCCGGCGTTTCCGCGAAGTTGTTGCGATCGGTGGTACCGTTAGTCCGGTTTTTCATCTGGCTGCCCATAGCGCTGGCCGAGAAGTTAACTTTGTTCTGGCGGAGGTTGAAATCGGCGCCGCCATTCAGCGCACCGCGTTTATCAACACCGGCTCTCAGATTTCCGTTGTAGCCTGTTTTACGGTTCTTCTTCAGCACGATATTAAGGATGCCTGCGGCGCCGCCGGAGGCATCGTATTTAGCAGAAGGGTTGGTGATCACTTCCACGCTCTCAATAGCGTCTGCCGGGATCTGTTCCAGCGTGAGGGTTGTGGGGCGGCCGTCGATGTAGAGCTGGGGAGAAGAATTCCTGACAGTTACATTTCCGTCGATATCCACATTCACGGAAGGAACATTTTTCATGACATCGAGGGCAGTTCCGCCGGTACTAACGATATTCTTTTCTACGTTAAACACTTTTTTGTCCACATCCATCTGCATCAGCGGTTTGCTGCCAGTTACCGTTACGCCCTGAAGCTGAGTGGTACTGGATTCCAGCCTGATATTGCCGAGGTCTTTATCGAAAGGAGGAAATGTCACAGGTTTTTCAACGGTTTTATAACCAGTGGCAGTAATCTTCATTTTCAAAGGGCCTCTGGCTGGCAGGTCTTCGATGGTAAACTCGCCATTACCCTTAGTGAGGGCGCCTTTCAGTAATTTTTCCTGTAGTTTTTTTGTGGCCGAATCCATTCTGTTCTGGAGAATGATGACAGAAGCATAGGCAACAGGTTTTCCATCCGGGTCAACAATTTTTCCATAAACACGGCCGGGCATGCCCATTCCCATAGGCATTTTCCCGCCGGGGGCTTGTGCCCGGGTACTCATTGAAAGCAAAAACAGGGTGATAAACAAATAAATCTTTTGCATTGTAAGTTGAATTGAGAGGGGCAAAATTATATCGAGATATTGTATTAATTAAATGAAATGAGATGAGCGGGGGAAAAATTGCTACGAAACCCGGGATATAGTTGCCGGTTTCCTACAAGATAAAAATGATTACTGTCCGGCTTTTCCGGCGATAGCATATACGGTATCCCGGTAAGTATCGCCGATAGGGAGCTCCAGGGTATCCATGAAAATACTGTTTTTGCGGATAGATGTAATGGCGTCAACAGATACGATATACGACTTGTGAATGCGGATGAACCTGGCAGGCGGCAATTGTTCTTCGAGACTTTTGATACTAACGCGTGTTATAACATGTTTTGAACTGCTGTTGAGATGGATTTTTACATAATCTTTCAGGCCTTCGATCCAGGCGATGTCTGCAAAAACCACTTTCAGGAGGCTGTAATCCACGTTTACAAAGAAGAAGTCGGGCTGTTCTTTGTTTGCTTTGGCGGAAGTTCGCAGCTGGAACAGTTCCTGGGCCTTATTGCAGGCTTTGATGAAGCGTTCCAGGGATACCGGTTTTACAAGATAATCGGTAACCGACAGGTTGAAGCCCTGCAGTGCGTATTTTTCGTAAGCAGTAATAAGAATCACCAGCGGTTTATTGGGCAGAGATTCTATGAACTGCAGGCCGGTAAGTCCAGGCATCTGGATATCCAGAAATATCAGGTCTATCTCCTGGTGCCGCAGGATCTCCATTGCCTCAAATGCGTTGTTACATTTGCCGATAAGCTGCAGATAGGGCACCATGCTGATATTATCTTCCAGCAGGTCCAAAGCCAGTGGCTCATCATCTATGGCAATACATTTCATCGTCATGGTCAATGAAGATTTAACTGCAAGGATACTACAAACCAGCCATCTTTTGCATCCGTTTGTAAAAGATATTGGTCGCCGTACAGCAGATTCAGGCGTCGTTTTACGTTAGCGAGACCGATACCGCTGGTTTTATCTTTTATTTCAGAGGAAGCAGCATCATATTTATTTCGTACATAAAAGAACAGGCGGCCTGGCCTGGTATACAACTGTATATCGATCGTGGCGTCGAGTATCATACCGGTGCCGTGTTTGAAGGCATTTTCCACGAACGGTATCAGCAGCATAGGCTCAATTTCGTAGCTGCCATCTACCGGTTCCAGGGATACATTGATCTTTACGATTTTGCCGAACCGTTGCTGCTGAAGGTCGATATAGCTCTGGAGGTACTCCGTTTCTTTTTGCAGCGGCACTTTTTCTTCATCGGCCTCGTAGAGCATATACCGCATCAGCGACGACAGCTTGATCAGCGAGGGTTCCAGCAAGTCCGATTTCTTCCTGGCCAGCGACACCATGTTGTTCAGCACATTGAACATAAAGTGTGGGCTTACCTGTGAGCGGAGCAGGGTCAGCTCCGTTTTCAGGTTTTCATTCTCACGGGCACTGCTTAGCCGTTCCTGGCGCATTTTATCCACTATCATCTGGAAAGTAGTGCTGGTAGAAAGAATGAAGATGTTTACGAAAACAGTAAATAATATAGCAGGTTTTATGTCGATGACATGTGGCTTCAGGAATTCCTTTTCGAAAATATAGCGGAGTACACACTGGTACACCAGGGCACCCAGTATATATAGGATATATTCAAATGTTTTCTTTTTATATATCAATCTGGGCACCAATATCCAGGCATTGATATAAAACAGGAGAATCATGTTAACATAGGTGATATACATGAAAATGGTCCAGGCATCTTTTTCATTCATTCTTTCCTGTGCGTGCGCGTCGGAAGTGGGACGCAGCAGATAAGGCAGGGAGAAAAAGATCAGCCATGCGATAAGATGAGTGCCCGGTATTGCCCATTTTTTCTGGAACCATTCCTGTTTCATGGCGGCAAAATAGAGATTTTGGGGAAAATGCGGAGGGGGAGTTGCGACGAAAGGAACGAATCCTGCGGTGAATTAAGAATATGGAATGAAGAATTAAGAATGACAGCGGAGATAGCAGCTGAGTTGATATTCGCGTTTACTATCTCCGCTGTCATTCTTAATTCTTCATTCCATATTCTTAATTCTTAAACGCTGTTCTGACTTTCGCTTTAAGGTCACTCAGAATGGAATACAGACCGAAATATGTTCTATTGATGTACAGACTATGCCGGGAGCCGCGGGCTACTTTGGAATCGCGGACCTCTTTCATGTTGTACAGTTCGTCCATGTAAGCGTATATTTCATTGAAATAGGCTTCATTGCCGAAGTCAAAGGATTCCAGGGTAAAGGGAAGCGTCATGAGATTGATCATGTGCTGGAAAAGGCCGGAAAAGAATTCCACTTCCTTCGGTGTGTCTGTAGGGTGGATCATTTCCAGGTTGTAGTATATTTCCATGCGGCGTTTATCATCTTTCAACACCTCTTTATCCACCAGCAGGAAGTAATTGGTATAGAAATCCTCCGGAATTTCCTTAACACAGCCAAAATCGAATATTCCGACGGTGCCATCGGGGCGCATGAGGAAGTTGCCGGGATGAGGATCGGCATGTACCTGGCGCAGGTGGTGTACCTGGAACTGGTAGAAATCCCACAGGGCCTGGCCGATTTTATCGCGGGCTTCCTGGGAGGGATTGGTGAGCAGGAATTCCTTCAGATGAAGGCCGTCCAGCCAATCCATGGTGATGATGCGTTCGGACGACAGCTCGGGGTAATACACCGGGAATTTCAGATTGGGAATATGTGCGCATTGGCGGGAGAGCTCCATAGACCGGCGCAGTTCCAGTTTATAATCGGTTTCTTCCAGCAGCTTGCTTTCGATTTCGTCAAAATATTTATCCATATCTACTTCGTTCATCCCTACAATGCGTATAGCAAAGGGTTTCACGATACGGAGGTCGGATTTGACGCTGTTGGCAACGCCCGGGTATTGTATCTTAACGGCCAGTTTTTTTCCGTCTTTCACCGCCTGATGTACCTGTCCGATAGAGGCTGCGTTGGCAGCATGCATGTCGAACTGGTCGTACAACTGCGCTGGCGATTTGCCCAATGTCTTCATAAAAGTATTTACCACCAGCGGTCCACTCAATGGCGGGGCACTGTATTGCGACATCGCAAATTTCTCCGTGTAAGCTTTGGGCAGCATGCCCTTGTCCATACTGAGCATCTGGGCAACCTTCAGGGCGCTGCCTTTCAGGTTACTCAGGGTATTGTAAATATCGGCCGCATTGTCGAGATGAAGTTCCTCCTTGGTGATAGAAGGATCCATCAGCTTGCGGGTGTAGTGTTTGATATAGTTAGTACCAACTTTAAGTCCTGTCGTAACGAATTTGCCTGCCCGTTCCACCCTGGAGGTGGGAATATTGGATTGTTCTTTCATGTCGCTTATTTGCGCGTAAAAATAAATTTCCCGAAATCCAGCAGGCTGTCAAGGGTATTAGACTTGATAAGCTGGAAGCTCAGGTTCACCGCTTTTTCGATAGCGGCATCCGTCATTTCAAACTGAGAACTGGTATCATCCAGCCAGTATTTGAGTACGAACAGCGCCTGCAACCAGAAGCCATGTACATATTGGTCGGAGATGTATTTTCTCTCTTTTATTTCGCTGGACTGGTAGCCTTCTTTCACAAGATTGGTTACATACGCATTGAATGCGTGGCGGAAGGTTTCCAGCTTATTCCGGTAGAGGTCGGGCAACCGGAAGTGTTTGCGTTGCAACAGCAGATAGCTGCGGTCTTCTTTCAATTTCTGTACCCACAGGAAGTAAAAGGCAAGTAGTTTTTCCTGCGCGTTATACTGCTGATAGGTTTCATCTGCCTGCAATTGATCCAGTGTGTTCTGGAATATAGCGAGCCAGATATCCTTTTCCACAGCTTCGAGCGAACTGTATTCCTCGTAAAACGCGGCCTCGGTGATTTCTATCTGTTTACAGAGAGCGTATACAGAGACAGGCGCATTACCATTCTCGAGCCAGTATACTTTATAGGCATTGCGAATGAGCTGTTTGTTCATAAGAAATATTTTAGTTGTTTATTGATTTACCCGCCCGGCCTGAGTTGCCGGAGGTTAATGGCGGGCGTCTACAAATTTACATCAGGAAGAGGGATATTCCCTTTTTTAGTATGGTATGAAATGTTAAAATCCGCGGGAAAAAAAGAGGAGAGTAGTTTCCCGGAAATCTATTTGTTGGTAATCAAAAAAATAAACATACCTTTGCACCCGCATTCCTACATTATTGACTACTAAAACGTAAGGAATCATGACAGAACATACCCACATATCGCCTCTTTCGTTTATTGCCTGATCAGGCAAACGCAACGTTTTACATTTGTATAAGACGGACTATTACCCTTGTTTATTCGTGTGCACCTGTACGTTATACTTTTTGTTTGCCTGACTGTTGCAATATCGATTATCTCACCTGAGATCAGTTTTTCATTTTTTTATAATCGTGCAAATGATTTTCGTTTGTGCATGACCGTGGTATGCCCGGTCGTTATAACAACTCCATTATATGGGCAGTTTAAAAACAAAAGAATTAAGTAAAATAGGTTATACCAATGATCAGGCGAGGAGTCTGGTTATCAATATTATCTCCCGTCATTTCAAGCATCATACCAGGCAGGAGATCATTAGTTTGCTGGAAGATATCAAGGCAGATCCTGCGAAGTACCAGTCGGACGAAGTGTTAGGCCGCATTGCAGCCACTTTCCTCGATGAACCGGCGGAATGCCGTTTCAAGTCGTACGACCTGTTGGAGCAAACCGGCCAGCTGAAAGTATACGGCGGCAAAGAAATAGAACGTTCCGCCAAACAGCAGATGGAAGTAGCGATGGCACTGCCGGTAACCGTGCAGGGAGCACTGATGCCGGATGCACATACCGGCTATGGCCTACCCATCGGAGGAGTACTGGCGGCCAGTAATGCGGTGATTCCTTTCGCAGTAGGCGTAGACATTGGTTGCCGTATGGCGCTGAGCATATTGGATGAAGGAGAAAGTTTCCTGAAGCGTTACGGTTACCAGGTAAAAGTGGCGCTGAAAGACTTCACACATTTCGGTATGGAAGGCGGACTGGATTTTCAGCAGGAGCATGAAGTACTGGATAGTCCGGCGTTTCAGTCGACGGAAATGCTGCGTCGTTTGCAGATCAAAGCCGCCAGGCAGCTGGGTTCTTCCGGCAGCGGCAATCACTTCGTGGAGTTCGGGCTGATAACGTTGAAGGAGGATAATGCTCTTCAGCTGCCCGCTAAACAATACCTGGCTTTATTGTCGCATTCCGGCAGTCGCGGGTTGGGCGCCAACATTGCGCAGCATTATACGCAGATAGCGATGAATAGCTGCAAGCTGCCGAAATCGGCGCAGCAACTGGCCTGGCTGGATATGAACAGTGAGGCAGGGCAGGAGTACTGGCTGGCGATGAACCTCGCAGGCGATTATGCCAGGGCGTGCCACGACCGTATACATATCAATTTGTTGAAGGCGCTGGGTTTGCAGGCGCTGGCCACAGTGGAGAATCATCACAATTTTGCCTGGAAAGATACCCTGGCAGATGGACGGGAAGTGATTATTCACCGCAAAGGTGCTACGCCGGCGCATGCCGGAGAGATGGGAATTATTCCGGGTAGCATGTGCAGTGCCGCTTACCTCGTAATGGGTAAAGGCGTGTCGCAATCGCTTTACTCCGCCTCTCATGGCGCGGGCCGTGCTATGAGCCGTGCGCGGGCAAAAGAAAATATGACCGTTTCTGGGATGAAAAAAATGTTATCGGCAGCGGGCGTAACGCTGATTGGTGGCAGCGTGGAAGAGAATCCGCTTGCGTACAAAGATATAGAAAGTGTGATTCGTGCGCAGGAAGAGTTGATTGAGATACAGGGTCGGTTTGTGCCGGCGATTATGAGAATGAATAAAGATTAGATGACGATCAACTTTGGACGTTACAGGGCGGTGTTCCTTGAATAACAAATGAAAAGGGCTGTGTACATTTCACTTTTGTATACAGCCCTTTTTCTCTTATTTCAAAGTTTAATTTTAAGATAGAATATCGATCTTGATGTATCCGTTGGCGATATCATCAGCGGTTACAGTATGAAATTTTGCCAATGGAGAATTTAGTGTATTCAGGCGAATGATATCACCCTCCTGTACAGCCAGATCACATTCATAGATAGGATCAAGCGCGTCAGCAGTAGCTGTTAAACCTGTGTTCATGTTGGTAGCAGTGTAGCTCAGAATGGGGAGTATGGTTTCAATCCCCGCGATGGTTTGTGATACGCGTATTCTTACGGTTACACGTGCAGCAGGAGTTGCATGTTCAGTTTGGGTGGTGGCAAAGGAGTTGCTACTGGTGAATGATGGGAGAATGAGGGTGGCAGCTAAAATAAGTGTTTTCATAAAGATCGTTTTTGATGAGGGAATTGGGTTTGGGGGTAAAAGTAAGTGGGGTGGCTGCGATGGGAAGGCGGGGGATTGGATCGCATAAAAAATTCGCTTTTTATTGTTAATACTAATTATATTGTAAATGAAATAACTTCTTGTTAGCCGTACTGTTTTTAGTATAGAACTGCCAACATAGTAAGTAGACCCCGGATGTTTTCAGTGTGGCCTGATACTGTTAGCTATTTGGAACATGCCGTAGCGATACTATCGAAAAGTAAAATAACTAATATGACTATATATACATTTGTTGCGGAATTTAGAGGGGGTACATATATTAGTCAGATTAGGGCGACTGATGTAAATAGCGCGATGATTTTGTGGGGTAAAAGTTTAGACCTGACACAGATAAAGTTTCTGGGAGATAAAGGGAAGATAGAATTACAAGTGAAGCTTGATAATGAAAGCCCAACTGAGGTGAGGGAAGTTGAGAATGTTTGGTATTTTTCTTTAAGAATAAAACCTGGTTTTTTTATGGTCAATGTGATAAAGACGGCAGAATCATAAAAGGCTTCGTTTTTATTACAACTTTACGTGTAATCATTTCGATAAATGGTAACATATGTATGAAATAATTCCTTTCAGACGTGTTGGTCAGTTTGAATTTAGTACGGGTATAATAATATATCTTGATGGAGAGAGATTTGATTTTTGCCCTAAAGGCGAAGGCGAAAGTTGGGATACTTACAGCTATAGAGAGCTTTTTTGAAGTTTTTAAAGTTGGCCTTGACAGGTTTAATATTGATGATTATTTTGAATCAGAGGCAGGCTCTTTTTTCTTCAGAAGGCGTGAAAGAAATGCCCTGACAGTTGGGCGGCTGGAGACGGCTGTGGAAGAAGGGTATCTGCTGTAATAATAAATAAAACGGCCTATGAATTTCAAAGCTGCATTACAATATGTTCCGATTGGTGTATTGGCTGTAGCATTAGCCTATAGCATTTACACTGTTTCAACTACCAATATAATATTGGTTGATAAATTTTACCCTGGTATTTTCCTCGTGTTAATCAGTCTGATAATAACCCGCCTGAAACCCAGGGCAGGAAGATGGTTTACCCTTTTTACTTTATTTGTTGGAATGTTGAATCTGGTAACTTTTACTCCGACGATGGAGGTGTATTTTTTAAGATGCGGCTTAAATGGAAAGGGAATAGAATTTGAAATACAATCATTCTCATTGCTGGTTTTTATTTTATTTGTGGTTATAAATATTAAATCTATTACAGGACGTTTACAGAAACGATTGGATAAAGTACAGGAATAGCATCTATACATAACACCACGCATGAAAAAAATATCTCAAAAAGAAATAGACAACGTCATAAAACTTTCCCCCTTCGAACGCTATCAATACACCATCAAATGGATAGCAGACGGAGAAATGATGTACTCATTAGCCGAAAATAACAATCTGGCCATCGCAGAAATAGGTGACAAGAAAATGCTATCCCTGTGGAGCGCCGCCGAATATGCGCAGTTATCAGCTACAGGTGAATGGGAAGGATATGAGGTGATGGCGATCAGTATCGATAGATTTGCTACGGAAATCATCGATCTGATCGACAGTGAAGGCTACCTGCTGAATATCTTTTCTGTCGGCGATAAATCCGGATTTATAGTTGATATAAAAGAGTTTATGAAGGATCTGGATGACGAGTTAGGTAAATACGGATGATATCAATATTCCAATTAGAGTATCATGAAAAGAAACAATCGGTTTTCTCTCAAAACATTGGCTATTATTGCAGGCGCCATAATTATGGCAATGTTGATAGGTCGTGCAATCATCTTTGTTGCGTCGGCCATAGACGAATCTACTATTATCCCAACAACCTCACGCGATGAAAATAATCTGGTCTCTTCAAAATACACTGGTAAGCTGGGTAACGGACTAATCCTTCAATTTAAACAGAGAAACCCGGTAGTGGTAGTAAGCATCGACAGCAACTATCGCCTGGTGTCTTACAAAATAGATTTACGGGAAGATATCCCGTGGAATCAGTTGCTGACTGTGAAAGAAAAGGGTATAGAAATACCTGGCCTGACGGGGTATCATGGACTTAGCAAGGGCCTTGAGTATGAATTTATGTGCCGGGGAGATCATGTTAATCCTGTTGCCAAAATATTTCTTACCATTTCCGGGAAGGCGATACAGCGGGTAATACAGAATGACAGTATTATTAGTTACTCGCTTATCTGTAAGAGCTTTTCAATAAAGTATGAAGAGAATGGCCAGAAGGATATTGTGGTGTCAGGAGAGAATATCCCAATGGGTTTTGGTGCTGTAAGGAGCGTTCCGATGAACCTGTTGTTTTTGAAGCGGGGTAATGCGGCGTATTTGACAATCCTGAACGCGAAGGATCTTTCTGAAATTAAGCCTGATTTGCTGAATGATATTATTGTTGGGAAGTAGATGTATTAAACCCTGTCGCACTTCACCCCTCCATTTGTCGCCTCCTCACCCCCTCCATTCCATCCTCACCCCCTAACTTTGCCCTAAACACTCAAACCATGAAAGCTACCACCGTCGAAACCACCGAAGCATACATCGCCGGATTTCCCCCGGAAGTTCAGACCATCCTCGAGCAGGTCCGCGCTACCATCCGCAAATCCGTTCCAGACGGCGAGGAAGCCATCCGCTACGGCATTCCTACTTTCCGCCTGAAAAACTCCAACCTGGTACACTTTGCCGCCTTTAAAAACCATATCGGTTTTTATCCCGCACCCACCGGACTCAAAGCCTTCGAAAAAGACCTGTCCGCTTACCAGACAGGAAAAGGCTCCGTTCAGTTTCCTCTCGATAAACCCATGCCGCTGGCACTCATTACCAAAATCGTGAAATACCGTGTGGAGGAAACATTGAAAAAAGCTGTAAAGCCAAAGAAGAAAGCCTGACCACTCATCCGATATTCACGTAAATCCGGCCGTTTTTAGTTATTTTTATAGCCAACGTCGGATATCAACCAATTATTATACGTGGAGGAACTGAGTGACATAGCGCTTTTGCAACGACTATACCAGGCCGATGAAGCGGCCTTTACTGAGATATTTCGCCGCTACTGGGAAAAGTTATATGCCATCGCATATAACCGTCTCCGTATCCGCACTGCTGCTGAAGATGTGGTACAGGAAGTCCTCGCCAGCCTCTGGCAGCGCCGGAACGAACTGAATATCCAACATCTTCCCGGTTACCTCGCTACCGCCACCCGCTATGCCGTATTCCGTCAGATCAGCCGCTTGTTGCCCGATCAGCCTATTGAAGCTACCGACGCCGTATTACAACCGGCAGAAGACCCCGCTATGGACCTGCTGGATTATTATAGCCTGCAGCAGCGACTGAATCAGGCGATCGACGGATTGCCCGAAAAATGCCGCCTGGTTTTCCTCTACAGCCGCCGCGATCAGCTCTCTAATAAAGAAATCGCCGCTACACTGCAGCTATCTGAAAAAACAGTGGAAGCCCATCTCACCAAGGCTTTGAAACACCTCCGGCTTCGCCTCCGCGATGTGTATCCCTATCTTTCTTTCTTCTTCTGAAAAAAAATCTGAAAACGACTAAGGGTTGCCGGCACTTTTTTGTACTCTGTTATTATGCAGTACCTGAAAGACCTGATCCAACGTTATCTGAAAGGCAATGCCAGTAGGGAAGAAACCAACGCGCTTCACGACTGGTACAATAGTTTCGACGATACTGAAGTACCGCTCCCGCTGGAGCCGGGGGAAGACCGGCAAATGCTGGAGCAGCGGCTATTGGGTAAATTAACGCCCCTGTTACAGGAAACTCCCTCCCGGAAGCCCCGCTACCGGCCATATGCCATAGCTGCCAGCATTGCAGCGCTGATTGGGGTTGCAGGCTGGTTTGGCTGGCAACACCAACATACGGCGCCGGCACAAACTAGTATAACTGTTGCTAAAGCAGGCACAGATAAATCTCCGGCCTCCCAAAAAGCTGTACTCACCCTCGCCGACGGATCCACAATCGCCCTCGATGATGTCGCCAACGGCCCTCTGAGCCGGCAGGGTGGCGCGAATGTAGTTAAGAAAAACAAAGGAGAGCTTTCTTATCAGGGCACTTCGCCGGGAGCTGAAATAGTGTATAACACCCTATCGGTGCCGAGAGGAGGGATGTATCAGCTGGTACTTCCGGATGGCACCCGGGTATGGCTGAACTCTTCTTCATCCCTGCGCTATCCTACTGCTTTCAACGGCGCAGAAAGGAAAGTAACGCTGCAGGGTCAGGCTTACTTTGAAACAGCGGCTGATGCGGCACACCCCTTCCGGGTACAAACCGGCGCCATGGAAGTAACCGTGCTGGGCACACGGTTCGATCTGATGGCTTATCCCGACGAACCAACGATTAGTGCTACCCTCGCTGAAGGCAGAATCAGGGTAGAAGATAAAATACTGCAGCCCGGTCAGCAGGCTGTGCTGGCGTTGAGCAATCATGAGCTGTCTGTAAGAAATGTAGATGTAAACAGGATCATGGCCTGGAAAAACGGCCTCTTTGTGTTTAATAACACTGATCTGGCTACTATTCTCCGGGAGGTAGCCCGCTGGTATGATGTAGAAATTGTATACCAGGCGAAGCCCGGAAAAGAATTATACGGAGGCGGTATCAGCAGGCGCCTGAACCTCTCCGCAGTACTGCATGTGCTGGAAGAAAACGGAAGTAATCACTTTAAAATTGAGGGAAACAAAGTAATAGTAACACCATAAATCTTGTAAAAAAACGTATGAACTGAGTTATTGAACAATGGAAAAACCGGAGGTGGTGACAACACCCCCGGCAAAAGTCCAGCATCCTGTAAGATCACCAAGATCATTTAAGAATTCTAAACCTTATTAAAAGTATGGATTTAAAATTTAAGGAGAAACGATTTCTCCCCAAGGGACTTTTATTAACCAAAATTTTGAGGGTTATGAAAATGACCACCTGGCTTATCCTGATCGCCTGCCTCCATGTAAGCGCCAGGAGCTTCTCTCAACAGGTATCCCTGTCTGTGAAGAATATGCCACTGCAGAAAGTATTTGCAGAAATTATCATCCAGTCGGGCGCAACGATTATCTACAACGAATCTTCGCTGAAGAACACTACTCCCGTTACGCTCCATGTGGATAAGGCTTCCGTGCAATCGGTACTGGAAGAATGCCTGCTGCATCAGCCGCTGACGCTTGCCGTGAACGACGGCGTATTCGTGATCCGGCCGAAGCTTGCGCCGGCAGCACCCGCCGATACGGTGGGGAAAATAGCGGGTGTAGTCAGAGGCGCCGATGGTACACTGCTTCCGGGGGCTACGGTGATCGTCAAAGGCAGCACGCGGGGAACTGCCACTAATGCAGGTGGACAGTTTACCATACCTGCCAGGCCCGGCGAAATACTGGTATTTACTTTTACCGGTTTCGAACGACAGGAACTGCCCGCCCATAACGGCATGCAGGTGACCCTGCACACTGCCAACAGCCAGCTCGATCAGGTAGTAGTGGTAGGCTATTCCGATAAAAAGAAAAGCGAACTTACCAGCTCTGTTACGGTAGTTGATGCGGCCAAATTAAAAGACGTTACTACCAATGATGTGGGTACTATGTTACAGGGTAAGGTGGCCGGTCTTCAGGTAGTAAGCAGTTCCGGCGTGCCCGGAGCAGCTGCAGAGATCCGTATGCGTGGCATATCTTCCGTGAATGCTTCCCAAAGCCCATTGGTGGTGGTGGATGGAATTATTGGCGGTAATTACGACCCGAATGATATTGAGAATGTAACTGTTTTGAAAGATGCCGGCGCTACGGCTATGTACGGATCGCAGGCCAACGCAGGAGTGATCATCATTACTACCAAAAGAGCCGGTTCAGGAAAAACCCAGTTCCAGGCAAAGATCACAACGGGTTTCCGCACGCCCGATTTCGGAACAATGGATATGATGAACGGTCGTCAGTTGTACGAACATCAGAAAGAATATTATCGCGATTATATTCCCGGAAATACAAATAATTCTTATAAGATCGACCTGCTTAAATTTTATAACGAACGTCCGCTTTCCCTGCTGAATCAGAACTACAACTGGCTCACTGATATGTTCCGCCGTGCGCCGATGCAGAATGTTTACCTGTCGGCCAGTGGTAAAACAGAAAAAGCTGACTATTACCTCGGCCTTTCTTATTACAATGAGAAAGGAACGTTTATGAATACCAACTACCAGCGGGTAAATCTCAGGGCCAATTCTACCTACCACTTTACAAAAAATATCAGTCTTACCAATAATATCAATCTCAGTGGCGCTTTCGGCAAAACGTACGACTATAACGATATGTACTATGCCTTCCTGAATATGCCCTGGGATAACCCGTACGACAGCACCGGTAAAGCTTTGTATGTAGATGGGAATTCTGCTTTCAAGTGGTGGTCGCGCGATAAAGTGAATCCTATTCATACCATTCAGCACTCCGAACATCCCTATAAAAATTTCGATGTCAATTACGATATGGGATTGAATATCGGCATTACCCGCTGGCTTACTTTCACCAGTACCAACCGGCTTTCACTGGGATATAACAAAAACAAAACCTGGTATTCACCGGAAGTTGCCGGTCAGTATCATGGTACCGGTTATCTGAATGAGCTGAGTACACTCAACTATGGTTATATTTCCAACAACCTGTTGAAGGTAGATTTCCGTATGGGAGATCATCGTATCAGCGGTCTTGCTGGTGTTGCCTTTGAAGGCAATAATGTAGAAACAATGGGCGCTTCCGGTAAAGGGCTTCCGGTTGGATTGAAGGTACTGAATGTAGTGGCTAATAATCAGCTGGTGAATGGTAGTCTTAATGAAGCCATCATACAGTCTTTTATCTCTCAGGTCAATTACAGTTACCTCGATAAATATTTCCTCACCGGCTCGTTCCGTGTGGATGGTTCTTCCAATTTCCCGTCGGGTAACCGTTATGCCCCCTTTCCTGCTGTTTCTGCAGCATGGTTGTTGAGTAATGAAGATTTTTTGAAAGACAACAATATCTTCACGAATGTAAAGCTGCGAGCCAGCTATGGTGTTACCGGTACGCAGGATATTGGCTCATCGCGTTACCTGGCGTTGTTTTCACTGAATGGTCAGTACAATTCGCAAACGGCTGCTACGCCTTCACAGCTGCCAAGCCCGGATCTTACCTGGGAAAGCAAGTATCAGTGGAATGGAGGGATCGACCTCAGTTTGTTTAAACGGATCGACCTGACATTAGATGTCTATAATAACATCACAAAAAATCTTTTGCTGCAGGTATCACAGCCTTTGTCGGTTGGATTTGAAACCCGTTGGGAAAACGTGGGAGAGCTCGTGAATAATGGGGTGGAACTGGGTATCAGCAGTGTGAATATCAGCAGCCGTAAATTCAGATGGAGTACTGATTTTAATATCAACTTCAACACGAATAAACTGCAAAAGTTCCCGGCTAATATCATCAATACACAATCTACCTGGAGCATATCGCAGATCTATCGCAACGGTGGAAACCTGTATGAATTCTATATGCCTAAATGGCTGGGTGTGGATAAGCAAACCGGAGCACCACAGTGGGAGGTGATCAATAAAGATGGTTCAAGGAGTGCTACTTCCGATTATGCTGCCGCTACTTATGAAGAAGTAGGGTCGGCGCTGCCTAAGTTCCAGGGAGGCATGACCAATACGTTTACCTACAACGGCATTTCATTAGGTGTAAATATTTATTTTCTGTCGGGCAACAAAGTATACAGCAATAACCTGCGTTTTGTAGAAAACGACGGCAACGAGCCTTACTATAACCAGGTGAATCTACCGGGGGGAAGCCATACCTGGAGCCATCCGGGCGATGACGCAACGGAGCCGAGTCCGCAGAATTCCGCCAATAGCACGCAAACGTCTACACGCTTTTTGAAAGATGGTAGTTTCCTGGCATTACGTAATATCAGCCTGAGCTATGAGTTACCACATGCGCTGGTGAGCCGGTGGGGAATGCAGGGTGTTTCTGTTGGCTTCACTGCTGATAATGTGCGCACGTTCACCAATTTCCTGGGCCAGGATCCGCAAACCACTATCACACCCGGATCGCAGGTGATGCCCGGTGTATCGGATTTCAAATATCCGAATAACCGTCAGTACCTGTTCAACATTAATTTCAGATTCTAAACTGCCAGTCATGAGATCAACTTTTTTAATATTGATATTACTGCCTTTGTTGTTGTGGCAAACAGGATGTATGAAAGATGTGAATCCAAGTGATGCACTCACTACGGAAACCATTACCACTACTCCTGAAGGGCTGAGGAATGCGGTGAATGGCGCTTATTCCCTGATGAAAGACCACGTGCAGTTCAACGGTACCAAAGATGATAATAACATGTATCTCCGGCAGTATTTTCAGCTGTCTGATTTTGCCAGTGATGATATTGTATGTGGCCAAACAACAGAGGATCCGTTATTCTATAGCTTCTCCCTCGGCCATTCTCCCACGCAAACGAATACACGTTATTTCTGGTATATTTCTTACAAAATTATCAACGGCGCCAACACAGTAATAGAAGCCGTTGAGAAGCAGGCTAACGCCGACGTACAAACGCAGCAGATGTTAGGCGAATGTTACTTCCTGCGTGCCCTGAGTCACTTTAACCTGGTGAAGTTATTCGCGATGCCCTATACACAGAATCCGGCGGCACCTGGCGTAATCATACATACCAGCACCAGCGATCCTGGGCAGAAAGCCAGGGCTTCAGTAGGAGAGGTATATGCACAGGTGATTGCAGACGCCAGGCGTGCTGCCGACCTGATGACGCAGAACCGTGGTGTGCAGTATGCTTCCAGGGAAGCAGCATGGGCCCTGCTTTCAAGGGCTTACCTGTATGAAGGGAAAAACGATAGTACTATTTACTTCTCCAATAAAGTGATACAGTCGGGCCGCTTTTCTCTTGCCACCACCGCTACTTTCCCCAATCTGTTTGCCAATGCTGTTGCATCATCTGAAACCATACTTTGTGTGGCATTTACTCCGGTAGATGACTACGGCAAGTTCGGCTCTATCGCCTCTATGATCTATTCCAACGGTAACTCCGGCTGGGGAGAGGAGTTTGCTTCTGCATCATTGAGAGATACAATGAGTGCAAATCCTGCGGATGTGCGCTGGAAGTATATTGTACCACTGAAAGATGATAACGGAGGAGTGCAGCAAAAAAATGGTATCGACATCTATTACATTTCCAAATTCTCCGGTCAGGGTGGCAGCCCTACATTGAGCTCGCCCATCCTGTTCCGTTTGGCAGAAATGTATCTTAACAAGGCAGAGGCGGAAGCAAAATCAGGTAACGTTGCTGCTGCATTGGATGATGTGGATGCGATCCGCAGCAACCGCGGGCTGTCCGCCGCTTTATATAAACAACAGCTGCCTTCCGGGAAAACCGCGCTGGATGTAGTATTGAAAGAACGGCGACTGGAACTGGCATTTGAGGGACATCGCTCATTCGATGTCTACCGTAATAAACTGTCGCTCAACAGAACCTACTGGGGGTATCATCTTCCGGGACTTAAACAATCGGATATCAATCCTGCTGCCAATCCTTCCGGATATCCCGGGATGATCATAGCACCTGATAATCCTAAGATCATTTATTACATCCCGATCGATGAAATTGAAACCAACAAACTGTGTGTACAGAACCCTTAAAACCGCTCATCATGCAAAAGCAACTGCGCAATATCATCCTCCTCCTGCTTTTTTTAACAGCATCCTGCAAGAAGGATAACAACGAGCCTGCTCCGCTTGTCGTATATACGATAGCGGTAGATGGGAATCAGGTAACCTTCAATAACACCACTACCGGCGCCGCTACCTGGAAATGGGATTTCGGGGACGGCACCACATCTACCGAAAAAAGTCCGGTTCATATCTACAATGGAAAAGGCAAGTATGTACCAACACTTTACGCTACTTCTACCTCCGGCGTCACTGCAGAAGGATCTACTGTGATCCGGATTTCTAAAACCTCGCCGGTAAAGTTGAACGATAACAGCGTGGCCGATTGGGATACCATCAGTCAAAATGTAATTACGGCAGGCCCTAAGGGCGGGGTATTTAAGAAAGCCAAGTTTGACTACGATGGCCAGAGTGTTTATTTCTATGTGGAAATCAGTGGTAAGGTATCGGATAATTACATCTTCGACTTTTATATAGACAGTGATAACGATGCTGGTACCGGGTTGCTCACATCCCTGTTCACCGGTGGTGGTTATGATGTGTTGCTGGAAGGGCAAACATTGCTCAAACCGGCCACAGCGCCTATTCCATTTGCCATGTATTATCATTCCGGCGCACAAACCAGTTTCAGCTTTGATCAGCAATCGGGAACCGACTTTTACACATTGGGGACAGTAGTGGAAGGAAACGGCGTAATTCGCTTTGAAGGAAAGTTGGACCGGTCAAAGATCAAACGGTTGACCGGAACGGCCATAAAGCTGGGTATAGTGGCCACCAGTCAGGATTGGAGTGCACAATTGGGCACAATTCCGGATGAGGGTAGCGCGGCATTCCAGTTGAATATGCCAGAATAATATATTATTTTAAGCGAATAATCAGGAACAATGAACACCACAACTAATGTCAATCAACGGCTGATTTCACTGGATGTAATGCGGGGTCTGATCATGATCCTATTGGCGGGAGAAAGTGCGGAAGTCTATAGTTCCCTCAAACATCTGCATCTATCCGGCTTTGCGGACGCTATTGTTCAGCAGTTTTTTCACCACCCATGGAACGGCCTCCGGGCGTGGGATCTGGTACAGCCATCCTTTATGACCATGGCCGGATCTGCTATGTTCATTTCTTACTATTACAAAACGCTGAAGGGCGTTTCCTGGTCACAGAACTTCCGGCATATTGCTATTCGCTGCTTCAAGCTGTTTCTGTTTGGTACAGCGTTGCATTGCGTGTATGCGGGCAGGTTAGTATGGGAATTGTGGAATGTACTTACGCAGTTGTCTGTTACCACTATCATTGCGTACCTGATCATCCGCAGATCCTGGGGCTTTCAGCTGGCGATAAGCCTGCTACTGTTGTTGCTTACAGAGTTGCTGTACCGTTTTGTATTGATGCCTGGTTTCGACCAGCCTTTTGTGCAGGGCCATAACTTCGGTGCATGGATGGATACTGTACTGATGGGCAAGATCAATTCGGGCGGATGGGTAGCTATTAATATTCTGCCAACGGCTGCGCATACGATCTGGGGGGTATTGGCGGGCAAATTGCTGATCAGCGATCTGTCATCGCAGAAAAAGATCAGCATTCTGCTTATTGCGGGCGCCGTAGGATTGATCAGCGGTTTTGGGCTGGATTGGGCAGGTATTACCCCCATCATTAAACGGATTGCTACCAGTTCCTTTACGCTGGCTTCCGGTGGCTGGGTGATGTTAGTACTGGCATTTTTATACTGGCTGGTAGATGTAAAGAATAATAAGCGATATGCCTGGATAGCGACCGTAGTGGGAATGAACGCAATTTTTATATATATCTTCTTCGAAACTGTTGGCGGCCAATGGGTAAATCCCACGGTGGGAATCTTTGTAAAAGGGTTTACCGGCCTCGCAGGCATACCGGAAGGCGTAAGGGAGTTGCTTTCTGCACTGGCAGTATGGACGCTTGAATGGGGATTATGTTATTGGCTTTATAAGAAGAAGATCTTCTTTAAGTTATAAGAAAAGAGCAGCTGATTACAGCTGCTCTTTTTGTTTTAAGGTACCGAAAGTAATCTACGCGGCGGAATAACCGCGTATGACGGACCATTATGTATACTATTCACGTTTTTTTATAGCCGGTACACTTTTTTATAATTAATTTTTTTACCTTGACTTTACTTTCAGGGGAAACAGCAGACCAAAATCTCTGTATATATCAGACGAACAATGAAAGAACGGGATGGCACGCTCCCGGAGTATAATTTATCAACCAGCAACCATAGTAGGGCTTTCTTATTACATGGATCATCCGTCAGACATAGAATTGGTGCAACGGTTAAAGGAAGGAGATAACTCCGCCTATGATGCTTTATTTATGAAGTATCACAAGATGCTTTGCCTGAATGCGTATTGGTTCCTGCGGAATGAAGCAGAAGCAAACGACCTGGTACAAACCTTCTTCCTGGATATCTGGGATAAGAAACTATATCTGCAATTCAATGGCGATATCCGTGGGTATCTGCATCAGGCGGTCAAAAACCGTTGCCTTACCCATCTTAAGAAACAGAAAACGGAGAAGGAACGTCAGCAGGCATTTACGCAGTTACAGGATGATATGGTGGTACCCGGACAGGAAAACTCTCCGGATTATTATAAACAGGTATTGACTGTTATTAATGATATGGCCACGCAGAAGCGGTCGGCCATTCAAATGGTATATATACAGGGAAAACGTTACCAGGAGGCAGCAGATGAGATGGGGATCAGTATTAACTCGTTCAAAACACATCTGAAGCGGGGGCTGAAGGTTTTGCGTCATGCTATTGTTAATAAGGGCTCGTAACCCGCGGTGTTGTTAATTATGGAAGAGATACAGGAAAAAATATTTGAATTATATATACAACGCTTGTCCGGCACGCTCACGGCAGATGAGGAGCAGTATGTACAACAACAACTGCAGGAGGATGTTGCATTCCGGACACAGTGGGAGCAATTGGAAAGAACAGGCACAGAACTGGACGCAAATAATTTCCTGCAGCGTATCGACTCTGCCGAAGTGTTGGAAACCATCAGGGAGGTCAGAACCCCTGGCACCGGACGGAAGGTGTTTGCACTAAAGAGAGTACTGGCAGCTGCCAGCCTGCTGCTATTGCTGGGAGCCGGCGGTTACCTGTTTTTTATATTGAATCCGGGCCGTAAAGCTGCCACCACTGCCGGATTGGTAAAGCCGCCCCATAAGGCGATCCGCCTGACAGTAGGGCAGGGGCAAACAGTAGAGCTGAACCACGACAGCACTTCGCAAACCATCTCTCTAAATAGTACTACACTTAATAACGGTAACGGTAGTCTGAAATATACTTCTACGGATACTACCATGAATATGCTGGATGTACCGGCTGGCTCCAGTTACCGGCTAACCCTTTCTGACGGTACGGAGGTATGGCTGAATGCGGCTACCAGGCTGCGTTTTCCATTTCATTTCGGCACAGCTGCCCGGGAAGTATTCGTAGAAGGCGAGGCATTTTTCAAGGTCGCAAAAAATGCCGGTCATCCTTTTATTGTGCGTACGCCACTTACCAGCGTACAGGTAATGGGTACCTCTTTCAATGTCAACACTTACCAGGCCGGAGTGGTGAAAACCGCGTTGGTGGATGGAAAGGTGATCACCCGTAATAAAGAGAATGAGCAGGTGACCCTGCTGCCGGGAATGGAATCGAGGTATGGCAATGGCAAAGGCTTCAGCAGCAGCCATTTTGATGAAGAAGAGGTATTGGCCTGGCGGAACGGGATCTACTACTATTATAATATGCCAATTCCCAGACTTATAGAGGAGGCTTCCCGTTTTTACGGTGTACGATTTATAGCTGATAAATCGAGCCTCGATGGAAAAACCGTCACTGGCCTTATGGATCGCAACCGGCTGGAAGACTTCCTGTCTGATCTGAAAACTACTGCCCATATTCATTATGAGGCTTCAGGCAATGTGATCACATTGAAATAATCGCTGTCGTTTTTTTTCCTGAAAAAAAATTTTCTGACACTTGTCACCCGGTTTTATGAAACCGGAGTAGTTATATTGAATATGGAGCGATGCGTAGGCACGTTACCGTTCGGCACATATCTTAATATTAACCAAAATCCTGGTCCGCTAAGTCTGCGTGCCGGCTAAAACAGTATGAACATGAAATAATTGTCGTATTTATTTGCTTTTCCTGCGGAAGGAATAGCAGGCCAACATCTGTTTAAACAAACTGTTCCGAATGCATTTAGAGCCTGTCAATGGCTGTATTATCGATTAACTTGTAAATAATTCCCGAATGAGAAAAAGTGTATGCCACATCCAGGTGGCTATGCGAAACGCTGTGCCTATGCTGGTACTATGTATACTGCTATGCACCACGGCTTTTACAGTGAAAGCACAAACACCTTCGCCTTCGCTGCAATCCATCGTCACACTTACCGGTAATAATGTACCGCTGCTGCAGGTTTTCAGGGCCATCAAGAAACAGACGGGCCTTACCCTCGTTTACAGCAACCAGTTACTGAATGATGGAGAAAAGATCTCGCTCAATTTTCAGCAGGCAAAGCTGGAAGATGTGCTGAGTTATATTTTCAAAAGCAGAAACATCCATTATGTGTTGCAGCGGAACAGGATCGTGTTGGATAAAAAGGAAGCAGTATCGGAACCGGCTTCTTCAGCAGCGCCCCAGGAAAAGCCCGAAGGATGGCTGATCCGCGGCCTTGTTATGGATGTAAACGGTAACCCGTTACCAGGCGCCACCGTCACCATTAAAGACAATAACCAGAAAGGTACGGTGACCGATGTCATGGGCGTTTTTTCTATCAATGCCAACAAGGATGATGTACTGCGTATAGCCATGATGGGTATGAATCCTGAGGAAGTGAAAGTACTTAGTCAGCGTACAATTAAAGTGAGTCTTACTGAAAAGGTAGACAAGCTGAATGAAGTGGTGGTAGTAGGTTTCGGTAACCAGAAAAAAGTAACTGTAACAGGTGCGGTATCTACCGTTAATATGGCAGATATGAAAACACCGGTACGTTCGCTGACTAATGCGTTGGTAGGAAAAGTAGCTGGCGTGATCTCTATGCAGAGCGCAGGTGGTGAACCCGGGTACGACAATCCCAATTTCACCATCCGTGGTTTAGGCACGTTTACAGGAAGTGTATCGCCCCTGATTATTGTGGATGGTGTACAGAGAGAAGATGTGAACAGCACCTATGGTGGCGCGTTCAACAACATCGATCCGGAGGATATCCAGAGTATTTCCCTGCTGAAAGATGCTTCCGCTACCGCTGTATACGGTGCAAAAGGCGCTAACGGTGTACTGATTATCACTACCAGAAGGGGTATCGCCGGTAAACCCAGAGTATCTGCCAAAGCAGAAACAGGTTTCAGTGGGCTTACCCGGCTGCCGGAAATGCTGGATGGCGTGAACTATATGAAGCTGTTCAATGAAGCCCGGGTGAACCAGGGCGATCAGCCTTTGTATACCGATGAAACTATCCGTAAAACCGCCAGTGGCCTTGATCCGTACCTTTATCCGAATGTAAACTGGATCAAAACTATTTATAAAGACTGGGCTTCCATGACCAATGCGAACGTGAATGTAAGCGGTGGTGGTGAGGCTATGCGTTACTATGTATCCATGTCGTTCTATAACCAGGATGGCCAGTATAATGTGAAGAATATTAACTACAATCCCAACCTTAATTTCAAGCGGTATGACTTCAGGAGTAATGTAGACCTGAATGTTACCAAAACTACTGTTCTCTCTCTGAACCTGGCTTCTATGCTGGTAAACAGCCGTTATCCCGGCAACTCCGCTGCTACTATCTGGTACAGCACTTACGGCACCAATCCTATCTCATTCCCGGTGTCTTATCCCGGCGGTAAATGGGCGGGTCCCATCAATAATGGTGGCGCCAATCCTTTTAATATTGTACAGAACGCAGGTTATAGTACTGAATTCAAACCATCCATTCAATCTGTTTTATCCGTTAACCAGAAACTGGATGCGCTCACAGAAGGCCTGAGCGCAAATGTGCGTTTTTCCTTTGATACCTACGGAGAATTTGACAACAGCCGCAAAGGCAATAACGACCTGTGGTACGCTGGCAGCAGGAATGAAGACGGCAGCCTGGCATTAACACAAACCCGCATAGGAGATACCTATCTCGGATATGGTTCTTCTTCTTCTGGGGAGCGTATGATGTACCTGGAAGGCAATCTCACTTACGATCGTAGTTTCGGTAAACATAATATTGGTGGATTGGTGGTAGGTAGTATCCGTAATCGACTTGTTGGATCCGCCGGTGATCTCAAGGGCGCCATTCCCTTCAGAAGCCAGAATGCTGCTGCCAGGATCACCTATTCCTACATGGACAAGTACCTTGCGGAAGTGAATATGGGGGCAACGGGCTCAGAGAACTTTGAGAAAGGAAAAAGATGGGGATATTTCCCAGCGTTTTCAGCAGGTTGGGTGATCTCTAAAGAACGTTTCTTTGAATCATTGGTACATACTATCAATCTGTTGAAAATAAGAGGTTCTTATGGAACTACCGGTAATGATCAGCTGAGTGGTGACAGGTTTGGGTATCTCACTTATTATTCTGGTAGCCGCGGTGTTTCTTTTGGCAGTACCGGAACTCCTACGTGGTATGGTGGCATCTCTGCCAATGTACTGGGCACTGAAAATCTTACCTGGGAAAAATCTGCTAAAACAGACGTAGGCCTTGAAGTAGGATTATGGAATAAGTTGAATCTGGTAATAGATGCGTTCAGGGATCACCGTAGCTCCATACTGGTAGGACGCAGATCTATATCTCCGATAGGCGGTTATTCTTCCGTGAATTTATATGGTAATGTTGGAGAAATGGAAAACAAGGGTATCGATGGAAGCCTGGAGTATACCAGTCGCATTGGTAGAAATCTCTCGCTTCGTTTATTCGGTAACGTTACTTATGCCCGTAATAAGATTATATATGCAGATAATCCTATTGCCATATATCCTTATCAACAACAGGAAGGGCACGCTGCCTCTGAGTTCTATGGTTATAAGAGTCTGGGACTTTTTACCAGTGCGGATGATGTAGCTAAAAGTCCCACGCAAATGCGGGTGGTTTATCCCGGAGATGTAAAATATGCTGACCTGAACGGAGATGGCAGGGTTGATGGTAACGATCAGACTTATCTGGGCAAAGGCAGTTTTCCTACCTGGTCTTACGGCTACGGTTTCAATCTGGGATATAAAAAATTTGAACTATCCGCTGTATTTGCAGGTGTAGCAGATGTGGGCATTATGGCCAACGGTTCAGATGTGCAGATGCCGGGAGCCGGGGCCCCAGGTGTTGGTATCGTGCCTTTCGCAGGTATGGGCCAATACACCGCCAGCGTTATCTCAGACATCATGAATCGCTGGACGCCTGATAATCCCAGCCAGAATGTACATTATCCCCGGTTAACTATTGCCAGCACCAGTGATAACAACTACGTTAACAGCTCCTGGTGGCTCCGCGACGGTAGCTTCATGCGCCTCAAACAGGCTACTTTCAGCTACTCTTTTATCACGCCCGAAATGAAACGGAAAGGGATCAGCAGCCTGCAGGCGTACTTCTCGGCTACCAACCTGCTCACATTTTCGAAGTTCAAATTATGGGATCCCGAACTGGGAAATAATGCTGCAAAATATCCGTATCCAAAAACGGTTACCCTGGGTATCAGAGCGCAGTTTTAATCAATTCAAAAAAACACATTATGACCAGATATAAATTTCCGTTTCTTTTGATGATCAGTATGGGGGTCGTGCTACTGACATCGTGCAGTAAGTATCTTGATAAAAAACCGGACAACCTGTTGACTGATGAACAGATATGGAAAACCAGGGCCAATGCGGAATCCTATCTGTATAATATTTACAATTACTGTGTTGGATATGGAACCGACGCTGATGTTGGGCTATACGCCAATGCAGGCCTCAGTGATGAATCTTCCATCACTATCCCCAGTACGGTTATCCGGCAAATGGTGTCCGGCAACTGGAATGCGTCTGATTGGTCTTATTACAACTGGGGCGGCTATTATGTTGGCATCCGCAAGTCATTTACTTTTGAAGATAATATAGATAAGGTACCCTCCGATCAGCTGAGTGATGATCTGAAAAAACAATACAAAGCGGAGAACCGTTTTCTGCGCGGTTACTTCTACTGGATGTTGTTGAGGCAGTATGGGCCTTTCGTGAAGCTCACCAAAGTAGAAAGTCAGTATACCGACTTCAACAAATTTCCGCGTGCACCATTCGATACCTGTATCGCCTATATCAATGAACTGATGGACCAGGCAGCTACCGGACTGCCTTTCGTATGGAGCTCTTCCTCCAATAATGGCCGGGTTACCAAAGGTGCTTGTCTTGCTATAAAGGCGAAAGTAGCACAATGGGCCGCCAGTCCGCTTTGGAACGGCAATTCCAGCTTTACCACCTTTAAAAACCAGGATGGTACACCATTAGCGCCGGCAGGCTACGATCAGAACAAATGGAAAATAGCTGCCAGTGCAGCTAAAGCTGTCATTGATTCCGGCTACTACCGGCTGTTTACCAATCTCGACAACGGAGGCTCCTCTTTCGATCCGTACCTCTCTGTAAGAGATCTGTTCCTGACTAACTGGAACAATGAAATTATCATGGCTACCATGAACTGGAACCGCTGGGGATGGACGATCTGCGTTTCCCCCGGGCCTGCCGGTTATAACCTCTACAATGCTACACAGAATATTGTAGATGCATTTTATATGAGTAATGGTAAGCCGATTACCGATCCTACCTCTGGTTATGTAGAAACCGGCTTTGCTGCAAAATCCGGTCAGAATTACTGGGAACAAAAAACGGGCGACTGGAACATGTATGCCAACCGTGAGCCCCGGTTTTATGCCTATATCGCCTATAATGGCCGGCCAGTGCTACCTGCCACCACTGTAGATGACCGGAATTATTTTTCGTCAGACAATAACAAAGATGGCAACGGCAGAATTGAGTTCTACTATAACGGAAAAGCAGGGATGGTTTCCCAGGGAAGTAATGTGACCACCGGCTATTTGCCGATTAAGCTGGTGAGCCCGAACGATAACCTGCGTTCAATGGGCGCGGGTGCATACAGATCTCCGTATATACTTATCCGTTATTCCGAGATACTATTGGATTATGTAGAAGCATTGAATGAGTATGATCCGGGCAATGGCGATATCATTACTTACCTGAACATGGTGAGAACCCGCGCCGGCCTGCCTGGTATCGAAACTGTATTCCCTAACGCAGTCGGCAATCAGACGGAAATGAGAAAGTTGATCCTGAAGGAAAGAGAGCTGGAGCTTTGCTTTGAAGGCGATCGCTATTTTACGCTGATCCGCCGCCTGATGATGAACAATCCGGAAATTCAGACGATCTACGGCATGAACGTGAATACGAACGACAATGGCCTGGGCTTCTCATTTACTGATTTTTATAAAAAGACATTATTCCAGAAAAGATTCTGGGATAACAGAATGTACCTGTTCCCGATACAACAGAAAGACATTGAAAGGGATCGTGCATTGGTGCAAAACCCGGGATGGTAATTTCTTTCTTACACTTTAATTTATTGCAATGAACAGGTCTCTGAATTCATATATACTCACTGGTTGTATCTTACTGACGGCAGCAATGGCCGGCTGTAAAAAAGATAAAGATCTCGGGCATGCCGACGGGCAACCGGTTACCATAGCAGATTTTACGCCCACTACCGGTGGCGCACAAACGGAAATACTGATCACCGGCGATAATTTTTCGCCTGATACGGCAAACATCCGGGTAACAGTGAATGGTAAACGCTGCACCGTAATAGGAGCGAACACCAAACAGATAATGGTAGTAGTGCCTAAGCGCTGCGGCTCAGGAACATTAACGGTGGCGATAGGAAAAGACAGTGTGAAAAGCAGCACTCCCTTCAACTATATATTCACCAGAACAGTTACTACATTCGCAGGAAACGGAAAGGCAGGATATGCCGACGGAAAAGGCACTGACGCTGCATTTAGCTTTAATAGTCAGGCCTGGTACCGCTCTATGGGCATCGCTACCGACAATAACGGTAACGTATATGTGGCAGATCCGGGTAATTCCTGCGTACGGAAAATTGATCCCGCTGGTAACGTTTCCGTATTAGCCGGTAGCCCGGGTAACTATGGGTATGCCGACGGGAAAGGAGCTGCGGCCAGGTTTGCCGCGCCATACGGATTAGCAACTGACGATGCAGGCAATGTTTATACCGCTGATCCTATTAATTATGATATCCGGAAGATCACACCTGATGGAACTGCTACCACTATAGGATTTGGAAAGGGATCTCCCTGGAGCATTGCCGTTGATAAAACTACAGGTGATGTGTATTATGGCGTATGTGATGTTAATGGTTCGGTATATCGCCTGAAAGATCAGCAGGCGATAGTATCAGGGTATGTATATCCTGCAGGTATTGGATTCGACAAAGCAGGCAATCTTTATGTATCCGGAAATGGTGAGCATGTTATTTCACAGTTCAAAGCCGGCAGCTGGACACGCACCAATATAGCCGGACAATTGAACAACAGCGGATATGTTAACGGCGCCGGATCAGTGGCGAAATTTGCTTATCCCTGGGGCCTTGCATTGGACAGTGATGGCAATATCTATGTAGCCGGCAATGGTACCTGGGATGGTGGCGCTTCTAATCCGGATCAGAGCATACGCATGATCAGCGCCGGTACCTGGAATGTTAGCACCTATGCTGGTAGCGGTACTTCAGGATATGCAGATGGTAAGGGAGAAGCTGCTGCATTCGCCGGCCCGGGTGGTGTTACAGTTGATAAAAATGGAGTGGTATATGTGATCGATAAGAATAATAATCGTGTACGGAAGATAGTCTCTGAATAACCCCTCTAAAACCAGGGCAGCAACAACAACGTTGCTGCCCTTTTATTTTATGTATGTTTAAGTCCAATATGCATTTTATTCTAATCGCCCTGTTGGCAGCAGCCTGCTCTAAGGGAGCTAATGTGGCGCCTGCCGGTAATACCGTCGGAGCAGGCAGCAAAACCTGGTATGTAGCAGCAGACGGAAGCAACAACGCAGCCGGAACCATCAATGCTCCGCTGAAAAGTATCAACGCCGCATTGGATAAAGCGATTCCCGGAGATACAGTGATGGTAAGAGCCGGCAACTATCCGGAGAAAGTAACGTTTCCTCACGCTGGCCTCCTCAATAAAATGATCACCCTGAAAGCTTATCCCGGTGAAAAAGCCGTGATCGATGGCAGCGGGATGGCTGTTACCGGGAGAGAGGCGCTGGTGACCATTCATAATGCCAGTTACGTAGTGTTGGAAGGCTTTGATATCTGCAATTTCAAAAGCACCACAGCCGGGGCTGTTGTTAATGGTATTATTGCCGAAGCAGGATCTGGAAATATCATTATCAGGAAAAACAAGATCTACAATATTGAACACAATGTAGACCCGGGGCAGGGCAGAAGCGGTCATGGTATAGAAATAACCGGTAATACCCCTGATGTGATGAAAAATGTACTGGTGGAAGATAATATCATCCACGACACTAAAACCGGGTACAGTGAAAACCTTACCATCAATGGTTATGTAGACGGATTTACCATTCGCAGAAATACTATCTACAATACGGAAAATATAGGTATCGATGCAGCCGGTGGATATGCCGCTAATTCCAACCCGGCGTTCAATTACGTTCGTAATGGCGTTATAAGTGAAAATGAGCTTTATAACATCGACATGACCCGTGGCCCTATCGGGGGAGTACATGGTCATGGAGCTATTGGCATTTATGTAGATGGCGCGCGTAATATTATCGTTGAAAGGAACAAAATACATGAAGCCGACCGTGGTATTGGTATCGTCAGTGAAAACGACGCTTTCCCGACAAGCAATTGTATTGTAAGGAACAATTTTGTGTACAACTGCTGGCGTACAGGTATTTACCTCGGTGGCTATCTGGGCTACACGTCAGGCGGTACCCGCAATTGCTACGTAGTAAACAATACACTCTTCTTTAACAACAGGGAACCGGGCGCTTACGGAGAAATAGAAGGCGAGATCCGCCTCACGGAACAATGTTTTGATAATGTCATCAAAAATAATATCGTATATGCACGACCGGTAGATATCTTCGTGCATAAGTACACCAACACAGGATCAAACAATATCATCGATAACAACCTGTACTACACAACAGGCACTCCCCAATGGATATGGGGCAGTACTAATAGCAACATCATCACCACTTTCGACGCCTGGAAATCTGCCTCAGGCGCGGACGCTACCTCTCTTTATGGACTTGACCCCCAGCTAACCAGCATCACGCTGCCCGACCTGCACATCCTGTCAGGTTCGCCTGCCAGGAATGCCGGCCAGCTTATTTCCACCGACGTCAACGGCACACTGGATATAGATGGTAATCCAAGAGTAGTGAATGGACGGATTGGGATGGGAGCGGTGCAGGGGAATTAAGAATATAGAATGTGGAATTAAGGATGAAAGCAGGCAACAGCAAATAATCGCTTAGATCTCCGCTTTCATTCTTAATTCTACATTCCCTATTCGCAATTCCTTTATATACTCCGTTGGCGTAACCCCCGCAATCTTTTTAAAATACTGGTTAAAAGAAGATTTAGCCTTGAACCCGCAATCATAAGCCAGGGTTAACACATTCACCGGCAACGCTTTCTCCGTCATAAAACGCATCTGCTCCATCGCTCTCCTGATTCGCCATTCGCTGATAAACTGATAGAACGACTTGCCCGCATAACTGTTAAGCGTTTCAGAGATGTGGTGTTTGTTAAGGCCTGACCCTCTGGCGAGCTTATCCAGACTTAACTCTGCATCGGTAAAGATCTTTGTTTGCTGCAGATAAGTTTCAAGGGATTGAAGGAGTTGTTGATGTTCGTTGGCCGATAACTGATTCTTTCTGGCTGCAGCAACAGGCGGTTCCTGCTCAGCAACCGGAGTTACTGTTTCGGAGGCGGGAATGGTCGCTTTCACAGGCTGGCCTCCCATAATGCCTACATATTTATAACGGATGATCACCAGGCAGATGATCACCAGCAGGGAATATACCATATCGCGGCAGATCACAGGCGGAACTGCTACCAGGCCAAATTGCTTCGCAGCAGTAAACAGCAACGACAATACCCCGATGCCCATAAACAGATAGCTAATACCCGTGATCAGTTTTTTCTCCTGCGGCTTATCAGCCAGATCGCGTGCAATACGAAGCGCCAGAACCGGGAATAGGAAACTGAACGCAGTCATTGCCCAGGTGGTTGTATCGTTGTACACTTTCAACACCGCATAGCCCGCATCGGCCGACCATTGCAACACCGATACCACGGTCAGGTACCCGACAGCGCCGCCGATAAATGGAAGAAAGACATACCAGCGCGAAGCCGGAATAAAATCCGGATCCCGCTGCCGGCAGGCATAGAGGTATAACAACGGTCCATAACAGAAACCGATAAACGTATTCATCTGTGTTCGCACCTGATGATCTTCTACAAATGAATAGATAAAAAATTTGATGGCCAGGTGTGCAGCAATGCTGCATAATAACAGGATCAGTAACAGGTCAGCCTTACTGCGTGTTTTACTGCTCTGCAATAATGCAACGGCGGTAAGCGCCTGAAATGCCCCGATTGCAATTACATAAATCATTTGTTCGGATATGCCCCTAAAGTAGACAACCAATATTACCGGAATGTTAAACGCCACTTTTTACCCCTTCCTGCAAATTTGGTAATGATTTCGTAATACATTCTAATTCATTGATTATCAAAATAAGTAAGTACGTTTAAGCCCATAAATACGCCCACGTGTACCACTGGTTCGATGCGGTCGCGCTCCTGACATCGGAGGATCAATTTTGCAGGAAAATACCTCGTCATATGAATTGTAGTTTTATGAAATTATCCCGTTCCTGTTGCGGCCTGTTGCTGTTGTTGTTACCGGCAACATGGCTGCAGGCACAAACGATCAAAGGCGTAATTGATGGAAAAGAAGGTCACCTGCCTGGTGCATCCGTGCAGGCGGCAACCGGAAAGCAGGGTACCGCCACCGATCTGAATGGTGCATTTACCCTGAATGTACATACTACCGGAAAAATCACTTTACTCATATCTTATATAGGTCACGAAACCCGGTCGTTTCAGCTGGATGTAAAATCCGGTATCAATGATGCCGGTGTGATTATGCTGGAACCAACGGGTGGAAAACTGGGTGAGGTGTTGGTAAAAGGCACCATGGCGCCCTCGCAGGCCAAGGCACTCAGCATCAAGAAGAATGCAACGGCTATTATGGAAGTAATTGCCGCGGATGCCATCGGTAAGCTGCCCGATCGTAATGCGGCGGAAGCGGTGCAAAGGGTACAGGGCGTGGCAGTAGCGCGCTATCATGGTGAAGCAGATGCTGCTACAGTGAGAGGAACGCCTTTCGCGTGGACTTCCACCCTGTTCAACGGCAATCGCCTGCCCAGTGCTAACGTACTCGGTAACCGCAACTCTGTACTGGATGCTGTGCCTTCTGAAATGATCCAGTATGTGCAGGTGGCCAAAGCCATCACTCCTGATATGGAAGGCGATGCCATCGGAGGTTCCATCAATTTTGTTACCCGCACGGCCCCGGCTAAACGAACATTAAATATGAGCGCCGCCGGCGGGTATAACACCTTTTCGAAGGACGCTACTTATAATGCTTCCGTCGTGTACGGCGACCGGTTCTTTAAAGATAAGCTGGGCGTAATGGTGGCCGGCGCTATCTGGGACCGCCAGTGGGGAACAGATGCATTTGAAGTAAGCTATAATACCGGTCTCGCTGACCCGGTGCAGCAGAAATCCATCAACACCGTAATGCTGAAACGTTACATGGGGAAAAGGCAGACCTATGGTGTGAACGCTGGACTGGAATATAAATTCAACGCTGCCAATAAAATATTCCTGCGCGGACTGATGGACAAATTCAATGATATCCGCCCGGTATATGAATCCTATGTGGATTATACCAACAGCCGCTATCAATACAATTATCGTTACTCCTATTATCAGACAGTGTTGAATGGTGCTGAACTGGGAGGCGAGCATCAGCTGTCGCCTAAAGTGAAAATGGACTGGACAGTCAGCGATTACTACACCAAATATTTCCTCGAAACTCCGCCTACGAACAACAACAAAGGACTGCCTATTGCCACCTTCCGGCAGAAGATCACCGGTGGGTTTAATAATCTTTCCACTGATGGTAAAAGATATTGGGGGTTTGATTCTCCGAATGGGATAGGAGGCGATGCCATGCATTTTGATGCAGGACTGAAGAACAGCACAGAAGTAATGGATCCTGCAAAACTGACCCTGCAGCAATTGGTAATTGCGCAATTGGATACAAAGGAAGAAGATAAAACGGGACAGCTGAATTTTAAAATAAATGCATCGTCGAAGGTAAATCTGAAATTTGGTGGAAAATACCGGCATAAAGACCGGGAAAGTACTTTTGGATCCAATATCGTTTATCTGCCCGGTGCGGCACTGGGAATCCCCAATTCGCCAGCCTTGCTGTCGCTGAACCAGTTGCAGCGTACCGATTTTCCGGTACGTGGAGGTTTCTTCAGGGGAATGAGTGGCAACTACGATCAGTTCATGATAGATCCTATCACCAAGCAACAGCTCTTCGATTTGTACGACACCGCTACCCTGCGAAAGAATGGTTTTGGTAACTATACACCGGCTTCCAATGCTACCAATATTTATAAAGGCTCGGAAGATGTAGCAGCCGGCTATGCGATGGCAGAAATAGATCTTACAGAAAAACTGCGGTTAACGGCCGGTGTCAGGAATGAATATACTTCCTTTGCCCTGCATGGTTCCAAAGCTACTACACAAGGGACTCCGAAAGCCACCACCATCACACCTGTAACTGTCAGCAATAACTACAATGCGCTGTTGCCCATGTTACACCTGAAGTACAGTATCAATGAGCAGGCAAATGTAAGAGCGGCGTATACACGCACTTTTATCCGCCCCAATTTCACGGATCTGACTCCCGGCGAATCAGTAGATAACAGCGGTGCCAACATCGTCATCACCAAAGGTAATCCTGATCTGAAGCCAACTTTCTCCAACAACTTCGACCTGATGGCAGAGTATTATTTCAATAATATCGGCTTACTGTCCGGCGGCGTTTTTTATAAGCAGATAAAGAATGTCATCTTTTCTGACAAAAATTATTATACAGAGAATGGTACCAATTACATCGTATCGCAATCGAAGAACCTGAACAATGCTTCTCTTTTTGGCATAGAAGCCGGTATCAGCAGGCGTTTCGATTTTCTTCCGGGATTCCTCGGCGGACTGGGAGCAGAGCTGAACTATACATTTATCAACTCCGAAGTGAATGTGCCCAGAACGGGTGCCAGTCGGGTGAGTGATAAAACCAGTTTGCCTAACCAATCGAAACACCTGTTTAACAGTATCCTGTTTTACGAGCGTAAGGGCCTGATGATACGTATTGCCGGTAATTACCGCGGCGCTTCAGTGGAAACCCTGAATCAGCAGCTGGGCAAGGATTTCTACATCTGGACCGACAAAAACTTTACAGTTGATGCATCTGCTACAGTGAGCATCACGCCGAAAGTGAAACTGTTTGCAGAGCTGAACAATATCACCAACGAGCCGCTGAGAACCTATATGGGCGATAAGCGCCGGATTGCTTCCACCGAGTGGTACGGCAGTCGTGGCCAGGCCGGCATCCGCTGGGATATTATCAAATAAATCTTTATACACCATCCATCTATCTATCAACAATCATAATTGGAATTATATGAAAAGAATAATGCTGTTACTGGCGATCGCCTTACCCGGAGTATCTTTTGCGCAGCTGGCAGACAGTGCGCAGCGTGTAGTACGTATGCAGGGGGCCGTGAATTTCCGCGATGCGGGCGGTTATAAAACTACTGATGGCAAAAAAGTGGCCTGGGGTAAAGTATACCGCTCCGCTGATGTGAGCCACCTGACCCCTCAGGATTTGCTGGTATTGGAAGATAAACATATCCACGCGGTCGTTGATTTCCGCGGGGTGAAAGAAGCTGCTGCTGCGCCTGATAAACTGCTTCCCAACACAGATTACCAGCTTTGCCCGGCAGGCAGCGACAGTCTTCCTGGCGCCGCGCAAATGGTTGAGTTGATTAAAAAAGGTGGTTTCCTCGACCAATTTTATAGTGAAACCCGCTATCTGGGAGCGCGCTATAAACCGCTGTTCCAGAAGTTACTGGTATTACCGGCAAATGAATCCATCATGTATCATTGCACCGGGGGCCGCGACCGCACCGGTATGGCTACCGCATTATTCCTTTACATCCTGGGCGTACCACAAACAACCATCGAAGCCGATTTCACCGCCAGCAATGTTTACCTCCAACCTATGAACAAACAAATGTTCAAAGGATTAACGCAGGCTACCGGCATGAGTGAAGCGGCTATTCTCAAATCGATGGAGCTGAGGCCGGAATTGTTGCAGGCCTTCTTTGGCGCTATCAGGAGCAAATACGGCACCATAGAGCGTTTCTTCGAGCAGGAACTGGGAGTTGGAGAGAAAGAAGTGGCTGTTTTGAGAGAGAAATACACAGAGAGGAATTAAGAATATAGAATGAAGAATTAAGAAACTGAGCGAAGATATTAGCGAGTAGTACCACCAACCGCTAATATCTTCGCTCAGTTTCTTAATTCTTCATTCTATATTCCTAATTCTTCCTCGTCATTCCCACAATTCCCATTCCGCATATCGCAATAACGGCAAATGATATACGCAGGCTGGTGGCCTGGGCTACGAAGCCTATCAGTGGGGGAACTACAAGGAAACCAAGATAACCGATGGTGGATATCGAAGCCAGGGTCTGGCCGCTGTTAGCGCCTTTAGATTTGCCAGCCAGACTGAATACCAGCGGTACCACGCAGGATACGCCCAGGCCGGCAAAGATGAAGCCTATGCCTGCGGTAACAGGATAGGGCAGCAGGATGGCCAGTAAAAGGCCGGTGAGTATCAGCCATCCACTGTAGTGGAGGATGGGCTGGATACCGAGTTTTTTTACCAGGCGGTCGCCCGAAAAACGGCCGGTGGTCATGGCTATCATATATATTACGAAAGCAGCTACGGCAGTAGATTTGCTGGCTCCAATCACTTTTTCGAAATAAAGGCCGCTCCAGTCGTACATCGTATTTTCCGTTGCCATGCAGGCAAAGCAGATGAGCGAATATTTCAGGAGTGATTTATCAGGAAGGGCAAATACTGCACGTTTAGTCGTTTCTACAACCGGCTGGTCCGGGAAGGTTTTCGGGTAGTAGTATACCGTAAACCCAAGCAGTAATACGCTTACCAGCAACAGGTGATAGGAAGGGGCTATATTCATACTCACCATCAGGTAGCCGATGGCGGCGCCGGTAAATCCTGCAACACTCCAAATGCCGTGAAAGGTGGTCATGATCGACTGTGGAAACAGGTGTTGCACCTGTACCGCCTGTGCGTTCATAGACAGGTTCAGCAGGTTTCTCGCAGATCCGAAGCAGAACAGTAATAATGCCAGCTGCCATACATTGGTGGTAAACCCTGGCAAACTCAGTACTACATTGAATAACATTGCACCAAACATCATGATCTTACGGCTGCTGAAGGCGCCCAGCAACTTACCGGTGACGGGCATGGTCAGCATCAGTCCTATCGGAAGCGCAAACAAAACAGCTCCCAGTTGTGCTTCATTTAAATGCAGCTGTTGCTGTATGGAGGGAATCCTGGATGCCCAGGACGAATAACCTAAACCGGAAATAAAGAAGAACACCGAAGTCGCTATCCGGTACTGCCGTGCATCGGTTCCGTTGTGAATTTCTGCTAACATGTGCTGAGGTACAGGCCGGTTTCCGGTCTGAAAGTGGCAAAATTAGACAATTCTGAGGGAAATTGCCCCGGAAGCAGGAATAAATGTGTTTCAGACAGTAATTACTGGTGTATCAATGGATATATTTCCTCAGCTTTTTATCGTGCAGAATAGTGATGGATCGGCCGTCTACCGCTATCAGTTTTTCCTGGATGAATTCCTGCAGGTTGCGATAGATCGTTTCGTAGGTAGTGCCCGCAAATGAAGCCAGATCCTGGCGGCTGATAGAAAACTGCGGGGCTTTATGAAGGCGGCTGAGCTCCAGCAGGGCATCTGCCAGGCGGCCTTTGACATCCATATGTACCAGGTTCCGCATTTTCCGCTCCGCTTCCTGCAATTCATCTGCATAAAACTGCATCAGCTTCAGGGTCAGTTCGGGATTAACTTTCAGAGAGGCTTCGAAAAAAGACAGGTTGGTGTAACAAACGGTGGTGTCTTCCTGGGCAGTGGCCGTTACTGTATACAATCGCTCCCCGCTGCCAAGGCCCCTGTGGCCGAACAGATCGCCCCGTCGTGCAAACCTCACGATCAGATCTTTGCCATCTCCCCATTGCTTATGGACTTTTACCCCGCCACTGTACAGGAAATAAATCCCCTCTACGGGTTCGCCCTCCCGGAAAATGATCTCGTTCTTTTTAAAAAACAGGTGTTGCTTGTGGTCTGATACCGCCGCAATCCACTCTGGAATGCTGAACTGGCAAAGGAAGCAGGTTTTTAGATCGCAGGTTCCGGCTTTTTTCATAGATGCAATAGTAATATTTTTTCGCGTTTTTAACAGGAAAAATGCTTGTAAATATGATTTGAATCATAATTTTGCGTGTGTTTATAAATATTTTAGTTCATTTTATATAGTATGAGTCATAAAAAAGAGAAGAAATTTGCCGGGAACATGTCCAGGAGAGTGCTGTATCTCAGTTTGCAGGCTATTTTAAACGCATTGGTGATTGGTTTTATCGCAAAAGCACTGGTGATGCTGATCAGCCTGATTACTAACCTGTCGTTTTACGGCAGGTTTTCTTTCAGTGAAGCCGGGCCAGCGGGCAATCAGCTGGGTTGGCTGGTAGTATTGGTACCTGTGATAGGTAGCCTGATCGTGGGGGTAATGGCCCGTTTCGGCAGTAAGGCCATACGCGGACATGGCATTCCGGAGGCGATGGAAAATATTATCCTGAATGAAAGTAAGATCCCGCCGGTGATCACTTTGCTAAAACCTATATCTGCCGCTATTTCGATCGGTACGGGTGGCCCGTTTGGCGCCGAAGGCCCGATCATCGCCACTGGTGGCGCTGTTGGTTCTTTTACCGGGCAGGTGATTCATATTTCTGCTGCAGAAAGAAAGGTATTGCTGGCTGCAGGGGCCTGCGCCGGTATGTCGGCTATCTTTGGGAGCCCGCTCGCAGCGATATTACTGGCGATTGAACTGTTACTTTTTGAATTTTCGCCCCGCTCCGTGATTCCCGTGGCAGTGGCATGTATCACCGGCGCCGGGATGCATATCCTGCTGTTTGGCAGTCAGCCGGTATTTGCAATGCCTGATATTCCCTCAGTGACCGACAGTGCCCTGATTACCTATGTACTCATGGGAGCACTGATTGGAGTGGTGGCAGCCTGGGTTTCCCGTTCTGTATATTTTGTGGAAGATATGTTCGAAAAGCTGCCCATCCACTGGATGTGGTGGCCGGCACTGGGCGCTATTGTGGTAGGGGTGATCGGTTATTATGCGCCTCATACGATGGGGGTAGGATACGATAATATTAAAACCCTGCTCACCGGCCAGGCGCCGCTGATGCTGATTGTATCGCTTTGTGTGCTCAAGTACCTGTCATGGGTGATTTCACTGGGCAGCGGCACTTCCGGTGGTACACTGGCGCCGTTATTCACCATCGGCGGCGCATTGGGTGCGTTACTTGGCATACTGGTGCTGCACTGGTTCCCGGGCAGCGGCATCAACATCGCCACTGCAGCGTTGATAGGCATGGCTGCTATGTTTGCCGGCGCTTCCCGCGCATTGCTTACAGCCATCATTTTTTCGCTCGAAACTACAGGTCAGACACATGGGCTGTTGCCATTGGTAGGGGCCTGCACCACTGCCTATTTCGTTTCCTTCTTCCTGATGAAGGGCAGTATCATGACGGAGAAAATCCGCCGCCGTGGTGTATCTGCTCCGGATGAGTATACCCCTGATATCTTACAACTCATACGTGTAGCCGCGGTGGCTGTAAAGCCGGAGCCGGTTATCCAGCCCGGTATGCAACTTGCTAAGGTACAGGAACTGTTGCTGCAACAACAGGGATGGTTTCATAGATACCTGCCGGTAGCGGACGCCAACGGTATTTTCCAGGGATACCTTAACAGGGAAACCCTGACAACGCAGCCCGGCAGCGCATACGTGCAGGAACACCTCGATAAACAGGCGCCTTACGCCTATGCGACCGATGATATCAGTCTGGTGACAGAACTGTTCGATACTTTCCAGCCCGATATACTGGCTGTACTCGATGCCGACAGGAAAATGCTGGGAATTGTTACTACTGATGCCATCATCCAGGCCTACGGAGAACGCAGGAAGGCTGATGCCCGCTACCATTCCGCTTTCTACGGGAATACCCGCCTGCTGCGCCTGATGGCAAGAGGGAAAAGGATACTGGGTACCAACCGCTAACAGCTCATACAATATTTCTGTGGGATGTTCGTCTTCTTGTTAGGAAACAGTTTAATATATGCAATCATCTTCCATAAAAACAAGGATACAGCACTCACAGAACTTCCGTGATGGTGCTTTTCAGAATCTGTCGCTGACCCCAATGAAACCCGATGACGTTACGTATTACCAGATGTTGAAAGATGCCCTGAACCGGCCTTCCAATGTCAGGCCGCCGGCTCCGCTGCCTTCTGTGAAAACAGACCTGAAGGCACTCCATTCGGAAAAGCCGGTAGTGGTATGGTTCGGGCATTCTTCCTATCTCATCCATGTAAAAGGATTCAACATCCTCGTGGATCCAGTGTTCAGCGGCAGCGCTTCTCCCATGTCTTTTATGGTAAAGGCTTTTCCCGGAGCCGACGCCTATACCCCGGCAGATATGCCGGAGATCGATATGATGGTCATTACCCACAATCACTATGATCATCTTGATAAAAAAACATTAGCACTATTAAAACCGCATACCCGCTCCATTTACACCTCTCTGGGAGTGGGCAAGGATCTCAGCTGCCTGACAGATGGAGGCAATATCACAGAAATGGACTGGTGGGATACGGCGAAAGTAAACGAGCAGGTTACGCTAACGGCTACGCCTGCACGCCATTTTTCAGGTCGCGGTCTTAAACGGGGTGGCAGCCTCTGGTCGTCGTTTGTGTTGGATATATACGGCTACAGGATCTACATCGGGGGCGACTCCGGATACGATACCCATTTTAAGGCGATCGGCGACAAATTCGGATCTTTCGATCTGGTTATACTCGAATGTGGACAATATAACCCCAACTGGCCATTCATCCACATGATGCCGGAGCAAACGGCCCAGGCCGCCATTGATCTGCAGGGGAAAGTGTTGCTCCCGGTACACTGGGCCAAGTTTGCACTGGCTACCCATCCCTGGAACGAATCTATACAACGGGTAGTAGCTGCAGCAGTGGAAAAAGGCCTCACAGTTACTACGCCGAAGATAGGAGAACCTGTACGGGTAAACGAATTTTATCCTAAGGAAATCTGGTGGATCTAAAGTCTGAAATGAACCACTTCCAGGATGCCCTCTCCGGGCATTTGAAAAGCCTGATAACGGTCTGTCAGCATTTTTTCTATTAAGCAGGGAGCAACATGTGTTGCGGCTGTGGCTCCCGCCTGCCGGATGAAGTGTTGTAATTCCGCTCTGGTCATTGATTTGAGCGGCATTTGTAAACAGGCTTACATGATATTCATCAACGCATGATATCCGGGCAGATGATGCGCCCGTATTTCCGATGTGCAGGTCTGCAAAGGATTTGCAGGATTATTTAATACAGGTGGTTTGCAGCGGGTTATAATAAGGTATCTTTATAAACAAATTGGTAGCATCATTGTTTTTAAAAACTATTAATAAACTCAGATTATGCAGCCACGTATAGCTTCACTCGCCAAACTGGAAAAGGAAGGAAAACAGATCTCCCGGTTGCCTTTTTCCATCAGGATTCTACTGGAAAATGTATTAAGGAACCACGACAATTTCGCAATTACCGACGAACATCTCAACACACTGATTAACTGGAACCCCGCAGGAACGGATAAGGAGATTCCTTTTAAGCCAGCCCGTGTGCTGATGCAGGATTTTACAGGTGTAGCTGCAGTAGTGGATATTGCTTCGATTCGTGCGGAGGTCATCCGCAAGGGAAGGGATGGTGCTAAGATCAATCCCGCTATCCCCGTGGATCTGGTGGTAGACCACTCCGTACAGGTGGATTTTTTTGGTACGGATTATTCTTACACCAAAAACGTGGCTTACGAATATGAACGCAACAAAGAGCGTTATCAGCTGCTGAAATGGGCCCAGCAGGCATTTGATAATTTCACCGTAGTGCCGCCGGGAATGGGCATCTGCCACCAGGTAAACCTGGAATACCTGGCTCAGGGCGTGATTACCCGTGACGGATGGGAGTTTCCGGATACCCTTGTAGGAACGGATTCGCATACGCCAATGGTGAATGGTATAGGTGTATTGGGATGGGGGGTAGGAGGTATAGAAGCGGAAGCCGCTATACTCGGGCAACCGATTTACTTTACCTGTCCACAGGTGATTGGTCTTAAACTCAGCGGCAAACTGGGAGAAGGCGTTACCGCTACGGATATGGTGCTCGCCATTACGCAGCTGTTGCGTAAATACGGGGTGGTCGACAAATTTGTAGAAGTATTCGGTGATGGATTGGATCATCTCTCTGTTCCCGACAGGGCAACGATCTCGAATATGTCGCCCGAATTTGGCTGTACGGTTACTTATTTCCCGATCGACAGTCAGACCCTGCAATACATGCATCGTACCAATCGCTCTGCCGCCGACATTGCCCGGGTAGAATCGTATTGTAGGGAAAATATGCTTTGGCGTCATGGAACGGAAGAAATCACCTATTCCGATATACTGGAGCTGGATCTGAATACGATACTGCCTGCTGTGGCCGGACCTAAGCGTCCGCAGGACCGCATCCTGGTGCGGGATCTGCACAATGAATTTGAAACGTTGCTGAACAAGGAATTCAAGCGCATGTATACACCGGAAGGTAAGCGCCGTGATACTGCCTGGCTTTCCGAAGGAGGATCAGGTACGGCATTTACTTACGAAATACAGAAACATGGAGATGATGTAGCGGCGGTGGAACTGGACTATCTGAAATCTGTCAGAATTAAATTAAAGAATGAAGAATATGTGCTGAGCGATGGTGCTATTACGATAGCTGCCATCACCAGTTGTACCAATACATCCAATCCCAGCGTAATGATAGGGGCCGGACTGGTGGCGAAGAAAGCAATCAGTCGTGGCCTGACCGTCAAGCCCTGGGTGAAAACCAGTCTGGCTCCGGGTTCCCGCGTAGTAACGGAATATCTGAAACGTTCCGGATTGCTGACGGAACTGGAAGCACTGCGTTTCCATATTGTGGGCTACGGCTGCACTTCCTGTATTGGTAACAGTGGCCCGCTGCCTCCGGCCATTGCAGAAGCGGTAGATAAAGGCAATCTTATTGTGGCATCCGTATTATCGGGTAACCGCAACTTTGAAGCAAGGGTGCATCCACAGGTGAAAATGAACTTCCTTGCTTCGCCCATGCTGGTGGTAGCATACGCTATTGCCGGCCGTATCGATGTAGATATGCTCACAGCGCCGCTGGGTTATGATCCGAACGGAGAACCCGTGTACCTGCGCGATATCTGGCCTACCCAGGAAGAAATCACTGAAGCAGTGTCGGCTGCCGTAAAACAGGCTGATTTTGAGAAAACCTACAAAGTGATTTTTGATGGCGATGATCAGTGGCGTGGATTGCTGGCGCCAACCGGAAAAGATTACCATTGGAGCCAGGAGTCGACCTACATACGCGAAGCGCCTTTCTTTAAAGGATTGCCTGATGCGCCGGAGGCCATGCAGGATATAAAAAATGCACGGGTATTGTTGAAACTGGGCGACTCTGTTACTACCGATCATATTTCTCCGGCCGGCTCTTTCAAAGCGGATACGCCGGCGGGCAAATATCTGCTCGACAGAGGTATTGATCCCCGCTTGTTCAACTCATATGGTTCCCGCCGGGGCAACCACGAAGTAATGATCCGTGGTACCTTCGCCAACGTACGCATCAAAAATGAGCTGTCGCCCAAGGAAGGTGGTTTTACCACCATCATTCCCACCGGCACCGTATTGCCCATCTATGATGCTGCACAGCAATATGCCGCCAACAAAGTGCTGCTGATTATTCTGGCTGGCAAGGAATACGGCAGTGGTTCATCGCGCGACTGGGCCGCCAAAGGCACCAATCTGCTGGGTGTAAAAGCTGTTATTGCCGAAAGCTATGAACGTATACACCGCAGCAACCTTGTTGGAATGGGCGTGTTACCATTGCAATATGTAGGCGGTGAAAACGCAGCATCCCTGGGCCTTTCCGGCACAGAGTCCTATTCTGTCAGCGATATCGCCAGCGATATGACGCCCGGTAAGCTGCTAACGGTAACGGCTATATCAGATGGCGGCGCTTCCAAAACATTCCAGGTAAAGTGCAGACTGGACTCAGCGATTGAAATAGAGTATTACAGAAATGGAGGGATATTGCAGTATGTGCTGAGAGCATTCCTTAAAATTACGAATTAAGAATTACGAATTACGGATCAGAGCGAAGAGCATAGCGGATAATAGCATTTAAGTTATCCGCTATGCTCTTCGCTCTGATCCGTAATTCGTAATTCTTAATTCGTAATTCTTTATTTATTCGCTGAAAACTCCACTATCTTCTTCCTGTTCCCTACCAGCCAAACCACATCTTCCCACTCGAATATAGTGTCTGAAGCAGGGTTTAATATTTTTTCGCCACCACGTGCAATGCCTACCACCAGCGCCTGGGTTTTTTCGCGGATGCCCGACTGGCGTATGGTCTGGCCTTTGAGTCCGTTGTGCTCATCTACTACGATGCTGGTAAGACCTACATTTTCATCCGCTACATCATCGCTCCTTTCGATTTTCAGGGTATTGACAACGCGGTTGAATTCTTCCAGTTGCTCTTCTGTACCAATGGCAGTAAGAATATCGTGCGGATAGAGCTTTTCATCGCGGGTAGGAGCGTAAATAGTCACATTGCCACGCCTGATGGCGCCGACGTTGATACCATATTTTTCACGCAGCTGCAAATCGATCAGGGGCTTGTCGACGAGGCTGGACCACGGATCTATTTCTATTTCCGATACCTGTGCATCCCAGGGCACGAGGTCCGCTGCTGCTGCTTTACGGGACGCTGCATCTGCTACTTCCCGGGCATTCAGGTTGGTGAGAAAACGGCTTTCTATACGCTGATAATATTTTTGCAACTGCGAGCGAAGCACCAGCAGCACGCAGCCCAGGATGATAGCTGTACCCAATAATGCCTGCCAGAACGGGAAATACTGTTTTACGAGGAAACCCACCAGCAGCACGGCTACCACGTTGCGCGCCACTTCCACTACCACCAGCGGGCCGTGGTTATATTTGGAATCGAGCCATAATGCCTTGTAAGAGTTGCTGGAGATTTTCTGCACCATCAACGCCCAGATAAAGGGCGACATCAGCGCAATCCCTGCTATCACACACAAGACACGCGCAAGGAATGGACTACTGATGTATTTCAATATAAAAGGCCCTATGTAGTACGTGTCTAACAGGATAATGGCCAACATAATCACCGCATTCAATACAATTACCTTTACATAGCTGCGTAATACATTGCGCCAGTCGCTTTCCGCCTGCAGGGTCTGAGAACTGGCACTGTAGCGGTTCAGGGTGTTCATTAAAGATGCAGGGATGAGCTTTTCCAGCCGGTTGTACAACGGCACGGAAAATTTAATCATATACGGCGTGGTGAAAGTAGTAACGGCGGAAACTCCCACGGCTACCGGGAAAAGGAAGCTGCTGGTAACACCAAGCGATAACCCCAGCGTGGCAATAATAAAGGCAAACTCACCTACCTGCGCCATACTCATACCCACCTGTACCGATTGTTTCAACGGCTGACCGGATATCAGTGCACCAACGGTAGTGCTGAAGAATTTGCCTCCGAGCGTCAGCAACGTAATCCATAACACCGGCCAGCGATATTCGATGATCATCTCGGGATTGATCAGCATACCAACGGACACAAAGAAGATGGCTCCGAAAAGATCTTTTACAGGCTGGATCAAATGTTCCACTTTTTCTGAAGAAGTGGTTTCGGCAATAATGGAACCCATAATGAAAGCGCCTAACTCTGCTGAGAAACCCACTTTTGTGGCCAGTATCACCATACCAAGGCAAAGCGCAATACTCAGTATCAACAGGGTTTCTCCATTCATGTACCGCTCTATTTTACGAAGGAAGGTGGGCAGCAGGAAGATGCCTGCCAGAAACCATACCGCAAGGAAGAACATCAGTTTGCCGATGGTGAATAACATTTCGGTACCTTCAAACTCCCGGCTGACGGCCATAGTAGATAGTAACACCATCATGAGGATCACCACGATGTCTTCTATTACCAATACACCAAATACAATTTTTGTAAATGGTTTTTTCTTGATGCCCAATTCTTCAAACGCACGGATGATAATAGTGGTGGAAGAACTGGCCAGCAGCCCACCCAGGAAAAGACTGTCCATAAAGCCCCAGCCCATCAGCTGTCCGGTAAAATAACTGGCAATGGTAATAAACGAGATCTCCACAAAAGCCGTGATAACGGCAGTACCTCCTACACGCATCAGCTTCTTGAAGCTGAATTCCAGCCCCAGGGAAAATAATAGAAAAATAACACCGATCTCAGACCAGGTTTTTATGCCCTCCGAGTCACCGATAGTGGGAAATAGATGGAAGTTAGGACCCACGAGGAAGCCCGCTATGATATAACCAAGCACCATAGGCTGTTTCAGCCGCTTGAATAATAACGTAATGATTCCCGCCGCTCCTAAAATTAATGCCAGGTCAATGATCAATGATGGTAGATGCATACAGTCAATATCAGTTTAATGTTTTTGAATTTGCGCTACATACCGGGAAGGCAGCATGCCGAATTGTTTCTGAAAGTTCTTTCCAAAATTAGTCAGGGATGCAAAGCCGCACATATCGGCTACTTCGTTGATTTTGTAGGAGCCGGTGGATAGCAACGTAGCTGCTTTCTTAAGTCGCGCCAGGTTGATCAGCTCATGAGGCGTCAGATCTGATATGGCTTTTATTTTCCGGTAGAAGGTGGGCCTGCTCATATTCATCAGGTCTGCGAGCTGTTCCACATCCAGATCTATATTGGTAAGATGCTGATGGATCAGCTCCTGTAGTTTCTCCAGGAACTGTTCATCTGCACTGGTGTGGGCAATACTACGGAGATGTACCAACGGAGAGTTGGCGTAGTAAGATTTTACCTTATGACGGTTATTGAGTAAACTGGCGATCTGCGCCTGCAGGAATTCAGGTGAGAATGGTTTTTCCACATAAGCATCTGCACCGAGTTCCAGTCCTTCTATTTTTGACTGAAGGGTATTGCGGGCCGTCAGCAAAATGACAGGAACATGGCTCGATTCAAAGCCGGATTTAATAATATGGCATAGCTCAAAACCATCCATTACAGGCATCATTACATCACTGATCACGAGTTGTACCGGTTGGTCCCGCAGCAACTCCAAGGCTTCAGCCCCATTCTGCGCGGTAATCACCGTGTACTTATCTTCCAGATCATCGGCAATAAATGAAAGTATCTCTTCATTATCGTCTACCAGCAATATCAGTGGTTTGTTTTCCATTTACTCAGATTGAATTCTATATCCTGGTGAACAGGAAGGGTTAGGGAAAATACATTCATATCGGCTTCTCCGTTTATCAGTTCCAGACTACCCTTGTGCAATATAGTCAATGATCGCGAGAGTGACAGTCCTATGCCTGTTCCCGGTTTATCGGGCGTGCTCCTGGCCCTGAAAAAGGGCTCAAATATCTTCTCTTTCATTTCCATCGGAATCAGCTCTCCATCATTTTTTACGAGAATGGTAAAGGTGTTGTCGTGTGCATTCACAGGCAACAAATGCACAGACGCCCTGGTGGCGGCGTACCGGATGGCATTGTTGATCAGGTTGCCTATTATCTTGTTCATTGCCTCAGCATCTACATACGCAAAAAAATGGAGGGACGACAATTCTATTTTAAAACGTATATGCTGCTGTTCCGCTGCCGGTGTGAATCGCAGGTGATTCAGCTTCAGCAGTTCAGAAATGTCAGTATGTACGAAGTTCAGGCTAAAGCCATTGATTTCTGTTTTACGAAAATCCAGCAGTTGGTTAGTCAACTCCAGCAGCCGGTCGGTATTACGCTCCATGATGCGGAGGTTTTTCTGGATCAGCGGCACTTCTTCCGATTTGCGGATTACCTTTTCCATCGGGCCTTTGATCAGGGTTAGCGGCGTACGTATTTCGTGTGCAAGGTGCGTGAAGAATTCGATCTTCGCCTGGTATATTTCCTTTTCCTTTTCATGCTCCAGTATTTCCAGTTGCCGTTTCTGTTTTTGCTCCGCGCGCTGGTGATACCATCGCAGCGCCAGAAATACAATGGTGCATAACAGTATCGCATATACGGCGTAGGCCGGGTAGCTGGCCCAGAAAGGCGGCAGTATGGTGATATACAGTTCCCGTGGCTGCAGGTTCCAGTTGTTGGCGCTATTGGCCGATTTAACGAGAAAGCGGTAATGGCCTGGAGATAGTTTTGTGAAGAAGGCCTTACGATTGGTTTTCAGATAGGTCCAGTCTTTGTCGAGCCCTTCCATTTTATAAGCGTAGGCAGTCATCTCCGGTGAGGTGTAGCTTAGCGCGGCAAAGTCGATGCTGAACGACGACTGATCATGCGCCAGTGTAATCGTATCTGTCAGCGAAATGGATTTCTTCAGGATGTCGCCCACTGCTGCTTCTTTGTTCAATACCTGGAAGCCGGTGATATATATGGAAGGCTGGTAATTATTATTGACAAATGTTGCCGGGTTAAAACGGATCATGCCTTTCACACTGCCGAAGTACATGTTGCCGCTGCTGTCTTTATAAGCGGAGCTGTAATTGAACTGATCGTTCAGCAGTCCATGTGCTTTCGTATATACGAACACGTTACCGGTAGCAGGAGTGAAGCAGGCCAGCCCTTTCGACGTAGTAACCCACAGTTGCTGGCGGCTATCTTCCAGTATGCTGAACATCATGTTGCTGAGGAAACCATTATGGGTACCGTATGTAGTGAAGGTACCGGTTTGCCGGTTCAGCATACATAATCCATCGTCGGTAGCCAGCCATAACTGCTGCCGGCTGTCTTCATAAATACCATTCACCCGGTTATTACTCAGGCTTAGCTTATTATCCGGCTGGTGCAGGTATTTCCCTTTTTTTCCGTTATGCGGGTTATAATAATAGAGCCCGTCTCTGACAGTTCCCAGCCAGATAGTGCCTTCATGGTCTTCGTATGCCGTGATATAGAACATGCCTGTCGGAACATCTTTCACCTGGTTGAATCCGTTGATGGATGGATCATAGTCGTACATGCCCTGTGTAGTGCAGAGTATCAGTTTTCCGGCTTTCGTTCGCAGCAGATAGTGAATGAAATTGGAGTGCAGCTGATGCTGCTCACTGCCATCTTCATAATGTGCTACAAATTTTTCAGTGCGGAGGTTCATCACGTCGAGCCCGTGTTCGAAGGTGCCAATCCATAGCGAATCGCCCATTACCTCCAGGCCGTGCAGGTTCGTATAGGCGAGCCCGATACCCGGTGGCGGTACTGGTTTGAAATTGGTAAAGGCGTTGGTAGCAGGCGTAAACCTGGTAAGGCCGCCATCCTCGGTACCAATCCAGAGGTGCCCGTGGCTGTCGGGATGTATTTCCCGTACGGCGTTTCCACTGAGGCTGGGAGTGCCTGATTTCGGGAAAAATTTTTCGAAAGATGTATAAGGCTGCGCGTAATAATTAATACCGCCGAAGTAAGTGCCTGCCCACATGCCACCTTCCTTATCCCTGAAGAGGCAATAGATGGCATTATCCGATATAGAATAGGGATCATCGTATTTTTTCTTCAGGTTAACGACCTCGCCGCTTTGCGGATGATAAATATACAGGCCGGATTCCGTGGCAATCCAATATTCGTTGCTGCCACGACGCACGATATCCCGCGCATATATTTCCTGTTGGTCGTTGCCGGCAGGGAAAAAGTTTTCACTGGTATGTGTACGTGTATTGATCAGCTTCACACCTTGTTTTGTAGTACAAACCCAGATACTGTCTTTACCCGCGGGTATTATTTTTTCCACCCAGGTTGACTTCGTTGAACGGGACTGGTCTTTCAAAGGATATGATGTAAAGACTTTCGCTGCAGGATCATACTTCGCAATTTTACCGTCAACAGATGATGCCCATACATTTTGCTGATCATCTATACAAACAGCGGTAACATTTTGAAAGCCGGAGATCTCTTCAATACTGCCGGTACGAGGCTGGTAGCGGTAAACACGCCAGCCCCAGGAACACCAGATATTACCTTTGCCATCGCCGGTGATAGTCCGTACCTCTCCTGCGTTTTTGCTGTTAACCTGGCGGAACTGTTCATTCAGCGGATTATAAATATATAGTCCATTGTCGGTGCCAGCGTATATCTGTCCATTTTCATCTTCATATAAACTGATCACGAAATTTCCGCCCAGGCTGCCGGCTTGCTCTGTTCTGAGGAACACACGAAAAGTATAGCCATCAAACCGGTTCAGTCCGTATCGTGTTCCCATCCACATAAAGCCACGTTTATCCTGCATGGTGCAGATCACCGCATTGTTAGACAACCCGTTTTCTACCTGGTAATGGACGAAGTCCGGAACCTGGGCACAGAGCGTGTTACAAAGCAGCAGTATCAATAGGCACACATATCTCATAAAGAATTGCGAATTAAGAATTGATGATGCCTGGAATGTTTCTTTTGTTTGTGTTGCATTCTTTTTATCTTAAATGAGATGTTTGATACAAATAAGCGAAAAATTGAGATAAAACGGTAACCCTGCTAAAAAACTAACTACTAACTTAGTCACTTATTTAAGCGTTTAAATTACGCTTAAATTAATCAACCGCAAATCCATGTTATGAAAAGTTGGCTGCTACTTTGTTTTAGCTTTTTTATACTTGCTGGCAGTTGTTTTGCCCAACAGGAGGGCAGCCCGGGTACCTTCACAAATCCATTGCTGGGGAGTGGTCCCGATCCCTGGGTCATCCAATATAAGGGAATGTATTATTATATGCATACCACCGGGCACAATCTGGTGATGCGTAAAACCAGGGCTATGTCGGAGCTGGGCAAAGCGCCTGAAACGGTGATCTGGACGCCACCCCGCAAAGGGCCCAATGCCAGGGATATCTGGGCGCCGGAGTTACATCGCCTCGATGGCCGCTGGTACCTGTATTATACGGCAGGATCGTCGGACAGCGTGCATCCGCAGCATACATTCGTAATGGAAAATACCGCGGAAGATCCTACTACCGGCAGCTGGACCGACAAGGGCCGCATCCGTGATACGGCAGCAGATTATTTTGCGATAGATGGTACTGTATTTCAGCATAAAGGCAGGAATTATTTTATCTGGAGTGGTCACAATGGGAAAGATAATATTCAGCGATTATATATTGCCCGCATGAAGGACCCCTGGACACTCATTTCACCACGGGTGGAAATTGCCGCACCACAATATAGCTGGGAGCACAACGGCGTAAACGAAGGGCCGGAAATCCTGAAGAATGCAAAAGGAGAAGTATTTCTGATATTTTCTGCCAGCGGCTGCTGGACAGAGCACTATGCACTGGGCATCATGACATTAAAGAAGAATGCTAATCCGTTGGATCCAGGCAGCTGGACCAAAGCACCCGAGCCTGTATTGCAGGGTAAGCCGGAGAACGGCGCTTATGCACCCGGACATAATGGCTTTTTCAAATCAGCAGATGGTAAGGAAGACTGGATCATTTATCATGCTAACTCGAAAGCCGGCCAGGGCTGTGGAAATGCGAGAAACCCGCGTATACAGCCTGTTAGCTGGCAAAGCGACGGACGGCCTTCTTTCGGTGATCCGGTAAAGATCAATACACCGATGAAAAAGCCATCAGGAGAATAACATCACTATAGTATACATATGAGAAAAAAGTACCTGTTTTTTGTACTGGCCCTGGGATTGGGATGGAACACCGTCTGCGCACAGCAGGATTGGAAAATTGTAAGTGGTAAGATTACTACACAGTGGAGTGAAAAAGTAACTCCTGCTGCTGTATTACCTGAGTATCCCCGTCCACAGCTGGTGCGCGGCAATTGGAAAAATCTGAATGGACTGTGGGACTATGCCATCAGGCCGAAAAATGAAAACAAGCCTGCTACCTGGGATGGAAAAATACTGGTGCCATTTGCCGTGGAATCAGCATTATCCGGTGTAGGCAAAATGGTAGGGAAGGATAATGAGCTGTGGTACAACACTACCGTAGCATTACCCGCCGGAAAGAAGCTGCTGTTGCATTTCGGCGCATCCGACTGGCGTACTACCGTATACGTGAATGGGAAGGAAGTCGGTTCTCATGAAGGTGGTTTCGATCCGTTTACGCTGGATATTACTTCTTTGCTGAAAAAAGGAAAGCAGGATATCACCGTGAGAGTCTGGGATCCAACAGATGAAGGTCCTCAGCCACGCGGAAAACAGGTAAAGAAACCTGAAGGAATCTGGTATACACCTGTTACCGGTATCTGGCAAACCGTTTGGGCAGAAGCGGTAAATGATACTTACATCGCTTCTACTAAGCAAACTCCGGATGTAGATCAGCAGAGCATTACCATTACGCCCCGTGTAGAAAATCTACAGGCTGGTGATGTGATCAATGTAGCCGCTTTTGATGGTAATACAAAAGTAGCAGAAGGCCGCGTGGACGGAGAAAACGCAGTGCTGAAAATACCTTCCGCTAAATTGTGGTCGCCCGATGCGCCTTTCCTGTATGATCTAAAGTTAACGGTTACACGAAAAGGAAAAGTGATCGACGAAGTGAAGAGTTACTTTGCCATGCGCAAATCTTCCATCGGAAAAGATACCAACGGCGTTGAACGCATGTTGCTGAACAACCGTTTCGTATTCCAGTTTGGCCCGCTGGATCAGGGCTGGTGGCCCGACGGACTATATACGGCGCCAACAGATGAAGCACTGAAATTTGACATCGTTCAAACCAAAGCGATGGGCTTTAATATGATCAGGAAACATATTAAAGTAGAGCCGGCCCGTTGGTATTATTACTGCGATCTGCTCGGCATTATGGTTTGGCAGGATATGCCCAGCGGCGATCTGGGCAATGGCTGGGAGCAACGCCCGGGCGTGATAGATCATGCAACGGATAAAGACCGCTCTGCTGAATCAGAGGGCTACTACCGTAAGGAATGGAATGCCATCATCGATCACCTGTATAACTATCCTTCCATTGTAGTATGGACGCCATTCAATGAGGCATGGGGCCAGTTTAAGACAATGGATATCGCAAAATGGACCATGGAGAAAGATCCGTCCAGGCTGGTGAACACCGCCAGTGGTGGTAATTTCTACCCAATCGGCCATATCATAGATCTGCACAACTATCCGGAGCCTGCCATGCCTGATCCGGCAGTATACGGCGATAAACGCGCCATCGTACTCGGCGAATTCGGCGGTCTTGGTTTGCCGGTGGATGGCCATGTATGGCAGCAAAAAAACAACTGGGGATACCAGAGCTTTAAAACTCCGGATGATCTTTTTAAACGTTACAGCGGATTTGTAGACAGGCTGGAAACACTGATCAAAACAGGCTTGTCTGCTGCTGTATATACACAAACCACCGACGTGGAAGTAGAGATAAACGGCCTGATGACCTACGACCGTAAAGTGCAGAAAATGCCGGTGGAACAACTGAAACGCATACACGAAAAATTATACAACCCGGCCCTGGTAAACATAAAACCATGATGATGATAAAGCGAAAGGTTTGTTATCTATTGTTGCTTTCTTCTTTATTGGCGGGCGGTACGCCGGCGGATGCCCAGCATTCGCCGGTTACCGGCGCTTACGTGAAGCCGTTATACACCCCTCTTCCTTTGGGAGCTGTAAAGCCACAGGGTTGGCTCCGGCACCAGTTACAGATCATGCGCAATGGTACCACCGGACATCTGGATGAGGTATATGGCAAAGTAAAGAACGACAATGGCTGGCTGGGCGGAAAAGGCGACGGATGGGAAGAAACACCCTATTGGCTGGATGGAGCAGTGCCATTGGCTTACCTGCTGGACGATAAGGAGCTGAAAGATAAAGTGCTGCGTTATATCAACTGGACGCTCGATCACCAGCGACCTTCCGGTTATTTCGGACCGCTCACCAAAGTGGAGCGGGAAGGGAATAAAACCATCAGCCTGAGCAATGCAGCAGATGGGGACGACTGGTGGCCGAAAATGGTGATGCTGAAAGTGCTGCAACAGTACTATACCGCTACCGGCGATGCCCGCGTGCTGCCATTTATGACAAAGTATTTTCATTACCAGCTGCAGGCGCTGAAGAGCTGCCAGCTGGGTAAATGGACAGACTGGGCCGCTGCCCGCGGAACGGAAAATATGATGGTAGCGCAATGGTTGTACGGCATTACCAAAGATCCGCAATTACTGCAGCTATCGGCATTGCTGCAGTCGCAGGCCTTTACGTGGAGTGAGTGGATGGGTAACCGTACCTGGGTGATTAATGCAGCCGCACAACAAAACGATGAGCAATGGCAAACACGCCATGGTGTAAACGTAGCTATGGGACTGAAAGACCCGGTGGTGAAATATCAGCGTACCGGCGATAAGCAATACCTGCAGCAATTACAGGTGGGGTTTGCAGATCTGATGCACCTGCATGGGTTGCCTATGGGGATTTTTTCGGCAGATGAAGACCTCCACGGTAACTCTCCCGTACAGGGAACCGAGTTGTGTGCCGTGGTGGAAGCCATGTATTCTCTGGAGGAAATTATCGGCATCACCGGAGACCCACAGTATATGGATGCCCTGGAGCGCATGACATTCAACGCGCTGCCAACACAGACCACAGATGATTATAATGCCAAACAATATTTCCAGGTAGCCAACCAGGTAAATATCAAACGCGGCGTATTCAACTTTTCATTACCATTCGACCGGGAAATGAATAACGTGCTGGGCATGCGCAGTGGTTATACCTGCTGCCTTGCGAATATGCACCAGGGCTGGACCAAATTCGCGTCCCACCTGTGGTACAGCACTGCCGGGAACGGACTGGCAGCGCTTACCTATAGTCCTAATGAAGTAACTGCCAAAGTTGGCAAAAACAATACACCAGTTACCATCACAGAAAAAACAGTGTATCCTTTTGAAGAACAGGTACAGTTTGTATTGCAGACTGCGCAGGCAGTGAGCTTTCCGCTGCAACTGCATATCCCCGCCTGGTGTAATGAAGCCGTAGTATTGCTCAATGGTGAAAAATTACGCACAGAAAAAGGCGGGCAGGTAATCACTATTCAGCGTACCTGGAATAACAACGACCAGCTAACGCTGCAGCTGCCCATGCCGCTGAAAACGTCGAACTGGGGCCGTAATTCAAGAGCAGTGGAGAAGGGCCCGGTCGTATATGCGTTGAAGTTATCCGAGCAATGGGAGAAAGGCCACGATGAAGCAGAAGGCGACTATTTCAGCGTATTCCCGAAGGATCCCTGGAACTATGCGCTGGTAGAGCGGATCGTACAGGATCCTGCCAAACACCTGAAAGTAAAGACACTCCGGCCGGTAGGCGACGATTTTGTGTGGAACCTGGAACATGCCCCGATTGCTATCACCGCCACCGGTAAAAAGATTCCTGAATGGAAAATCACAGATGATGTAGCACAACAACCCGTTACCGACAGGAACGGTGTATATAAAGGCAAAGTAGACAACAGGGAAGAAGAAATAACCCTGGTACCTTACGGGTGCACCAAAGTAAGGATTGTAGCATTTCCTGTAGTAAAGTAGCAACGATAGGTTTCTGTAGTAATATCAACCAAGGAACAACCGAATAATAACAGTTATGTAACACTGAGTCTCCAACAATTACTCCTAAAAAACATGTTATGATTATGCGATTACGTATCCACTCTATGTGGAAAGTAATGCCGGGTAGCCTATGTCTGCTACTCATGGCATTACTGCTCTCCACTGCCCTTTTTGTACAGGCAGCCCCGGCGGATATTGTTGTTACCGGTAAGGTAACCGACGATACAGGCACCCCGCTCACCGGGGTAACCATCAGCCTGAAAGGCTCCAATAAAGGCACTTCCACCGACGGAAAAGGCAATTATTCCATCTCTGTACCAGATAACAATGCAGTGCTGATATTTACTTTCATAGGTTTCCTCAAACAGGAAATAACGGTTGCCGGTAAACAGGTGATCAATGTACAGCTGAAAACCGACAGCAAAGGTTTGGGAGAAGTGATAGTAGTGGGATATGGTACCCAGAAGAAAGAAAGTGTTACCGGCGCCATTTCCGGTGTCACTGCCAGGGATCTGGAAAGAGTGCATGGCACTACCGTCAGCTCTACCCTGGCTGGTAAAATCCCCGGCGTTACTTTCCGTATGCCCGATGGCAGACCCGGCGCCAGTGCCAACATCCAGATCCGTAATATGGGTAATCCCCTGTATGTGATCGACGGGATACAGAAAGATGCCGGACAATTTAATAATATTTCACCCAACGACATCGAATCCATTACGGTGCTGAAAGATGCTTCTGCCGCTATTTATGGTGTGAGAGCGGCAAACGGCGTAGTGGTGGTAACTACCAAGCGCGGTAAAACCGGCAGCGGCAACGCCATTAACGTTGACGCATATACGGGATGGCAAAACTGGTCGAGGTTCCCTAAAACAGTGAATGCCTACGAATGGATGCTGGGTAAAGCCGATGCTGAAATGAATGTTAACAAGCATACCGATATTACAAAGGCGGAACTGGAAAAGTGGAAAGCAGGAACCGAGAAAGGCTACCAGAGCTTCGACTGGTATGATTTTATTATCAAGAAGAATGCGCCGCAGCACTCCATCAATGTAAACGCCACCGGCGGTTCCGAGAATATCAACTACTACCTTTCCGTTACCAGGCTCGATCAGAAAGCGGTGCTGGGCAGGGAATTCGATTTCAATCGTACCAATATACAGTCGAATGTAGATGCGAAGATCACCAAACGCCTGAAAGTAGGCGTGCAGATCAACGGTCGTATTGAAGAAAGGGATAACCCTGGTGTACCGGGAGCCGATGACTACTGGGCGCCGCGCTTTGCCCTGTTCCGTAACCGGCCTATCGACCGGCCCTATGCCAACGACAATCCGGCCTATCCGAACGATATAGGCCACAACACCGAAAACTGGGCACTGCAAACGAAAGCCCTTTCCGGCTACTGGACGGAAGACTGGCGCGTGCTGCAAACCAACTTCAACGGCGAGTATCAGACTCCGGTCAAAGGGCTCACCGTGAAAGGAATGTACTCCTATTATTTTGCAGATAAGCTGATGAACGGGCACGAATATACGTACGATACTTACTACTTCCGCCCGGAAGACAGCAGCTATATCAAACGTGGGGGCAGCTCCAATCCCTGGAGGGAGCGCGGTAACCACAAAGTGCTGGAAAATGTACTGCAGGGACAGATCAACTATAACAATACATTCGGCAAACATAACATTGGCGCTACTTTCGTATCGGAACGCATCAACAGGCGTGAGCTGGATGTATGGGTACATGCGGTACCCAAAAATAATACACTGCCGCTGATACAGTTTGCAGATATGGATACCTATAACGATGCAGACTGGCAGGAGGCCAGGATAGGCTACATCGGCCGGTTGAACTATGGCTATGCCAATAAATATTACCTGGAAATAGCCGGCAGATACGATGGTTCCTGGAAATTTTCGCCTTCCAAAAGATGGGGTTTCTTCCCGTCTATATCCGGCGGCTGGCGGATTACAGAAGAGAATTTCTTCCGGAACCTGATCGGTCAGCGCAGCGTGCTGAGCGATCTGAAGCTCCGCGCTTCCTATGGTGAGCTGGGTGACGACGATATCGGTATCGGCGCATATGATTACATACCAGGCTACACTTATGGCAGCTCCACCGTAATACTGGGAAAAGATGGAGATGTGATCAGAGGCTCAAGGGATAAGGGCGTTCCGAGCGACCGCCTCTCCTGGTTTGTCAGCCGTATCACAGATATCGGTATCGATTACTCCCTGCTTAATGGAAAAATCTCCGGTGCAGTAGATTACTTCTACCGTAAACGTACCGGTCTGAAAGGCGATAAGAAAGATGTGCTCGTTCCTAACGAGATCGGCTACACGCTTCCGCAGGAAAACGTGAGAAGCGATGCTCAGATGGGTGGTGAAATATCAGTAGCCTATAACGGCAAAGCAGGTAAGGTTGATTTCAGTGTAGGTGGTAACTTTTCTTATTCCCGTAAAAAACTGCTTGCTTCCTATAAACCGCTCTGGGGTAACTCCTGGGATCACTACCGCACTTCCGCCGAACAACGCTGGGACGGCATTTACTGGGGCTACGAAGTGATTGGGCAATTCAAGTCGCAGGATGAGATCAACAACTACAAAGTAAATGTTGATGGAAGAGGCAACACTACCTTACTCCCGGGTGATTTTATTTACAAAGATGTAAACGGCGACGGTATTATCAACGACTACGATGTACGCCCCATCGGTTACCAGACTTCCGATAACCCTACTGTTAACTATGGCCTGAACCTTTCTGTACGCTGGAACGGCATCGATTTCTCCGCCGATTTCTCCGGTGGCTCCATGTATACCTATGCACAGGATTGGGAAATGAAGTGGCCTTTCCAGAATGGCGGTAACCTCCTCAAACAGTTCTACGACGACAGATGGCACCGGGAAGATCCTTTTGACCTGAACAGCAAATGGATACCAGGTAAATATCCGGCGCTGCGCTTTAATGACGGTGGACACAGCAATTATAACAAGCCTTCCTCTTTCTGGGTGACCAATGTTTCCTATCTGCGTATGAGAACAATGGAACTGGGATATACTTTACCACAGCAATGGCTCGACAGGGTTAAGATCAAAAAGATCCGCATGTATGTGAATACCTACAACCTGTTCTCCATTGATAATGTGCATAACCTGGGCGTGGAACCGGAAATTATTGATCCTAACGGATTGCAATATCCACAGAACAAACTTGTGAATGTAGGCTTTAATCTCACTTTCTAAGTATTAAATGAAGTATTATGAAACAGCGTTTCCTCTATATATTGTTGCTGCTGATTGTCGGTGGCGCGGCCTGTAATAAGGACAACGATTACCTGGACCGTCCGCCTACCAATATCCTGCTGAATGAGCAGGTGTGGAAAGATCCGGTACTGGTATTATCCGTTGTTGCAGATTTGTATGATCGTTATCCGGATTATCAGACCATAGAAAACTGGTCTGAGTTTACTGCGTTCGACGAAGGCTTTGCCTCTGAATACGGCCAGTACTGGCGCCATAAATTTCAAAACTACGACTTTGGTAACTGGGGCGACTGGAACTATGGTTACCTGCGTGAATTGAACCTGTTTATCGACAAATGTGCAAAGGCCGATAAGCTGGATGCACCGGTACGTAACCAGTTTTTGGGCGAAGCCCGTTTCCTGCGTGCATCAGCATATTTTGAATTGGTGAAGAAAATGGGCGGTGTGCCGCTGATACTGGAGCCGATGGTATATGACTATAAAGGTGATCCCGGCTATCTGCGCCACCCGAGGGCGAAAGAAGCGGAGATCTATGATTTTATTATTAAGGAGATGGATGAAATCAAAACGTTGCTGCCCGATGATCCGGCGCTGAAATCGAGGGCTACCAAAGGTCTGGCGCTGGCCATGAAAGCAAGGGCGGCACTGTATGCCGGTTCCATCGCGAAGCATGGAGTGAGCACACCTGAAGTATCTTTGCCGGGAGGAGAAGTAGGCATTCCGGTTGCAAGGGCAAATGAATACTATGGTATTGCGTTGCAGGCCGCGAAAGAATTGATCGCCGGAGGCGGATACTCACTCTACAGTAAAGTAACAGACAACCTGTCTGCTAACTTCGCTGCATTGTTCTACGATAAGAAAGGGAATCCTGAAGTAATTTTCGCGAAAGACTTCAAGCTGCAAAGCGGTAAGGTACAGGGCTGGACGTTGGCAAACTCTCCCCGCAGCTCCGCAGAAGAAGCACAGGGTGGCCGGTTAAATCCTTCGCTGAACCTCGTGCAATCCTTCGAAAAGCTGGATAATAGCTTCGCGCCGTTCGTTACTGCCAACGCCGACGGCAGCTACATTTACTTCACCAATCCGGGGGATATATTCACTGGTCGTGATGCGCGTTTAGCCGGCACCGTTATACTTCCGGGCAGCGAATTTAAAAGCAAGAAAACAGATATCTGGGGAGGCCTGCTGAAACCCGATGGTAGCATTGTAACCGCTACTACTTTCGGAGGACAGTACGAAATTTCTCCGGGAGTAAAAGTAGTGGCTGCCGGATTCGACGGCCCGGCGGGCGACCTGGAAATGGGTACACAAACCGGATTCTTCGTGCGCAAATTCATGGACCCCGCCACCGCTTCCGGTCGCATCGGTACGCAGAGCGAAGTATGGTGGATCCGTTACCGTTATGCCGAAGTACTGCTGAATGCAGCGGAAGCTGCATTTGAACTGGGACAGTTACAGGATGCCGCCAATTATATAAACCAGGTCAGGGCAAGAGCCGGATTCACTACCCCGCTCAATGCTGCCGACATTACATTCGATCGTGTAGTACATGAAAGAAAAGTAGAACTGGCTTTCGAAGGACATGAGCTCTGGGATATGAAACGCTGGCGCCTTGCACACATCGTTTGGAATGGTAATGCCACCGACCTTACTACGCATCCCGAAAAAGCCACGGAGCCCGGCACGCGTGTATTTGGCCTGGTACCTTATAAAGTGTATAACCCCGGCAACGCCAATAACGGTAAATGGGTTTTCCGGAAAGTGCTGCCAGCACCGGTTACAGAAGCGCATCGCTTCCGGCTTGGAAACTACTATTCCTGGATCAGCGATGAGATCCGTAACAATAACCCGCTTATCATAAAAAATCCTAACCAATAAAAGATACCCGTTATGAAATGGAATATGCTGTATATACTCTTTGCAGGCCTGGTATTTGCCTCCTGTAAAAAAGATAATTACCCGGCGCCGGGCGCTTCTTTCACAGGAAGGATCGTATATAAAGGAGAAGCAATCAATGTTAGTCAGCAGGATGTGTACTTCGAACTATGGGAATCGGGCTGGGGTAAGAAAACGCCCATCAACGTTGCCATAGCACAGGATGGTTCATTTTCAGCCCTGCTCTTTGATGCAGATTATCAGCTGATCATCCCCGCTAATCAGGGGCCGTTCAAAACCATCAAAGATGCAGCCACTCATACAGATACCATGTTGCTGAAACTACATGGCAATACCAAACTCGACATCGAAGTGATGCCCTATTACATGATACGGCAGCCACAGTTTACCGCCGGTAATGGCAGGATTCAGGCTACCTGCCAGATCGAACAGATTATCCAGGGCGCTGATGCGCGCCCTATCGAACGGGTATCACTATACGTAAACAGGGTACAGCTCACCGATGGCAACCTCAAAATGAAGTGGGCCGATCTCAGCGGTGGCAGCATCACCGACCCGTCGCACATCTCTCTTCAAACAGATATCCCCACCATCGTTCCTGCCCAGGATTACGTTTTTGCAAGGATTGGCGTGAAGATACAGGGCGTGGAAGATATGGTGTTCAGTCCGGTGCAGAAAGTAGCGTTGAAGTAATTAAGAATAAAGAAAGAAGAATTAAGAAGGAAAGCGGAGATAGTAGCGAATCGCGCTTTCCTTCTTAATTCTTCTTTCTTTATTCTTAATTCTTCCAAAATCGCTAACTTGGCCACCAATGAGAGGCGTCCCAACTGTTACAAAGCATCATCTGCCCCGCTGGCAATTATTTCTGCTTTCTTTCAAGGAAGCATTCAAGCGGTTGCAGGCAAATGATCCGCTGCGTATGGCGGGTGCTACCGCCTTCTTTACCACGTTTGCACTCCCGGCCATCCTCATTATCATGATCCAGTTATTGCGTATTATTTTCCGTATCGATCATCCGGGACGGAGGTTACGAACACAATTGGAAGGCATGTTCGGTGTTGAAACCACCAATGCTATACTGGATACATTGAGGGCTTTCCGCAGCATTCCCCAGAACTGGATCGTGGCGATTGCAGGATTTATTTTCCTGTTGTTTGTAGCTACCACACTATTTAAAATCATCAAGGGCTCGCTGAATGAGCTGTGGAAGGTACGGCCCGCCAGCCGGCAGAATTTCCGGCATATCATGGTATCCCGCTTCAAGGGGGCACTGGTGATTGTTTTTGCCGGGATATTGTTTATCGTGGACCTGGTGGCGGATACGGCACGTATGTTCCTCGGCAGGTATATCGGCGAATATCTGCCGGCGCTGGCTATCTACTACAACAGCGCATTGAATTATGTCATCTCTGTGATTGTGGTGACGATCTGGTTTTTCCTCGTGTTCCACTTCCTGCCCGATGGCAGGCCCCGCTGGAAAGTAGGAGTAACCGGTGCACTGGTGACCAGCATCCTGTTTAATATCGGGAAGATGATCCTGAAGGTGATGCTCTCCTATGGCAATATCAATAGTATTTACGGCGCTTCCGCCTCTATGGTGCTGCTGTTGCTGTTTATGTTCTATTCTTCACTCATCTTTTACTTTGGCGCCTGCTTTACTTACGATTGGGGCATACAAACCAGCCGGCCAGTGGAACCGCTCGCCAATGCTACCCGTTACGAAATTACCGACGCTGGCGGGTGAGGCAGTTATCCCGACTGGTGAGCGTTTAGCTTTTTATGATCGTTATTTAACATCTGCTCCCTGCGGACACCTATTTTCTCTATCTTGATAGAATGATGAAACGCTACAAATATTCCACGCTATCTACTGCACTTTTACTGGCTACCTTAGCCACTGCTGCGCAATCCGATGTAACGGTACGTTTCGATGAACCGGCGAAACATTTTACGGCATCTGCTCCCTTAGGCAACGGCCGGATAGGAGCCATGGTGTTCGGGAATACCAACCGGGAACGAATTGTACTGAATGAAATTTCCATGTGGGCGGGCGGTGTTCAGGACGCCGACAGCCGCGAAGCGGTGAAATACCTGCCGCAGATAAGGCAGCTGCTGCTGGAGGGAAAGAATATCGAAGCACAGCAGGTGCTGCAGCAATATTTTATCTGCCAGGGCCCCGGCTCCGGTAGCGGTAATGGGGCTAAAGTGAAATTCGGATGTTACCAGACCCTGGGAGATCTTTTTATACAATGGAAAGATACGGTATCGGATATACGTAATTACCAACGCGTGTTAAGGCTCGATAGCGCTATAGGCACAGTGAGCTGGGAGAGGAATGGCATTGCCTTTAAAGAAGAGGTACTGGTATCCGCTCCGCAACAGGTGGCGGTGATCAGGTTAACGAGTAACAAACCTGGCGGACTTTCCTTCAGTACCGGCCTGTATCGCCGGGAAAGGGCCGGCATCCGCGTAGCTGGGGATGCCGTGGAAATGAACGGAATGCTGGATGGCGGTAATGGGGACGCGGGTGTGAAATACGCTGCTGTGCTGAAAGTACTGACGAAAGGAGGCACTAAAACGCAACAACAGGATCAGGTAGTGGTAAGCGGCGCCGACGAATGTTTATTGCTGGTGGCAGCTCATACAAATATGAACTGGCCCAATGTTGAGAAACCGGGGCCGGATCCGATGCCTCAGGTAAAGACGGATATTGCGAAAGCGGTGGCCGTAAAATGGCCGGAGCTGCTGCGCCACCACGTGGCGGACTACACTTCTTTCTTTGATCGTTGCAGGTTGTCGTTTACAGATAAAGCACAGGACGCCGTAAAAGATATCTCTACGTTACAGCGTTTGGAACGCCTGCAGAAAAACGGGCAGGATGCTTCGCTGGCGGCACTGTATTTTAATTTCGGCCGTTATCTGCTGATCAGCTCTTCCCGTAAGAACGGAATGCCTGCTAACCTGCAGGGCCTGTGGGCAGAGGAATACCAGACGCCCTGGAATGGCGATTATCACCTGGATATTAATGTGGAGATGAACTACTGGCTGGCAGAAGTCACCAACCTGTCCGACTGCCATCAGCCGCTGTTTACATTGGCGAAACAGATGTCGAAGTACGGCCGGCATACTGCAGAAACCTATTACAAAGCCCGTGGCTGGGTGGCGCATGTGATCACCAATCCATGGGGTTTTACTTCCCCCGGAGAAGGGGCCAGCTGGGGATCTGCACTCACAGGAGGTGCCTGGGTAGTTAGTCATCTCTGGAAACATTACCAGTATACAAACGATCAGCAATTCCTGAAGGAAATATACCCGGTGCTGAAAGGTGCCGCGCTGTTTTATAAAGATATTCTTATCACCGAACCATCGCACCAGTGGCTGGTAACGGCGCCTTCCAATTCGCCGGAGAATGCGTACGTGCTGCCCGATGGCCGGGAGGGGCAAACCTGCATGGGCCCCACGATGGATATGCAGATAGGCCGCGAGTTGTTGCACGCAAACCTGGAAGCAGCACAGATCCTGAAAACAGATAAGGCCTGGGCCGATAGCCTTAAACTGGTGCTGGGCCGCCTTGCACCCAATCAGATCAGTGCTTCTACCGGTGGTATACAGGAATGGCTGGTCGACTATAAAGAAGCAGATCCGCATCACCGCCATGTTTCCCCCTTGTATGGCCTGTATCCTTACGATGAAATTACACCCTGGGATACGCCTGATCTGGCGGCAGCTGCGGAGAAAACGCTGCTTCGGCGGGGCGACGCCGGCACCGGCTGGTCACGTGCCTGGAAGATCGCCTTCTGGGCGCGCCTAGGTGATGGCAACCACGCTTACAAAATGCTCCATGCTCTCTGGACGCCAGCTGCTGCTGGCAGTGAAATTCAAATGAATTCAGGAGCAGGTACCTACGCCAACCTGTTCTGCGCACATCCTCCGTTCCAGATCGACGGAAACCTGGGCGCCGTAGCGGGTATCGCGGAAATGCTCCTGCAAAGCCACGGCGCGGAAAATATTATCCGCCTGCTGCCCGCATTGCCGGATAATGAATCGTTCAGCGAAGGAAAAGTAAAAGGACTCTGCGCTGTGAATGGCTTTGTGGTAAGCTTCTCCTGGAAAAATAAACAGGCAAAAGATATCAGTATCCGCTCCAACAGTGGACTGCCCTGCCGCATACAACTGCCGGGAAGCACCGTGGTGAAAGACCTCAACGGCGCCGTTATTCCGCATCAGTACCATAACGGTATACTAACCTTCAACACAAAGAAAGGGATGAGCTACGTGCTCAAAGGATGATTTTTCTGATGATCCTGGTGATGCAGGATAACCCGAATGGCTATATCTTTGTTTCACCAGGATCATCAAAAATATCATTATGAAGGAAGAAGCAGCACTTGCAGCACTGAATTTTATACAACCCGGGCACGTCGTTGGTTTTGGCGCAGGCTCTACCATCGCCCTGATGGTGAATTTTCTGAAAGAGCGCGCAGCATTGCACGAAAGCATTACCACGGTTACATCTTCCTACAATACTTTACAATTACTGAAAGAACACGGCTTCCGGACACAGGCAGTAAGCGATACCGCTGCACTGGATCTGTACTTCGACGGCTGCGATCAGCTGGATCATCAGCTGAATGCCCTGAAAAGCGGCGGTGGTATTCACACGCATGAAAAGCTGCTGGCCGCTATGGCAGAAAAATTTATCCTCGTGGGGGATGGCTCCAAATATGTGGCGCAATTGTATACTACTTTTCCGGTGGTGATTGAAGTGTTGCCTGAAGCAATGGCATTTGTGCTGAAAAGGCTCAGCAGCCTGTTTTCGCTGGCCCGGCCTGAAATCCGGCTCAGCAACAAAAAAGATGGCGCGGTGATCACGGAAAATGGCAATATGCTGATCGATATCTGGTTCCGTTCTTTCCCGCCATTAGACAGTCTGAATGCCCGCCTGAAGGGAATTCCCGGTATACTGGAAACTTCTCTTTTTTACAATATGGCGCACGTTGCGGTCATAGCGGGAAAGAAAGGAGTGGAAATTATCCCCAGGGATCCGGCTTACCGGATCTGAAATTCCTTTGTTCCGGCAGTAATATGATAACGTAATCCTTTAGCATCCGCCTGAAGCGCCAGAGGATGATTGTTCATGTATATTTTTTGTTGCAGAGAGACAGGAAAATAGATGTCGGCTGTAGCATTGGCGGGTACGCTGACACTGTATCGGATAGCGGCGCCTTCGCGTTTCCAGGAGGTGGTAATAGCGCCATACGGACTGTAATGACTGGCTTCGAAATGCTCCAGCTCCGCCGGGAAAAACGGATGCAGCAGGATATTTCTGAAGCCCGGTGCATTTTCATCCGGCCTGATGCCGGCTATCCCTTTATACATCCAGGCGCCGATTTCCCCAAACATAATATGATTCCTCGAAAGGTCCGTAGCACGATTGATATCCCAGTTTTCGTACAGGGTAGTAGCGCCATTCATGATCCAGTAACCCCAGGAAGGGAAGCTGCGCTGGGCTGCCAGCCGGTAGGCGATATCGGCATAACCATTTTCACTGAGTGCATTGAGTATGCTTTTAGTGCCAAGTAATCCTACGTCGAGATGATAATTGTCTGCAGCTACCCGCTGCGCCAACGCCGCTGCTGCTTTGCTTTTCATGGCTTCGGGAACAAGGCCCCAGTATAATGCCACGCTCTGTTCTGTTTGCAGTCCTTTATCGTAAATGCCGTTAGCACTGTTCAGGTATTTGGTGTTGAATGCATTTTTAATCTTTTCTGCCAGCGCACTGTATTGCTGGTAGTCGGCGGTTTTGCCGAATAGTCGCGCGGCTTTGGAGAGGATGAGCGCGTCTGCATAGTAGTAAGCAGTAGAGGTGAATTCTACCGGCGATTGCGATTTCACCGGTACCCAGTCGCCCAGGCCCCAGGTAGTTAAACCAGATGGACTTATAGCCGTGATGCGATCTACATAGCGGCGTATGTTTTCATAAGAGGCAGCGAGCAGGGTGGTATCTCCGTAAAACAAATAAATATTCCAGGGAATAATGGCAATGGTGCTGGTCCAGTCGGGCCCGTTACCCCATTCATAGCCCCAGCCGCCGGTTGGAATAATAGACGGCAGCACGCCGTTGGGCTGCTGCTCATCGCGATGATCGGCGAGCCATTTTTCATATACCGTGATGCCGTCAAAATTATACAGCCCTGTTTCGATGGCAATCTGCGCATCGCCCGTCCAGCCGTTCTTTTCACGTTGCGGGCAGTCGGTCGGGTATCCGAACAGGTTCGACAGATACGCATTATTCGTGGCCGACCACAGTTTATTGATCATCGTATCGGAGCAACTGATATGCCCGGCAGGAGGTACATTGCTGTGCATAAAATAGCCGGTCAGGCTTTGCTGCGTCAGCTGAACCGGTTGGCTGCTGCTCACTTCCACGTATTGAAAGCCTTTGTAGTTGAAGTGGGGCATGAAGGTTTCTTCGCCCTTGCCACTTAGTGTAAATATATCCGTCTGGAAAGGATCGCTGTCGTCTTTAGGGCGGTAATGCACTATGATATTGGAAAGGTCTACGCGCCCCTGTTTATCGAGTTGTTCGCCGTGTTTGAGGCGTATTACGGTGCCGGCGGCACCGCTTACCCTGATCCGGCTAACACCGGCAATATTTCTGCCGAGGTCGTATATACAGGTAGTGTCATTTACCCGGCGCATCGCCACAGCGGGGATCTCTTCTACGTTCTCCACGGGATAAAGCAGCTGGGAAACGATATGCGGCGATGGCGCCGCGCGGAATATAACATCATGCCATTTGCTATCGTCGAAGCTGGTGGTGTTCCATCCGGGCTGTTCCAGGCGGGCATCGTAATGTTCAGCGGTATAAATGCTATTGAATACAACTGGTCCCAGCGCTGTTTTCCAGTCTTTGCCTGTACTGATGGTTGCTGTGCTGCCATCGGTATAGGTTATACGAAGATCCATACAAAATGCGGGGCGGCCGCGCCAGGGGGCTTCGTGGAAGTTCCATACGGCGGTGGACTGGTGATTGTACCAGCCATTGCCGAGCAGCACGCCAATGGCGTTTTGGCCTTGCTGCAACAGCGGTGTCACATCGTAGGTAACGTAAAGGGTGCGCCGGTCGAATCGTGTATACATGGGATCGAGGCGGTGTGTGCCGGCTTTGCGGCCATTGATATACAGTTCGTATAGTCCGGCTACGGCAATGTATGCACGGGCTGTTTTAATCGTTTTAGTGGTAGAGAATACTTTCCTGAAACTGGCGGCGGGTTTAAGCTGCACATCCGTACCATCGCTAATCCAGGCGCCTTTCCAGTTGCTTTGCTGCATCATACCGGTTTCAAACCAGGAGCGAACGGGGGCGGATTTATGCCCGTCTTTATCCCATACTTCCACGCTCCAGTAATAGCGGGTAAATGGTTGCAGGGGCTTACCCTGGTAGGGCACTAATATGCTGGAGGTGTTCACCCGGCCGGAAGTCCATACCGGGTTGGATTCCAGGGAAAGGGAATCAGTACCTACACGAACAAGATAAGCGGTTTGCCGGGCATTGTCGCGCTGGTCGGCCAGTTGCCAGCTGAGGCGGGGATGTTGGGCATCCACACCAAGTGGAGTAGGCAGGTGCTCGCATTGAAGGGTGGCAGGAGCGCAGGGCGTAGCCTGCTGCGCAAGGCTGCTAAAGCCCGATGAACAAAAGAGAATAAATAACAGTACCTGAGTTTTAAACGTAGAAAGCATGTATACCTGGTTGATAATTCACCAACAAGATAACAGATGCGTTTTGCTTTTCTCATTATTTTATACGAACGGTTATTGTTCCAACCGGGGGCTGAAATCCTCACCCATCACCAGTTTACCTTCTGTTTCATCAGTACTGCCCGGCAGTTTGAAGCCTTTTAATCTGGAAGTTTTGCCTTTGGTGAGCAGATCAGCGAGTTGTTTGTCGTTCAGTTTTTTGCCGAATATTTCAAAAGGCAGCTTGAAGCCGCATTCCCTGAAATTGGCGCAGCCATAGGCTGTGTTGCCCTTGCGAAGCAGATGGGTCTTGCATTTGGGGCATTGTATTTCTTCCAATACCACCGCCTTTTTCGGCTTGGGCTCTTTCTTTGGCTTTTCCTTTTCCACTGGTTCCGGTGGAGGATCGGGGGCAACGGTAATGAACTTATAGCTGGCGGTTTTTACTTCTTTGGTAAGATCCACTACCATCTGTATCAGCTCGTCCTTAAAGGTTTCCATGGCATATTCGCCTTTTTCAATGAGGCGTAGTTTGCGTTCCCACTGGCCTGTAAGCTCGGCACTTTTCAGTAATTCAGATTGTATGGTATCGATAAGATCCATGCCGGTTTGAGTGGCATAGATGTTCTTCTTTTTCTTTTCTATGTACTTCCTGCGGAACAAAGTTTCAATGATATTGGCGCGTGTGGAAGGCCTGCCAATACCGTTGTCTTTCAGTAGCTCCCTCATTTCTTCATCATCTACCTGCTTGCCTGCTGTTTCCATGGCTCTCAGTAAAGAGGCTTCTGTAAAGGCTTTGGGGGGAGAAGTTTTTCCCTGGTGAATGCGGGGTGTATGCGGACCGCTTTCACCTGCTTCGAAATGTGGCAGTATTTTTTCTTCTTCCTCACCTTCCTTTTTTTCCTTCACATCATTGGCATATACTTCTTTCCAGCCGGGTTCCAGGATTTGCTTACCGGTTACTTTAAATGGTACCTGGCCTACTTTTCCCAGCACGGTGGTATTGGAGATTTTACATTCCGGATAAAATGCGGCGATGAAGCGGCGTGCCACGAGGTCGTATATCTTCTTTTCTTCGAGCGGAAGACTGCTGGGATATACACCGGTAGGAATGATGGCGTGGTGATCCGTTACTTTTTTGTCGTCAAAAACGGTTTTCAGCTTGGGGATAGGATTAGCCAGCAGCGGCGCGGTCAGCGCAGCATATGGCGTCAGATCCTGCAGGATGCCCGCAATCTTGGGATGCAGATCTTCAGAGAGATACGTGGTATCTACCCTGGGGTAGGTGACCAGTTTTTTTTCGTAAAGGTTCTGGATATGTTTCAGCGTATCATCTGCAGTATACGCGAATTTTTTATTGGCTTCCACCTGCAGGGCGGTGAGGTCGAACAGGCGCGGATTGCCTTCTTTGCCGTCTTTTTTTTCGAAAGATGTGACCTCGAACGGATGCTCTTTCAGATAGGCAAGCCCTTTGGCAGCTTTATCCGGACTCTTGAGCCGGTCGATGGTAGCGGTGAATTCCGTTTCCCGGTAAATGGTTTTGAGCTCCCAGTAGTCTTCCGAAACAAAGGCGTTGATTTCTTTCTGCCGTTGTACAATCATGGCAAGGGTAGGCGTTTGCACCCGTCCTATGGAAAGCACCGTTTTGCCCTGCGCAAATTTTTTAGTGAACAGGCGTGTGGCATTCATACCCAGCAGCCAATCGCCTATTGCCCGGGCGCTGCCGGCAGCATAGAGGTTGTTGTACTGGTCTGCTTCTTTCAGGTGGCTGAAGCCATCGCGTATAGCCTGTTCCGTTAGGGAAGATATCCACAGCCGTTTTACAGGCGCCGCACACCGGGCTTTAAGCAGCACCCAGCGTTGTATGAGTTCTCCTTCCTGCCCGGCATCCCCGCAGTTAATTACTTCGTCGCATTGCTGCACCAGGTTTTCGATTATTTTGAACTGCTTTTGTACGCCTGAATTTTCAATGAGTTTAATGCCGAAGCTGGGAGGTATCATCGGCAGATCTTCCAGTCGCCAGAACTTCCATTGCTCGTAGTAGTCGTGCGGTTCCTTAAGGGTACAGAAATGTCCGAAGGTCCAGGTTACCTGGTAGCCATTCCCCTCATAATAACCGTCTTTACGCTGTGCTGCCCCGATCACTTCTGCAATATCCCTTGCCACGCTGGGTTTTTCAGCAATGCAAACTTTCATACTCTTTTAAATTGGGTAACAAATTTCGGATAAATAGTTGTAAACAAATCAGGCAACCAGTTTGGCAATGGCGAAAGCCGCAGCTGCAGCCAGAATGCCGATCATAGTTACTTTCAGCGCACCGGACAGCGGTGGCTGACCCGTTACCTTGCTTTTAAAATAACCGAATACAAACAGGCAGATCACTGTGAGTATAGTGGAACCAATCAGCCCCTGTTGCGGGGTTGCGGTGAAGATATAAGCTGATAATGGCAGCAACCCTCCCACAAAATAGGAAGCACCTATTGTGAGCGCGCTTTTCCTGGCCCGGTTCGGATCAGGTGCTTCAAGCCCCAGCTCAAATTTCATCATGAAATTCACCCATTTGTCCTTGTCTTTCGACAACTCCGTTGCAATCAACTGTTGTGCCTCTGCACTGAGTCCGTATTCTGCAAATATTTCTTTCACTTCCTCTATTTCCTTTTCCGGTACATGCTGCACTTCATCGTATTCGCGTTTTAATTCGCTATCGTAATGTTCCAGTTCCGTTTTGCCGGCCAGGTATCCACCCAGGCCCATCGCAATACAACCTGCCACAATTTCCGCGATGCCGGCGGTGAGGATAATGCTATTGCTGCTTACAGCGCCGCTAAGGCCCGCAGCCAGCGCAAACGGCACGGTAAGACCGTCGCTCATACCGATGACCATATCCGTAATAAAATCCGAGCTTTTTAAGTGCTGTTCCTGATGTGGTGTGTTCATATGATAAATATAAGGGCTTTATCGTATTTTGTAGAGACAAAGCAAAGGTAAATACTCATTGTTACCTGCGTATCAAAACAGGAAAAATTATGACAGACAGTATCGTATGTTTTGGAGAGATGTTATGGGATATCCTGCCTGAGAAAGAAGTGCCCGGAGGAGCAGTGATGAATGTAGCATACCATCTGAAGCGGCTGGGCGAACAGGTAGCGCTGGTATCAAAGATAGGCAACGACAAGCGGGGCAGGCTGCTGACGGATATGCTGTCTGTCATGGGAATAGATATTTCTCTGATACAAACCGATCCCTTACATGAAACGGGGCGGGTATTTGCCGATATGAGTAATCCACGCGATGTTCGCTATGATATTGTATTCCCCTCGGCCTGGGACTTTATCGAATGGACGCCGGCCCTGGAAGCGCGGGTTAAGCGGTCCGACAGCCGGTATGTAGTGTTTGGGAGCCTCTGTTCCCGGCATGAGGTAACGAAGTGCACCCTGACGGAGTTGCTGAAAGCAGATCTTACGAAGGTGCTGGATGTAAACCTCCGGGAGCCGCATTATACACAGGCACATATCGAATGGCTGTTGCAGGAATGCCATGTGCTGAAACTGAATAACCAGGAGCTGGAGCTGATCACGGCCTGGCATACACGCTATGCAGATATGGAAACAGCCGTGAAAGAGCTGAGTGCCAGGTTCAGGATACCGGTGATAGTGGTTACCAAAGGAGCAGATGGTGCATTGCTCTGGATGAATAATACTTTTTATAACGAGCCGGGAATACCGGTACAGGTGGTAGATACTATCGGTAGTGGAGACGCATTCCTGGCGGGTTTCCTGCATAGCTTAATACAACAGCAACCGGCCGCAGCATGCCTGGCATTTGCCAACAGGCTGGGTGCGCTGGTAGCCGGAAGGGAAGGAGGTGCACCGGTGTATGATGCAGCAGAGATAGCAGGATAAATATCCGCCGTTCATAAAAAAATTTGCATTCCCATTAATAGTATATTAAGTTTGTAGACTAATAGCTCGATCACCAACCACCGAATGGAAAAGAAAGATTACGATGCGATCATAGTGGGTTCAGGCCCTAACGGCTTAGCCGCCGCTGTTCGTTTAAAACAGGCAGGGTTATCTGTACTGATACTGGAAGCAAAAGACACCATCGGAGGTGGTATGCGTACTGAGCAGCTGACACTGCCCGGTTTTTATCACGATGTCTGTTCTGCCGTGCATCCTATGGCAATGGGATCTCCGTTCTTATCCACATTGCCCTTAGCCGATTTCGGCCTGGAGATGATTCAGCCGGCGCTTGCAGCGGCTCATCCATTCGACGATGGTACGGCTGCTTTCCTGAGCCGTTCTATCGATGAAACAGCCCAGGCATTGGGGAAAGATGAAACTGTTTATCGCCGGCTTGTTCAGCCGGTGGCAGATCAATGGGAAGCGTTGGCAGCCGGCATACTGGGGCCATTAACGATCCCGGAGCATCCGTTTATTATGGCACGTTTCGGCCTGGATGCGCTGCGTTCCGCAGCAGCCATCGCCAAACGCTTTGCCACCACTAAGGCCAGGGGCTTATGGGCAGGCATGACGGCGCATTCCATACAGCCACTCACCAATGCTGCGTCCTCAGCTATCGGTATCGTATTGTCGGCAGCAGGGCACCGCTTTGGATGGCCTATTCCCAAAGGTGGCTCCCGGGCCATTGGCGATGCGCTGGCGAAGTATTTTATTTCGCTGGGTGGTGAAATTCAGACAGGCGTTCGCGTTAGTAACCTGGAACAGTTGCCGGCTCACAGGGCCGTACTATTTGATCTGACCCCGAAGCAACTGCTGACGATTGCCGGCTCGCGCTTTACGCCGGGCTACAGGCGGCAGCTGGAGCAATACCGCTATGGTCCGGGGGTATTCAAAGTCGACTGGGCACTGGATGGCCCCATTCCATTTACAGCGCCGGAATGCCGCCAGGCAGGAACAGTACATATCGGAGGCACGTTTGAGGAGGTAGCCTTGTCGGAGCAACAGGCGTACAGCGGTATCCACAGTCAGGCGCCGTTTGTATTGCTTACACAGCAAAGTTTGTTTGATGAAAGAGCGCCTGCCGGCAAACATACTGCCTGGGCTTACTGCCACGTACCAAATGGCTCTGCAACGGATATGACTGCCGCCATTGAACAGCAGATCGAACGCTTTGCACCCGGGTTCCGGAAACTGATCCTGGCAAAGCATACCATGAATGCGCAGCAAATGGAAGTATATAACCCCAACTATGTTGGCGGAGATATCAACGGAGGAATCATTGATCTAAGGCAATTGTATACGCGGCCGGCTATACGAATAACGCCTTACCGTACACCGGCCAAAGGGATCTATATCTGTTCCTCTGCCACCCCACCGGGCGGAGGAGTGCATGGCATGTGCGGATTTCATGCGGCAAATACTGTACTGAAAGATTTGTTTTAAACCGTCACTATATTGAACTTATAGATATGTCTGCAGTTAAGTCTTATTTACAGGAAGACTGGGCCATCGTTGCCCTGGGCTTCCTTATCATCATCGTTGCCCTGTTGGGAGTACCTGTACCATTACCTGTGTATAAATGGAGCACAGCCGCCGATCTGACCGGCAAAGTGCTTACCGGTGCTAATCTGGCAAAGATCGGCGGGCAATTTTTGATAGTGGTATTGATCGCAGCACTGGGTGCCTTGCTTACCGGCAGATCAGTGAAGAATACATTGCTGGTATTCCCGGCAGTATTTCTGTTAACTACCCTCGCATTAATTGTAGCCGGTAATGCAGCGCTGAACGATCTGGGCCTGGAAGCCGTTATTTTCAGCCTTATCATCGGACTGCTGATAGGAAATATTTTCCGCCTGCCCGACTGGTTCAGGGAATCACTGACCTCTGAATTTTTTGTGAAAATAGGATTGGTATTGCTGGGTACTACCGTTATTTTTTCAGATGTTCTGAAAGCAGGTTCGCTCGGACTGATACAGGCACTGATAGTGGTATTTTCTGTATGGTATTTCTCCTATTGGGTATGTAAACGGCTGAAGATAGATAATGAACTGACCATGATGCTATCGAGCGCGGTTTCTATTTGTGGTGTATCTGCTGCCATTGCTACTTCGGGAGCTATTAAGGGAGATGCGAAAAAGCTTTCGCTGGTAATCTCCCTCGTACTGATCACTGCCATTCCCATGATGATCTTTATGCCGATGATTGCCCACTATTTTAATTTCTCCCAGGAAGTAACGGGAGCCTGGCTTGGAGGCAGTATAGACACTACCGGTGCTGTAGTGGCATCCGGTTCACTGGTGGGTGAAACGGCACTGAAGATCAGCACTATCGTTAAGTTTTCACAGAATGTATTATTGGGAGTAGCTGCTTTTGCGATCTCCGTATACTGGACTTATACCAAACATCCCAATGCCAGCGATAGTGAAACGAAACCCACGCTGAAAGTGATCTGGGAAAGATTCCCCAAATTTGTTATCGGCTTTATCATTGCCTCATTGGTATTTTCCTTTCTGCTGTCGCCTGCCACTATCGAGCCGGTAAAGGCGCCGCTGAAAAGCCTGCAGGGACTATGGTTTGCACTGGCGTTCACCAGCATCGGCCTGGAAACCAACTTCAAGGATCTGATAGGCGCCGAAAGCAGAAAACCGGTGTACGCCTTTTTGATAGCACAAACGTTCAATGTATTGATTACGCTGGTTATTGCGTTTCTGCTTTTCTAGTCTTTAGTTTTTAGTAAATGCAGCGAAGACCATAATATGATCTCCGCTGCATTTACTAAAAACTAAAGACTTTCTGTAACTTACACCATGCTCTACTTCAATCCATTGACATTCCTGGAGAAAATGAGCGATGGACCGGTTAACCCCGAAGATGCCGTTGCGTTATCCCGTCTCCGTAAAAAAATGATGGCAGAATTGGAACTGTCGGAAGATAAGATGTTGCATGTAAACAACATCACTTTCAGCAGGCATGAGCTGTTACTTTTTTTCGATCAGCTGCAGACACCCGGTCAGCTGGCCTTCCATCAGCTGATCAGCCGGGATCCGGTGTTGCTGCATTTCCTGGAAACCGGGCAGATCACCGGTTTTATTGCAGCAGAGGTACGATATAGTGACGACAACTTCCTGACATTTATTTCCCCTTATTTTGAACCAGTATTCACTGCGGCAGTCCTGGAAAGTTTTAAGAAAAAGAATTTGCAGGAGATGAAGTGGCTGTTTGGCGGCAGACTGCTGATGAATGGTGAATACCTGACAAAATGTTACCGGCGCATATTCCGCTATGGCGCAGTGCTGGAAGAACAATTGAAGCTGTATAATGAGGAACTGAATGACGGCGGCTATGTTCATATGCATGTATTATGGGAGCTGGCTAATAAAACACTCATAGCTCAGTTAAATCTGCTGCCGGAGGAATTCCGCAGCTGGCGTAGCGATTATGGCATTGCCATGATCAACCTGGCGCTGGCCGCATACGGGAAGCACCGCGACTTTGCCATGGATACCATTTTACTGGTAAGGGAACTGCACACCACCGACTATGTGCAGGAGCGGGCAGAAGTGCGCCGGAATGAATTAATAGCGTGGGATAAGAACAGGTTGCCACAGCTGTCGAAGTTCGATGCATTCATGCATAAGCTCTGGAAGGGCGACCCGCCCGGCTGGGCCAATGACCGTACGTTTTCTATACTAGCGGTGGCTCTTCTTACTTTGTTCCTGACCTGGACAGTTAATAGACATGAACGCCCGCTATTCCCAAAGCCTGTCGTTGCAAAGAATACAGACATTACCCCCGGCGCCAGAACAAATGAGCTGGTGAAGTACATGCTGGTGCAATTGCAGGATACCATGAATTATTACGCAGGCGACCTGATCAAACCAGATGCTGTACATACCGGAGAAGATGTGTACGGCCCCGGCATGATGGCAGCATTGCATGCACACTGGCCTGATACCACTCCGCATAAAGCCACGCCGGAAGCGGCACTACAGGTGTCCGATACGGCTGCGTCGGACTTTACAGATCCCCTGCACCGGCAGAACATACTTTTATACAATCGGCTGACAGTGCCTGCTGTGGCCATGATACAAACACCTGATACTTTTTATTCCTGCTATATTGCACCACACGATAGTATTTTCATGCCTTTACAGCTGGCAGCAAACCGGTTGATTACCTATGTGGGAGATGGTTGGGATAGAAATCTGAAGGCTACATCTGCTCCGGCGGGCGATAGTACCTACCGGTTACAGGGCTTCTTCAGGAAACCCTACCTGACCTCCAGGGATTTTTTACTGGATGGTATACTGACATTTGTACTCGACCCATCGTATTGGAAAAAGTCGCAGCGTTATATTCCGCTGGAAATAATGCAACATAATGGGGCGCTGGCACTTAATCTGCTGGATAATAATGCAGATGGGGTAGAACTGAGTGTTGGCCTTTAGCCGATACCAGTGCCTTTCAGCTCTGATGGCTTTTTCGCGTCAGGTGTCAGACGATACAGCTGGTTCACGATCACTTTCAGCTCTTCATAATTTTTTCGCTCCAATGCCCGTTCTCCGGCGTCTTTTAATCGTGTTGCATTGTTTGGATCGGTATAGTCATCTGTTGGAATGGCGGCGTAATAATAGTACTGGCTGATCCAGGTGTCAGGCAGATGTTGCCGTATTTCCCAGGCCAGGTCTATCAGTTCCGCTCGTTTTGCTTTGATGGTATAGTAGTTTTGAAAGGAAAGGAACCGGGGTTCATCTGCAATGATCTTTTCATACCTCGCCAGCCGGGCTTTATCGTCCGCGTGCTGAATCACGTCAAGACAGTACTCTTTCCACTCGAAATACTTTTCAGTGATCTCCACGATCAGCTGATCTTTACCGGTCATATCGAGTTGTTGGGCAAGCTTACGCTTCTTTTCTTCCAGCTGGTATTTTTCATCTGTTACATCGTCGGCGCTGAGCAGGTGCAGGCGGGTAGAGATATGATCCAACTCCGCCTGGATCTGGCTAACGGTAGCAGCCAGTTCAAATTGCTGGGTCCTGGAAAATGTTTTCAGTTTATCGGCTGCCTGTCGCCTTAACTCACGGATATCATCTTTCAGCTTCGTGGTATTGATCTTTCTTTCCAACGGGCTGAACACTTCCGAGAATGTTTGTTCATTCATCAGCAAGATGGCTTCGACAGACAGGTCGCGGCTTTCGCTGATCTGTAAACTGATTTCCACATCAGAGCCTTTTACAAGATCGGTGATCATATCGCTGCCTTTTATTTCGATGGTACCCAGTGGCACACAACTGCCGGGAATAGCATAGCGGCTTCCTTCCAGCACATTGATGATGAGGCTGTCGCTCCCACTACGCATGATGCTTCTCGTTACTTCTTTCACAATCGTTTTCCGCAGCGGCAGTATGGCATTCTTTTCGAAAATGAGCTCCAGCCTGGTTGTATTGTTTTCCGGATCATCAATTTCTATACAGATGTCGTTGGGCAAAGGTTGTCCGTGGATATTGAATTTGCCCTGGGAAATGCTGATCACGGGCGCATCAACAGGCACTTCGTTGTGCGCGGCATCATACACCAGCAGTTGAAAAACATTGTTGGTATTTTCCATCAGCAACAACATTTCGGATATGCGTTCCCGTAGTATTTTGATACCACTGTCGTATCCACCGTCGCTTCTGATGATACGGTAGCTTAGTCCATCTATCGCACCGCTAACAATAGCTGTAAAATATTCTTCTTTGTCGGCCGTGTTCTTCTGATATGCAGTTCTGAATTGAATATCACTGCGGGTGTTAGTTTTCTTTTCGGGAGATGGAGGAGCAGAGGTACTTTTGCTGCCTGCATACCATGCGGCGCCTGTTGCTACTGCAGAAGTAGGATCAACGCTGCAGTTGACGACAATACCAAGTTGTGCCGCTACTTCCTGTTTTACAAACGGGATATAAGTGCTGCCACCTATCATCACTATTTCCTGCAAATCGGCCGCTGTCAACTGATTGCGCTCCAATATCTTTTTCACCAGGCCAATGGAATATCCGATGCGCGGCTGTACAATATTTTCAAATTGTTCGCGGGTAATGGTGATATATATTTCCTGTTCATCTCCGTTAACATCGGTTATTTCAAATTCTATTTCAGCTGTGAGGCTGGAAGAAAGTTGCATTTTAGCCTCTTCTGCTTTTTTCAGCAGGATGTGGTATAGGGTATTGTATTTACCTCTGGCACTGCGCATCTCCGTCAGCAGTTCCGGAATGTTGTATTGCTGCTGCACGGCAGGCAGTACCAGCTGCTCAATGATCGCGATATCGAAGTCAATACCGCCGAGGTAGTTATCTCCCTCATGATCTGTTACCCGCATTTCTCCTTCAACAATCTTCACCAGTGCCACATCGAAGGTACCTCCGCCGAGGTCATATACCAGCCATTGCCCCTCCAGGCCAACGGGATTGGCCTGTTTGTTCGCAAAAGCAAGACTGGCAGCAATAGGTTCCTGTAACAGCAACACCTCCCCGAAACCCGCGTCGTAACCGGCTTTTTTGGTAGCGTTGGATTGAATGGTATCGAAAGATGCAGGAATAGTGATTACCACCGCTGTTGGTTTTTCACCGCTGTATATGAAGTTTCTGAGTTCCCGCAACACCATGGCCGACAGCTCCACCGGCGTTTTGAAATCGTTGATGTTAGGTACAAAAAACGATTCGGAGGTGCCCATTTTTCTTTTGAAGGCAGAGAAAACATTTTCCGGATCTTTTTCAATCAGCTCCCGTGCCTTATCGCCCACAATGATCCGGTCTTTCCTGAAAGCGATTACCGAAGGCAGTGTTTCTTTCTGGCCCAGCGGGTTCCTGAATATTTCCACAGTACCATTGCCAAACCTGGCTATCAGCGAATTGGTGGTGCCAAGGTCGATGCCGAAATTTATCTGGTTACTCATAAGTTCATTTTGCAGCTGCTATCACAACTCCTTTTTGTAAGATGGATTTTTGTCCGTCGTTGCTTAAATACACAATTGGTTTGATCACATTTACGATTTCCATTTCAGCTCCGATATCACCGGAAATGCTGGCTTCATAATCCAGCCTGGTTTCGTGATAAGGCTCTCCCAGCGGATTCAGGATGGTATAACCTGCTTCCTCAAAATGTTGTTTAATACGATCTATATTTCGCTGTAAAGATGACAGCTCCGGCCGGTCGGCAGTTTTTTTATCCAGTTCAAAAACCTGGTTGATGATCCTGATATGAAGGGTTAATAACGGGTCCATTCAACAAAGATAATAGTTATATCTGTTAAGGAATTTTACTTATCGTGGTATAGCCGGGTACTAAAAACTATTCCCATGTTGTCCGCACAAACCCCTGAAGAATATGTGGCCGTACTAACGGCTGACCGGCAGGAAATTATCAACCGGAAGAAATAATACCACTCGTCCACCGGATTTTGTTTTTCCGGAATTAGATACTATCTTAAAGTTGTTCCACTTTTACATAAATAGTTCTAACGTTATGAAGACCAGGTTGTTATTATTATCAGTCCTCATTTTATCCACGTTTTTGCAATCGAATGCACAAACGTCATTACCTGCTATTGGAATTTGTTCCTCTTTTTCGAATGATAGTCTTGCTGCGGCGAATGGGTTTGCATTCCTGGAAGAATCGGTCAGGAAAATACTGGCGCCTTCCATGGGGGAAACTCAGTTTGCAGAAGAAGTAGCAGCGCTGCGTCAGGCACGTTGTAAAGTGGTCAGCTGTAATGGTTTTATTCCGGGGCATATCAGCATCGCGGGCGATGGTGTGAACGAGGCCAGGGTGCTGGGCTATGTTGATTCAGTGATGCAGCGGGCCAGGGTGGCCGGGATACAGCTGATAGTGCTGGGAAGCGGCGATGCCCGCCGGCTGCCGGAGGGGGCCGACAAAGAGAAAGCAACCACGCAGTTCATTGCGTTGGGGCGCAAGATGGCTGAAGTGGCGGCGAAGTATCGCATTATCATTGCCATGGAAAATCTGAACAGTACAGAAACGAATTTTATCAACACACTGGATGAGGCAATCAGAATTGTAAAGGCCATACATCATCCTAATTTCAGGCTTACGGCCGATATCTATCACATGCTGAAAGAGCATGAACCGGCCGCCAATATTGAGAAAGCAAAAGGTATCCTGGTGCACTGCCATATTGCGGAACGAGACAAACGTACGGCACCCGGGGTGGCAGGTGATGATTTCAGGCCTTACTTCGCAGCGCTGCATAAGATTGGTTTCACTGGTCATATTATGATGGAATGCAGATGGGATAACCCGGCCAGGGATTACAAGCCTGCGCTCGATTATCTGCAGGGCCAGTTGAAAGAAGCATGGAAAACTGATGTTCATTAATAAAAGAAAAACTCCTTCTATATGTCTGAATCAAAAACAAGGCGGGAATTCCTGCAACAATCTTTACTGGCGGGAGCAGGTATCACCCTGAGCGCCATGGGCATGCCAGCCAGCAGCTATGCCCGTATCATGGGGGCCAATGACCGGGTGAACGTTGGCCTGGTAGGTTTCTCCGATCGTGCACGCCAGGCCCTGATGCCGGCATTCTTCAACAACAATAAGGAACTCAATTTCGACCTGATAGCTGTATCCGATATCTGGAACCGCAGGAGGGAAGAAGGAAAGGCTTTCCTGCAGCAGAAAACCGGGCATGATGTACAGGCCTGCGTGAACAACGATGAGTTGTATAAGATCAAACATCTGGATGCGGTATTCATTGCGTCGGCCGATTTCCAGCATGCCTATCATACCATTGAGGCAGTGAAACATAACTGTGATGTATATAGCGAAAAGCCTTTTGCAGAAACGATGCTGGAAGCCAGAAATGCACTCAAAGCAGTAAAGGAATCCGGTCGTATTATGCAGGTAGGTACACAACGCCGTAGTGGCCCCAGCTATCATGCAGCGGCCGATTTTATTCAGCAGGGGAAGTTTGGTCCGATTACGATGGTGGAAATGACCTGGAACGTAAACCAGCCGGGGCGCTGGCGCCGGCCGGATCTGGTGAAAAGCATACGGGAGTCAGATACCGACTGGAAACGCTTCCTGGCAGGGCGGCCCCAGGATACCTGGGATCCCCGTAAATACCTGGAGTTCCGTCTTTTCTGGCCTTATTCCTCCGGCATCTTCGGTCAGTGGATGACACACCAGATCGATACCGTACACTGGTTTAGCGGCCTGAAACATCCTCGCAGCGCAGTGGCTAACGGTGGCATATACATGTGGAAAGACGGTCGTAAAAATGCGGATACCCTCACCGCCGTTTTCGACTACGGTCCGGAAAATGATCCCAACACCGGTTTCCAGGTAATGTATAGCAGCCGCTTTCATAACTCTGCCGGCGGTACTAAGGAAATATATTATTCCAATGGCGGCACCATCGATATGTCTACCAACACTATCAGTCCTACCGGCGGCCTTACTGAAAAAGAAGCCAAAGAAATGGGCCTGCATGCGAACCTGCTGCCGAGCCTCACTCTCAGCAATGCTGAAGCTGTAAATACCAGCGCCAATACAGGCGGTGATTCATTGACGAACGCGCATGTCCGTAACTGGATGTCGTGTGTGCGTGACCGTAAGCAGCCCAATGCCCCCATTGAAGCTGCCTATTCCCACTCCATTGCTCTGATCATGGGAAACGCCGCATACCGCTCCGGAATGAAGGCTACCTTTGATGAGCAAACGCAGGAAGTAATGGTGGGTGGTAAAGTATTTACTTTGTAAGGAAGTCCTTTTTTTAGCTTTTAGTCTTTAGAAAGAAACACAGTAAATCTTTCTAAAGACTAAAAAGCTAAAGGTTAATAGCGCTGCCGGATGCCTGAAAAAAACAGAAAATACTTTGTATTTTGAGCTGTTGTCAGCCTCAATGGTTAGTCTTTAGAAAGTGATAGTGTGATTATGCCAATGATTGCAGGCTGACGGATACAAGTTAATATCAGGACTATGGACATGAAAATTTTTGCCGGTATGGTTATACTGGCATCACTGGCAGGTGCTGCATCCGCACAGCAAAAGAAAGCAACTACCCCAAACATTGTTTTTATTCTTGCAGATGATCTTGGCTATGGAGATCTGAGTGCATACGGTCAGCAGCAATTCAGCACACCTCATATTGATCAGTTGGCGAAGCAGGGCATGCGCTTTACACAGTTTTATGCAGGCACTTCTGTTTGTGCTCCATCCCGGGCTTCCCTTATCACCGGATTACATACAGGGCATACCTTTATCAGAGGCAATAAGGAAGTTAATCCGGAAGGACAACAGCCTATAGCCGATACCGTTATAACGATCATGGATATACTGAAAAAAGCCGGTTATACTTCCGGGATTTTCGGTAAATGGGGACTGGGGCCTGTGGGCTCATCCGGCGATCCGCTGCGCCACGGTACCGATAAATTTTACGGCTACAATTGCCAGCGGCAGTCGCATCGCTACTTCCCGACTCATCTGTGGGATAATGAAACCAGGGTGACGCTCGATGCGAACGGTCAACTGGAACAGATGAAAACCTATGCGCCGGATATGATACAGGCGCAGGCGCTTCGTTTCCTCGACGAGAACAGGAATAAGCCGTTTTTCCTTTATCTTACTTACACGCTGCCCCATGCCGAGTTGCAGGTGCCGGATGATAGCCTCTTCAGGCATTTTAAAGGCCGGTTTGCAGAAAAGCCTTATAAAGGGAATGACTATGGCCCGGGCGCAAAGGTACCTGGTTATGCGTCTCAGGAATATCCTCATGCCACTTTTGCGACCATGGTAATCCGCCTGGATAATTACGTAGGAGAGGTGATGGAACGATTGCAGCAACTGGGGCTCGACAAGAACACCCTTGTAATATTTACGAGCGATAATGGTCCACATAAAGAAGGTGGGGCAGACCCTGTATTCTTCAACAGCAGTGGCGGCCTGAAAGGTGCAAAGCGCGATCTGTACGAAGGGGGTATCCGCGAACCATTTATTGCCCGCTGGCCGGGTCGGATCAAGGCAGGTAGCACCAATGATTTCCAGGGAGCATTCTGGGATATTATGCCCACCCTTGCAGCCCTGACCCATGCCCCGGCGGTGGCTTATACAGATGGTGTTTCCCTGCTGCTTACCCTCACCGGTAGCAAAGGTCAGCAGCAACATCCTTACCTGTATTGGGAATTTCATGAAGACGGAGGCCGGCAGGCAGTACGTCAGGGCAAATGGAAGGCAGTGCGTCAACATGCGATGCATCATCCTGATGCTCCTATTGAATTATATGATCTTTCTACCGATCCTTCAGAATCCCACAACATAGCGGCTGCGCATCCTGATATTGTTCGCCGTATGGAAAAGTATATGAAGGAAGCTCATGTGGAGAATGAGTTGTTTCCGTTTTTTTAATTCTTATCTACCAGCCTGTTCATCGATTCTCCATACCTCGCGCCGGTATTAGGGAATTTCTGCAGCAGCGTTTCCAGGTCCTGCATATCCGCGGCAGTTAGTTGTACATCGATAGCACCTGCATTGTCTTGCAGGTACTTTCTTCTCTTAGTGCCTGGAATGGGAACGATGTTATCGCCCTGGGCCAGTACCCATGCGAGGGCGAGTTGTGCCGGCGTACAGTTTTTGGCGGCAGCGAGCGCGGCGAAACCGGCCGTCAGCTGGCGGTTGTTTTCTACGTGATCGCCCTGGTAGCGGGGCAGGGATTTACGGAAATCGCCCTCTTCGAGTTTGGTTACGTCCAGCTCGGGAGTAACGAGGCCGCGAACAAGTGGACTAAAAGGCACAAAAGTAATTCCCAGCTCTTTACAGGTAGGAAGTATATCTTTTTCTACATCGCGCGTCAGCAGGGAATATTCACTTTGTAATGCGCTGATAGGATATATAGCATGGGCTTTGCGTAAGGTATTGGCGGACGCTTCAGAAAGACCCAGGTAGCGAACCTTACCTTCTTTTACCAGTGCAGCCATGGCACCTACCATTTCTTCTACAGGAACATTGGGATCGATACGGTGGGCATAATACAAATCGATCACATCCGTTTGCAGTCTTTTCAGGCTGGCTTCAACTGCTTTCTTCATATAGGCAGGCGACCCGTTAAAATTCATAGTGCCATCGGAAGCTGTGGTGAAGCCAAATTTAGTGGCAATAACGATCTTGTCCCGATTGGGCTTCAATACTTTTGAGATCAGTTCTTCATTTTTGCCGGCGCCGTATACATCCGCAGTATCCCAGAAATTGATGCCCAGTTCGAGCGCCTTTTCAAGGGTGGCAATTGATTCTGTATCATCCGGTACACCATACGCATGGCTCATACCCATACACCCCAGCCCAATGGCAGAGAGCATGATATCTGTTGTTCCAAGTTTTCTGTAATTCATAAGTTTTCCGTTTAATTAAATGCTTTACAAAGATACCCGGCACAACATCCGGGGAATTGTAGTTATAACAGGAATAATTGTAGAATTCAAAGAAATGACGTCAGCTAAAGGTAGTTATTATTCGTAATTTTGGCGTGTTATGGAGGCAACCACCAACATCCGGAAATTAGTTACACCACATAGTATCACCAACATTACAGACTGGTATTGTGACGATATACGGCTTACCTATACCCACAGCAGTTTCGATATGAAAGACACCATGAATGCCAGCAACGATCTGGACGTGGTACGCCTGCATTTCGGGCTGAAAGGGGATTATGCTTTTGATTATAAACAGCTGAACCGCCGCTTCGATCTGATTGGCGGGCATCATAATATCATGTATTCCAAAGGGCTTGAGATAGCGGTGACTCCGAAAGCGACTGTCATAGAAACATTCGGTGTAGATTTTCCCAAAGAACAATTCATTGCATTTACTACCAATGGAAATGAGCCACTGAAGTGTTTTTGTGAAGATGTTTTGAATGGAAAGCCGGTGCTGCTCTCCGAATACTGGGGCCCGATTGATACCAATATTCAGCAGGTAATCAGCCAGGTGCTGCATTGCCGCTATTCCGGACAGATGAGGAAATTATTCCTCTTGTCGAAGAGCATTGAGTTATTAGTACTGTCTGCGGAAGCATATAATTATGTGGCGGCTAAGAAAGAGCTCTTTATCAGGAGTAAATCCGATAAGGAAAAACTCATTGCTGTACGGGATCTGATCAACGACCGGCTGAATGATCCACCGGGATTGAGTGAGATTGCCCAAATGGTAGGGCTCAACGAATACAAGCTAAAGCGTGGCTTTAAGGAAACCTTTAATACAACCGTGTTCGGATATCTTTCGGGTCAGCGCCTGCAAATGGCCAACCAGTACCTGTTGAATACCACTAAAACCTCTGCTGAAATAGCGTATGAGCTGGGTTACTCCACCCCGCAGCATTTCAACAATGCCTTCAAGAAAATGTTCGGCGTTACTCCTAATTCGATTAGAATTAATCCGTAAAATGCAATCCACTCCCCCGGAGGCAGCTTAATATTGTGAAAATATAAAAACACCATATTATGGACAAGCAATTGAAACTGACGGAATCTATTACCATTCATGCTCCGGCTGCCAGTGTATGGCATGCGCTTACCGATAAAGCCACTATTAAAGAATACTTCTTTGGCACCGATGTAAAATCAGACTGGAAAAAAGGCAGCGCTATTATATGGTCCGGCGAATGGGAAGGAAAATACTATGAGGAAACAGGGAAGGTACTGGAAGTAGAAGAAAACAAACGCCTGGTATATAATTACCTCAGCTCCGGCAAGGAAGATAAGCCGGAAAACTATGCCATCATTCACTACCTCCTCGAACCGTCCGGCAAGGATATTCACTTTACCGTTACCCAGGAAAACTTTCTCAGTTCGGAAGCTTATGAACATTCTGTGGAGAACTGGAAAGCGGTGTTGGCGGGATTGAAGAAGATTGCAGAAAGGAATTAAGCATAAAAAGCATAGATCCGGACGATTTAAGATTATTCGCCTGGATCTACGCTTTTTATGCTTAATTTATTTGATAACAGCTATATCAAGCTCCTGCCTCAGTGCAGGGAGCGAGAAATATTTTTGTTGGCTCAGGTACTCTCTTAATCCGGGATCTTTCGTGAACAGATGGTTCTTCAATAGTTCCTCTTCCGGCCACAGCTCCGGGTGTTTGGGTTTCAGCTCATGATATAACGGCACGTAGATATTAGCAATATATGCTACGATCTTTCGCTTTTCATCCAGTGTAAAGTAATCGAATGGATGGTTTACATAGCCTCTGCCATCTATATCACTACGCTTTTCATACAGATCAAAAGTATAGGCATCCAGTGCTTCAAGAAAGCGTATATCCGTTTCCGTAGTATGGGATTTGATCCAGTCCAGGAGTTCTTCTTTTATGATCAGTTTTCCGTTACAGTCTTTTACAAAAATGATTTCTCCTGCAAGGGGCATTTTATCTTCCTGCATTCTCAGGTAATCATTCATGACCAGGTCGTTAATCCTGGGTTCTTTCGTGTAACCGAACGATTTTACCAGTGTTTTGAGAAAAAGGGAATCGTCGTTTAAAAGAACGGACAGATCAGCTTTGCTGTCGTTTAAAAGATATTTATTCCTGGAAACATCCACCGGACGCATACTGATTGTGTAATGCAAGCTATCCGTAAAATTAACATAGTCACCGATGAGAGGCACCGGGGTAATGAATTTATACTTTTTTGACAGGAATATATTGTCGACGGTATAGTCGTATTCGCGATTCCGTTCTTTGTTATCCACAAGTAAAGTGACGAATTGTTCGTGATCTTTGGTCTTACATTTTTCAGCATCATAAATGTCGCCGAAGAGCGATTTCATTTTTTCCTGAAAGGCTGCATCAGATAAAGTAACGAAATGTTTTTCGGCCAAACCATCGGCAATAACTGGCAGCGCAATGTTTACATCAGCTGCTGTATAACGGTACCTGAGCTTAGGATTGTCCAGCTCCATCGTCATTTGCAAATCGTTTTGTTTTTTTATAGCCGCCGCATTCCGGGTATATAGTTTTTTATCAGGTTTGATACTGTCAGTATGAATGGTGCTGGCAGCACCGCTCTTTTGCTGATTACAACTGGTATAAGTAACAATGGTCGTTATCGCTCCAATTAAAATGATATAGTGAAACTTCATATAGTCTTTTCCGTGATCGATGGCCAACGTTGCCGTCTGGTTTAATTTTTCTGGTACAGTTTAAATTCAAGTTATCTCTTTTTTTAAAAATTCCGTTTTCAGGAATCCCATTTTCTGTTTTTTGCAGGCCTTCGGGAGATGTTAAAGGCGACGGGTGAGCGATAGAACGATTGCACGATGTAGCTGTGGTTACCAGCGCTGGTTTCCATCGGCTGGCAGGATGGGGAACAATGGATGCAAATGAGGCATATGAACTTTGGGTTATTTTTCGGGGAGAGGAGTGGCAAAAGGATTTGGCAATACCGTAATTAAGTGTCAACTTAGCAATTATGGGAAAATTTGTTGCTTTTCGCCGCTTGTGGCTGTTATGTTTGCTGATTTGCAGTAGCACTGTATTGCAGGCACAGAAATATGTTCCTGTTGATGAAGGGTCTAAAGTACAGTTTACCATTGTTAACCATCTTATTTTCTCGACTACCGTCAACGGATATTTCAAAGGCCTGAAGGGCAACATAACATTTGATCCGCAGGATCTGAAATCTGCCAGGATAGAAGCCAGTGTGGAGGTGAAAACGATCAGCACCGGCATTGGTAAACGCGACAGGGATCTGATGGAGGAGAAATATTTCAATGCAGACAAATATCCTGTGATGCGGCTGTTGTCGTCTTCCATTACAGGTACAGACAAGCAGGGTACCTATCATCTCACTGCAGCACTTACTATAAAAGGAGTTACCCGCACGGTTACTTTCCCGTTTACAGCAGTGGTATCTGCCAATGGCTGCCAGTTCACCGGCAAATTCACGATCAACCGCCGCGATTTTAACGTGGGGCCTGATAACGCGATCGACGATAAACTGACAGTCGCACTGAATGTACTTACTAAGAAACAATAACTTTACTTTCCCGCCAGTGGTTGCGTAAAGTGGAATGCTGATATATAGTAACCCCGCCGGTGATACAGCTTATGGGCATCGAGCCTGTCGGGGCCGGAATCCAATCGTACAGAGCGCAGTCCTTCTTTTTCCGCTATTCCACGGATGTGGTTCAATAGCAGGGTCGCATAGCCCCGGCCCTGGAATTCAGGCAGGCAGGCCAGATCGTCGATGTAAATAGTTGTACCGGAAACCAGCATGGTCCTGTGCCGGAAGCCCGCGAATGCTGCAACCCTGGAAGGATCTTCTTCCGCAGTCACATATATCAGCTCGTATTTTTCCTCCTGCATTTGTTTCAGTAGTTCCATCATTTGCTCCGACCGGAGAGAAGGACGGAGGTATTGTATCACTTCGGTGCAGGCCATGAATGCCTCCTTTGTAAGGGCGTATTGAATAGATGGCATAAGTTGGGTGTTATTGCCCTGGTATGCGGCGGGAGCTGATCCCGATCCGGTTCCAGGCGTTAATAATATTAATAGCCATGATCAGTTCTGCGGTTCCTTTCAACCCGAACTGCTGTACTGCTCTGTCGTAAGTGGTATCGGTGAGTCCTTCTCGGTGTATGAAAGTGATTTCTTCCGTCATTTGAAGGATGATTCTTTCTTCTTCGCTGAACTGAGGTGATTCGCGCCAGGCATTTAGCAGGTAAACCCGTTGTTCTGTTTCGCCGTGCGCACGTGCATCTTTAATATGTTTGTCGATGCAGTACGCGCAGCCATTGAGTTGGGAAGCCCTGATTTTTATCAGTTCCTTATGCAGGAATGCAATGCCGGTTTGCGCCAGGTATTTCTCTAAGCCAAGCATAGCGGAATAAGCGTTCGTGTCTACTTCGTTCATCAGGAATCTATTCTTCATCTTTTGTTGAATTTTTGATGTTCAAAATTAGAATTAACTGGAGTATCTTAGTAGTCCACTTTATAATCGTTAAGTAGTCCAGATGCTGCCATTCAAAACCCTGATACAAATCGATAAAAACGGTAAGCTGCCGGTATACCAGCAGGTTGCTAACCGGCTGGTAGGGCTGATCCAGGAGGGATTATTGAAGCCCGGACTGTATTTACCGGGCAGCCGGGTGCTGGCCGAACAGCTGATGTTGCATCGCAAAACGGTGATTGCGGCCTACGATGAACTCATCAGCCAGGACTGGCTGGTGGCTGTTCCCCGGAAAGGGGTGATGGTAGCCGTTAACCTGCCTGATATCAAGCCGCGGTCGTTCAGTGCAGGGGCTTCGCCGTATAATACGTCGGCAGCGTTTTCATTCCGGGCCGTATCATCTGTTCAGACGCCCGCAGCTGCTGCGGGAACGCTGGTCATCAACGACGGCTTTCCTGATGCGAGGATTGCGCCTCTGAACGCCTGGGTGAGGGAATGCAGGGCGGTGATCGACAGCCCGCGCTATCACCGCTCACTGATGTACGGTTCGGGTACAGGAACGGAAACGCTGCGCCGGGAAATGCAGCGTTACCTGTCGGATACCCGGGGGCTGCGGATAAGTGTCAGCAACCTGATGATCACCCGCGGAGCGCAGATGGCTATATACCTTGCCGCTTCACTGATCATTAAACCTGGTGATGAAGTAATTGTTGGGAGTCCTGATTATTTTTTGGCGGACCTTTGTTTTGAGCAATTGGGGGCCAGGTTGCAGCGTGTGCCGGTAGATGAAGAAGGGATTGATGTAGATGCCGTTGAACAGCTATGCAGTACCCGCAAAATAAAGATGCTCTATCTTATTCCGCATCATCATCATCCTACCACCGTTACCCTCAGTGCAGCGCGCAGAATGAAGCTGCTGGAGATTATTCGCCGGCACAAACTGCCGGTGATAGAAGATGACTACGACTATGATTTTCACTACAACTCGGCGCCCATATTACCGCTGGCCAGTGCAGATCATGGGGGGAATGTTATCTATATAGGCTCTTTTACCAAATCGCTGGGGCTTTCGGTGCGTATCGGATTCATGGTGGCAACACCTGATTTCATAGAACAGGCCACCGGGCTGCGTAAATTAATGGATATCCGGGGTGATAATCTTTCAGAGCTGGCCCTGGCTAATCTGCTGGCGGATGGTACTATTGAACGGCATCTTAAAAAATCGAATAAGGTATATAAAGAGAGACGTGATTTGCTTTGTACCCAATTAACAACGCGCCTCGGGAAGGCGGTGCAGTTCACTATACCTTCAGGAGGCATGGCGTTATGGCTGCGCTTTGCAAAGAAGTATCCCCTGGCGAAAATCGCTGCGAAAGCTCAAAGTATGGGATTGCACATGAGCAACGGAGCGCAATACTGTTACGGTAGTGCTGCTCAGAATGGGCTGCGTTTCGGGTTCGCCTCGCTTAACGCCAGAGAGATACATGCAGTGGTAAATATATTAGAGCAGCTAACTACCGGTAGTTAGCTGCTGATAGTTAATAAAACAGCGCATTGAGAAAACTGATTTCATCCGGCGCTGGTTTGGAAGCCAGGAAGCGTGTCATTTGTTCCTTGCTGAGAATATTTGCCAGGTTGTCGCGGAAGGTGTTGAACAGGGTTGTTTGCTGCGACTGATAGGCAGCGGTGTTGTTCCTGTTCGCCAGCGCCAGGGCCCTTTTGGCTTCCATATAATCGAGGATTAGTTTATTCACAGTAGGTTTCTGCGCATCGGTGATACCTACCGGTTGCATAAAAGTTCTGGTGAGATCGGCGCGGGCCATTGTTGTTTTCACGCCGGCTTTGATCGCTTCTGCCATGGACGGAGTATTGTTCTGCGCCATCAATAACTGATGCATGCCCAGGCAAAGAATGGTGATGAGAAATATCTTTTTCATGTTTTCGTCTTTTTAATAATTAACTACCCACTATTGATGTTGCCACGTCATCCAACCTGTGGCATCGCCGGCGGTGACCATATCATAGACGCCGTTGATTTCTTTTTTAATAATATAGAAACCATAGGTGAGGCCACTGTAGGAAGGATCCGTTTGGCCGGTGGCGAATATTTGATTGGTGGCCAGCAATCCGGGTGGGTTTTGTATAGGGTCACCGCCGAACAACATTCTGGGCACCAGCCTGCCTTGTATCACCCTGGTGAATGATACGCCTCCAGCGAATATGTAGGGATAGTTATTATTGCCACCGATGAAGAACGGAGACAGAATGTCATAGTATCTTCCTCCACCGCCGGAAACTCTTCCGGGGAAAAACACGAAAGCATAGAATGTTTCACCGGGGTAGGGCAGATGACGTATATCATAGGCATCATCAACACCGTTCACGAGAAAACCTTTTGGAGAAATCCAGGGATTATTGAATCCTTCCTGGTAGAAGCTGGCTGCAATGGTTCTGTCGAACACCAGTGGTGCAATAGCCGGAGAAATGGTGGCAGCTGCACTGCCATTAAGCGTCGCGGATATATTCCCCGCAGCATCATTCCAGATGAGGGCGTTCAGGCTTTTCACGGTTTGGCCGCCTATGTTAAGCGGAGTACCGAATACGAGATCCTGCCCCAGGAACTGCACAGGAACATTCACCGGCGCTGTTTGCCCCTGGTAAGCGATATTAAAGGTTCTGTTGCCTATTCCGGGTGTTATTTCAAATGTAACACCGCCCGCAGTTACGCGCTTGAAATAGGTGAGTATCTTTTTAAGCGCGTTGAGCGAGCTGAATCCACTGGTAGTGAAAGACTGCTGCTGCGCCTGCGTAGCTTTTACCAGTGTGGCTGTGCAATTATTCAAATTGCCTGTCAGGCGGATCGTATCTCCCAGCTGGGAGGCGCCGACGCTATCGGCAAAAGAAAATTCAAAATCAGTACCCCAGCCGAAGCCATCGCCATATGGTGAACCGGAAATGGATGCATCAGGATCACAGGGATAGTGCACATAACTGTAGGTATCGAAGATCAGTGTGGGGCGCTGTACTGCTTTGACGCGGTAGCCCGATTTGCCGAAAGTATTGGTGGTGGTATTGTTGAAGTCTGATATCATGGATACCTGTTCGTCTTTACCGAAAGTCATATAAAAGGTAAATATCGACTTAGGCCCCGGGCGTGTAACGCCTCCGTTGACGGCGATACCGTTGGTATACTCTGTCAGTATCCAGCCATAAGGTGCATCTGTCAGCTTTTGCTGATAGGCCGCCAATGCGTTAGCTATCCTGACATCGGTAGGCTGGCCATCGATGTTCAGATCAGATTTCCTGCTGCAGGCAGCAAGAACGATACTGACGCACAAAAGATATATCCGTATATTTTTCATAAAGAAAAGTTCAGGTGAAACAATTATTGATAAAAGGCTGTCAGCGCCCGGCGGCATCTGGCCTGCAAGGCATAAAAGTCAATATGCCATGACCTGGCATAATAATCAACAACAGCCGCTTCTTTTGCGCGCAGGGCAATGTAAGATGCAGAGCCAGGCCCGCCGGTTTGTTCGGCCATGATCTTTTCATAGTCGTCGAAACCCGATAGGCCGTTTTGCGCTCCTATCAGCATGGTAGCTACCATCTCCACGAAATCTTCTTTAGGATCAGATTCCGCATAGGCGGTGATAAACCCGTTCTGCCGGGCATCCTGATCAGCCACATTGTACCAGTTGCCGGTGTAGTGCGGAGTTATCTGCTTGAAGGTGGGAGGCACCAGTATATTCTGATTGAGTATGTGGCCGAATTCGTGGTGCATGGTATGGCCCATCTGTTTCAGTATAGCGGAATCCTTTGCGGCAGCCGTGAAGTAATTGAGCATGTAAAGCAGCATTTCTGTGCCGCCTTCTGCCTGCCCGAGTATGATGGAGCCGTTGCTCTGAAATTCAGCGGAGCCCGCCAGTTTGATTGTTTTAGGGAAGTAGCCTCTCATGAAGCCGGTACTACCGGTCTGATCGTTATATGGGCGGAAAACTACCGCCAGCAGGGCTTTCAGAGAAGGCGTTACTTTACTGGCGATGGGAGGCACCATGTCGTATGGAAAGTCGAGCTGTCCGGGTGTCCACTTATAGTATACCGCTATGTTATAGGGTATGGTCAGGCTGTCGTGGATAAAAACATCTGTGGGCGTGGTGCCGGTAGAGTCGCCCCCCAAACCGGGCGGGGGAGTGGTCAGGCTGACCTTTTCCTTTTTACAGGCGCCGCATATCACCAGTCCCAGTAACAACAGTAGCGTTGGAAATATTTGTGTTTTCATGTTTCGTTTTTTTGTTTGAACAAACCCTTATCTGGGATTGAGCGTCATGCCGTCGTTCACGGCTTCAGGAGGCAGTTGCAGCAATCGTCTTTTATCTCCGGCCACCAGGGTAGTACTGAAATTGGGAGATCCTGTATGTGTAACCGGGATGTTAAGCCGCAAGATATCCAGCCATCTGAGTCCTTCCTGCATATAGGTGGCCCTTTTGAAATCGAGGGTCGTCAGCAGCATGGAGATGTCCAGGGTGGCGCCGTAAAAGTTCGTCATCTTGTCCGCTGTTACATTATGCCTTGCCGGATCGTAGTTGCTGACATTGTTGCCTACCCAGGTATTCAGATCAGCGATCGCTGCGTCGTAGTTCTTCAAACGGATATTGGCCTCCGCTCTGTTGAGCAGTACTTCATCCATACTGAACAGCGACATGATGTTCACGTCTCTTCTGAATTTCGGAAAGTTGAAATACTGAGGTCCGGCGCCATAGACGTTCATGGCGTAGCTGCCGCCCGTTACGTTCTGAGAAAAGAATAACGCAGCGTTCAGCTGGGAGCCGATGCCATAGCGATAGCTGTAATAGTTGTTCGGATATTTGCTGCCCGGGGCTTCCTGCAACAGGATGTTGGCGGGGTTGGAGGAGTTGTTGTAGTAAACGGTCATATCGTCGTACGACATCGCATAAAATTTTACCTGGTTGCGGATCAGTCCTGCCGGATTGGCGCTGCCAAAAACTGCGGTGCTATGTTCCACCACTTTGGCGAAGTCTCTTTTGAACAGGTAAAACCTGGCGGCAAAAGCATGTGCCGCCTGTAGGGTGAAATGGAACTTAGGTGCGTCGCCGTACACTTTATCCTGCAGAAGCGGCAAGCCTGTCAGCAGGTCGCTTTCAATATGCGCATACGCAGCTGCTACGGTGCTCCGGTCGAATTTGCCGAACACGGATTTATTTACTGCAGTCATATAAGGCACACCGGGATCGCTGCCTGCCGTTGCCGGGTCGTAGGCTTTTGCGTAAAGCGTTACCAGCATAAAATGTGCGTAAGCGCGGCAAAGCAACGCCTCGCCTTTCTGTGCGGAGTAATTCGCTGAATCAGGCCCGTTGCAATAGGTAAGTGCCTGATTAGCCACCGCTATGGCTGCATAGCAGGAATCCCAGTAGGCGATGGGAGAATCCGCGGAGATATCCTGAGGATCCTGGTATTTGAAAGATTGGGTATTGACAAGGAACGTCTGCGGATCTATGCCTGTTCCGGAGTTGCCTTTATCTTCCACATTGTCGCTCAGGGCCTCACAGAAAAGCATATACGTAGCATGCGGATATGCCGTGGTGAGCAGCTGCGTTACCTGTGTGGGATTGGTGATAACCGTGCGGTTGTCAGGCAGGGTTTCGAGGAATTTCTTACAACTGCCCGTTCCGGTCAGGACCGTTATGATGCTTATATATAGCAATAGTTTTTTCATGATCATGCTTTTTGAATTAAAGACTAACCCTCAGTGAAAAAGTAACCTGCTTATTCACGGGCAGGGCTACACCACCTGTATTATAGAATTCAGGATCCTGGCCGTGCAGTCTTTCTGCGGAATAAATCAACCAGAGATTATTACCGGTAGCTGTCAGCGAAGCCCCTTTCAGCCCAAAACGGGTAGCCATGGCGCCGGGAAGCTGGTAGGTGAGGGCAACGGATTTTAGCCGTACAAAACTGCCATCTGCCACCCGGTCATGGGAGAAGTTGTAATTGCTGTACGGGAACGCCGTATTGTTGGTCAGATTAGTCTGGGTATAGATATCCGCAATGGAGGGGATATTTGTTTTCTTCTCATCTCCCGGTAAACTCCATCTCCCCTTAAACTCATTCGGAAGGGAATTGAAATCTGAATAATCAGTACTATAAACCGGTGTAAGCCTTATTTTATTACCTGCCTGATAAGTCACCAGCGCCATCAGCGTAAAGTTTTTGTAACGGAAGCTGTTACTCCATCCGCCCGTGATAGTAGGATCGGAGGGGCCTTCGTATCTCAGGTATTGTACATTATGACTTTTCAGATATACTGCTGAAGACACGGTACCGGTATCATTGATAAATTGAGCAACGCCGTTGGCAGGATTCAGGCCGGCATTCTGCAGAGAGAAAAGCCCTCTTACAGGATAGCCCTGCAATGATCCGCCGCCTTCGCCAATCAGATCCGTAAGGATGGGATTATTCCTGGCATTGGTAATAAGTGTATTATTGTAACTGAAGACAAGGGTACTGGTCAGGTCCATATTCTTATGGGCAATCAGCTTACCGGTCAGCATCACATCCACCCCGTTGGATTTCATATTCGCGTAATTGGCAAACTGGTTCACCTGTCCGCCTACACCGGAGGTTTTGATCAGGCCTATCAGGTCAAAGCTTCGGCGGCGGTAGTAGTCGAACGTAAATCCAAGCCGTTCGTTAAAGAATCCCATATCTGTGCCCAGGTCCAGTTCATACTTCTTTTCCCAGGTCAGGTCTGCATTTTCCAGTGCCTGCAACAGTATAGCTGTTTGCTGATCTACCAGATAGGGGCGGTTGGTGATAAAGGATCTTAATATAGGGGTAGTGTTGGTAGCGCTTCCGGTGCTGGCATTCAGGCCGTAGCTGGCTTTGAGATACATATGACTAACGGCGTTGGCATCTTTCAGGAAGCTTTCTTCCGCCACATTCCAGTTGCCGGCTACTGTCCAGGTGGGCAGCCAGCGGGCTTTCGAGGAACTACCCAGGCGGTTGGAACCATCCACCCTGCCTGTAGCATTCAGGGTATATTTCTTTTGGTAGGTATAGCTGCCGCTCGCATAGAAGGCGGTGAAGCGATCGTATTCCCTGCTCATGCCGTAATAAGCGTTATTATTCTCTGTCATTTTTTTAATGAACAGGTAATCGATAAACGGCGTACCACCGGTATTATACTGATAACCAACGCCGGTATTGGCGGCTGTTTGCCTGTCGGCGTACTTCACTTCCTGTCCTACCAGTGCAGTAACCTGGTGCCGTTCGTCGTTAAACACCTGGTTATAGTTAAACTGGTTGCGGAAGGTATAGTTTTTCAGTTCCACATCGCTGCGTTTGTAGAAGCCTCCATAGGGGAGCACTACCACTGCCGGATCATTGGGAAGGTCGGGATTCTTATACAGGAACGGATTGTTGCCATTGATGATAGCCGTACCATTTGCACGGTACGCATTGGCTTCATTGGAGTTTTCGTTAACGTTATGTTCGGAAGTAGTTTTGGCATAACGGATCGCCCCGATGAATTCATAGTTGAAGTGTGAATTAAACCGGTAGCCCAGGTTGCCCTGTAGTTTGAGATCCATTACACTAACGTCGGTATAGTTGTTCCGCGTTTCGTCGAGGATATTAAAGGGGGCGTAGTTGCGGGTAAAGTATTCCAGCTGGCCTTTCTGATCGTAGGCGGTCAGGGCCCTGCTGGTATTGAGTGCATAGAAGAACGGGTTGATATCAAAATCCCGTTTATACATCCCCGTTTTATCGTCTGTTTGCCGGTCTTCCGTTCCGGGCGCCCGCTGCTGCCTTACGTTGCCATTTACCAGTACGCCGTAGGAGAGTTTGCTGTTGGGAGTATAGTTAGCCCTTATGTTTACGGTGTACCGTTTTACTTTGTCGGCGATAGTCCAGCCCTGATCATTATAAAAGCTGGTAGATAGATAGAGTTGGGATTTGTCCGATCCGGAAGAAATGCTGATAGAATGTTCCTGTGTAAGCGAGTTGCGGAACAGGACATCGAACCAGTCGGTATTGGCGTTGGCGTATCTCATCAGCCATTCCTGCCGGCCTTCCCGGGTATTGAGTACGGCAAATTTGCCGTCGGCGTCAGGGGTTTGCAGGAGGCGGCCCAGTTTACCATAGATACCGGAGGTAGCCTGGTTGATCAGCTGGGAATACTGTAGTAATTCTTTCCGTTCCAGTTCGGCGTAAACAGACATCTGATCGGCCGAGTTCATGATATCGTAATTGCGGTAAGAGGGTTTCAGCTGTACGCCGAAATTGCCGGTATAGGACACGATTGGTTTACCGCTTTTCCCTTTCTTGGTAGTGATAACTACTACGCCGTTCATGGCCCTGGCGCCATACAACGCGGTAGCAGCCGCATCTTTCAGGATATCGATGGTTTCGATATCGTCTGCATTGAGGCCGGCCACTGCCGATCCGAGCAGCGTCTGGATATTACCGCTGGTGAGTTGTTCGTTGGATACGTTAACGATATCTTCCAGTACCACGCCATCTACCACCCACAGTGGTTTGTTTTCGCCGGAGATAGAAGTGGCGCCACGGATACGCAATTTGGGAGCTGCGCCAAATGACCCCGATACATTCTGTACGCTCACTCCGGCAGCCCGGCCTTCCAGCATACGGCTGACGTCTGTGACACCGGCGATCTTTACGTTCTCTGCTTTGAGCGTAACTGCCGAACCGGCAAATTTGTTACGGTCGATGCTCTGGAACCCGGTTACCACCACACCTTCCAGCTCCTTCACCTCTTCTGTGAGTACGATGATCATATTATCGGCTGCCGGTACTTCCCGGGATTTGTATCCGATGGCGGATACCGTCAGCGCGGTGCCTGCCTGCACATCCAGTTCAAAGGCGCCGGAAGTAGCTGTAATAGCTCCTTTGGCACTGCCTCTTACTTTCACAGAAGCGCCGGATACCGCTTCTCCTTTAGCATTCCGGACAACGCCATGTATGGGGCCCGTTTTTATATTCTGCCGGTAAACTTCCGGGGGCAACTTTTCAATAGGGTCTCTTGCGCTTAGCTGCAGGGTAAGACCAATCAAGGCGAGTGATAGTAGCTTCATAAATATAAGCGATTTGGTTGAACGGGATGATATGTGCCGTTAGTGACAGCGGTTTACCGGATATTTCAACAATTGCTATTGGCCGCATATTCAGGCACATTGGGCTTTAACTGTTATATTTTGGTCGATCACTATGCACCCCCAGAACAGAAAGACATAAAGCAAAAAACAATAGGGGATCAGGGCCGCATCAAAACTATTATAGTGTTAGTACTAATTTAGTTAAAAAACCAATACAGGCATCATAAAATGAAGAGGCTGGGATGGTTGGACAGGTATTTTATCTCATTTTGCCATGTAGTTTTTTTGGCGTATTTTGATATCTTTCTATGGACCTAATAATCCCATTATTCCACCGTCATGCATGATAATGAATTATGGTACTCCTATAAAGGAGGGGACGTGAAAGCTCTGGAAGGACTGTATGAGCAATATTATACCCCGCTCACCAATTACGGATGTAGGTTTACGGCAGATGATTCCTGTATAGAAGAGAGTTTGCAGGATCTTTTCCTGAGACTATGGCAGAACCGGGAACAGATAGGCCGGCCGGCGGTTGTAAAGCAGTTCCTCTATCATTCATTCCGCCGGATACTGTTACGCAAACTCGAATACGGCCCTGCGAGACATGAAGATGAGCTGTCTGGAGAACATATTCCTTTCAACCTCGCGCTGGGGTATCCGCATCCGACGATCAGGCAGGAGCGGATGGATGAGCTGCATACCCGGCTGGATGTGTTGCAGACCGCACTCACCAACCGGCAGCGGGAAGCCGTTTTTCTCCGGTATTATGAAGAGCTTTCCAATGAAGAAGTAGCGGAGATTATGCACATGAACAGGCATAGCATGCATAGGTTTATCTATCATGCGCTCGAATGCCTGCGTGGCCAGCTGCGTGATTTTACTTTGCTGTTGATCCTTTATGCGTTGAAGCGTTGAGGTTACCCCCTGAATTTAATAGGACTAGCCCCGAATTTTTTCTTAAAAGCATTACTGAAATGAGCCAGCGAGGAGTAGCCGCAATCATAGGCTATTTCAGAGAGCGCTTTGTCGCCCCGGGCGATCCATTTCTTCGCCAGCAGCAAACGGTGATCATTCAGATATCCAAAAACCGTGGTAGAAAAAACCGATTTGAAACCGGCTTTTAGCTTGAATTCATTGAGTCCGCTCATTCTTGTTAACGTAGTGAGTGAAGGCGGATGCTGGATGTCTTCCACAATGATGTCCCTTGCCATATAGATCCTGGATAAATCCCCGGCAGACAACCGGAACTTACTGACAGCAGTACGCTCGTCGGCGCCAATCTGAGCGCACTGCAGTGTCAGCAATTCCGTGATCTTCGCCTGGATGAACAGTTTCCTGAGCCCGTCGCGGTAAGGGCACGATTTAATGTCGGCAATGATCTCATTCATCCTGGGGGTAATAGCAAGGCCATAGCGGTGAAGGTGCGTGGCCCGCTGCCCCGAGATGCCCGCTGCCATTTGGTACATAACCGGGCCGCTGTCTTCCGCCAGCCGGAGAAAATATTCCGGGTCGAAGGTAACCACAAATACATGGAGATGCTGTTGCTGCTTCAACAGGGAACGCTCCGCTGCAAAGGGGTTGTACAATATGGCATGTTGCCCGCCCGAAAAATGACAAGTGCTTTCCTGCTCGTGCAGCTTCGACGTAATAGTGCCTTGCTGCAGGAAAAACAGGCCTGGCCTGGGAGTAAGGCCATATGTATGGATGTTGACATCTTCCCGTACATTGATCTGGTAATCCCCAATCTGGATGCCCGGTAGTTGCAGCTGCCTGCTGCTAACCTGCCAGACGGGGTTACTAACCGTACCCGAAATATCTGTCAATTCCGTACCAACAGCACCCGCCATATCCGGATTTTCTTTCTCTGTATAAATAACTTCCCCCACATTGTTTGTGAACACCCAGTTCATATACCTGCTGTATAAAAGATGATTGATTGTATTAAGACAATCATCCTTTCGGGTACCCCTATCTCAGCAGGTGAAAAAAGAGCGTATTTGTTTTTTTATATCGGGAGATGACATCAGAAGCGGATCCTCGCGCCTGCGTTCAGATAGAAGTTAGTGGCCAGTTTATGCGCAGGTTTCTTCGAAAATATATCTGATATTTTCTTCTCTCCGAACGATGTTGATCTCAGGGGCATAATACCCCCTCCTCCGAAAATTTCGACCCGGCCCATATGCCAGTGGTTTTCCAGCCCTATGGGCAGCTCCCAGCAACCCATCAACCGCTTATCGGGATTACTGCGGTTCTCTACATCATAGGTCATCAGCCGGGGTTTAAAGCCGAGTGAAAGCTCATACTGCGGATTAAATTTCCGGGTGATGCTGATATTATAAGCCAGCCCGGGGCCTTTGTCGGGTACACTGATATCCAGCCTGTACTTGCCATCCAGCCGCCACTGCACAAATAACGCCGGCCAGAGCATAGGTGCACCAAAGTTGTTGTTGACAAAACCTCCGAACCCCAGGGAAAAGTTGCGGGCGAATTGTTTGATGAAAATACCGCCTGCATTTACGAAGATGTCGTTGCCATCTACCTGCCTGAGGTCGGAGTACAGGCCCACGGATACCAATCCGAGAAAGGCCCACCTGTTGTGCAGGCTGCGGTAATGTTGTATGCTGATATCGGCCGCGAAGAGATCGTCCGGAAAAATCTGTTTTTGGTAATCCTGGTTTTGCTGCCGGGTGAATATACCGTTCAGGGAACCGGACCAGGTACGCACCTTGCCGGTAGCAGTATCGATATGCGATGCCAGCTGAAAAGCAAGCCCGGCATTGAAGCGGTACTGGATAGTGGAGGCATGTGTTTTCACGGAATCTTCCGGCCTGATGTAGCGGGAAGATGGAATGAAGCTGGTACCTACCGTTACTTCGGTTATCTTAAACTGGGCTGCTGTGTACAGATAGCAGTTGTTTAGTACAACCAATAACGCTATCCCTTTCATCCAACGGATATATGTGCGGTCGTTTGTTTTTTTCATATAGTTGAGCATTTACCGGCAAAGCAACTTCAATCCGGCGCCAATGCTTTGTGCCAGACGGATATTAATTTGCATGATCCGGATTATTCCGTTCGCAACCACCCGGCGCCCTGTTTGGGTATCCGGGATAAATACACTTATTTTGTCGGTCAGCTTTGGTAGCGCAACATGAAAGAAGACAGCAGCAATTATTCCCTGTATGATGATGACGACCTGGTGATGGCCATGAGGGAGCGTGCGGATATGCGGGCGTTTGAGGAGATCTACAAACGTTTCTGGTTCCCGCTGTACAGTGCTGCCGTAAAACGGACCGCGTCGAGGGAAGAGGCAGAGGAGCTGATCCAGACGATCTTCACCAGGCTCTGGGCAAGCCGGCATAAGGCCGTGATCAGCAACATCGGGGCATACCTGGCCGTTTCACTCCGGAATAGCCTGAACGACCAGCTGCGCCGGAAAATGACCGCTGAAAAATATATGCGAACCTTAGACACCACTCCTCTTGTTAATACCACAGAGGAAGATGTGAACCGGGAGTTGTTGCTGAAAGCCATTGATAAAACCCTGCGGGAACTGCCGGAGAAAACCCAGCTGGTTTTTCGTCTTAGCCGTTTTGAAAATAAATCGGTCCGGGAAATAGCCGGCAATCTTGAGCTCACCGAGAAAGCCGTGGAATATCATATCACCAAAGCCATTAAACTCCTGCGGCAACGCCTGCGTGGCTATCTTACCGCTTTTCTCTGAAAAATAGCTGACCTGTTGTCTATCTACATTAATTAAAAAAATACATAATAACTTGGAATACTCCAACAGGTATCCTATATTAGACGACCTCCCTGTTCAATAGATCTCAGACTTTTAAGAGGTATGGTACGAAAATACTTATCGGAGCAATGAACAACAATACCGGGGCAATTTTGCAGGCATTTCAGAAAGGTGATCGTGTGGCATTCAGTCATGTCTTCGACACATACTACCGTCAATTGATATACTTTGCCAGGAAGCTGACAGATAACTCTGCGGAGGCGGAAGACGTAGTGATGGATGCATTTTATCAGCTGTTCGACCGGTGCGCGCAATTCCAGACACTGCCTGCCATCAGATCCTTTTTATATGTTGCAGTACGCAATGCCGGTATAGACGCCCTGCGATCAAGAAAAAGTTATGAGGCCAGAAACCAGGCTTTCTTCGAACTGGCGGCAGACGATAATCTGGCGTACGAGCAAATGCGCGGTGAACTGCTTGCTGAAATATTCCAGGCAGCCGGACATCTTCCTGTAAAATGCCGGACAGTATTCTTTAAACTATATAAGGATGGACTAAAACCGGTGGAGGTGGCAAATGAGCTGGGGATCAGCGTGGAAAACGTATATAATCACCAGAAAAATGCCATGAAAATGCTCCGTCTCCGGTTAATTGACAGATCCCCTATGTACCTGCTAAGCTTAATCTCCATTCTCGGGGTGCTCCACCGTCTGCGGTCCTGAAAACAATCTGATAATTATTTTGCTTTTTTTTTTTAGGTTTTGCTATTTGGCTCCGTTATAATTAAAACCAGCCGTTATCAGTAGCATTAAATCCCCACAACAACGGGAGGTGAAATTTATTCAACATGGAGGATCAACAGGAAAAATGGCTGCTTATCAGCAAGTTTATCCGGGGGGAATTAACCCCGCCGGAAGAGGCTGAGCTACGGGAATGGCTAAACGAAAAACCCGGGAACAGGCAATTTTTCGAAGAGATCACCTCGGCAGAACAGCTACGCCACGAACTGCAGGAGTTTGCCAGTAAAGAGATCAGCGAGGAGAAGGCCTGGGAGAAGTTGCTGACAAGGGCCCGGGCCGATGGAAAAAGCTGGGCAAACGACAAGCCTGCTATCACACGGAAGTTTAGAATATGGAGATATGCCGCTGCTGCCGTTTTATTGATGTTGGCTGCAGGCGGCACGTATTGGGTACGTCATACAGGTACCGGCAGGAAAGATCTTTCCCGCATAGCTATCAATCAAAAGGCAGACTTGCAGGACCTGGCCCCGGGAAAAAATAAAGCCACCCTGACGCTGTCGGGCGGAGAAACGGTGGTGCTGGACAGCAGCGCCATCGGGCAGCAGCTGCGCCAGGGCGCTACCAGTATCTCTATTGCCGCTAACGGCCAGCTGGCTTATACCTCCGGCGCCGGCGGAGAGCACGCCATTCAGTATAATACAGTTACAACACCACCCGGAGGGCAATACCAGGTAGTGCTGCCCGATGGCAGCAGGGTATGGCTGAATGCTGCATCGGCTATCCGCTTTCCGGTAGCCTTCTCTGATAAAGAACGGGCAGTAGAAGTGAGCGGTGAAGTGTACTTTGAAATTAAGCCAAACATGCAGCGGCCGTTTAAGGTAAACGTTCGCGGAATGGAAGTAGCCGTGCTGGGAACCGAGTTTAATATCAATGCATATAAGGATGAACCGGTGATCAGCACCACGCTGTTATCCGGCCGGGTGGCGGTAACCAATAAAAGCTCCGGGCAGCAGGTTACTTTAAACCCCGGAGAGCAGGTGCAGGCATCCGATAAACAGCACACCGGCATGCAGTTAAGCAGGGTAGATACAGATCAGGTGATAGCCTGGAAAAATGGCCTGTTCCGGTTTTCGGGCGATGATCTGCAAGCCGTTATGCGGCAATTGGCCAGATGGTATAATGTAGAAGTTGTATATGAAGGACAAATTCCAAAGCGGTCATTTTCCGGTAAAATTCCCCGTAATATGACTGCATCAAAAGTACTGGAAATACTGAAAAGCGTTGGCGTAAACTTCCGCATAGATGCAAATGGAGGAAAGATCATAGTGGAAGAATAACACAGATACAGACAGCCGCAAAAGTACATGTAAAAAAATATTGCCAAAAGGGAGATACCAGCATCATCTGCTCACTATATCAGTGAGGTGGCCTTTTTATATCCATTTATCAACCCCATTAACTTTTCCCGGATTTGCTTTTTCGCTGAAACGGCAAACTGGTATATACAAACAAAAGCCGGTAAGCAGTGACGTGCTTCCGGCTGTACGTCAGGTATTTTATTAATGATTTGTAATGCTAATTAACTAACACCCAACAGTACCAAGTTATGAAAAAATTTACTCATGGCAATGCCTTTGCCAGGGACAAGGTGTGCCCTGCACTTATCTATGATGAACAAACAAACAACATCACCAACTCCCATTATTTTTTCAGATCCGGTAGAAAGGAATGGAAGGCTTTGCCCATTAACCAAATTGAAAGGATAATGAAATTGACTATTTTATTGCTCATCTTTTTCCTGCAGGTGAGCGCAAAAGGAGTTTCACAGTCAATAACGCTTTCTGAAAAGAACGCACCATTGACAAAGGTCCTGAAAGAGATAGAGCAGCAAACAGATTATCTCTTTTTTTATGAAGATGCACACATCCGGGATGCCCGGGCAGTAAGTATTCAATGCCGGAATATGGTACTGGAGGAGGTGCTGAAAAAATGTTTTAAAGATCAGCCACTGACTTACAACATTGTTGAAAAAGTGATCATTGTAAAACCAGGGCAGGCATCCCCGTCAAAAGCAACAGCTACTAACGCTGCTGCTTTCATCAGCGTGAAAGGACGCGTAACAAATAAAGATGGAGAGCCTGTGATCGGGGCTACCGTGGTGGTCAGGGGCACGCAGAAAAGCGCAATGACCGACGCCAGTGGTAAATTCTCCCTGACTGATGTACCCGAAAATGCCGTCATACTCATCTCCAGCATTGGATATCTGGCGCAGGAAGTAACCGTAAATAATCAGAATGAGATCAACGTAATATTGAAGGAGCAGATCTCCGCATTGAACCAGGTGATAGTAGTAGGATATGGTACAGAAAAGAAAGCCACGCTCACCGGTGCGGTGGCGGCTATTTCGGGGAAAGAAATAAAAGACGCACCGGTAGCTAATCTCTCCAACGCGCTCGCCGGGCGGCTGCCAGGCGTATCGATTACCCAAACAGGAGGAAAACCGGGCAAACCTTCTTCTATCAGCATAAGAGCAGTAGGTACATGGAATAATACAGATCCTTTGTACGTAATTGATGGCGTAGTGCGTGATAAGTTTGCTTTTGATGCATTGGATCCGAGTGAAGTAGAGAACCTGTCGGTGCTCAAAGACGGCGCTTCTGCATCTGTATATGGGTCGCGCGCTGCCAATGGCGTCATACTGGTAACTACGAAAAAAGGCAAGGAAGGAAAAACAACTATCTCCTATACCGGTACTGTAGGAGTAGATCAGGCCATACGCATCCCGGCTACACAAAATGCCTACAACCAGGCGCTCACTATTAACGATGCCCTGCGTGTGGATAATGTTCCTTCGTCTGATTCCAGGTTTTATACACCAGATGAACTGGATTATTTTAAAACCCACGACTGGAACTGGATCAATGAAGCATGGAAAAATCCTGTTACTACGCGTCATGCGCTGTCTGTAAGCGGCGGTACATCAAAGGTCCGCTATTTCATGAACGGCGCTTATTACTATGGCAGCGGATCCTTCAACAGGCTGGATTTCAAAAAATATACATTGCGGGCAAATATAGAGGCAGATATCACGAAAGACCTGACCGCTTCGCTGAATGTAAGCACCGACATCCGGAATGATCAGAAACCTTACTGGAGATGGGATGGCGACAATGACGACATGGAAGACCTGTACAAGGCATTTCTGTTCAGAACACATATGGTGCCTCCCTATATCAACGGCAAGTTGAACGGCACTTTTGTGGAATGGTCGCCGTTGGCCATAGTACAAGGGAAAACCGGTTATAATAAAAAGAAATATTCAGATTATAACGCCATTGCTGCACTGCAGTATAAGATACCATTTGTACCAGGACTGGATGTAAAGATCATGTTCAATAAATACTCCCGGCATACCTTTATCAAACAATTCAGTTTGCCATATGAGCTCACTGTATTCGCCCGTTCAGGACAGCACAACCATATTGTAACAGATAAGCCGGAAAGCGTAAAAGTGCGGGATGATGGCGAATTCCTGTATGAATCTTATGATAACCCGGAGTCTTACCAGTTGAATGGTTATGTTACTTATAACCGGTCGTTTGGGCTGCATAAAATTAATGCACTGTTTGTTTATGAACAGGCAGAAGGTAATGACAACACGTTCAATGCAAAGCGTAACAACTTTACTTCGCCTTTGGTAGACCAGCTGTTTGCGGGCAGCCTTTCCAGTCAGTTTGCGAACGGAAGCGGATGGGAAGATGGTCGTTTATCCTATGTAGGCAGGGTAAATTATAACTATGCAGATAAATATATTGTAGAAGGAGCATTCCGGTACGATGGCTCCGTAAAATTTGCTCCCGGCAGACGCTGGGGCTTTTTCCCTTCGTTGGCCGCCGCATGGCGTATTTCCGAAGAGTCTTTCTTTAAGAATAACGTAAAATTTATCAATGACCTGAAGTTGCGAGGCTCAGTAGCGATGTTAGGTAATGATGCCGTGGGTGGCTGGCAATGGATGCAACGGTACAATATTTACACGGGTGCTGTTTTTGGCAATACCACTGCCGGTATTGCGCCGGTAGGACTTCCCAACCCGGATATTACCTGGGAAAAATCACTGTCCTGGAACGGCGGATTAGACGCCGTGCTGCTGGATAGTAAACTCAATTTTTCTGCGGAAGTATTTCGCCGGCATACCTACGATATCCTGGGGGCGCGCCAGCAAAGCGTTCCTTCTACCTTTGGCGCAACGCTGCCTGCCGAGAACTACGGGATCATCGACTCAAAAGGATTTGAGCTTTCTGCAGGATATAACAATACCATTGGCAAGGATTTCCGCTATACCATTGCCGCCAACATGGGCTATGCTACCAACAAAGTGATTATGCAGGACCAACCTGAAAATCAGCGTGCATACAAGTCCGTTATAGGGTATAGCACCGATCGTATCTGGGGAATGGAGGCCACTGGTATACTTCGTACCCAGGCCGACCTTGACGCGCTGCCTGCCGGGTACACTATTTTTGGTCAGAAGCCGGAACTGGGTATGATGAATTACCGCGATATCCGCGGAGCAGTGGATGATAAGCCGGATGGCAAGATCGACGACAACGACGCGCAGTACATTGGCAAACACAGTACGCCTCCTGTTAATTATGGGATTGCTTTGGGTGCAGCCTGGAAGGGGCTTAGCCTTGATCTGCTTTTCCAGGGCCTGGCCGGGCATCAGGTCATGATCGATGCCAGGTATGTACAGGCAAGGGCAGAAGAAACCAACTTTGCTTTCTGGAATGATCACTGGACGCCGGAGAACACGAATGCAGCTTTTCCAAGAGCCAACAGAAATACAGGAGACAACCCATCTACTTTCTGGTTGCGCAATGGCTCCTTTTTGCGGTTGAAAAATATTAACCTTTCCTATGAACTGCCTAAACAGATAATGAACAGGGCAGGCATCAGCTCCCTGAGGCTGTTCTTTATTGGTACCAATTTATTCCTGCTGGAAGATCACGTGAAATTCCGTGACCCGGAAGCGGCAAGCATGCGGTCTTACCCGCTGATGAAAAATTATTCCCTGGGCGTGAATATCACTTTATAACCTGAAATGATAATTGTTATGAAATACAGATACACAGCTATATACACACTAATCCTCCTCATTGGTTTTACCGGATGCAGCAAGATACTGGAGAAAAAAGATCTGAGCGCTGTTAACCAGTCCGACGTATGGAATGATACCCGGCTGGCCACCGCTTTTGTAAATAAATTGTATGCAGATAACCTTCCCGGATGGGATAATGATATTGCCGCCAATTCAGACGAAGCGCCCGGAGGCGATGCTATCATGTATGGTCAGTTAACGATCAATTCCATTGATTCATGGCCTTATGACGCCATCAGAAATATTAACATCCTGTTGAAGGAGATAGATGGCGGCACCTTAAGTACGGAAATAAAGGACCCGCTAAAAGGACAGGCCTTGTTTTTAAGGGCCTGGCGTTACTTTCAACTGGTAAGACTTTACGGAGGTGTACCCCTGGTGCTGGAGCCGCAGCAGCGTACCGATAACCTGCTGGTATCGAGAAATAAAACCTCCGAATGCATCAGCCAGATCGTAGCCGACCTGGATAAAGCCACTGGTCTGTTGCCGCATAACTGGACCGGTAACGACGCCGGCAGAATCACGAAAGGAGCTGCTATGGCTTTAAAAGGAAGGGTATTGTTGTATTATGCCAGCCCGCAGTTCAACCCTTCCAATGACCAGGCAAGATGGCAAACGGCATATGACGCCAACAAAGCGGCCAGGGAAACGCTGGAAGCGGATGGGTTTGGGCTGTATGATAATTTCGCCACCATGTGGTTCAATGAAATGAATAAGGAAGTAGTGTTTGTAAGCCGTTATGCGTACCCCGACCGGGTGAATAACTGGAATGCGGCTACCCGCCCGCTGAGCGAAGCCCAGAACGCCACCGGCGCCAATCATCCTACATTGGAAATGGTACAGGCCTTTCCTATGAAAAACGGGTTGCCCATTACCGACCCGGCAGCCGGTTACGATGCCACTTATTACTGGCTGAACAGAGACCCTCGCTTTAATGCTACTATTGCCTACAATGGCTGCCTCTGGGAGCTGAGCGGAAAATCCGGACGCAGGCAATGGAACTATGTAGGCGCAGAATCACAGGGCCTTACGCAAACAGGTTTCTATTGCAAAAAAGCAGTGGACGTGAGTTATACGCCTTTCTATACAGAAAACAGCAGCACCGACTGGATTGAGATACGCTTTGCTGAAGTATTGATGAACCTCGCTGAATGCGCCAATGAAACCGGCAAAACGAATGAGGCATATGATATCCTGAAAGCAATCAGGAACAGGGCCGGTATAATAGCCGGCAGCAGTAATATGTATGGCCTGAAAGCAGCCATGAGCACCGCTGAAATGCGGGACGCCATTATGCTGGAAAGGAAGATAGAATTTGCCTACGAAGGAAAACGCTACTGGGATCTGAGAAGGAGAAAACTGTTCGAAGGAACGCTGAACGGGACTGTGCGGCACGGGCTGGTGATCTCCCTCAAAATACCACAGGAGGACTTTAATAAAATACGGGATACCGTGAACCTCGACCAGCGTTACAGCATTTACTTCAAAGACTCGCTGGTAGCGGTAGACAAAGTGTTTCCTATTAACTTTAAAAGCAATTATTACTTTTACGCTATCCCCACTACTCACCTGGAGCTAAACAGCCACTTGCAACAGACCCTGGGATGGGAAGGGGGCGCTTTTGACCCATTGCAATAAAATTCTTGATAATGAGATCAGTGATATGTTTCATCTATATCCTCCTGGCAGGATATTTCGTACAGGCGCAACAGTTAGCGTTACATTGGGAACCGGTGGCACCCGGAGTATGGAAAGCCGTTGTAGGGAATCCGGAGAAGATAGACCTGCTGGGAACTGCCGGCATCCAGCCACGGAAAGAAGCATTGCAACAATTAGGAGAACGGGACTTCCCGTTCTCCCCGGCTGATTGTTTTGCGGCGTCCGCAGCAGGAAAGGTTCATCTCCGGTTTCCTTTACAGGAGGATGAGCAGATATACGGGTTAGGTCTTCAATTTAAAACCGTCAACCGGAGAGGACAGGTACTGCATCTGCATATGGATCACTATGGTGGAACAGACAACGGCCGGACGCATGCGCCGGTTCCCTTCTATATTTCCAGCAAAGGATATGGTGTACTGATTAACAGCGCACGTTACATCGATGTGTATACGGGAACGGCTGTACGTAAAGACAGTCAGCATCCTCCGAAGGTATATGACCGCAATACAGATCCGGGATGGAGCGCACAACCTTATTCAGACGCCGTGGAAATGCTGGTGCCTGCAGCAGGCACGGAAGTGTATGTTTTTGCCGGCAAAACCCCGATGGAAGTAGTACAGCGCTATAATCTGTTCAATGGTGGCGGCGTGTTACCTCCGAAATGGGGATTAGGCTTTACGCAACGCACACCTACGTTATATACGGCCGAACAGGTAAAAGCAGAAGCAGTTGCATTCAGAGAACATGGTTTCCCGCTCGACTTCATTGGCCTGGAACCTGGCTGGCAGAGCAAAGCGTATCCCTGCACCTTCGAATGGGATAAATCCAGATTTCCCGATCCGGCTGGTTTCGTGAAAGAGATGCGGGAGAAAGGTATTCACCTCAACCTCTGGCTGAACCCTTACCTCTCGCCTGCTTCAGCACTTTATGACAGTGTAAAGCTCCTGTCGGGTTCACATACCGTATGGAACGGCCTGGTGCCCGACTTCACGCTGCCACAGGCAAGACAGCTGTTTAAAAATCTTTTCCGTACGCAGCATCTCGATATTGGTGTCTCCGGCTACAAAATTGATGAAGTGGATGGCGTTGATAACTGGCTATGGCCGGATGTTGCTACCTTTCCATCAGGCGCGGATGCTGAGCAGATGCGTCAGGTATATGGACTGCTGATGCAACGGATGACCACGGAATGGTTCCGGGAGAAAGGCCAGCGAACTTATGGTCTGGTGCGCGCTTCCAATGCCGGTGCATCCTCGTTCCCGTATGTCATATACAATGACTACTATAATCACCGGGATTTTATCACAGCTTTGTGTAACAGTAGCTTTATTGGCGTGTTGTGGACGCCGGAGGTAAGAGCTTCCAAAACTGCAGAAGAATGGCTGCGGCGTATGCAGTCGGCCTGTTTTTCTCCCATGGCAATGCTCAATGCCTGGGCCGATGGCACCAAACCCTGGAGCTTTCCGGAAGTTGAAAAACAGGTAAAGGATGTTGCGCTGCTGAGAATGCAACTGTTCCCTTATATCTATACCACTTTTTCGCAGTACTACCTGGAAGGTAAGCCTCCTGTGAGAGCTATGAACCTGGAAGAGGGTTTTACTTTTCAGTATACCACGGAAGAAGGCAAGCTGGATGCCACTGAAAACCCGTACCGGACAGCGCTTCGTAAAGACATCAAAGACCAGTTCATGCTGGGCGATTATCTGTTGGTGGCGCCTATGTTTGCCGGGGAAACGAAAAGAAAAGTAGTGTTGCCCCGCGGCAAATGGTACGATTTTTACACCGGCCAGTATGTGGGTAATGGCGAAGTGATAGAAATCACGCCAGGCCTGGATCACATCCCTTTATATGTAAAGGATGGTGGTATTATACCTATGGTGCCGCCTGTGTTGCATACACCCGTACAGAGCGAAACCCTGCCACTGGAACTTCGCCATTACGGGGACGCAGAAAGCAACTCGCAGGTGTATGACGATGATGGGGAAACCTATGCATATCAGCAGGGAAAGTATATGACTTACCAGTTTGCTGCGAAGAAAGATGCGAAGGGCAAATGGATTGGAAAGGTGACCACCGACAATAAGTATGGGTTGAAAGTACAGTATAAGAATATGGCGTGGAAATTTATGGGGAGATAAGAACTGGCAGGGTCATCTTATAAACGCCGTCTCAAAGTACCTTTGAGACGGCGTTTTTTTTGACAGGCAAACGATGGTCTTTCAATGGTTACGTATTGTTTCTGCGGCAAAAAGAGAAATTATTCGCCGCAAATTTGCGGCGAATAATTTGTATACCCCTGCTGGCCCTGCATTTTTGCAAAAGAACATTATCATCAATGGCAGAACCGAATGCATATTAAGCGTGAGTTGGCTGCCATACTCATATACCCAATTTTTTTCTAAAAAAAAGTTAAAATCCCTTTAGGGGTTCCTTCCATCTCTGCGTCAATATAATCAGATAAACTGATTCCATGAGCCAATATGAATTCGACGACCTGCTGGAGAAATACCTTTTGGGTCGATGTACACCACAGGAAGAAAAGCTGGTATTGGCCTGGTACAGGTCTTTCATAGAGGAGAGTGAGATCAGCATTTCCGATGAGGAGAAGCAGCAGATAGAAAGCCGGATCTGGGCAAATGTGGCAGCTACGGCGGCACAGGAAGAGGCGCCCGTGGTGAAAATGCGGCCAGTACGTATTTATCGCCTCGCGCTGGCAGGATGCCTGGCCGTGGTGGCGGCTTTGGGGGCCTACTGGCTGGTACGCCGCGGAGCAGCACCCCGGAAGGAGATGTTTACCGAAGAGCAGGTACCGGCAGAATATGTATACGAATACAATGAAAGCGATAAAAACCAGCATGTGGCGTTGGCCGATGGCTCTATTGTGACGCTGGAACCAGGAAGCCAGGTGTATTATCCGCCCGTTTTCAGGAAAAATACCCGGGATGTATTCCTGTCTGGCAATGCGTTTTTCGAGGTGGCGCCGGATGCCAGCCGGCACTTTATCGTCCACACCAGCGAGGGCGTGCTGGCAGAAGTGCTGGGTACCAGCTTTCAGGTGAGTCATGATAAAGAGCATCATAAGGTAGAAGTAGCGGTGGTTACAGGAAAGGTGTCGGTGTATGAGCACAGGAAGAAAGACACCGCCGCCTTTATCCCATCTGCCGGAGGCATTATTATTACACCTAATCAAAAGGTGACCTATAAAACAGAGAATAATCAGTTTACTACTTCACTGGTCGATGATCCAAAGCCGGTGGAAGTCGCCAGAACAGTTTCATTTGCTTACGAAGAAGCACCACTGGAAGATGTACTGCACGCATTGGAAGAAACATATGCCATTACCATTGAAACGGATAATGAACAACTCAGAAAACGTCATTTTACAGGAGATATAACCAAACAAAATCTATACGGGAAGCTGGATATTATTTGTCAGTCTATTCAGGCCTCCTACGAAGTGAAGGGAACAACAATATATATAAAGAACAGCTACTAGCCTGTAGCTAAAAAACTGGTAATGATAGCGCATTACCAGTTTTTGAAAATAACCGTTTGCAGCGGTTAAGGTGCCCTATGTCCGTAATCTAACATTAACGAAAACAAAGCCACACAAGTTATGAAAAAAAAGCGATTTGCTGCCGCAATCTACTACGTTATGAGATTAACAGCCATCCAACTAATGCTAGCTGCTGCTTTTTCACTCTCGCTGTATGCTAACAAGGTTAACTCGCAATCGGTGCTGGAAAAACCGATTTCCCTTTCCGCGGAACAAATGTCCGTGCGGAAACTGCTGAACCAGATCAGGGTGCAGACAGGCGTGAGCTTTACCTATAGCAGCGATATGGTGGATGTAAACCAGAAAATATCCTGTCAGCTCGAAGCCAGGCAGCTGAAAGAGTTCTTCAATGATGTACTGAAGCCGATGGGTATCGATTTTAAGGTGATCGATAACCAGCAGATACTGCTGTACCAGGCGCCTGCGGATCAGAGCCGTAAAGATATTGTCATCACCGGCCGGGTACTGGCCGAAAACGGCGATCCGGTTCCCGGCGCTACCGTTCGCATCAAGGGGAGTAGTGTGGGAACTACTACCGGTGTGGATGGCCGCTTTACCATGTCTGTGCCGGATAAACAGGCGGTACTGGTGATTTCTTTTATCGGTTATCAGCAACAGGAAGTATCGGTAGGAGACCAGGTGAATATCAGCATAAAGCTGGCTGCCGAAAATAGCCGGCTGAATGAAGTAGTGGTGGTGGGATATGGTACCCAGCGTAAGAAAGATATTACCGGCGCAGTGTCCGTCGTAAGATCCGATGCTTTCGAAAACAGGCCTATCGTGAGCGCTGCTGCCGGCTTACAGGGCCAGGCTGCCGGCGTGGTCGTAACAGCACCGAGCGGTAAACCCGGCGCTGCCATGTCTGTAAGCATCCGCGGTAATACCTCGCTGAACGCCAGCAATGATCCGCTGTATGTGGTAGATGGTGTGATTGTACAGAATATCGATTTCCTGAACCCTGCTGATATAGAAAGCTATTCCGTACTGAAGGATGCTTCCTCTGCTGCCATTTACGGGGCAAGTGGTGCGAATGGTGTGGTGCTGGTCACTACTAAGAAAGGTACTAACCAGTCGAAAGTATTTGTGAATGCCTATACCGGTATGTCTGATTTTGCAAAGAAGATAAATGTGCTGAATGTAGATCAGTACAAAGACCTGATGAAAGAGATGGGCTTTACGGCCGATGGTACTGCAAACACCGACTGGCAGAAAGAAACTTTCAAAACCGGAAGGGAACAGAACATCCAGGTAGGCGTATCTGGTGGAACGGATAAAGGACACTATTATGTATCCGGTGGCTACCAGAAACAGAAAGGTGTGGTGGCGCCGGCTGATTACGATCGTTATTCTGTACGGGCTAATATCGACAACCGGGTGAAAGACTGGCTCACACTGGCTTCGAACCTTTCGTTCAACCGCTCGGTTTATGTGGATGTGCCTGATAACAATGGTGTGGCTAAAGGCGGAACCATTCTCGCAGCACTGACTTCCCCACCTACCATCGGCATCTACAATCCAGATGGCAGCTATACCGCCAACCCTAACCAGAAGAGCTGGCAGAACCCAATTGCCTATGCTTTTGCACCTAAACAAAAAGCTATCAACAACCGCTTCCTGGGTAACGTTAGCGCAGATTTTACCATTATCCCCGAACTGCATTTCCGTTCTAACCTGGGCGTGGAATCTGAAGGATACCGCTACGATTATTTCCTGGATCCTTTTTCTACTGATTTCGGAAGAAATGAAAAGAAAGGGTATGGTAAGTCGCAGTCGGTAGAGCGTTTCGTGTGGTTATGGGAAAATACCCTCAATTATACCAAACTGTTCGGCAAACATAACCTGAATGCCATGATCGGGCATACCATGCAGGAATCTAACTACAACCTCACGGATGATGCCGCCAAAGGATACAGCAGCGATAAGATCCCCACACTGGGTGGATCTACCATCCGGGAAACACAGAGTACTACGAAGTCGCAGTGGGCAAAACGTTCTTACCTCGGACGTGTAAACTATGGTTACGACGACAGGTACCTGCTCACGGCCACACTCCGCTACGATGGATCTTCCCGTTTCACACCGGAAGGCCGTTATGGCTGGTTCCCTTCAGTGGCCGGTGCATGGCGCATTTCCAATGAACATTTCTTCAACAAAGGATTTGTATCAGATCTGAAATTGCGTGCCGGCTGGGGTAAAACAGGTAATGATGCCATCGGTGATTACGACTGGCGCCTGCTTTTTGCGCCTACCACCACCGGAGGTTTAACACAGAGCAATCTTCCCAAAGACGGGCTGACCTGGGAAAAAACGGCGCAGAGCAACGTGGGTATCGACGCCAGTATGCTCAACAACCGGCTCACCGTTAACCTGGATGCCTATATCAAGAAAACAACTGACCTGCTGGTGTTTGTACAAACACCTCCCAGCAGCGGGTATGGCTCGCAGCGTTACAACGTTGGCAGCATCGAGAATAAAGGCGTGGAACTGAGCATTGGCGCACTGGCCATCGATAAGGCTGTAAGGTGGAATATCAATGGTAATATTTCCTTTAACCGGAACAAAGTGCTTAGTCTCGGCAGCACCACACCTTCACTGTCGTACGGCGGTGTTTACGAAAGAGGAAACGCTATCCGCGTAGAACCAGGTCATCCGCTGGGCGCCTTCTATGGCTATATCGCAGAAGGAGTAGACCCCGCTACCGGCGATATGAAGTACAAAGATCTGGACGGCAGCAAGAGCATATCCGACGGCGACCGCACCTGGATCGGCAACGCGCAGCCCGATTTCGTATATGCGTTAACGAATACCGTTAGCTATAAGAATTTCGAGCTGAACGTATTCTTCCAGGGTGTACATGGCAACGACATCTTCAACGCTTCCCGCATAGAGCTGGAAGGCCTGTACGATTCAAAGAATCAAAGCACTGCAGTATTGAGAAGATGGAAACAGGCAGGCGATATCACAGATATTCCCAGAGCGCAGAAAGACAATACCAACAACAGCCTTGTATCGTCACGGTTCGTGGAAAACGGCGCCTACCTGCGCCTTAAATCAGCCACGCTGAGCTACAAGTTTGCCAACGGATTATTGAAACATGCCGGTATCGGTCGCCTGAATGTGTATGTAACAGCGCAGAACCTCTTCACCATTACAAAGTATAAGGGAATAGATCCGGAAGTGAGCCGGGATGCCTCAAACGGGCCTTCTATGGGAGTTGACTACGGTACTTACCCACAGGCGCGCGCCTTTATTTTTGGTTTGAATGCTGAGTTTTGATCTTAAAAATTAATTATTCCGATTATGAAACAACTGACTAAATATATAGCGTCCGGCGTTCTTAGTATGGCAACAATGGCTTCCTGTACAAAAGACTTCCTGGATAAGAAACCTATCTCCAGTTCAGAAACAGCAACGGCAGAAACCTTGTTGACAGGGGCTTACGATAACCTGTATGATGAATACTACACATCCGATTTTTTGGTAAATGGAGATGTGAGTTCGGATAACTGTTATGCAGGCGGTGATAACCCGGCCAATTTCGGGATAGATAAATTTGCTGTCAACTCCGTGAACGGTAACATCAAAAGAGACTGGAACTATCTTTATACAGATATCAAGAATTGTAACCTCGTACTGGCGCTGGTACCAACGTTGCAGGACCAGGGGCTGACAGATACACGCCGCCAGCAGATCCTGGGAGAGGCATCTTTCCTGCGTGCCTGGCATTATTTTAATCTGATCAGGTCCTGGAAAGAAGTACCCATTATTACCGGCATTCCCGCGGATTTGTCCGCCATGTACGTACCCAAAAAACCGGCTGATTCCGTGTACGCACTGATCATTAAAGACCTGGAGTTCGCATTGAGCCGTGTACGTGAAACGCCTCCCTCCAATAACAAAGGCATTGTTACCAAAGGCTGCGTAAATGCACTGCTGGCAAAGGCATATGCCCAGCAGCCAAAGCCGGATTGGAATAAAGTAGTCAGCTATTGTGATGCCGTAACAGCCGGTGGTTACGACCTGGTAGCAGATTTTACCAGCCTGTTTGCTGTCTCCAATAAAAACAATGTGGAATCCATCTGGGAAACACAGTTCGATGGTATTCTGCATCAGAACTGGGTAACGGGTATGAATACACCGTTTATGTGGGGAGATTGGAAAAAATTCAATATACCCGCTCATGCGCTCATTGCGGTATGGGATGCAGAAGGCGATGCGGTACGTAAAGCAGGTAGCGTTAGACTTGTAAATACCAGCTGGAAAGATGACTACTGGCAGCAGCCTGTTCCGGTGATCTGCAAATACAATGATCCGGATGGGAAAAGCAATACCTATCGCCTGCGTTATGCAGACATATTACTGCTGAAAGCAGAAGCACTGACAGAGCTGAATAAACTGGATAATGCTTCCGGTGCACAATTCTATATCAATAAGGTCCGCCACCGTGCCAAACTGGGCGATACGCCAGCCAGCACACAGGCTGAGCTGCGACTGGCCGTGGAGAAGGAACGGCAGATGGAACTGGCATTCGAAGGCCAGCGCTGGTACGACCTGATGCGCACCAACAGGGCCATCCAGGTGATGAATGCCGTGAAAGACGGAAACGGCAATTCACTGAATTACAACGTTACTGCGGATAAACTTTATTTCCCTATCTCGCAGGATGAAATAGATAGTAATCCTAACATTAATAAATAACCTGAAATTGAAAAATGAAAGTGCAGAGGCCTGGACAATCCGGGCCTTTCGCTTAAAATAACGAGATATGAAAAAATACATGCTCAGCACCCTGCTTGCCGGTGGTATTGCATTATTCCTGCTCTCCTGTACCGGCAGACAGGGGAATAACAGCCCGGCGCACCTGTCTGATACCTCGGGTGGAGGTATCAGCTACTGGATCAGTACGGCCGATCAGCAACAACTACTGAAAGAACAAAACCATTCGCTCCGTTTTTCGGATACTACCGCCAACGGGTATACGATAATAGAGGTAGATACCACGCAGACTTTCCAGGAGATAGACGGTTTCGGCTATACGCTGACAGGCGGAAGCGCACAGGTGATTAATGCAATGGAGGCAAACGCCAAAAAGCAGTTGCTGCAGGAGCTGTTTGGTAATAACGCTAACAGCATAGGCGTAAGCTACCTGCGTATCAGCCTGGGAGCATCCGATCTGAATACAGCTGTTTTTTCCTATGATGATATGCCCCCCGGGCAAACAGACCTGGCACTGGATTCATTTTCCCTGAAGCCTGATATGGACGGTGGTACAGGGCTGATCCCGCTGTTAAAAGAAATACTCGCCATGAACCCGGCGCTGAAGATACTGGCATCTCCCTGGAGCCCACCCGCCTGGATGAAAGACAATGGCGCTACCAAAGGAGGAAAGCTGTTGCCGAAATACTACGATGCATACGCACAATATTTTGTAAAGTATATACAGGAAATGAAAGCTGCCGGTGTAACGGTAGACGCTATTACCGTACAAAATGAACCGCTGAATCCCGATAATAATCCCAGCCTGAAAATGATAGCCACCGAGCAACGGGATTTTATAAAGAATAATCTCGGACCGGCATTTGAAAAAAACGGATTGGCAACAAAGATCATCGTATATGATCATAACTGTGATCATCCCGATTATCCGCTTACCATCCTGGCTGATCCGGCTGCGGCTAAATACGTGAATGGCAGTGCTTTTCACCTGTACTCCGGCGATATCAGCGCTTTAAGTACCGTACATGCTGCCGCACCTGACAAGGCGCTTTATTTCACGGAGCAATGGACCGGCTCAAAGAGCTCATTTGCAGATGATTTTAAATGGCATATGAAGAATGTGATCATTGGATCTATGCGGAATTATAGTCGGATTGCGCTGCAGTGGAACCTGGCCAATGATCCTGCTTACGGACCACATACTCCGGGTGGCTGCACAGAATGTAAAGGCGCATTAACCATTGCAGGGAACACTATTACCAGGAATCCGGCCTATTACATCGTGGCACAGGCGTCTAAATTCGTGCCGGCGGGTTCGGTAAGGATCGGTAGTAATAATGGCGGAGTATTCAGCAGCGTGGCTTTTAAAAGGCCCGATGGAAAAAAAGTATTGATTGTATTAAACGATAGCAGCAACGCCGGTTCCTTTAACCTCCGTTACCAGGGCAAACAGCTGCCGCTGACTGTTCCGGGCGGTGGAGCAATGACGATCGTTTTCTAGCTACAAGCCGTCAGCAGCTATTTATGTCCGCATCCGGACAGCCCCATATTAAAAGCGGACATATTACTATTTTCTTTATTTGCTTATTACTGATTTCGAAATACGGGTATGGATTCTGGCCGGCGTTATTGCGCTGTTTATAGCTATGTGCACGGTCAGTTTCCAATCTGTGAAATCAGCATTAACCAACCCTGTAAAAAGTATGCGAACAGAGTAGCCTGTCTTTTTACTATTTTTAAGCTTTGCTGTGAGCCGGATTACCATTAAATCGCTTAAAATATTTTAAGCGGTTTTGGAATCAATTTTATTCCTGTTACTTTTGATTTTATGGTGGCCGCCATAAAATTGCAATATATTTTGCTGCCCGGTAGTAGGACAATATTTAAGCAAAGCTGTTAATGACTAAACTCCATAACTCTCATCTATGCTATTCCCTGCTGGATAGCCCGGCTCCTGTTACGATCGACAGTGACTGGCTGCTGGCTATAGCAGTGCTTACCGGTGTGCTGGTATTACTGGCGATGGTAGCCCTGTTGAGGAAGAAGAGGAAGTAATTCTCTACAATACCAACTGCTCCAGCAATTTCTTCAAAGTATCTGCTGCATTTTCATGGCAAAACCCGGGGTGTACACGGGAGGTTTGTACTACGCTGCTACGTGTGGCCGTGAGCCAGCGAAAGCGGGAAGCAAGATCCAGCCGGCCGATAGGCCCGCCGGAAGGTCCGCCTTTGGCAATCTCTACGAAGGCATCGAGGTAAGGGCGGATCATATTGATATCTGTCTTCGGAGAAAAAATAGCCAGTTTCTCTTCATTCAGGGTATAAACGGCCTGCAGGAATTTTTGCTGTTTGCAATAAAGGATCACACCAACATTCAAAAATTCTTCGCGTTCTACGCTGGGTACTATGCGTATGACGGCGTATTCATATAAGTGTTGTTCTTGCATGCAGTGCTTCTTTTACAAAAATTCCGGAGTGTTGGATCCGGTTGATTAAAAAGTTATAGTATACTTCCCTTCTTTCTTCCGCTGTGTCGGTATTATCGGCGGTCAGCCATTCGTCGGGAATAAGATGTACAACGTTACGTATACGCTCCGGCGTGAGCAGCAGCCGGAAGGCGGCATCTGTTTTTTCCAGGTCGCCGGCCTGTGGCAGTAATACGTGATCTTTCACCTGCACAAAGGGCCGTACAGATTGTTCCTGCCAGTTCTGCCAGGAGTGATGGAAATAGAGAGAAGCGCCGTGATCGATCAGCCACAGCTCATTCCGCCACATCAGCATATTGGTGTTGCGCGGTGTACGGTCTACGTTGGTAAGCAAACAGTCCAGCCACACAATCTGAGAGGCGAGGGGAGAAGGTATTTTGTTCACGGTAGGGTCGTAAGTAACGGCGCCCGAAAGGTAGTGTATCGCCAGGTTCAGCCCTACGCTTTTCTTCAGCAGATCCTGAATTTCCTCATCCGGTTCTGTACGTCCAAACGCGGAATCGAGATTGGCAAATACAATTTCCGGTACTTTCAGGCCCAGCAACCGGGCAATTTCTCCACCTATCAGTTCCGCAATCAGCGCTTTTACGCCCTGCCCGGCCCCCCGGAACTTCAGGGCATAAAGGAAGTCGTCGTCAGCTTCCGCGATAGCCGGCAGCGATCCACCTTCCCGCAAAGGAGTTACATATCGGGTTACGTTCACCGTCCGCAGCTGTAATTGTATATCTTCTATCATCTGGGTATCCTCCTGTGATCAAATTAACCAATTAACCGGACAAAGGTAAGGTTACTGCCGGTTTTTTAACACGGATACGTACCTTTGAAAGCTGTTAGCCTTTAGCCTTTAGTTGCTATCAGCAGACAGCTATTTAAATACGATATAACTATGATCAGACGATTGTTTGTTACAGCCACTTTATTTTGTGGGCTGGTTGTTGATGTTGCCGCCCAAACCGGAGGCGGTGTGGATATGGTAAAAAAGAATGTCAGCGACACCATTCTTCAAAACCGCACCCTGCTGCTGGCGGGTACCTTCGATGCTCAGAAGGCCATGCTGCAGCTGTTTCCCGGCAAGTATTACAGCCGCTCCTATGGAAAGGAAGGAAAAGATGAGCTGGTGAACTGGGAATGCAAAACCTGCCAATCCAAAGTTTATCCCGATGCAAACCAGGAAGAAGTAGAGGCCTTCCCCTTCCGGGATGGAGTAGCTACCCGTGTCATCAACGTGATGGATTTTAAAGATTCCTCCGGTATGCAATACAAAGTAGTGGCGTTTAACCACTCTGTATTTGATGCCGAAGGCCTCCAGGTATCCCGCTTTACCGGCGGCCTCCTGGGCCTCGCCAAATTTGTGCTGACCGACCAGGGCTGGAAACTGCGTATGTATCAACCTGCCATCGCCTCATACGGCGCCTTCGCGCAATGCCCTACTCCCCGGCCATTGCTGATTGGTAAAGATCAATACGCCTTTGTACTTCCTCATTCGAATGGTCCGGGTGGCGGGCCCTTTACGAAAGACTACTACCTCGTTGCCGGTATCAACGGCGGATATCAACAGATCATGGCCGCCTACGGCGTTGCGAAAACCCAGGTAGATCCTGAAGAACAGGAATCGTCGTGGACCAGCGAATACCGCGTAGATCCCTCCAATAAAACGTACTTCAGAGACATCATCATTACCCTGAAAGGTACCATCAATGCAGCTGATACCGACGCCCTGCCCAGCCAGATCAAAGCTGTGCTGAAAGGCCGGAAAACTGCTGCTTTTGTTGCTGAAGAAAGATATGTGTACAGAGCGGGGAAGGGGTATGAACTGAAGGAGGTTAGAATTACGAATTAAGAATTACGAATTACGGATCAGAGCGAAGACCTAAGCGAATAACTTAAATGCTATTATCCGCTTAGGTCTTCGCTCTGATCCGTAATTCGTAATTCTTAATTCGTAATTCTCTTATCCGTTAGTCCCCGCATAAAATCAACCACCTCCCTGATCTCCTCATCCGTCAGATGCAGCTTCGCCGGCGACAACGTCTGATACGGGTCTTTCAGGCCCAGACCATTTCCTCCGCCTTCATTGTAGAATTTCATGACTGTTTCCAGATCAGGAAAAATGCCGTTGTGCATGTAAGGGGCGGTAACAGCTGCATTCCGTACTGTGGGCGTTTTAAATGCCCGCTGATAGTATTTGACAGGGAAGAATCCGAACCGGCCGTGATCCGTGTCGGATACAGGGGCCTGAAGATTGTTGTGCAGGGGAACACCAAGGTTTTCGAATTCAGTGAACTGGTATAGCGGAGGTGTAAGACCATTGAATAAAGGTGCAAAATGGCAGGTGGCGCATTGTGCCTTACCCATGAAGAGATTGAAGCCTCGTTTTTGCGCAGGCGTCAGGGCGTTTTTGTTACCTGCGAAATAGGCGTCCAGCGGGCTGTTCATAGGGGCCAGTGTCCGGAGCCAGGCAGCTATGGCGGTGGCGAGGTGGGGCATGCTGATGGCGTTGGTATCTTCCGGAAAAGCTTCCCGGAAGGCCAGCTGGTAAGTACTGCTGTCTTTAAGCCGGCGGATAACAACGGCGTGTATGCCGTTCATTTCTTCCGGATTACTGATCACCTCCAGTATCTGTTTGTGCAGGTTGCCGGCGCGGCCATCCCAGAACTGCGCGTATTGAAAGCCGGCGTAATACAGGCTGGGCGCGTTTCTGCGCACATAATGCTTTTCATCCAGGGCAAGACTGGTACGAAGGCCGTCGCTGAAATATTTTTCTGGCTGGTGGCAGGTAGCGCAGTTACGGTTATTATTACCCGAAAGCGCATTTTCAAAGAAGAGCCGTTTGCCCAGTTTTTTCAGGGCCGGGGTAACAACAACACCGTCAGCGAAAGCGGCGGGGTTTAAAGCGTTGTTACTGAAAAGGTGCGGTGCATCGTAGTTCAGCGCGCTCCGGGTATGTTGTTCGAGATGTAGCGTACGGATTAATTGCCCCAAACCGGTTTGTAACGGTAACGCATACTCGGAGAGGAAGGTGAGGCGGTCGAAGCTATCGAAATCGGGGTGCTGCCGCAGGTATACAATACACTGGTTCAGGTAGTTGCTTACCATTTTGCTTTCGGGAGATGAGATGCGCAGCCAGGGCTGTAGCACATCCCGGAGCGTTTGGAGCGACTGCGCCGTTTCAGGAATACTGCTTTTTAACTCAGGAGCGTCGAATCCTGTAATACCTTTAGCGTATAGCCGTACCAGTTCCAGTCGCACGCTTTCCAGGATAGCTTTATCGGTCGTATTGAAGCCATATAGCAGCGAGGCCAGATCGGTGGCCGTGGAACTGACCACTGTTGCCTGTTCCAGCAATGCCTGCTTTTGAGAGAAGGGCTCTTCGTCAAACAACAATACCGCGATTTGCTGCAAACCTACCGGGGCATCGTATTCCATATACGGTTCTTCAATTTCCGTTTTTGCCGGCCGGTTGAAAGCAAGGGAAGAGCTGTAGAAAAAATAGTCGAGGAAAAATTCGATTCGTTTGTATTGAAGGCGGCATCTCCGCAACGCTGCTTTGGCACTATCGATGGTGGCTGGCTGCCGGCTGTCTATACCCCGTACACATTTTTCCAGTTCCAGGGAGGCGCTGGCAAAATCAGCTGCGCCTTCCCTGAAAATGGCCAGTGTGTTTTCCACACCAATATTTTGCCCTGCCTGTTTAAATCCCCATGCAGCAGCAACGGCGGCAAGCACAAACAGGCACCATAGCAGCTTATTTCGATACATGCACGGTGAAGGTATCTTTTACCTGATTGTAAGGATCAGTTACGGTGTATTTTGTAACAGCAGCAGTGGGTTTCACCTCAATGCTGCGGGAGGTTTCCCGGCTGTTGTTCCATTTATAACTGCCAACATAAGAAGCCGTAAGCGTGGCCGATTCGCCCTTTTTAATATGGATGTCGTGCTGTTTGCCCACATTCTTCATCATAGTAAACTGATCGCGGATAGTACCATCGGCGCAGATCCATTTCAGGTCGAGGCGGTTGTCCTGTATCTCCAGCAGGCTGGATCCGCCGTGGTCTGCATCTGCAAAATACATGGCCTTATGCGGGTATGGTGTTTGCTTACCACCCAGTTTACCGGCGGAGCCGCTTACCACATATACCGTTCCCGCATTGCGGATACTGTCTTTTACATAGGGTGCAGCATTCTGGCTGCCATCGTAGCGGCCGGAGGAATTACTGAGATTGTGGCGGGCCGGATCAAAAGTAGCCGACATGCCATAGTGGCCTTTCATCAGCCTGGATCTTTCATAGTTATGACTGTGGCCATTCAATACGAGGTCTACTCCGTTGCGCTCAAGTACCTGTATGAAGTTCTCACGAATCTTTATCAGCTCATCTTCTTCGTCGGAGTTGTGCGATCCCATGGTATAGGGCGGATGGTGCCAGTAAGCAATCACCCAGCCTTTGTTTTTGTTGGCGGCCAGGTCTTCCCTGATCCATCTTACCTGCGGCCCCAGGGTATCGTAAAGACGGTAGGCACTGTCTTCTTTGCCGTAGCTGTCGAGTGACAGGAAATGCACATTGCCGATGTCGAACGAATAGAACGCCTGGGTATGTGAAGGCAGGCCGCCTGATTCGCCTTCAGCAGGCATGGTGAAGTTTTGGTAATAAGACGTCTGATGCGTTTCCTGTGCGTATTTGGCCGACAGGTCGGTATCATGATAATCATGATTGCCCGGCGCCGGGAACAGCGGGAATTTTTTCAGCAGGTCGTCTTTATAAACGTTGAAGAACTTCGTCTGGAACTCTGCATCGGTGCCGTCGGGATAAGCATTATCGCCCAGGAGTATCCAGGCCTGCAGGTAGTTATTGCCGAGGTATTTGAGCAGTTGTTCTTTTACCTGGCGCTGGTTAACGGAGTTGTCGCCACAGTCGCCGAGGGCGGCTATCCTGTATAGGCCGGTTTTACCTGCTTCCGGCAGCGTCATGAAGTAGTTGCTGCTGTCGCCCTGCAGCACATCTTTGAATCCGCCGATGGCATAGTAGTAGCGGGTGCCGGGCTGCAGGCCGTTGAGTTTTACTTTGTGCTCTGTCACCAGGGTGGCGTCGTCGGACTGCTGATCCAGTTTATCGGGCGTGGTGCCGAACCTTACGCGGCTGCGGGCGGAAACGTCGGTGCGCCAGCGGATAACGATGCTGTTGCTGGCGGCTGCCTGCAGATAGGGTCCGCGGATCAGTGCGGGTTGCACATTTTTTTTCTTTGCGGCTTCCTGTGCTTGTACACCGCTGAAGATGCAGCTGAGGCAAAGGGATGCAATGAAGAGCGTTTTCATATATAGAAAGCTATTTTTTTACGGACGTTTGTTCCAGGCCTTTGCTGATATCTTCCCAGCGGTAGTAATGAAAAGTGCGGTCGTCGCTCATTACTACGAAAAGGCCGTGGCGGAATGTTTCATTCAACGGTACGTTTACCATATCGGAACCATCACTATGACCGGCGCTTACCCTGATCACTTTCAGCAGGGCGTGGCTGGTGCCGGAACGGCTAAAGATATGAAACTTATTGGCCCCCTGGTCGGAAACAAGGAGGTATCCTTTATCAGGAGTAGTTTTATAAATGGATATTCCCTCGTGATCTTCCGTAAACCCGGTAGTAGCAAACAATGCTAATTCTTTGTTACCTTTTTCCGGGTCGGCATAGTATTGCCGCACCCCATGTTGTTCATCAGAATAGTAAATATAGCCGTTCTCGTTATCAACTGCGATGGATTCTATTTCTTTTTTACCGCTGTAGTAACCGAATTTTCGTACGAGGGTAGCTTTTATCTTCCCGGCGCCATTGTCGCTGAGCAGGTATTGCCAGAGGTAACTGCCATTCTGTGGCCCGTCTTTGCGGCCTACGATGGCGTAATGTTGTCCTGTTTTGCTGGTATAAATGGCAATGCCCATGCCATCGCGGTATTGTTTGCCCTGCTCGCCTTCAAATATAGGAATGCCGCCATCGTCGATGGGCTGCATATCCGGCAGGGAAAAGAAACGGAGCTTGTGGGTGTACCGCTCGGTGGTAACGGCATAATCGACAGGCCGTCCGTTCAGCACAAGGCCATACGCTACATCCACGTTGTTCGGGCGCTGCAGATGAGGTACGATCTGCCTGATCTTACCCTGCAGATCGAATACATAAAGGGCGCCTTCAGCGGCTTTGTCGGTACCAATGATGAGGCTTTGAGAAGGATCTTTCGGGTTCACCCAGATAGCCGGATCATCCGAGTCAAATTTCACCGGTTCGGTGATCACTACCGGCCGGATAGGGGTAACGGTATCGTAAATAGCATTACGTGTAGTCGTATCTGTTATATTTGCTGGTATCCCGGCTGTTAATGTACCGGTAGGTGTGGCGCAGGAGAATATCCACAGCAGTCCGGGAACTGCTGTGGATAATATGATATTACGTTTACTCATTACTGTTAGATCTGTTAATTACGGGTACCAAATGCACCGATGAAAGAAGAAGGAGCGGGAGAAGTATAAGTGGTGCCGTTTATCTGTACACCATTGGCGAAGTTACGGGTGAATGTGGTAATGCCTGCACCGAGGGCAGGAGAGCCTGCCTGCAGGTGAAAGTCCCAGCCGGTATTGAAATCCGGGCTGGAAACAGCTGTGTTCAGCGGATAGCTGACAAACTTAGGATCGTTTTCACCGGCCTTTGTACCTATCACATCTTTCTTTCCTGCCACTACATCCTTAGATGGCTGAAACTGATCTACTGTCAGCTGATCGTAGCCATAGTAAAGGTTGTTGCTGATGACGGAGCGGGTATCTTCCGGCTTTTTGGTATCTCTCTTAATTCCAAACCTGGTATTCGCAAACAGGTTATTATAAAGTTCTGCAAATACTGTTGCTTCCAGCCATACAGATCCGCCCTTAACGGTAGGCCTTCTCCAGCCTGTATTCAGCAGGGTATTGTTATAAGCGATCACGTGAGCCTGCGGCGTACGGTCGCCGGAGTTAGAGAGTTTCAGTGCATTGGTATTGTTGGAGTAGAAGAGGTTATAAGCTACGTCGGCAATGCAACCGGATTTGATATTGATACCTTCCCCGCCGGTAAGGCCGGTAGTATAAAATTTATTATTCGAGAAGATGATTTTGCCACCTTCTATATAGGTACAATCTTCGAAGAAGTTCCGGAAAATGCAGTTGGTCACTACCAGTTTTCCGTTTACATTGCTATACCATAAAGCAGGCAGGTTTTCCCCGCTGGTAGCCTTGTACAGCCCCATTTTTACAGAGGTGGACGACTCCGTGGTGGTACCACCGCCATATTCCACGATAGCATTTTCCAACAGCAGTTCTGAGCAGGATTGTGCGGCAAGTATACCGCCCCACAGCTTGCCGAATTTGCGGCTGTCGGTACGGAGATTTTCTTCAATAGTGAACCGTACCGGGTTATCGGTAGTGCCGGTTACATAAAGATTTCCTTTAACGATCACTTCAGGTTTTGCAAGCGTATCCATGATTACCAGCACGCCTTCTTCGATCGTGAGTGATTTCCCTTCCGGAATAATGATATCACCGGAAACCCTTTTAACGCTTCCTCTTGTCCATATACCAGATACTTCCCCTTTTACAGTACCGGAGCCTACTACTTCGGGAGTAATCACCACATCGCTGTTGGCTTTCTTACAACCAGCGAAAACAACAACGGCGAGTAACGAAGCCAGTAATAATTTTTGATAGTTTATCATGATGAATATTTTAATCAGGTTTATAATTTGTAACGCACACCAACGAGGTAAGTCTGTTTGTAATAATCTTTTCTGATCAGTGTTTCATTGACTTTACCCTGTCCTGGTATATCTGCGTTTTTGGTATTCGCTCCTTTGATGAAGATAACCGCCGGCGTGTTCAGCAGGTTACCGGCTTTGGCATATACACTGATACGGTTTCTGAAAGTTTTTTCCACGGATACATCCATTTGGATGAAGCCTTTCTGCCAGAAATCGTTGTCTGCGAACTGGGAAACGGTATTGATCCTTGGGCCGGTGTACGCGCCGGCCAACTGGGCATCCCAGCCGTTGCGGGTGTCTTTGTACAGGAACGACAGGTTACCGATATGTTCGGACTGGCCGTACAGTGGTCTGGTCTGTTCCACGGAGATGAGTTTCAGGTTACCGTCGTTGTCCCTGATCCGTTTACTTTTGGAGGTGGTGATACTGGAATGGGTATAGGTATAATTGGCTTTGAACCCTATTTTATGAAAGAATTTGATATAGTCTATTTCCAGTCCGTAGTTGTTGGCGTTACCAAAGTTACCGGGAGCGTAGAACTGGTCCTGTCCGCGAACGGCATCTGCCTGGATGGTATTTTCAATCGGGTTTTGTATCCGCTTGTAGAAAATGCCTGCCAGCAACTGATCGGTATGATTGGGAAAGAGTTCATATCGGAGATCGAGATTGTCGGCGATAGCGCGCTTCAGATCAGGGTTACCGCGTTCCACATATTCTTCCTGTACAATTTTTCCCGGAACAATTTCAAAAAAGCCGGGGCGGTTGAGAGAGCGGAAGTAAGAGCCACGCAGGTTCTGATGATGAGTGAGCTCATACTTCAGGTTCAGGCTGGGCAATACATCTGTATATACCTGGCTGCCGGTGGGCCGGTCTTCTCCCTGGGGAAAAAGCATATGATAGCCCTGGTTGGTATGTTCTACCCGCACCCCTCCGGTAACTTCCCAGCCGGATGTTTTCAGCCGGAACATGCCGTATCCGGCGGCTGTTTTCTCGGAGGCATCGTAAGTGAGTGCATTGGCTACTGAGCCGTTAGGGTTCTGAATATCCCATTGTACATCAGTATAGGCAGTAAAGTCCTTTCCGTATAGCGCGCCGGTATTTTGTGGTTTGAACACATAGTTGTTGTAAAAGGCGCTGCGCTGTTTATCGCGGTAGAGGCCTCCCGCAGAGAAATCCACCCTGGCGCCGGCAATCCGTGTACTATAGGTCAAATCGAGATAACCGGCCAGATCATCATCGGTATTGCGTTCCCAGCGACGGTTGTTTTTATCGACTGTCGTACGGCTGTCGACGTTAGCCTTGCGCACACCATTCAGTGTAATCGTAGTATTGTCCGGTATTTCATTCCTTGCAGAAGAGAACACCGCTGCCCAATGCAGTTTCAGTTTGCCGGGAACGAGCTTGTGATCGCCTGTCAGGGTAGCGTTGTAGATCTGCTGATTGGTTTTCCGGGAACGGCTGGAATAGCTGAGTTTTGCATCGCCGGTTTCCGGTTTATAATCGCTGGAAAAGCTGGTGGATACGCTTTCCCGGGTCTGGAAGCTGAGCAGGTTCATGTAAGCGCTGTAGAGGGAGAGCTTGTTGTTTTCATTGAAAGCATAATCTGCCTTGCCATGAAAACCGCTGCGCTGCTGGCGCTCACTGTACTGGCGTTCCTGCTGGTCGGTAACTACAAATATTTTATCTGTTTCTGCGGAAGAGGCGCTGTATAAGGTGCTGGTGGTAGAGCGGTAGTTATTCTGAAAGCTTCCTGCCAGTATGACACCGAGTTTGTTGTTGAAGAAACGCTGGCCTATAGATAATCCGGCTACTACGTTGGGCACGAAGTTTTTTGACTGATAGTTCAGTGTCCCGGACGCAAAGTCGGCAGGCGTGGCGTTATAAAGTGGGCCATGTGCTTCATAGGGCGACTTGCTGCGAATACCGCCGGCATCAAAGCCCGTGAAGCCCTTATCCAGTACGCCCTGGCTGTAACCTGTGGCGAGATTGGCGTTAAGCTGAAACCGGGCGGGCGCATCTTTCATGACCATATTTACTACACCACCTACGGCATCACCTTCCATGTTGGGCGTGAGCGATTTGTATACTTCCAGCCGGTCGAGCAGTTCGGAAGGGAAGATATCCAGTGGCACGTAGCGGTATTTGTTATCCGGACTGGGGATCTTCACCCCATTAATCAGCGTATAGTTGTAACGTTTATCCATCCCCCGCAGGATCGCATACTGGCCGTCGCCGTTGCTGCTGCGTTCAATGGAAATGCCGGAAACCCTTTGTATCACATTGGCAACGGTGAGGTCGGGCGATACTTCTATGGCCTGGCCGGATACTACGTTCATCACCTGGATCGATTGCTGTTCCAGCTTCCTGGCAGTTTTCTCGGAAGAAGCCTTCTGGTTGGCGGCCACTATCACTTCACTGAGATTTTTGCTACTGCGTTCACTGAGGTAAACATTCAGGAGGGGGTTATCTTTCTCCGTAACTGTTACCTGTTGTGTTAATGTCTTGTAGGTAAGATGGGAAATTACGAGGGAAAACTTCCCTGTTTCAATTTTTTTAAACTCAAATGATCCGTCAAGTCCGGTTACTGCCACTATATTGGCAGGTTGCAGGAGGATGGTAACGCCTACCAGCGGCTCCCCGGTTTTCTGATCGTACACATGCCCTTTCAGGCTGGCAGCCTGTGCGATGGTCACACTCAGCAGCAGGCATAGCCATGTTTGTAGAATTGTTTTCATTTTGATGAATTTGATGCAGTTCATGTTCTGGATGAATGGCATCGCAAATGTGATTTTCCATCAAAAAAATTACAAGAAACAAGCGTAAGCAAAACGTATACAGCGTTAACAGGGCCGTAAACAAAGCGTAATCAGCGTATACAAACAGATTGTAAGTGATTGATAATTAGAAATTTGTTTGTTACACCATCCGCCATTACCATAATGTTACCGGAACATTACCGTAATGTTATGTGGTTACAACCCCTGTACGAAGGCGCCTAATGTATCTCCTTCGGGGATGTTTAATTTCTTCCTCAGCCGGTACCTGGCTACACGTAAACTATCGGGTGAAATACCGAGAATGGTGGCCATATCTTTGGAGTCCATATTCATTTTATGGAGGGCAAGCAGGCGGATATCGTTATTGGTCAGATCCGTATACAGCGTATTGAGCTTGTCGAAGAAAACCTGGTGCACCTGTTCGAAGATGCCCGTGAATTCTTTCCATTGTTGTTCGTGATTGACATTCTGGCTTATTTTCATCACCAGTTGCTGCAGTTGTTTTTTTTGATCCCTTTTGTCGTCTTTTACCATAAGAGAAAGGGTCGTACGCAGTTCATCGAGGAACTGGTTGCGCTGTATCACGTCGAGGGTATGGGTGGCGAGCTGCCGGCTTTTCAGCTCCAGCTGGGCTTTTTGTACGCGATTGATCTCTGCATTTCTCTCGGAGACTGTTTGCGTCTGACTGATTTTTAATTTTTGCCGGGAGATGGTAACCAGGGCAAGTATAATCAGGAGCACCAGTACAATGCCGGTGGCTATATATATGATAAGGTTTATTTTATGACTGTTTTCCAGCTGCAGGATCTCATCATTTTTTTTACCGGTATCGTAGAGAGCCTGCAGGAAGTTCATCTGCTGGCTATTTTGCGCTGAGTATATTTCCAGCAGGCATTTGCGGCTTTGTTCCATATAATAATAGGCACTGTCGTGACGACCCATGAGGCTGAATGTTTTGGCTACATCTTTACAGGCGGCCGCTTCCTGGTATTTGTTATTGGTTCGTTGTGCCAGCGTCAGTGCCTCTTTCGAATAGGGCATGCTGTTTTTGTAGTCGCCCGTTTTCCGGAGTACATCCCCGATGTTGTTAATCACTTCAATGCCGGCAATATGATCGTGGTGCAGGTCGTACAATTGCAGGGCATTGCGGAAGCAGGCCAGGGCAGTGTCGTATTTTTCGAGGTCTTCGTGAATAGTCCCCAGATTTTCGTATATCCCTGCCATGCCGAAGGTATCATGTACGCTTTGATAATGTGTCAGGGCGAGTTGTTGGAAGAAGTAAGCGCTGTCGTATTGCTGCTGTTTTTCGTAGTGATGCCCGATATAGCCATAGGTAGCGGCCATGCCGGCCTGGTTGCCGGTTTGGCGGTACAGCAGCAGGGCTTTGTCGTATTGCTGTTTGGCTGCTTTCCGGTTGATGTTCCGGTATTGCAGCTGACCGATATCATTCAATACGGCAGCTTCAGCGTTTTTATCTTTAGCAGCGATGAAGATATTAGCAGCCTGATGGTAATATTCGAGTGATTTGGCGTAGTGACCGAGTGTATAACAAACGCGGCCCATTTCCTGCAGGCATTTGCCGGCGCCAGGGTCGTTACCGGCGGCCACCGCCTGATCGTGTAGTTTCCGAAGGGCGAGGAAAGCCGCATCGGGCGACTGCTGGCTGAGTTTGGCCGCTGCCCGCAGCTGTAATTGTAATGAGTCGCGCGTAGCGAAGGTATTGATAGTGCAGATCAGTAACAGCAACAGAAAAAACCATTTCATATAAACGAAGGCATGGTCTGGTAAAAGAAAATAATCGCAAAGAATCGTTTTTTGTGTTAACTGTATGTTACCAGCTTAACAACCGCTGACGGAAAAATGCTTGCACTAGTATACAATTTTGTATATTATTGTGAGAACGGTTACATTTTATACTCATAAAACTATCGATAATGAAAAGAAAATTCTTATTTACCATGTTGCTGGCAGGAGGCTTTTGCGCTGCTCAGGCACAGGACAAACCTAAACCGGAAGATACCGAGGTATACAGCCCGGTACCGCCGGAAGTACAGCCCGGTAAGAAATGCGGGGATGCGCCTTCCGATGCAATTATCCTGTTTGATGGCCACAACCTGGAAGAGTGGGTAATGGCTGATGACCGGAACAAGCCGGCGGAGTGGACTGTTGGCAGTGGTATTCTTACGGTGAATAAACATACCGGCAACATTGAAACCAAACGAACCTTCACCAATTACCAGCTTCACCTGGAATGGAGAGTACCATCTGATATTACCGGAACTGGCCAGGGCCGTGGCAACAGTGGTTTGTTCCTGGCTTCCACCGGAAAAGGAGATGCCGGCTATGAACTGCAGATCCTGGATTCCTATAAAAATAAAACCTATACAAACGGACAGGCAGGTAGTATCTACAAACAATTTGTGCCACTGGCAAACCCAACGCTGAAACCCGGAGAATGGCAGACCTACGATGTAGTTTGGACTGCTCCCGTATTCGCTGCCGATGGTTCCCTGACGAAGCCTGCTAAAGTAACCGTATTCTTCAACGGAGTACTTGTACAAAACGATGTAGAGCTGAAAGGACCTACGCAATATATCGGAGCCCCGGCGTACCGCCAGGCTCATGGCGCCTGCCCTATTAAACTGCAGGCTCACGGTGATAAGAGCGAACCTCTGAGCTTCAGAAATATCTGGATAAGAGAACTGTAGAGAATTAAGAATAGGGAATAAAGAATGAAGAATGCCAGCGGAGATAGTAGCGAAGTTGATCTTCGCGTTTACTATCTCCGCTGGCATTCTTCATTCTTTATTCCCTATTCTTAATTTTTTAGAAAACAGCTGTTTTTTAGAAAAAGATTAATACATTTGTTCTAAGTAGCTAAATCGATAAAGCAACTTATTGAAACAATTGCGTATGAAAACAAATAACATTGCTGTCGACCAAAACAAATAAAGGAATTCCACGTAAGCGGCTGTAACGCTCATCCATGTTTGGCGCCGGTTGATTAGTAATGGCGTCGCCCGAAATACACCATCATAGCAGCTTAACCGTTTTCCTGCAAAAAGCCTGGAATGGACTGTTTCCCCCGCTTCCAGTTCAGATTTTCCCATGGTGCCGAATTGAATGAAAGCAGATTCACGTGAATTGCATCCTGCGCAGGAAGAACAATGGAATAACCAGTATTGGCAATAGCAGTATCAGGGCCCCGGAGTTATCAACCGTATAAATTAACTCCACCCCAAAAATTAGTAAGGAAAGTGGCATTGCCCCATGTAGCCGGTTTGTAGTCAATATTAAGGAAGGGCAAAGCTGGTAGTAGCACGGAAAAAGAACAAGACAAGAAAACAACAGAAGTGGTCGTCATCCCCCTCAGACCAGTTCGTTGTCGTTTATATTACAGGAGACAGATAAGGAGCATGATTCAATTTGAAAAACTATTTCTTTAAAAAATGCAGTAAGCAGGTATAAGGCTGTGGTAACAGGAAAAAGATAGGTGTCCTGTATAAAGAATGTCCTGCGGGCAATACAATAAGTATTGTTGCCGCAAGGATAACTATATCATTATTCTACTGAATTGACACATCTGCAAAGACGGTGAACGGCAGTGTATTCGCATTACTTTCAGGCATTCCACGAAATGATTGTTCTGCTGTCGCCCCGTCATATCATCACCTGGTTTTTATCAGCTATAGGTTACTTATGGACAACTGGAATGTTTGTACTGCTTTGCTATAACGATTTTATCACTTTAATCAATATCACCATAACATTTAAATATGCTCAGATGAACAGATGGTTATTATCCGGTTGACGGGGCTTAGCTCCCGGTCAACTCCTCTTGCTTTTGTTGGGAAGGCAGTTTGCTTTCCGATTTGGTAAAACAAAATTTCACGAACTATGAATTTAAATCTAAACGCTCATCTTACCCGGAATTGGGGGATAAGGCTATGCTTATCACTGGCCTTATTGCTTTACTGTACAATGACTTCGCTGGCGCAGGCCAGAAAAGTATCCGGAAGGGTGGTGGATGATGCCGGCAAACCACTGCCGAACATCAACGTTACCATCAAGGGAAAAAGTGGTGGCACCTTCACCGATGTCAACGGATATTTTACTATCCCCGCCGATAACGGGGAAGAGCTTAAATTCAGCTCTATCGGTTTCAAAACACAATCTTACATGGTGGGCGCCGGTCAGGCCAGCATTACCATTAAACTACCGGCCGACTTTTCCACGCTCTCCGATGTAGTGGTAGTAGGTTACGGTACACAGAAAAAAGCTACACTCACCGGAGCTGTAGCAGCGGTTACTTCAAAAGAAATCGTTACTACAAGAAACGAAAACCTGCAGAATATGCTGACGGGTAAACTGGCCGGCGTAAGGGTAATACAGAACAGCAGCGAACCCGGTGCCTTCAGTAACACCTTCGATATCCGCGGCCTGGGAAGCCCCCTGATCATTATCGACGGAGTACCACGGGATAATATGTCGGCAATAGATCCGCAGGATGTAGAAAGCATTTCTGTACTGAAAGATGCTTCCGCTGCCGTTTATGGTGTACGCGCTGCCAACGGCGTATTACTGATCACTACCAAAAAAGGAAAATCCGGCACTGCTGAAATCAACTACACCGGCGATGTTGGCTGGCAGGTGCCCAGCAATATGCCCAAATCTACCAGCGCACTCGATTACATGATGCTGCGGAACGAACGGACCATGCATAACCCTAACGGGGGAACGCTGACGTTCTCAGATGCGGATATGAAGCCTTATATCGATGGTACCAAAAGCAGCAGCGACTGGTACAAGGCCACCATCAGTAATTCAGTACCGCAAACACAGCATAACATCGGCGTTAGCGGGGGAACAGACAGGATCACTTACTACGCCAGTCTCGGATATCTGTACCAGGGCGGTATGTATCGCAGCAACGACCTGTTCTACAACCGGTACAACCTGCGCAGCAACGTGAGTGCAAAGATCACCAGGAACCTCACCATGGATCTGAATGCCAGCTATATTGTAGGACAAACCAACAAGCCTGTAACAGACGCTATCTGGATCGTCCGCTCCGTATGGAGGCAATCGGCACTTCAGCCTATCTACGCCAATAATGATCCTAACTATCTAGCCCAAACCGTAGTGGATGGTACCAATCCTATTGCTTATTCCAACTCCAATGTTTCTGGCGGAAGGATCAATAAAAATAACTGGCTGCAGTCGTCGCTCGCACTGCATTACCAGGTACCAGGGGTCGACGGCCTGAAACTGAATGGTATGTTCAGCTACGACTACAACACGTCTTCCAACAAAATATATGTGCAGCAATATAACCAGTATACTTACGATGCAGCTTCTTCCAGCTATAAGGCCTACACCGTGAATTCCGCCAACAATATCCGGCGCGAATTCTATGAAAAGCCTATACAGCTGATGCAGGTATCTGCTAACTACGACAAGGTATTCGACGGTAAACACGCCGTAAATGCCCTGATACTGGGAGAACAAAGCTATATCAACAACGATAACTTCTGGGCCTCCAGGGATCTCAACCTCCAGCTGGATCAGCTGTTTGCAGGTAACAGCCTCAATACGCAGGCGGGCCAGGACCTCGGTAACAACAACCTCGGAAAATACACTTACCAGGCGTTGGTAGGTAAATTCAATTATGCTTTCGAAGGAAAGTATCTCGCCGAGTTCAGCTTCCGCTATGATGGTAGTTCCAAAAACGCTCCCAGTAACCGCTTTGGCTTCTTCCCGGGCGCTTCCATCGGGTGGCGTATTTCAGATGAAAACTTCTGGAAGAATTCATCTTCCTTAAAATTCATCAATAACCTGAAAGTAAGAGCCTCTTATGGTAAACTGGGAGACGACCGCGACAGCTGGCCCAATAACTTCACCCAGGGCTACTTTTATCCTGCCGGCGGCAACAACAATACACTCCCCGGTGGTTCCGTATTCGATGGCACTTTCGTAGGCGGTGTACAGAATAAAGGATTGGTTAATTCCAACTTCACCTGGTATACTTCCAAATCCCTCGACTTTGGTATTGATATAGAAGCATGGCAGGGTTTATTGGGGCTCACTGTGGACGTGTTCCGCCGTGATCGCAGCGGCCTGCTGGCCACCCGCGCCGGCGCTGTACCGGATGTAGTGGGCGTTGGCTTCCCACAGGAAAACCTCAACAGCGACCGCACACAGGGCATCGATCTGGAAATCAGCCACCGCAACCATGTTGGTGAATTTACCTATGGTGTGAAAGGAACTTTCGGTTACACCCGTACGAAAAATATTAACGTAGTGCGCGCCCGCGCCGGTAACCCCTGGGATGACTGGAGGAATAACCCAAACAACAGATGGAACAATATCCTCTTTGGCTACGGCGCTGCCGGCCGCTATACCTCCTGGGATCAGATACAGCATTCGCCGGTGTATGTTGACAGAGGTACACTTCCGGGCGATTATATGTACCAGGACTGGGACGGTGACGGGCAGATCACTGATAACGACAAACATCCCGTGGCTTACGGCTGGAACCCCGATAGCAACGTACCGTTGGTCACTTTCGGCCTCAACCTGAATGTAGCGTGGAAAGGAATCGATCTGAACATGCTCTGGCAGGGTGCTACCTTGTGCAATACTGCTTATATGGAACAATTGTACGAACCTATGTGGGGCGATCCGAATGCCAATGCACTCAGTCAGTTCCTCGACAGATGGCATCCTGTTGATCCTAAAGCCAATCCTTATGATCCTTCTGTAAAATGGGTGCAGGGTAGCTATGCCTACACCGGTACGCTGCCTTATCAGAATTCTATGTTCAATGTGAAAGATGCGTCTTACCTGCGATTGAAATCGATTGACATCGGCTACAGTATCCCGGCCCGCCTGTATTCACGTGTAGGCATCAAAAACCTGCGGGTATTTGCAAACGGCTATGACCTGCTGACTTTTTCAGGGTTGAAGTTCGTGGATCCGGAACATCCTTCCGGTCAGAAAACGGATGGTAATGGTACTACTTACGGTTATCTGTATCCGCTGATGAAGAAGTATGCCGTTGGTTTAAATGTCAGGTTCTAAGCGCCATCTGACCATTCTGAACAATTAAATATAAACAGATGAAACTTAAAATACTTAGTACACTCCTGATCGTGATCAGCTGTATGGCAGGATGCCGGAAGCTGGATGTGCCCCCGGTGAATATCGTGCAGGACAAGGATATATTCGCATCTCCGAACGGAGTGCAGGCTTATATGGCCAGGATTTACAGCGAAATGCCGATTGAAGATTTTCGTTTTTCTCCTACCAGAGGATTCAATTTTTTCTGGATCATCAGCCCCTTCAGTTGCATCACCGGTGAAGGTATCAGTCGCGATATCGGCAACAACAGCGAGACCAACAACTATTGGTCTGCCGCCTATTCGCTGATCCGTGAAACAGATTATTTTCTGCAAACATTACCGAAATACTCCGCCAATTTCACCGATGCGCAAATCAAGGGCTGGATGGGCGAAGCGCGTTTCGTTCGTGCCGTTGCCTACTTTGCACTGGTAAAACGTTACGGCGGTGTGCCGGTGGTGAATACTGTGCTGGATCCCACCCGCAGCCTGGATAGCCTGATGGTACCGCGTTACTCCGAGCAGGCGGTATATGACTCCATTGCCAGCGATCTGGATCTGGCGTATAAATATCTGCCGGAAACCAACCAGGTAGGCCGTGCTAACCGTTATGCCGCTGCAGGTTTCAAATCAAGAGCCATGTTGTTTGCAGGATCTATCGCCAAATACAACAAAACCATGTTGTTCGATAACAACAAAAACCAGTTGTGTGGTATTCCGGCTGCGAAGGCAAATGATTATTTCAAAGCAGCCTATGATGCCGCGATGTTGCTGGATGGGAAATACAGCCTGTATAAAAACAGCTGGTCTGCCACCGATCGCCAGGCACAGTACACCAACTACGTGAACCTGTTTTTTGATGCCGCCAGCCCGGAAAACATCCTGGTAAAACAATATCACTATCCGGAATCGGTGCATGGTTTTGATTCCTACAACGTACCCCGCCAGTCGATGGGTGCTAACGGATATTCCGCAGAAATCAATCCTACATTAGAGTTTGTGGAAATGTTTGATGGTATTCCGAAAGATGCCAATGGCAGGTTACAGACCATTGACCCGAACACCGGAAAATATATTCTTTACAATACTACCATGGATTTGTACGCCAACGCAGAACCTCGCCTGCGGGCTACCGTAATACTGCCGGGAGATGTGTTTAAAGGAGAAAATATAGAGATAAGACGCGGGATAGATACCGCTGATATAGGCAGTGGCATATCCCCGCTTTTGCCGCCGGGTTCCAAGCTGGCGTATAATGCATCGCCTGCGGATATGAATGCCAATCCTCAGTTGAAGCGCCTGCTTCTGAGCCCCAGCGGTAATAACCAGATCGTATATACGCTGCCCAATGGTACCAAGATGAATGCCTCCGGGTTAAGCGGTCCGTTTAATACCTCCGATAATACCTGTGCTATGACCGGCTTTTCTATCCGTAAATATCTGAACGAGAAAATGCCGAAATCAGAAGTACTGGAAAACCACTCTGCACAAACCTGGATAGAGCTGCGTTACGCCGAAGTGCTGCTGAACCGTGCCGAAGCAGGATACGAACTGGCTTCCGCCGGCCAGGGTAGTCAGTATCTGAACGATGCCTACACCTGCATCAACCAGGTAAGGGAACGTGCCGGAGCAGTGAAGCTCAATGGTGCCGGAGAGCTGAACAATGTAAACATTGTGCGCCGGGAAAGACGTAAAGAACTGGCGTTTGAGAACCAGACCTGGTGGGATTTAAGAAGATGGCGGATATCAGACCTGGAACAGAATCAGACGATCTACCGGGCAGCTATGCCGTTTTACGTGGCCAAAGCCAACAAGTATTACGTAGACACCCGCCTCGACGAACGCAATAAAACATTCTCGTTCGATGTAAGGTGGTATTACCTGCAGATCCCTAATGGCGCCATCGCCAAGAGTCCAAGCCTGGTACAGAACCCAGGGTACTAAAACATCCGGTTTGACCGATAAAATAAGTAACACATGAAAAAGATACTCTTGTATATAGCCACCGGGTTGACACTGGCAGCTGGTCAGGCTTGTAAGAAGAACCTGGATAACTACGACGGCCCTTCCGAAACCTTCAAGGGAAGCGTGATCGATTCCACTACCGGTAAGCCCATGCAATGCGAAGTAGGCAGCGGGGGCATACGTATTCAGCTCGATGATCTCAGCTGGAGCGATAACCCTACGCCTTTTTACTTTTACGGCATGCAGGATGGTACCTTCAATAATACCAAGATCTTCAAAGGAAACTTCCGGGTGTCCGTTGATGGTCCCTTTGTTCCGCTGCTGCAGAAAGATAACAGCGGTAATATTCTGGTAGACAGAAGGCAAACCATGCAGATCCAGGGTGTGACCACCGCCACCTTTTGGGTAGCACCGATACTGAAAGTAGAATGGGTGGGCGATCCGGTACTGAACGCCGACAGCACCGTCAGCGTTACCGTGAAGTTCTCCCGCGGAACGGTGAACCCGGCATTCCAGAACAATATCACCGACCTGTTCCTCTTTGTGAATTCCAATCAGTATACCGGTAATAACAATTATGATAACAGGTATTCAACAAGAATTACCTACAATGGTAATGCCGCCAATGCGCAGCTGGGCCAGCCTGTCACTATAAAAACCACCGGTAAACTGCCGGCTGGTTATACTTACTTCCTGCGCGTAGGTGCACGTACGGATTTCGGTCAGAAGCAGTACAATTATAACGAAGTGAAAAGTGTCAATGTACCTGCAAAATAAATGTTGTATGTTTACCTGTTCCCGAAAGGGAACAGGTAATTTATTCCACGTTAAATATAATTTCCGCGTTATGCAAAAAAGGATTTTAGCAGGATGGCTGTTGGCAGCAGCTATTACAACAGTTCAGGCACAGGAGCATCCGCCGGTAAAGGAATTGAAAGAGAAAACCGCCTTCCAGACCGGTAGCCCCTGGATACCGCAGATTGATGTAAGGTCTGATGTAGCTATCGTATATGGTGCAGGCGACCGCCCGGGAATGACATTTGAACAGCGTATACAAAGCTGGCGCGATCGCGGATATAATGTGCAGTTTATGACGGGCATTGCCTGGGGTGGCTACCAGGACTATTTCCTGGGCAAATGGGATGGGCAGAATCATCTTGGCGACGGGCAGGTAGAGCGGAAGGGCGATACGATCTGGCATGACCATAATACGCCTTATATTGTACCCAGCGCTTCTTTCGTGGAATACATGAAAACCGCTATTACCAAAAAAGTGATAGATGCCGGTATTACCACCCTGTTTTTTGAAGAGCCGGAATTCTGGGCCCGCGCGGGTTACAGCGAAGGATTTAAAAAAGAATGGCAGAAATATTATGGCTTCCCCTGGCGTCCGCAGCACGAAAGCCCTGAGAATACCTATCTCTCCAGCAAGCTGAAGTACCACCTGTATTACAATGCCATCAAAGAGGTATCCGAATATGCCAAAGCATATGGCAAAAGCAAAGGGAAGGATATCAAAGTGCTGATAGCCACGCATTCGCTGGTGAATTATTCTTCCTGGCAAATAGTAAGTCCGGAAGCCAGCCTGGCTTCGCTGCCGGGAATTGATGGTTACATCGCACAGGTGTGGACAGGTACCTCCAGAACCGCCACCTTTTTCAACGGTGTGCAGAAAGAACGCGTGTTTGAAAACGCTTTCCTGGAATATGGTTCCATGGTATCTATGACGGCGCCGACTAAACGAAAAATGTATTTCCTCACGGATCCGATCGAAGACTGGCCAAGAGACTGGGCCGACTACAAACAGAATTACCAGGCTACCTTTACTGCAAAGCTGTTGTACCCGACGGTAGCGGATTACGAGGTAATGCCCTGGCCCGAAAGGATTTATACACATCCGTACAAACTGGCTAACAGCGGGGAGAAAGTGTTGATTCCACGCACTTATTCCACGCAGATGCAGATAATGGTAAATACCCTGAATAATATGCCTGCTACTAAAGACAAAGTATCAGGGTCCGGTGGAATTGGCGTGCTGATGGGGAATTCTCTTATGTTTCAGCGCTTCCCTACTCATAACGGTTATGAAGATCCGCAGTTCTCTAACTTCTACGGACAAACGCTGCCGCTTGTAAAACGTGGTGTTCCGGTAGAAACGGTGCATATGGAAAACCTGTCGTACCCGGCCACTTTAAAAGATATAAAAGTGCTGGTGATGAGTTATTCCAATATGAAACCGTTATCCGCTGAAGGGCATCAATACATCGCCGACTGGGTAAAGAAAGGCGGCGTGCTGATCTACTGCGGTAAAGACGATGATCCCTATCAATCTGTGATGGAGTGGTGGAATACCAAGGGAAACCATTTTGCCACACCATCCGGGCATTTGTTCAAACTATTGCAGATCACGCCCGGAACCAGCAACAGGTTCAGCGTAGGAAAGGGAGCCGTATACATTATCCGCAGAGATCCTAAAGAATTTGTGATGCAGGCCAACGGTGATAATGAATTCACCGGCACCCTGCAGCGTGCATACGAGCAGGATGCAAAGGCCGGCAAACTGATATTTAAAAACTCCCTGTATGTGAAAAGAGGGCCTTATGATATTGTGTCCGTGATAGATGAAAATACAGATGCCGCGCCTTATGTTATCAAAGGGCCGGTGATAGATCTGTTTGATCCGGAGTTACCCGTGCTGACGGAAAAGTCCGTTGAACCAGGGCACCAGGCACTGCTCTACAACCTGAGCCGTATGCCTGGAAAACAGCCGCAGGTACTAGCTTCCGCCTCCCGTATCTACAACGAAAAGATAAGCCCGGGGGGATATGCGTTCCTGTCGAAAAGCCCATTGAATACCACCAACAGTGTTCGGATATATCTACCCAAAGAACCTACCCGCATCGAGCTTACCGATCATCAGGGAAACCGCATTGCTGATGTAAAATCATCCTGGGATGCCTTATCGCATACCTGCTACCTGAGTTTTGAAAACAGCCCGGAAGGAACGGAGGTGAGGTTGAGTTGGTAGAGAGAAGAAATAGCGGAGAGATTGAAAAGGAGAGAAATAGCGATCAGAAATTGTGAAATAACTTGAAGACCTTAGTGAAGGATGATACTATCTTTCGCTAAGGTCTTCGTTCTATTTCGCAATTCTTTTTTAAATTTAAGTACAATGAAAACGCTCATCTGCACAACACCGGGCACATTTGAATACGGACTAACAGCGATGCCTTCGCCGGAGCCGGGTTATGCGCTGATCAGGATAAGAAGGATCGGGATCTGTGGCACGGATCTTCATGCCTTTGAAGGCACCCAACCCTACTTCACCTATCCGCGGATATTAGGGCACGAACTGGCGGGGGAAATTGTGGATGCAAATGCTGTGGCCGGGTTTCAGCCGGGAGAGCTGGTGACAGTGATTCCCTATGAAAACTGCGGTAGCTGTATTGCCTGCAGGCGGGGAAAACCCAATTGCTGCGAACGGGTGGCGGTGCTGGGTGTTCATAAAGACGGTGGCATGGTAGAGTTTCTGCAGGTGCCGGAACGGCTGCTGGTACACGGCGACGGGCTCACTGCCGACCAGCTGGCATTGGTAGAGCCATTGGCGATAAGCGCTCATTGCGTTAGCCGGGCAGGTGTGGAACCGGGAGAATATGTGCTGGTAATGGGCGCCGGCCCTATAGGCCTGGCAGCGATGGAGTTTGCCCGCATAGCCGGTGCTGAAGTGATTGCTGCCGATGTGAATGAGCAACGGCTGCAATTTGCACGGAATGTATTGGGAATTCCGCATATAGTGAAAGTGAGCACTGATATAGAGGAACAGCTGCAACATATCACCGGAGGCGATATGCCTACGGTGGTAATAGATGCTACCGGCAACCAGAAAGCTATCAATAGTGGCGTCTTCTACCTGGCGCACGGCGGAAGATATGTGCTGATAGGCCTGCAGAAGGAATTGCTGATGTTCCCCCATCCGGAATTTCACAAAAGAGAAACCACGCTGATGAGCAGCAGAAACGCTACCCGGGCCGATTTTGAACAGGTAGTACATTGTATAAAGAATGGTCTCGTTAAACCAGAACGATATATTACTCATCGCGTAAGGTTCGGGGATGTGAAAAATGTTTTTAGCTCCTGGCTCGATCCGCGTAACGAAGTAATCAAAGCGATAGTTGAATTGTAAACAACTTATAATGGCGAAGTCCCTGTTATTGTTACTCCAGCTTGTTCTGTCTGTTCCTGCTATAGCGCAGCTTACACTGCATCATCTGCGTTGCGGCTACCAGGAAAACCCTGTTGGTACCGATTCAACGGCCCCTGCACTCAGCTGGCAATTGAACAGCAATGGAACCAATATCAGGCAGAATGCCTACCGTATCATCGTATCGGATGATCCGGCGCTGCTGCGGAAGAATAGAGGCAATATCTGGGATTCACGGAAAGTAGCCACGGATCAGTCGATACAGGTGAGGTACGAAGGAAAAGCCCTACACCCGGCTACCGTTTATTACTGGAAGGTGATGATCTGGGATCAGCAGAACAGGCCTTCGGCATGGAGCGCGCCGGCACAGTGGGAAACGGGACTTTTTACGCAGGGCGACTGGCAAAACGCACAATGGATCGGCTACGAGCAGCTGCCGGCGAAAGAGCGCATCGTTCCGGCTCTCACCAACGACAGCGATCCTAAATACCGGGGCAGGAAAGATGTGCTGCCATTGATGAGAAAATCATTCAGCATCAACAAGCCACTGCGGAAGGCGATGATGTATATCTGCGGCCTGGGCCAGTTTGATCTCCATATAAACGGTAAAAAAACAGGCGATCATTTCCTGGATCCCGGCTGGACTCAATACGATCAGCATGCACTTTACGTGACATTTGATGTAACACCGCAGCTGCAGCCAGGCGCCAATGCCCTGGGCGTAATGCTGGGCAATGGTTTCTACTACATACCGGGCGAACGATACCGCAAGCTTACTACCGCCTATGGCTATCCGAAAATGATTTGCCGGCTGTACCTGCAATACCAGGATGGCAGCAGCGAAAATATCGTCAGCGATACCTCCTGGAGAACGGCCCCGGGGCCTGTTACCTTCTCCAGTATTTACGGTGGGGAAGACTACAATGCCAACCTGGAACAAAGCGGCTGGGACGGCCCCCGATTTTCCGACTCAGCATGGAGAAATGCGTTGGTCACTGATGGGCCACCACAGCTATTGGCACAGACCACCTATCCGCTTCGTATATTCGACACATTTAGTCCGGTGAAAGTATCGCAACCCACGCCAGGTGTATGGGTATACGATATGGGCCAGAATGCCTCCGGTATCCCGGCCATCACCCTGAAAGGCACAAAAGGTGCCACCGTGAAGCTGATGCCCGCAGAACTACTCAAAGAAAACGGCCTTGCAGATCAATCTGCCGTAGGCACTCCGGTATATTTCAATTATACACTGAAAGATAGCAGCGAAGCATCCTGGCAGCCACAGTTTATGTACTATGGTTTCCGTTATATACAGGTGGAAGGCGCCGTACCGGCAGGAATGCCCAACCCCGGCGGATTGCCGGTGATACAACAGATCAACGGTTTGCATACCCGTAGTGCCGCACCGGCCACGGGGCAGTTCAGCTGCTCCAGTGAATTGTTCAATAGAACCTTCAAACTGATCGACTGGGCCATAAGAAGTAATACCGCCAGCGTGTTCACGGACTGCCCGCACCGCGAAAAACTGGGCTGGCTGGAGCAAATCCACCTGATGGGCAGCGCTATCCGCTATAACTACGATATAGCATCGCTTTGCCGGAAAGTGGTCAGGGATATGATCACGGCACAAACTTCGGAAGGACTCGTACCGGATATAGCACCGGAATATGTACCCTTTGAAGACGGCTTCCGCGACTCTCCCGAATGGGGCAGCTGCAGCGTTATACTGCCCTGGTATATGTACCAATGGTTTGGCGACAAGGCAGTACTGGAAGAGAGCTATGAGATGATGGCCCGCTATGTTAACTATCTTGCTAAAAAATCAGATCATCACCTGCTGCTCTATGGGCTGGGCGATTGGTATGATATAGGCGCCGCTTCCCCCGGAGAATCGCAGCTTACACCTAAGGGTATAACGGCAACGGCTATGTACTTTTATGATCTCAGCATCCTCTCAAAAATAGCCGGCATACTTGGCAGGAAAAACGATGAGCAGCAGTATCAGTCTTTGGGAGCCGAAGTGAAGCAGGCATACAACAAAGCATTCTTCAACGACAGTACCCGGCAATACGCCACTGGTAGTCAGACTGCGAATGCCATGTCGGTATTCATGGAGCTGGTGGAGCCATCCTGCAAAGCCGATGTGGTGGAAAATATAGTGGCCGATATCCGCAAACATAACAACAGCTTTACGGCCGGCGATATTGGTCATCGTTACCTGCTGCGCGTACTCAGCGAAGAAGGGCGTTCGGATGTAATATACGATATGAACAGTAGTGATGAGGTGCCGGGGTACAGCATGCAATTGGCTAAGGGAGCCACCGCACTGACGGAATCCTGGCAGGCATACCATAATGCTTCCAACAATCACTTCGCGATGGGGCACCTGATGGAATGGTTTTACAGCGTGCTGGCAGGCATCAGGCAGGCGCCCGGCAGTACTGCTTTCCACGACATCGTGATCCGTCCGGAGGTGGTGGGAGAAATTACGTGGGCGCGTGCCAGTTATTTATCGCCCTACGGTGAGATCAGTACCAGTTGGAAAAAAGAAGACAACATCTTTTCCATGGAAGTAACCATTCCTGCCAATACACATGTTACTTTCTATATCCCGGCCGAGTCTACTTCCGATGTTAGCGTAAACGCGCAGCCGGTGGCGATCGACAACAATTATAAGGATGGCCGTTATATCATGACCGCAGGATCGGGCAGGTATTCATTTCGTGTCGTGAACCGGCAGCCTTCTCAGCCTACTGCTGGCTCTTATGCCCTTCATATAGGGAGATGTATACGCGATATTTCATCACAGAAATAGATCTTTTTGAAGTTTGCCTCCCGGAACCACCGCGTATTTATCGAAATTGGTAATCCCGGCAGCCTGCAATACCGTTTCATCTATCAGGGTCTGACCTGAATAGGCAGCGGGTTGCTGAAGGATATATTCCACTGCATCAGCGAGGATTTCGGGAGTGCGGCTCCGGTTAATGAGTGCATCTCCGCCCAGCAGGTTTTTCACAGCTGCAGTGGCGATGGTAGTAGCAGGCCAGAGAGCGTTGGAGGCGATCTGGTAGGGGGCCAGTTCGGCCGCCCAGCCGATAGCCAGCATGCTCATATTGTATTTGCTGATGGTGTAGGCCACGTGGGGGCCGAGCCATTTAGCATCGAGATTGATGGGAGGGGAGAGGGTGAGGATATGTGGATTATGGCCTTTCTTCAGCCAGGGGATGCAGTGTTGGGTAACGAGGAAGGTACCACGTACGTTGATATCGTGCATCAGATCGAACCGTTTGGCGGGTGTTTGTTCGGTGTTGGTGAGCTGGATGGCAGAGGCGTTGTTGATCACCACATCGATACCGCCGAATTTTTCCGCTCCTTCTCCTACGGCGCGGGCTATCTGTTCTTCATCGCGTATATCTACCTGAACGGGGAAGGCTTTACCGCCGGCAGCTTCTACTTCCCGGGCGGCGGAATAAATGGTGCCGCCGAGGCGGGGATCTTCTTCAACACTTTTAGCGGCGATGATGATATTAGCGCCTTTGCCGGCCAGGTGGAGAGCAATGGCTTTACCGATGCCGCGGCTGGCGCCGGTGATAAAGATGGTGCGTTGCTGGAATGCCATAATCCTTGCTTTTGTCAAAGGAATTTAAGGAATCTTTCCCTGACTGCAAAAAGAAGAAAAAAAGGAGCGGGACCAGGATTGGTCCCGCGGGGTATCAACCTAAGAAATCACCAAGGGTCTGATACTTCCGTAGCAAACATATCTATAACCTATGTGCAATCAAATCCCTTCATTGGGCATTGCGAAGGGAAAAAAAAGAGTAGTTATAGTAATCATTAAATGCACCAATAAATTCGTTTAGATCGGACATACCTATTTGTTGTGCAATATCTTCGGGTGGGGTATTTGATGTTACGGCGCTCAAAAAGGCAAATTCCATTTTACAATACCACCGATATGTTTCCGGTGTAATGAAATAGGTACTTTCGAAGGCAGCTTCCAGTGCCTGGGCATTTACATCGAGCAGATACGCCATTTTAGCCAGGGAGTATGTTTCAGACAGGTTGGTGCTGAGATATTCCAATGCTGCGGGCAATGCTGTCTCGATTTCCTTTGAATACACTCTCATTGGCTGCACGCCCTGTTTGTCCTGGTTAGCGAAGTTAATGTACAGGTTAAGGCAGCATCTGTTGAGGTAGACGATGCCGGCTTGTTCCACGTGTTTACATTGACAGATCCGGTTGATGATATCCTGGCAGATAGGATTCATTTTATAAGGCTGAGCATTGACGGGGCCACTCCCTGGTTCTATTTTCTTGCCTGCCAGTATTTGTAGTTCAGGGTGTTTTTCCGCCAATTTCGCCAGCCCTTCGGGTGTAATGTTGATGTGAAAGCTAAAAAGGTGTTCTATATCGTAGAGGGGTGTTTTATGTGTAATACCCTTTAATTTGAAGAGGTTTACTTCTCTTCCGTTCATCATGAAGGGGCCTTTATTTTTCTTTTTTGTTTCGGCCCGGATACTGCTGCTGGCCATGAAATGCAGCGCGAATATATCGCGGCATGGTTTGGATATGAGCATGATGGGATCCAGAGCAAATATTTCATGTGTCCAGAGGGAGAACTCGTTTAATTTGAGGGTTTGGCAAAGAATGGTGGCGTGATCATCCTGGGTAAAGAAGGCGCCTGCTGCTGCGATAAAGAGGTGATGAAATTCAACCGGGATGTTTTCATTTGGGGTGAAATTGGTGTCATCGCTTTCTATTCTCAGCACGATTTTCGGTAACAGACTTAGTTTGGGTTTAAACATAAATTTAATTTGTTATTCTTTATAGGAATAAAAAAAGGTTTTATAGGATAGTAACAAATTAATCTCAATCAATCAGGGCTTATCAAATTCGTTTGTTACTATATATAGTACACTTTTAATAGGTTAGGTACTATAGGAAGTTGAAATATTCTTTGCTACTATATATAATACACGTTTAAAAAGGTTGGGTACTATAGAGTGTGAAAGTTTTTTAGAAAATCGTCGCTGGGAAGAATCCCAGCGACTTGCATGAGTGCACAAGTGATGTAAACCAATCATCAGCTTGTACCGCGTAATTAGTTTTTGGTGGGCCAGGTTGGCTGGCCGGATTTCATTTTTTGGAGGACGTCGGCGTATATTTTTTCATCTGGTGCGCCTTTTTTGCGTTCCAGGGCCTTTTCTTCCCATTTTATGGCTTCACTGGTTTGGTTGAGCTTGTAGAGAAGATTGGCGTATGTGTCGTATGCTTCTGTGTTCTCCTGATCGAAGTGGTCAAGATCGTATTTCATGACCTGGGCAGCGAATTTAAGGATATTGGTATCTGTGACGTTTTCGAAAAGGGGCCAGGTTGCGTTATTGATATGATATTCAGAATGTGTCATGGCCTTTTCAAAGTATTGTTTATAGTATTTTCCATAGTTATCCCAATCCTTAGTCACATTGCCATAGTAAAACATGCGTCTTCCGAGCACCAGTTCTTCCCCTATATTTCCAAATTTATTAATAACCCTTTGCTGAATGGTGTTCCAATCAGGCGTGCCTTTAGTAAAAGGAGCTACTTCTTCTTTGTCAATGATGGTCCATACCTTCCTTCGAGCTGCGTTTGTGTAAAGCGCTACATCAACTTTATCGGGGTTCTTCAGAAACATTTCGAATCCTTTATCCTTACTTGTCATGGTAATACCACTTATGAATTCAAGATTGTTTTTTGAAAATGGAGCTTTTAGCATGCTGATATAGTCGTTACCTGCTTGGGTTAACATCTCCTGATTTTTTTTGCGTAAACTGATTAAAACTAGTCGTCTCAGGAACGCAGAGTCTCGCTTCCCATTCCGATATTCTCCAAGAAATTCCTGGTATCTTCCATCGTTATCATTTATATCGATATTTGTAGCAATATTAAATCTTGGATCCAGGGAGAAGCCAGGAGTATAGGGCACCAATTGTTGGTTAATAGCTCGTATTTCATTGACCGGAATTTTTATGATTTCTCTGTCATAAGTAAGTAGTCCATTTTCTTCTCCTTCTACATCAAATGGCTGGGTATAGATAGAGGCACTTAATCCTTTCGTTTCGAGGTTCTTGAGCTCTCCTACCATTTGGGTATACTTATTTTTCAATTCGCTGGCAGTTCCCTGCACGTAGCCCCATCCTTGCACATCATCCCATTCGTGTCCTGGAACGGGAACGCCAATGCCTCCGTATTCGCCAATGACTTTGACCTTTCCCGGCAGGGTTGGTACATCACGGGGATCTGGGTAGGAGTGTACATCTGTCATATCACTGCTAATCCAGGGGTGATCTGAAGGGAACCTTAATTGGTCATTTACGTACAAGAGTTCTCCCGAATGGCCATTAACTAGTCTGGATGGATCCTGAGATTTTACCCATTTGGTTAACCGCTCTTGATCATAAGCACCCCAACGTTCATTAAATAGTACCCAGGTTACTATACTCGGGTGATTATATAGCTGGTTCATTGTTTCCTTCACTTCTTTCTCAAATATGACTTTAGAGCCATCAGGCAGATTATGAGGTGGATTAACAAAATCCTGCCATACCAATACTCCGATTTTATCTGCATAGTAATACCATCGATCTGGTTCAATTTTTATATGTTTTCTGATTGTATTGAATCCGAGGGATTTAATAGTTTTGATGTCAAATGCCAGTGCCTCATCGGTAGGAGCGGTATATAAACCTTCTGGCCAAAAACCCTGATCTAGTGTACCAAGGTTATAAGTGTACTTATTGTTCAGAAATATCCTGTCAAACCCATTTCTATCCTTTTGTATATCTATTTTCCGCATCCCAAAATAACTCTTTACATTATCCACTATATGACCACTTTTTATAAGCTTAACATTCAGATCATAAAGAAATGGATCATCTGGAGACCATAATCGGGCATTTGGTATTTTTAATTGCAAACTTATTGATTCACTTTTATTATGATAGAGAGTTGAGCTTGCAGTGCTTACTTTTTTACCATTTTCCAGTGCTTCCACTTCAACTATGATAGCTTCTCCTTTCCCAACTGAATTGAGATTGACGTTAAGAGTGCCTTTGTCGATATCCGGTACTACTTTCAAGAGATTGACATGATTTTCAGGAACTTTTTCTAGCCATACAGTTTGCCATATTCCACTGGACGGAGTGTAGTAAATATTAGCAGGACTGAGTGTTTGCTTGCCATGGGGATTAATGCCTTGATCAGTTGGATCATATACTTTTACGAGAAGTTCGTTATCACCGTTTTTTAGATAATCGGTAATGTCAAATGAAAAACTTTGATACCCTCCGGAATGTACGCCTACCTGTTTGCCATTAATAAAAACAGTGGCCTGCCAATCTACGGCACCGAAATTCAGCACAATTCTTTCACCTACAGTTAAAGAGGGTTTTAGAAAGTTTGTTTTATACCATAGACGATTTTCTGGTTTCAGAGTTTTTTGTACGCCCGAGAGCGCTGATTCAATCGGAAATGGAACTGAGATTTTTCCGTTGTAGTTTTCAGGATAGTTAACGATAGAGTCTGTGATTGCATATTCCCAAAGACCATTCAGATTCTGCCAGTTGGAACGTTGCAATTGAGGCCGTGGGTAACTGTTAAGTGGATGATCCTGATTGACCTCTTTGACCCACCTGGATTGTAATGGAATGTTGAGAATATTGCTGTTGTGCATTGTTGCAGTTGTCTGGCTATAACAGGCTAACGTCATTAAGCTGGATACTAGTAATAGTGATTTTTTTTTCATAATGGTTAAATCGTATTTTCCCTTCATATATATTATTTCTTTTCAATTTTTTTAATTAATATCCCGGATTTTGAATTAGGTTACCATCAATTTTGATGTCATTAGCCGGTATTGGATAAAACTGCCAGTTAGGACTCCATGTTCCTCCCTTTTCAGGAGTGACTTTCGACATGATTCCATTGACTGTTTGAGTTCTTTTCAGATCGAACCACCGATGCCCCCATTCAGTAAATAACTCAACTTGTCGTTCGTGGTAAATGGCCGTTAACAGATCATCCTTGTTACTGATATTTAGTGGATTTAGCTGCGCCCTTTTTCGAATGGTATTTACATCCTCCAATGCACCGTTGATATTGTTTTGTTGCGCTCTCGCTTCTGCCCGAATCAGATATTGTTCCGCTAATCGGAATATTGTGTGATATTCTGTAACGGGGGCATTGAATACTGCAGATTTATACTTATATACAAAATAGTAAAGCGTTCCTCCGGATGTAATTGTATCAATCCATTTTGATTTTCGTTGATCCCCAAGCTCAAAACTATTGAGCAGGTGGTCACTTAAGTATACAGGATTTAGGAAGCCCAGGCCTTCTGGTGGGATAATGTATGTTTTTGCATCTTCAGTATTCGCCCCTTGGTTAACTGGTTGTAGCTGCCAGATTGCTTCTCTATTATTCATCAAGAAGGTTCTATCCAGGGACTCTAAATTATAAAGTGCGGTATTGTTTATGACAAAATTGGCCTGAGATTCTGCATTTTCCCAATCATGCGTATATAGATAGCATCTGGCTAGTAAAGCGATGGCAGCCCATTTGGTCGGTCTTACCCTTTCTTTAGTATTGGATAGTATTGTTCCATCTAAGTAATCGGATGATAATAGATTTTGAGATTCTTTGAGATCGGATATGATTTGTACAAATACTTGTTGTTGGGAGCTTCTTGACAGAACATAGTTGACCGTATAGTCAATACTGGTTACAAGAGGAATATCCCCATATAAATTAGTCAGGTAAAACAAAACGAATGCTCTCATAAATTTGGCTTCCCCTTGCAATTGCTTTTTTAACGATGGATCGAGACCTGTTGAATTATTTAGACCCTCTATTGCAGCATTGATTACATATAGTTTGTTATACAATATTTGCCAAAGAGATACCATCTCCGATGGGCTTAAATTATTTTGATAGTACGTTCTTAATGATTGATCATCTGATCCGCTATAAAGGACCAATTCATCGCTGGAAAGACCTGTTCTAAGACCGATGGAAACCAAATCCTGAGAGAGGGGTGTATTGGTGCTAATTCCTGCATAAATACCTGTAAGAACTGCTGCTGCTGTTTTATTGTTGGTATAAACATTTTTACTGTCAATGCTGGTGGTTGGAGTATTTACATCAATTGCTTTTTTGCAGTTTATATCAGTAAAAGCAAATGTAATTAGCATTAAAAATATACTAAGGCGAGCCCTTTTTTTTATGATAGCTTGGAAATTCATATGATCAGTTTTAACAATATTGTCTACCGTTTATAAAGTCACACGACATCCGAATACAATTGTTCGAAGTGGTGGAAGCGACATGGATTGGATTTCGGGATCTAATCCTTTATATTTCGTTAGTGTTAATATATTTTGTGCATTGGAGAAGATTCTTATTTCTTGTGTGTGGATTCTTTTATTCCAAGAATCAGGTAACCTCCATGAAAGAGAGATATTTTTTAGTTTTATAAAAGACGCATCGGTTAGAACAGCAGTGCTGTTTGACAGGTTTAACATATTTACGTAGTTGCTGGTATATTCTTGAGTAGCGGCTTTATCCCCAGGATGCTGCCATCTATCTAAAATGTAAGTTGGCTGGTTACTTAGTCCGGCATTGAATAATCCTGGATTTGTTGGATTGAATCCATAACTATAGAAATCTCTGCCAGGTTTCTTGGTGAATTGCAGGAATATATCCAGTGAAAAATTCCTATAAGTGAATGTGTTTTGAAGCCCTCCATAGAACTTCGTGTCAGTGTTTCTTAGTATGATATAATCATCAGGAATAGAAGGATTGCTGGTTAGGTTACCCTTGGCATCTCTGAATTGATATAGCCCGGTTTTTTCGTCCACACCGGCAAAGTCAAGATAAAGGCTGGACAATAATGGCTTTCCAACAAAAAAAGTTCTGTTTTTGTCATCTCCATTGTAAGAAGCTACGACACTTTTAGGAATGGTTAAGTTCAGATTAGTTGACCAGGAGAATGCTTTAGATTTGATATTATTGGAAGTAATAGTAAACTCCCATCCGCTATTTTGGATTGTAGCGGGAATATTCCTCGTAATATTGCCGAAACCGGTGATTGAAGGTAGGTTGAAACCCATTAATTGATTAGAGGATCTATTTTGATTGTAGTTTACTGTAAACAGGATAGCATCTTTTAAAAATCCTAACTCTATTCCAAATTGGAGTTTTTTTGTAGACTCCCATTGAAGATATGGATTGGTTAGTTGGTTGGGAGTTAAACCTAAGGAATTTTGATAGGGAGGACCCTGTACAATAACAGGAACATAAGTATCCATGTAGTTATAATCTCCTATTTGGTCATTTCCTGTAGTACCATAACTTCCTCTTAGTTTACCATAGCTAAGAATAGGAATAAGGGAATGAATAAATGGTTCTTCAGTAAAAATCCATGCAAGTCCGATAGCTCCAAAATTGTGGAAACTATTTTGAGATCCGAAACGAGAACTGCCATCTCTTCGGGAAGTTAAATTTATAATGTATTTGTTTAACCAATTGTAGGTAATTCGGGCATATATAGCATTGTATTTGTATATGGAGTTAAGGTTTGATCCCGTTAGTTTGGTAGCTGCGCCAAGATTTTGCATAACCAGCTCATTGGGGAAGCCGACGGCGAAAATATTCTGCTGATCACTATTTTGTTGCGAGATAGTATAACCGATTAATGCCTTAAGACTACCATCAAGAATATGATGATTGTATTCCATTTGGGGCTCGACTATCCATGAATTGATACGATTAAATATAAAATTGCTGCTATTAGAGAAATACCTGGCGTACTCAGGAGGCATTGCACTTGTGGGATTTAAGGCGGTTTCAGTTGTGTACAAGCTATTATAGCCAAGACTGGTTTTAACGAGCAGTCCGGGAAGAAATTCATAGCTAAGCATCATATTACTTAGTAGATTACTTGTTTTATTTACGGTTTTTACTCCAAGCTTGCCAACTGGATTTGAAAAGAAAGTACTTGATCTGGTCGGATTGGGTGCCCAGTTGACTAGCCCATTGGATGTATAGAGGGGGGGGGCTACCGGTGATAATGTGAGTGCCGCGCTGGTAAAATCAACTTGTGGAAGCCCATTGTTATCAAATGTAAATGACCCGGTAACCTGGGCTTTTAGCTTATTGTCTCCCGAGTTGCTGTTAACTGAAATATGAGCGCTGCCTTTGGTATCAGAATAAGAGCCCGGAAATACATTCGTTTCTTTACGATATCCTCCACCTGCCTGAAATTGAATTAACGGACTTCCTCCAGAGATATTTACCTGGGCATTTGTATATCCTGCAGTTCCTCCGATTAGCTCTTTTTGCCAATCAATATTACGTGTAGTATCCCAGGTGCCATTTAAGTCCCAATCAAAAGACCCCGGAGTTTTGCCGTCATTTCTAAGTGCCTCTTTACGCATTTCTAGGTATTGTTTGTTGTTAAGAACGCTCATTTTGCGAGGTACTTTTGACCATCCTTGCTCAAACTGAGCGAATATTGCAAGGGGACCAGGTTTCCCTTTTTTGGTTGTAATAAGTACAGCCCCATTTGCAGCCCGGGAGCCATAAATTGCTGTTGCATCTGCATCTTTCAGCACTTCTATACTTTCGATATCAGCGGGATTTATATAATTGAGAGGATTACCGGAGACTCCCGAAACTCCAGATGTTCCGGTTATTGTATTCTTTGTGGGAAGAAGCTGGGAAACATACGGAACTCCGTCAATCACGAAGTAAGGGTCACTACCATTATAAAAACTATTTATACCCTGTATTCGTATAGTCATGCCAGATCCCGCCAACCCACTTGCCGGACTAATATATACACCTGGGAGGCGTCCTTGTAAAGCAGCCAGGGGATTGCTTACTGGTTGTTTTTCAATATCAGAAGCTTTTAACCCGTTGATATTTCCGGTATTGAATCGCTTGGTAGTACTGCCGTATGCAATAATTACCCGTTCATCTAGAAGATTGGTGTGATTTTTCAGTTGAATGAAAATATTCTTCTCTTTGACCGTTACTTCTTTGGATTCATATCCAATGCAAGTAACGGATATCATCGATCCACTGGTAAAACCAGATAATGCAAATCTTCCATCAACATTTGATATAGCGCCTGACTTGGTGTTTTTTAATTTAATAGAAGCGCCAGGGATGGGCATACCATCAATGTCAGTTATCTTTCCATAGAGTTTTTCCGCGTTGGGAATTGTATCTGAAGGTGTAGCAAATTCCGATGGGAGATGTTTGTTTTTATGAATAATGATTTGCGAATCTATTAATGTGAAGGTTAGATTTTTTTGTTCGCCGAGAAGTACCTTCATGACTTCTGATATTTCTGCATTATGGAAGTTGATAGTTATTTTTTTTTCTTTATCTAGTTGTGTCTCTGATAAATTATTAATGACAGTAAATCCCGTTTGCTCCTTGATTTTATTGAATATAACTTCTATTGGCATGTTATTGCCTGCAATGGTAATCCTGGGTGCCTGTCGTGTTACTTCGGCTTTGATTTGTGTAAATGCGTGTAAATTGACTAGAATATATATTACTATATGTTTTATCATAAGTGTCGTAGGTTTTATTTTTTTTCTCATAAGAACTATTTTATGCGAAACAGGAAGAAGACTGTTATATATTATTCTACACTCTAAGTGTATCGTCAGTACTATAGATCGTATTTATTTTAGGTCTCAGCGATTTTTTATATCTGTTGCATGGTACTTTTTAGAAAGGTGACTTGTATTAATGCTTGACGTATTGGAGATAATCCTGGATAATGATTTTGGGGCAACGATCGAGAATAAATGTGGTTGATTGCGGAATAGATGCAGTTGTTTTACATAAATTATCTGCTAGTAATACAGAGTTAAGAAATTCCAAACTGTTTAGAAATGAAAGTGTGTAATATTTTTAGAATAATCCTACTTTTTGTTTTGTTAATGAGCATAAACGCTCAGGGGCAGCAGACAAAGCCGGTTATTAATTCTTTGTCTCATGATAAATGGGCATCCGTTGGTGACGCATCTATATCTGATAATGGAATGTATATGAGCTATGTTGTTAACAATGAACCTTTGCATCAATGTACACTAGTCATTAAACAATGCGAGGGGAAGTGGGAGAAAAAGGTAACTCCTTGTGGATTGGGGATCTTTACTGGTGACAGTAAATCAATTGTGTTGTTAAAACCTGGGGACTCTTTAGTAATTCTTAAGTTAGGAGGCCATCACGAGACCACGATCCCAGATGTTACGGAGTTTAAGTTAAATGCTTCTAAAGATGCTAGCTGGATTGCTTATAGAAACCGAAGAAATGAAGTTGTACTGTTAAATATTAAGTCGGGTCTTCATAAGAGTTATTTGGGTGTTGAAGAATTTCAATTTAGTGAGGATAAGAAAAAACTTATTTTGAAAGTCGAGTATAATGCGACAGAAAAAGGTGAAATGATAGATTTAGTGAACCTGGCAGATATCAAGGAGACAATTATTTGGAAGGGAAACGGACTGAAGGAAGTAAATTATAATGCAACGTGCTCAAGAATTCTACTCTTGATTTCAAATAAGTCTGATAATTGGAATTCTATTTGGTGCTATAACGAAAAACGAGGCCTATTTATGGTTATTGCTGAAGGAGACAATAGAATAGGCAATACAGCTGAAATTTTCTCACTGTTTCCAATTGGGGATGAAAATAGATATTTTTCTTTTAATACTCGAAGAAAAGAGGAAACATCGTTTAAACGTGTAAAATCGACTATGAATCTATGGAGTTATCTCGATGAGCGGCTAAAAGAATTACCAGTAAAACATAATGATATATTTTCGATGGATATTAATTTGCTTGATATAGAAGATAGTACTATAGTAAAGGTGAATGGAGAAAGAGAACGGATAATTGGCGAGGACTACAACAATGATGTACTTTTACTTGAGAGAAGAAGCGGTGACGGGGACGTGTGTGAAGAAGGATGGAATGATTCTGCTAGGATATACTATGTCCTGAAATTTATGAAGAAAGGCAATGAGGTGACACTGGGTTATCTGAAAGATATTGTCCTGCCGGTGATGTCTAGAACGGGAAGATATGTTGTTTTTTTTAATAGGAAATTGAAAGGTTATATAAGTTATGAGATTGCTACCAGACAATATCATTATATTACGGAAGGAGTGAAGACTAATTGGGCGGATTATTGCTGGGAAGATTTTAATGCAGCCCCGAGAGGAGTGGCGGCTTGGCAAGATGATGATGATTTTGTTTTGTTATATGATAAATTTGATATATGGCGAGTAGATTTGAAAGGGCTAAATCATCCGGTTAATATTACAAACGGTTTTGGATCGAAAAATGATATTGTATTTTACCTCGGGCTTCGAAGCAGGGGAAGGTATGTAGTTTCTGAAAACGAATCGCTTATATTAAACGCATTAAATTTATCGGACAAGAAGAATGGTTATTTTAGAAAAAGGATTTCAGAACTGGGAGATCCTGTTTTGTTAACTATGGGAGATTACATCTATCAACTGATAAACAACAAGTATACTGTAAATAAAGGAATCTACCCAATTCGTGCAACTGGTTGCGAGAAATATTTAGTGACAAGAATGAAGGCAAATGAAAGCCCTAATTATTATTATACCTCTGATTTTAAGAAATTCAGGCAATTGAGCAATGTATATCCTGAACAGAATTATAACTGGTATACTACTGAACTGCATACCTGGACCAGAGGCGACGGTAGCGTTGGTCAAGGAGTATTATATAAGCCTGAAAATTTTGATCCAAATAAAAAATACCCGATAATTTTTCAGTATTATGAAAAATTATCTTATTCATTAAATGAATATATTTTACCTGAGATAATAACTAGCGGCTGTGAAATTAATATCCCGACGTTTGTTAGTAATGGTTATCTCGTGTTTACTCCGGATATTGACTATGAGATTGGTTTCCCCATGCGCGGGGCTTTGGAAGCGGTGACGTCTGCAGCAAATTATATGTCTCATTTTTCATTTATAGACAAAAGTAGAATGGGAATTGGCGGATGTAGCTTGGGAGGGATTGAAACCAATTATATTGTAACTCATAGCAACTTATTTGCTGCTGCTTATTCCGCATCTTCCTTGTCGGATTTAGTTAGCGCATATGGGAGTATTCCGGATAATCAGAGTGCTAATACGCAAGGGTTGCTCGAATTTGGAGTAATGCGTATCGGAGAGAGCCTAGCAAAAAATCCAAGTAAATACATTGAAAATTCCGCAATCTTTTCAGTTAAAAATGTTACAACACCACTCCTTTTGATGCATACCACAAATGATGGGCTCTGTAGTTTTTCTCAAGCTGTTGAGTTTTTTATTTCTTTGCGTAGATTAAGAAAGAAGGTGTGGTTGTTAGAGTATACAGACGGAAGCCATGGAGTTCAGGGAGAATCTGCCGTTGATTTGTCGATTCGGATCAGACAATTTTTTGATCACTACCTGAAAGGACTTCCAGCGCCAATTTGGATGACTCAAAGCAGGAAAGAACAATTAAAAAGAGATAGTAACGGATTTGAGGTAGATTCAACATCATTGTTAGCCCAATAACTGTTATTACATTGGAATGTTCGAAGCCTATAGGTATATAATTGTATTGAAATACTGTGACAGATTACTTTATCTATAGATAAGGAAAGTTAGTTGAGAAAAGATGAGTTACCTTATTTGTAAATTATCTTTAAAGAATTTGAAAGAATTATTCGATAACAGTTAAATGCCAAGAATAATCAGGCGCGATCTAAATATAAAGCATACATTTAATGACCATCTGCAAAAAACTCTTTATATACTTAAAAATATTACAACCGGCTTATTGACTGTGAATAGGCCGGTTGTTTTCTGTTAATGGTTATAAGATACAGGTATTTACTTCCTTCTCTTTGATTTTACCTTAATCAGGGAGTTTGCACTACTTCAGCTATGCAGAGAGCAGGATGTCTAACAGCTGAATTGAAAGCACTGGAGTAGGGTATTGTAATACCCGATCCAGGAGAAGTTGTAGAGCTTATTTGAGAGGGAATTACACAACCGGTAACTGGAATTATTGGGCCTCCCGGAGATGTAGTTGTATTAGTGGAGCCATAAGCATAGAAAGTGTTAAGTTGCCTGTTAGCGTTGAATGCCGCGGCGGCTCCAATTATTGCAAGAATAGCTATCACCGTCAACGTAAGTTTTGCTTTTTTCATGGTGAATTTTGCTTTTTAGTAAAAAAGCTAAACTTTAGGATTTTTGTGAATTGCTTACTCTTTTATAATGGTTTTCAGCTTCCCCATTTGTGAAATCGTATGTACGAGTTCACATTATGTTGCACATAATTTATTTTCAGCTTTCTCGGAAATGTATTGATTCGCATATTTTCGATAGGTATACCATCTAGCTTATCGCAGTTATATAACAAAATATGGTACGATCTGAGCATCAAAATATCTATGTAATGAACCCTGGAATGAATGATTGGAAGAGGCAGAAATGGATGAAATTAATTCAACCTCGTTGTCAGACAATGGGGCTTTTTGCATTGTAGAGTTCAATATGTATGATTCTATTGAAATGTTGTGACAGATTACTTCAGATACAGAGCATTGTAAAAAAGAGGAACCACCTTATTGGTGAATTACCGTTTAAAAATCTGAAAGGATTATTCGATAACCGTGGAGTATCTAAAATAATCATGCTTGTAAAAAGATCTTCCCATACTTTAAGCTTAAGAGCATAACAACCGGCTTATCGATTGCCAATAAGCCGGTTTTTTCTCTTGTTAAGGATTATATAAATACAGATATTTGTTACCTGCACTTTAATTTTACCTTAATCAAGGAACTGCTATTACTTCAGCTGTGCAGAGAGCTGAATTTCTAACTGCAGAATTGAAAGTACTGGAGTATGCTATTGTAAGGCCTGATCCAGGAGCAGTTGTATAGCTCAGTTGGGTAGGAAGTACGCAACCTGTAACTGGCACTATCGGACCGCCCGGAGCTGTGGTTGTGTTGGTAGAACCATAAGCAAAGAAGGGGTTAAGTTGCCTGCTAGCTTTGAATGCCATAGCACCGCCAATTACAGCCAGAACAGCTATCGCTGTTAATGCAAATTTTGCTTTTTTCATGGTGAATTTTGCTTTTTAGTCAAAAAGCTAAACTTTAGGGTTTGTGAATTGCTTACTCTTTTATAATGGTTTTCAGCTTCTCCATGTGTGAAATCGTAGGTTCGAGTTCACTTTTATGTTGCGCAACAAGTTATTTTTCAGTCTCCTCGGCGATTTGCCTGTATGGCATATTTCCGATAAATGCGCCTTTTAGCTTATCGTGCTTATATATCGCAAGATATGGTACGATCTGAGCATCAAAGTATTTCTGAAAAGAACTATTATAGTCCACACCGGCGACGATGTTTTTGTATTTAGACAAATTGTTCTTTGTATAAAAAATCTTTAGCTCATTAAGTGAATAAGGTGTTATCAAAAAAAATTGTATTTCCTTTAAATGTTTGATGTTTTTTACTATTTCTTCTATCTCTGCCTGACAATAGGGGCAATAAGGACTGAAATAGAATAGTACAGTTGGCAGTTGATTGGTGATTTTTTTTATGTTGATGTTTACTGAGCTTTCTGGTGATAAAAGTTCTATGTTAGGGACTGGTTCCCCTATATGAGTTGATACTATGGGCTTTATATAGTTAGCATGGCTTTTTTTTTGTTGAAATACCATTGTTCCTTCGTAGAAGAGAATTGCTAATAAGATAGCAAGTATTGATACTACTGTTATTTTTCCTTTCATTTTTTATTTTGAAGTTGTCAACTGATCGCCTGTATATTCGGCGGTTCTGTTGAAGTGTTTAAAATATTGCTTGTAGCAGGATTCGAGCTTTTGGCAAGTTTAATCAGGTACTCTAGAAGCAGCAGAGAAAAGCAAGCCGTGGTAAGTATCGGAAAGAGTTGGAACCTCAGCGCAATAGGAGAAGCAAATACGCTAAATGAAAAGTTCACTATCCAGAGCCCAATTACTAATCCAAGCCCTTTAGTTAATTGTATTTGCTCTTTATATCCTTTGAGCATGATGAAGCTTAACAATGAAAAGATAAATAGAACATTAACGGTGCCACTTAATATTGGATAATAGTTTAAGTTGTTTACATTAAAGTCTTTAAAGCGGCAACTAATTTTGTTGCTCTTGTACGCAAACCAGGCAGTTGCAATTGGAGATACACTATCTACTCCGGTACTATAGGCTGCCAAAAACTCGACCGGCGGTGCATAGTATTTTACAGCGTTAGGTATTAAATAGTATCTTAAAAACTCCTTAGGGTAAGATTTTATTAAAAAAATCCCATACTCTTTCATTATAGGAGCCGTGGCGGACCATTTCGTTAACGCCGTGGCAGTCGAATCCTTAATGAATTGCTTATTCATGTATATTGAGAGAGGTGAATTTGGAGACCACATGTAAATGGTGCCAGCTATTATTTTCTCATAAGGGTATTTTTGTAAATTCTGTGTGGAGTCAATATAGTTTCGAACCATTTGGTCAAGTTCCTGCAATCTTTTGGGGGGCTGTTTCCTGTTTTTAGGAGCTACGAATTTGTAAGCATACATTCCATTGTTGGCTAGTTGCCAACCCGTGAAAGGGCTGAATTGTTTGTACCCGCTGAGCTTATAGTACGTTTTACTTGTATGAATGATGAATATTCCTATTAGAATAAGACTCACAGCGAATCCTCCAATGCTTAAAAGTATTTTTTTCCTACTTAGTACTAATGCAATCACACTAATTATTGGATAAAACAAAGCATTATACCTTACTGTAAATGCAATGAAAAGAAGCAGGGAGGTTATTAATATCAGTTTTTTTGAAGGGTAACTTATTGTCCAGAGTAACAAGGTAAACCAGGCGATACTCAATGAAAGAAAAAAGCAATCGCTGGATATATAGTTTGAAAGGTATAACGAAGCAGGATTAATTGTTATAAATAGGAATAGAATTATTCTAGTCAGTTTGGCCGGCGAATAAAAGTAGAATAGCGTAAATAATAAAGATAGAGCGCTGAACTGTAGTAATAGATATTGAATAGCAACAACTATTATGTCAGATTTCGTAAATACGCTAATAAGCCGTAGGAAATTTGAATAACCAACCGGATAGGTATTGACACTGAAATTATGATAAGCCGTTTCGAGGTAAACATATGAATCTCCATTTATATAACCTGCGAAAGGGTAGAAATATTTAAAGATTGTAAATTGTAGAAAAATTGTAATTAGGCCAATTATCAAATACCTCTTATTGGTGGGATTTTTGAGTACGTAATCCTTTAGACTGATCGGGTGAATAGGAAGATACGAAGAATTTGAAGGTAATTCTTCCATTGGCTTTTCTTCATTTAAGTGGGGTTGCTTAAATAAATGTAGGGTGTTTTTTAATAAATGGCTTAAGGAATCCATTAATAATATGATTGACCGTTTAATGATTATTTTTTGTTAGCGAACCACGACGTTTCAGAAATTTAACGAGAGCTCTATTTTGTTCTATAATCTAAAGTCGGTTCGTTGTTATTAAATCATCTCTAAGGTAGGACTATCTACTGCAACCTGCCTACACCACTTTCTGATATTTTTATCTGTTGTTAATTACTGCAGTTGTTGTTTTCAGGGAACTGGGATTACTCTACAGGTGCATAACGATGCATCCCTTACTGCCGTATTGTAGTCGCTCGAATAGGTGATTATTAGTGATGCGTCAGGGTTTGACGTATATGACAGCCATTTGAGGTTTACGCAACCGGTATAAAGTAGCCCATTTGAAAGAGTTGTGCCGTAAGCGTAGAATGGATATAGAGTTCTCGCAGATTTGTATGCAGAGGATGCACCTAACAAGGATGAAAGGAGAATTACTACTAGTGCTATTTTTGCCTTTTTCATAATTATTGAGTTTTACTAGTGATAGAATTGAGTGTAGAAATGGTATTAAAAATACAGTTGTTGAGGAAAACTACTTATGATAGTACTTATTGGCAATAGCTAAACCGGATGACTTATGTTCAGGTAAATATCATGAAATCTTTAGGTGAATTAGTTTCTAATGCTTCTGTAACAAAGGTATGTTTCCTGGCTGCAATCAGATATCGGTGGACATATTTTTCAATGATTCGGTTTAAATATTGGAAAACTGCGGGACTGTCGCACGATAAAACTAGAATTTAGCAGGGATTACGAACTGCCTGTTATGAAGAGATTTTTTTTTTTATTGCTGCTATCTTTATTGTTTCTACAAATAGATCAGGCGCTATCGCAGAAGTTAGATCCAATCAAAGTAGGCGGACAATTAGTGGATCAGGGAACCGCACGGCCATTGCCATCGGCTACAGTTCTGTGCGTATCTGCGAGAGACACTTTGGTTACCTACACTGCCGTGACAGACGAAAGTGGCTTTTTTGAGTTTGATAATTTGGTACCTGGAAAGTATTCACTGCAGATTTCATCTGTTGGTTATGAATCCTATACTTTGCAATTTGTATTGGATAAGCAATTATCTAAAAAGTTTGGGAAAGTAGAAATAAAAAGAAAAGAATATCACTTGACAACCTTTGAGGTAGTCGGTGTTAAGAAGTTAGTTAGATTAACCAGGGATACACTGGAATTTAGCATGGCATCACTTAGAAAGAAGGGAAATGACCAAATTGTTGACGTATTGAAGAAAATTCCTGGGTTTGATGTGGATAGAGAGGGTGTTATACGATTTAACGGTGTAGTCATTGACAACATAATGATTAATGGACAGAAACTTTTAGGTAATTCAGATCCGAAAACTTTCCTTCGGAACCTGCAGGCAGATCTAGTTGATAAGCTACAGATTATAGATAAGAATGATGGAGATGATGATACAAAAAAAGATCTTAATACCAAGTCGGAGAAAGTTATTAATCTTACCATAAGGAAGGAAAAGGAAGGAGTTTTTTCGGGAGATCTTACTGGCGGTATTGGGTTAGGTACTAAAATGGGAGCAAAAGTGAATTTAAACCGCTTTAAGGAGCAGCAACAACTCCTTATGCTGGGAGAAGCTAATAATTTTAACGGCCTCTTGGAATCCAAGAGTACTTCCGGGCCTCAGTTACAGACAACTTGGGATACCCGCATTAACTATGCAGATAAATTAAGTGAAAGGGTGGCGTTCGCCACCGCTTTTTCAACCAATGTGGTATATAGTGAAAACTGGCAGAATAGTCAGAGGAGAACGAATATTGGTGATTCTGCTATACTTTATACAAGGAACTCAGTCAATAAGCAAACAATATACAATCATGACTTTTCTATTAGAGCGGCTATCAAAGTTGATTCATTTCAGAAATTGACAATCACGTCGCACATCTCTAATGTAGGATTAAATGGCTCCTTACTAAGTAATTATCAATCGTCTATTGGCAATAGGGAGAGTAGTAACAATGGTAACGTGGAGAATAAGAATGAACAGAGTACGCTAACTTGGTCCGGCTCAGGAAGATATGAAGTTAATTTTCAGAAAAAAGGACGGAAAGCGGAGCTGTGGTTGTCTTATGCTAATGGAAGAGAAATGAATAGATTGTTGAACCGATCGTTCACACAGTATATGTCAGGCAATAATATAAGCATAGATACAATTGCCCAGAAAAATACCCGAATAACAAATAGACAGTCACTATTAAGTGGAATAGCTTATACTGAGCCAATCACACTAAAAAGCTCACTTAGCGTTGATTTTACCCATGAACATACTATTTTGCGATCCGACCGCGCTGTACTTGATTATAATTTTAAGAATGCACTGTTCGATAGGTCGGTGGATAGTCTCAATATCCTATTGAACGGTTATATTAAGAAAGATTATGGCAAAATAACATGGAGCGGTAGCACGGAGAAGTTTATGTATTCCTTGTCTGCGGGTTTTTTTTCATTTAAAATGTTGGCCCATGATATTTTTCGTAATACGGACTTTTCCATAAATTCCATGGATTTCTACCCACTTATGTATTTCACTTATTTAGTTGGTAAGAATAAAAAGCTTACTTTCCAATATGGAAATGGTCTGCAAATTCCTGAGCTTATTCAATTAATGCCAATTAAAGATTACGCCGATCCACTTCAGATAAAAGTGGGAAATCCATTATTAAGCCCTGCTAAAAGTAGTTTCATGAGTTTTACTTATACATCAATAGATCCGGGATTGTTTCATAGTTTTTTCCTTAGTGGTAGCGCCAATTTTTTGGGAAATCAAATTATCAACAGTTCCAACTTTGACTCTTCCGGCCGGCAAATTATGAAACCCATTAATTTAAGAGGTGGATACACTTTTAATCTTAATATTAATCAGGGTTGGATGTTTAAGAAAACAAAAGATCAACTTAGAATTGGAGCTGATTTAGCGTATAGAAAAATGATAGCTTCTATCAACGAGGTAAATCTTTTTAGTATAGAAAAGTCGGTGACCCCGTTTATAAGTTATAACTTGTCACGGGGTAATAATTTTGATTTCATTATTTCTGCAAGTGCAAGTTATAATGACGTTGTATACCCTCACCAATCAGTTGTATCCACTAACTTTCTCAGCTACCGCTTCTACTTCGATGGCAACCTAAAACTACCATTCAACCTCTCCCTGAACACCAACACGTCCTACTCCGGCAGCGCCGGCCAGGCCGCCGGGTTCAATATAAACTCCTGGATCCTCAACGCCTCTCTCTCCCGTAACTTCTTCAGCAAAAAACAAGGTGTTCTCAGCCTCCAGGGCTTCGATCTCCTGAATCAAAACGCCAGTGTTACCCGAACTGTTGGTGAAGGCTTCGTTGAAGATGTCAGAAGTAACGTTCTGGGCCGGGTTATATTAGTCAAGTTTTCCTATTTTCTCGGAAAAAAGAAGTAACTATCTTATCTTATAAACCCTCTCCGCAAACCACAAAAACTCCCTCCAATCATACTCCGTCACATCATGCTTCCCCGCTCTCACATGATACCTCACCCATTCCCCCACCGGCTCATGCACAGCCGGATACTGCTCACTCCCAATCCCCTTCTTCCCAAACAACCTATACACCACTCCCGCATTCCACGCGCTCAAAAATTCTCCCCTCGGATCCGACCACTTATCCGCTTCCGCACTGGCTACATACAACGGCCTCGGCGCCATCATCGCCAGCAGCATATGCTGGTCTACCGGTAAATCACTCACATGCTCATTATACTGCTTGTATTTGGCGCAAAACCAATGTGGAAACCGGTCGTTGATAAGCGGCAACGTCTCCCCATACCAACGTCTGGCCAGCGCGGCGCCTCCTTCTCCTGATTCGTTGGAATACACTATAGCAAACCGCGGATCTGAAGCACCTGCCCATAGCGCCGTTTTGCCCAGCCGCGAATGCCCGATCACGCATACCTGTTTCGTATTAATCAATGGCTCCTGTTGCAGATAATCCATCACTTTGCTGAGCGCCCAGGCCCAGGCGCCAATGGCGCTCCATTCTTCCGGCGCCGTTTTCAACGCGGTAGCCAGCTTGCTCCTGAATCCATGTTGCCATCCTTCGGGATAGTCTTCCTCCACATCGCCATAAAAGAAGGTGACCAGGCCAAAACCATGTGCCAGCAGGGTATCTACCTGCCACTGCTGCGACTGACTACCTCTGGATGCGGCTGTGGCATGATCGTTAACAATCCCCGCGCCGTTTATCGAATACTTGCTGGTAACAGGTACCGCAGGATCATTGTAAACACTCTGGTTGCCGTGAAAATTCATACCCAGGAATACCGGTACAGGTCGGGCATTGTGGGGCAGGTACATCAGCAAATGTATCACTGCGGAGGTATCGTTGTTGAAGTAAATATCCACCAGTTTGCGGATAGCTTTGCCATTCAGGGCGTGTTTATCAGTTGATACCAGTTTCGAACTAAGCCGAACCGGTACCCTGGGAAACTTTCCGTATACATTTTCTTCAAAAAGGTGGTATATGTAAGGCCGCTGTATTTTCTGCCACGCTGCGGCAGTCTGAACCTGCTTGCCATTGGGCATCTTCAGTACATCCGGTAAGGTGTATGGCGGAACTTTGGATTCGTCGGTATTGGATTGGCGGAAGTCCTGGGCACTCACATGAAAACAGGAGAATATTAGCAGAACGAAGCTGATGTTGCGTAAAGACATGATGGATCTGTATATGTTTGAGAAAAACGTGGAATGTATGAGGAACAATATAGGGAAATAAGTGGGAATTAAAAATAGGTGTCAACCCATCAGGGTAGAGCGGCAGGTAACCCGGTCCACAGGAATATCCTTCCTGCCGGCCCAGCTCAGCAGTACGGCTGCTATCGTAGCGATAGCAATAATTCCTATTACTATCCTCAGCGTTTTCATAGTTTACTCTCCAATAATAACAAAGCTCCGGCAGTCACCCGGCGTTTCCGCCAGTTTAGCCCGCCTGCCAAGCAGGTAATTCATGCCTGTATCCGGTGTCACGCTATAATAAATAACCGTGGGAACTACACATTTGCCGCCTTCATAGGCGGGCTGATAGTATTCTTTGGGGCGGAATGCCAATACGCCGCCTACGCAGAAAATTATCAGTGCCAGTAACACGCTTGCTCTTTTCATGCACTGAATTTACTTCGTTTCCCTGCGAGCAGGTTGCATAAAAAAGAAAAGGCCTTCCCAGTAATGGGATGGCCTGTTTCATTTTTGCTTATGAAAAAATGGTGCTTAGTAACCGTCGTTTTGTTGAAGATTAGGATTACGTTCTGTTTCGGAGAACGGAATCGGGAAAATGGTATATTTACCATTCCAATCCTGGGCGCTCACGTTGCCGCGGGCAGGGATCGTCCGGTGCGTTCTTACGTAGTCGAACATCCCGAATCCTTCAAACGCCAGCTCAATTCTGCGTTCGGTGAGGATATTGGTGAGCAGCTCGGCTTGTGTAAGCGGATGCAGATCTGCTGCTTTCGCTCTCGCCCTGATCTTGTTCAGCAGCAATATTGCCTGAGGGTCCGGAATGCCCGGGCTAAGCTGTGCCAATGCTTCTGCTTTATTCAGCATTACTTCCGCCAGGCGCAGTACAGGCACCCAGGCATCTACTGTACTGGTACCAAAGAATTTTTTGGTATAGAAAGTAGTATCTGTTTTAGCTGCGTTGGTAGTAAAAGTATACAGCGGTTTTGCCCTCAGATCCGTATTAGGATCAAAGTTGGGCAACCTGAAATAGGCTGTTTTGTTAATGGTGATATCGCCCCTTCCGCTGCTGCCGTAGTGCTGACCCAAAGCATTGTTGGTGTTAGGGTTGTCGCTCTGGCTCATGGCCACGGAGAAGATGCGCTCTTTCGATGCCTGGTAGTTACTGGAAGCAAATACCGCTGCGGGAGTGGCATCCAGCGTGTAGTTATAGGAAGATAATAACACACTGTCTGCATAATCCCTCGCCTTTGCATAGTTACCCTGGAACAGGTAAATGCGTGACAGTAACGCATGTGCTGCTCCTTTGGTAGCCCTTGCACGGTCTGCATAGGCATCGCCACTGCTTACCGGTAATAAGGATGCGGCATCATTCAGATCCTGGATCATCTGGTCGTATACCTCTTTTACGGTATTGCGCTTGATCTTGTTTTTAGGATCCATCGCTTCGGAACCATTGGTGGCGGCTGTTAATACCAGCGGTACTCCCGGCTGTTTGGCATCTGCCTGGAAGGTATATGTTTGTGCGTAGAGATTGATGATGTAGAAGTATGCCAGCGCCCGGATGAATTTTGCTTCTCCATAGTAATGAGCGGCTGCTGCTGCGCCAATCACGCTTTCGTTCTGTTTCAGGTTGGTGGTAAAGAAATTACTCTCAAAAATTGTTCTGTACGCGCCAGACCAGCAGCCAAATGCGAAGCTATTGTTGGAGAGCATATCGAAGGTAGGCACGTTACCGAAATAAGAGGCTACGTTCGCATCGTTACCACGCTGATCTACATATATCAGTACACGTCCGCCGAGGTATTCCCTGTTTTGCAACGCATCGTACATACCGATGGCTGATTTCTCGATCCTGTCCGGATTGCTGAAAGCATCTTTCGGATCTATTTTAGCAAAAGGCTGCTGATCGTTTACTTTGGAACAGGAAAACATCATCGTGGATGCCACGGCTACAGCCGCAACAGATAATCGCGTGCTGATCTTTTTCCTGAAGATTGATTTATTGATGAAATGCATAATTCTTTTTTTTTGTCAACAACAATTAGAAACCAACATTTAAACCGAGCATGAATATTCTTGGTAACGGCGCACCTCTGGAATCAGTACCATAGTTAATGTTACTATCACGGTTGGTGTTTATTTCAGGATCAGCTCCTTTATACTTGGTGATGATAAAGGCGTTTTGTACCAGGGCATATAAACGCAGACTGGTGAGGCCCAGTGATTGTTTTACAGATGGGAAATTATAGCCTAAGCTGATTTCACGTGCACGTATAAAGTCTCCTTTTTCCAGCCATTTGGTAGATGCCTGGTTGGATGTGGCGTCAGACAGGAATAATTTCGGAATATCTGTGTTTTTGTTGTTGGGTGTCCATCTGTTCTTGATCTCTTCAGCGTTGTTGCTGAAAGAGTTGGTCAGCAGGGCAGCCCTGGTAGAGTTATACACATAGTTACCACCGCTGTACTGCAGGAAGATGCTCAGATCGATGCCTTTATAGCTGAATGTGTTGTTGAAACCACCATAGAAAGTAGGGTAGCCTGATTTATCCAGGTACTGGGCATCGTTGGATGTTACCGGGTTCACCACTTTGCTGCCATCCGGTGTTGTCCATCTCTGTGAGGCAGGCACACCCGGATTGTACATTACTTTTTCTCCTGCGGCATTGTAGAACATTGCGTAACCTGTTTCAGGATTTACGCCTGCCCATTGAATCAGCCTGAATACGCCCAGGGTTCTGCCTACGCTGGCCCTGTTAATACCTTTGATGATATCAGTACCATCCGCGGTATTGGTCACCCTGTTCTTGATGAAGGTGATGTTGAAGTTACTGGTCCAGGAGAAGTCTTTAGTTTCGATGTTACGTGTATTCAGTGTTAACTCCAGACCTTTATTCCACATGCTGCCAATGTTGGTGGTCAGAATAGGACCGGGGTTACCTGTAATAGGATCCCATGGGGTGCCTACGGTAGCCAGGATCGGAGCATCCAGGATCAGGTTATTGATGTTGTTTTTGAAATAATCTGCTGTCAGCGTGATCCTGTTTCTTAGCAGGGTAACATCCACACCGATATCCAGTTTTTTAGATGTTTCCCATTTGAGGTTGGGGTCGCCGATCTGGTAAACAGAGAACCCGTTCAGGTCGGCATATTGACCACCTCCGTAAAGTGTACGGTAAGCATAGGACCTGATGTTGGAGTTTCCTACGGTACCATAGCTGGCACGAAGTTTAAAATCGCTGATTACAGAGATGTTGTCCTTGAAGAAATCTTCCTCAGAAATACGCCAGCCAATAGATGCTCCTGGGAAATAACCACGGCGGTTGTTAATACCAAAGTCAGAGTAGGCATCAGCTCTTAAGGTTGCATCGAAATAGTATTTGGATCCATAGCTATACCCGATTTTACCGAAGTAAGAATCAAATGCGTTGGCAATGTTATCACCACCGGAGTAAGTGTTGTCAGAGCCTGCAAACAAACCATCATATATTTCTTTGAAGTAGGAATCGGCAAGGTTACCCTGACCGGTATACAGCTGTTTAGTTTGTGCATACTGGGATTCTATACCCACCATGGCATTGATGAAGTGCTTGTTAGCGATGGTTTTCGTATAGGTGGCAAAGTTAGACCAGTTCCAAAGTGCTTTTCTATAGAGATTTTCCTGCACCAGTCCATTATTACCAAGACCCAGGCCAGCCTGCTGTGGACCGCTGTATTGATCTTCGAAGTTCTGGATGAAGTCCACTCCAAAACGGGAAGTCACCTTTAATCCGGAAATCGGCTCTACTTCTACATATACATTGGAGAGCACACGGGTAGAAGTGTTATCGTTTCTTCCCATCTGAAGATTCGCCAATGGGTGGAAGAAACGGTTAGCTTTGGCAGTCGTGGTGTTATTACCATCTGCCAGATCGCCGTTACCCGGTAATTTCAGATAGAGGCTGCCATCTTTGTTGTACACTGGTACGTTAGGCATAGCCGCATAAGAAGAAAGGGTAGAACCAGCGAGATATCCATCAGATAATACGCCATTGTTCAATGATTTGGAAGAGTACAGGGATACGCCTGATTTCAGCCATTTTTTTGGTGTTACGTCCAGGTTTACACGCATGCCTCCTCTACGAAGACGGTTAACCAGTATGGTACCCTGCTGATCAGAATATTCACCGGAAGCATAAAATTTTGCTTTTTCGGTACCGCCGGAAAGGGAAACCTGATGGCTGTGGATAACCCCGGTGCGGAATACTTGTTTTAACCAGTCTGTTCTGTCGGGTTTACCATCGCCGTTTACATCAATGTCTTTCGCAATAACACCACCACCAGCGTTGGCTGATTTTTCGTTCTGAATCACATTGAAGTCGTCGCCGTTCAGCAGCTTCGGCAGCCGGGCGGCTTTTGCCACGCCAACATAACCATTATAGTTTACCGCTACTGTACCTGTTTTACCTCTTTTGGTAGTAATCACAATAACGCCGGATGCAGCCCTGGAGCCGTACAATGCGGATGCAGCAGCATCTTTCAGTACGTCAACAGATTCAATATCATTCGGATTGATATCTGCCAGCGGGTTATAACGGGTACCGTTACCGCTGTTGAAGACGTTCAGATTGGTGTTATTGTTCATCGGAATACCATCCACAATAATCAGCGGCTGGCTGCTGTTACTGATAGAGTTGACACCCCTGATGCGAATGTTTACCGCATCTCCCAGTACACCGGAAGCAGTGCTGATGCTTACGCCGGCAGCACGACCACTCAATGCCTGATCGAAGCTGGTTACCGGACGGTTGTTGAGTACATCCGCCTTCACAGCTGCAACAGAAGAAGTAACATCTTTTCTTTTCAATTCACCATATCCCGTTACCAATACTTCACTCAGCATTTTATTGCTGCTGCCTAAAGCAACGTTGATAGTGGAACGGTTACCTGGTCTCTCTTCTTTTGTTTCATAACCAACAAAAGAAAAAACCAGCGTGGTCGCAGGATCTGCCTGGATGGTATACTTACCATCCGCACCTGTGATAGATCCCGACTTGGTGCCTTTGATAACTACGGATACACCAGGCAACGGTGCACCATCCTGTGCGTCCGTAATTTTACCTGTAATCGTTCGTGTCTGGGCAAAAGAATGCACCACACCGATGGCTAGCAATAGCCATAGTAGTAAACCTTTTTTCATACGGTTCAATTGGGTTTTGATATATAAGAATAAAAAGCTAGCAGACCATGCCTGTGCGCAGTCAGATTTTGTTGTCTGTTGAACTATAGCTGGTGTTGTGTAAACACGTGTGCAGGCACGGTCACTTCATCATTTCATCGATTTTGGTTTAAATAATTTAACTGTAAAAGCTGGATTTAGTCAGCTCAAATTCTGGTTGTTGTTACAAATGTGCTGTTGATTCTATTGCCTGAAAATTGTATGCTACTGACATCAATTTTAATACCCACCATTAGATTTAGATTCCTGGCAAAATGGCTCTCATCCTGGCTGGTAGCCTGGTTTGCAACAGTATATTCCCACCTTTTTCTATGAAAAGACAACGGAGAATTCCCCGCAGCCCTCTATGGCACATGATTAGATTTTAGTGATTATTTTCTCTCTTTTTCAATAAGCAAAACCAATGCTGTAAAGAATATTTTCTAAAACTTTTCTATTAGTGGTACAAGCTACAGTAGTTGTTACTGTGATCGACTTTTCTCATTAGCACGATAAAAATAGAGCCTTTTTATTTAAAAACAAAGATTTATTTTTTGAGTAGTTACAATAAGGCTGATATAAAGAAGTAATTAGCGTTTCCTGTCTGCCCAAAACAAACAAAGAGAAATAAGGGTTAATAGCATCAGCAGCATAACGAACAGGCCCCAGGTACTATGAGCCAGCACTACGCCGGTACTGCTGCCTATTACCGATGCTCCTGCATAATAAAACAACCAATACAACGACGTGGCAGTACTTTTTCCTTCACTTACATATTCCGATAGCAGCCTGCTGACAATAGTATTAGCGCCGAAAAAACTGAACGTAAATAATCCAAGCCCGATGATAATACCAGCCAACACCGGAGCCAGTAATAGCGATAATCCTCCCAGCATTAATACTATAAACCGCTTCACCAAACGAATAGGCGCTACCCGTTCAGACCACCTGCTGGCCATCATCGAACCGGTAACTCCAGCAGTATACATCAGGAAGATACCCGCTATAATATAGTGTGGTAATGAAAACGGCGGCGCTTCAAGACGGAAACCAAGATAATTGTATACGGCTACAAAACTGCCCATCAGCAGAAAGGCTACACAATAAATCCGCACGGTAAACGGATTCCTTACGAATTGCCACATTTGCCTTACCTTCAACGCTGCTGGCACCAGCTGTGGCACAAAATGTGCCGATGGCGGCAGCTGCCGCATGAATAGCAGGCCAAAAACAAAACTGGTTGCACCTATAGTGCCTACTGCCCATTGCCAGTTCAACCAGCCGGATATCAATATAGCTACGATACGACCTGCCATACCTCCAATGGCATTGCCGCTCAGATAAAGACTAATAGCCAGTCCCAATGCTTCAGGACTAACTTCTTCCGACAGGTACGCCAGCGCTACCGCCGACACTCCCGATAATACTGCACCTTTCAGAAAGCATAATGCTATCAGCCATTCAAACTGCGGCATCACCGCCGATAATAAGGTGAGAGCAGAAGAAACCAGCAACGATCCACTCATCAACCGCTTTCGGGAAATCGTATCCGCTTTGAAAGAAAAGAAAATCAATCCTGTCGCCATCCCCAGCGTAGATGCTGATACGGCATAACTGCTTTGTGCAGGAGTGATCCGGAAATGCTTACATAATAAAGGCAGTAACGGCTGAAACACATATAACTGAGCAAATACTGAAAGCCCTGAAAGAAAAATAGCCGATTTGATCCGTCGGAATAAAATACTATGCCTGCCTGCTTTTTCTGCCGTTACTGCCATTTGCCGGCAAAGATCTGTCTAAGTCATCAATTAACGAAACAGTATTATCTTATCGATATCATTGGTAAAACCGATCGATGAAAACTTCGTGTGAAAATATTATTTTAGTAGATATGGTGACACAATTGAAAAAACTACTGCTGCTCGCTGGTCTGCTGGCGTGTACCGCTGTAAAAGCACAATCCCCCGCGATTAAATCTCCCAATATCATTTTCTTCCTGGTCGATGATATGGGATGGCAGGATACTTCTGTTCCTTTCTGGGACAGCATCACGCCCGCTAACCGCAAATTTCGCACACCTAACATGGAACGCCTCTGCAAGTCGGGCACTAAATTTACCAACGCCTACGCCGCCTCGGTTTGCACGCCTTCCCGCGTCAGCCTCCTCACCGGCATGAACGTGGCCAGGCATCGTGTCAGCAACTGGACGTCGACGAAAAATACGGCGGTCGATGGAAAGGATAGTTTGCTCGATATCCCCGACTGGAACGTCAACGGCATCTCCCCGGTTCCTGATCAGGAAAAAAGCGTATATGCGACCCCGTTACCACAGCTCCTGAAAGACCATGGCTACTACACCATCCAATGCGGCAAGGCACACTTCGGCGCCTATGGCACCATTGGCGCTGATCCGCTGAATCTGGGCTTTGTAAAAAATATCGGCGGAAGCGCAGCCGGCCATCCGGCCTCTTACCTGGCAGAAGATGATTTCGGCCGGCAACCAGGCAAATTTATTCTTCAGGCAGAAATGCCAGGACTGGATAAATACCGCAAAAAACATTCTTTCCTCACGGAAGACCTCACCCAGGAAGCAGTGCTGGCAATGGATACCGCGCAGCTCAGGAAACAACCTTTCTTTCTTTATATGGCGCATTATGCGGTACATCTGCCTTATAACCCCGACGATCGCTTTATTCAACGCTACCTGGATTTGGGGCTTCCCAAACCCGAAGCAGCCTACGCTGCCCTCGTGGAAGGGATGGATCAAAGTCTGGGTGAACTGATGGACTACCTCGATCAGCATCATCTTACAGAAAATACCATCATTGTATTCATGTCTGATAATGGTGGATTTTCACATCCACCCCGGCAGGGTAATCCTAATACGCAGAATTACCCCCTCAGAGGTGGCAAGGGCTCTCTGTACGAAGGTGGTGTAAGAGAACCCATGATGGTGCGCTGGAATGGCGTTACAGCGCCTGGAAGTGTGAATGATCAGTATGTGATCATGGAAGACTTTTACCCCACTATTCTCGAATGGGCCGGGATCAGGAATTATAAAACCGTTCAAACAACAGATGGGCAAAGCATTATACCTTACCTGAAACAACCATCTCTGCGTAATCACAGCAGGGCATTAATCTGGAATTATCCCAACGACTGGACCGGTGGTCAGCTTGGAAATGATAATGCCTGGCTTACTGCCATCCGGCAAGACAACTGGAAACTGATCTATTTTGAAAAAGAACAGCGCCTCGAACTATACAACCTTTCGAACGACATTTATGAATCCAATAATCTCATTGCCACCAATCCTAAAAAAGCCAAAGAACTCGCCGATCTTCTCACGAAAGAACTGAAGGCGCGCAAAGCGCAAATGCCGCACTACAGGGCTACAGGCAAGGAGGTGAAGTACCCGGGGGAAATTAGAATTCCTGATTAGTAATTCTCGTTCCCCTGCTTATCCGATAGCTGAACGCTATTGTCACACTCCTCGTATCCCATATACGGCTGTCGAAACCACCGGCGCCGTGTATGCGATCAAAATATTGTTTATCTCTTCTGCTGTGAAAAACATCGCGCATGTTCAACAACAGACTGCCCTTATCTTTCAGTACTTTCTTCCTGATGCCGGCATGCATGTACCAATTGGGCGCCTGTATATATTGGAGGAAGATCATGGAGGAAGAATAGGTAGTAAATATTTCAGCGCTCCAGTTATCCCGGAAAATAAATTGCTGATTAACAGTGAGCAGGCATCCCGGACCGTTACGGTACATCGGTTCATTAAACAACTGACTACGGTATTGGGTATACGTGAATTGCAGATTGGGAGAAAGCTTCCACCAGGGCGCAGGTGCCAGTGTTCCTTCCAGGGCGATGCTGCCAATATCTTTGTTGCCGGTATTGCTGAAGGAGCTGTAAAAGATGTAATCCTTCACTGTTGTAATTTCTTCCATGTTATCACGTAAATGACTATACGATACACTGATGCTGAATATATTTTTATAGAGCCAGTCCACTTCTGCATTATCCGCCAGCTGAGGGCGTAACAGGGGATTTCCCTGTTCATAGTTATAGCTGTCCATGGGCATAATGGCCGGATTGAGGTTGTTATAATCCGGCCGGTCTATCCGGCGGCTATAGGAAAGATTAAATTGATGATCCTTCTTTTTCAGCGTGAGCTGCAATGAAGGAAAAAGCTGGGTATAACGGTTAGTGAATGAAAGACCGGTTTGGTGAGTGCTGATGTTGGTATGTTCCATCCTCAGGCCTGCCTGTCCGGAGAAACGGCCTGCCTCCCAGCTATAGCTGGTGTAAAATGCATGGATAGCGTCGTTGTATCGGAAGCCGTCGTTGGCAGTGCAATTCATGAACCCCGACTTATACCCGACAGCTATTTTGTGGAATTTGGAAAAAGGGCGCTGGTAATCTGCCTTTACGGAATAGGTATTTACAGTAGCAGGCATGGCAGCCGGCAGGCTGTCGGCAAAGCGCCATCGTTGCCCGCGCGTGTATCTGAGATAGGAAAATGCCACACTGAGTTCGTGACCACTGGTATCGAACTGATGCTTTATTTCCGTATAGGCGTCGAGGTTATTAGTGTACCGTTGCCGGAATAAGGTGGACTGATGTAGACTATCGCCCTGGGGCTTGGCATAATTTTCCAGCGCATCACTGCTATTCCGGCTGTGAAGGTCGGTGTAAAGATCAGATAAGCTGGCGGATAGATGGGTAGAAGAAGACAACTTCCAATCCACACCGCTCTTTGCCAGCAGCCGGTGCATAGTGGAGGTATAAAATCCATGCTGTAGAATGCCTGTCAGACCGGTTGTTCCCGGATAGCTTCGTTCTTTAAGGATGTTGTTATAGCCGGTGCCGTTATAGTTATCCACATTGCCATAAAAGTTAATGCGGCTGGTTTTGTAATTGAAGCTGCCGTTTTGTGTGATTCTTGCATAACGTCCCTGAATATTTTCAGACATCAGTTGCGCATTGAAGCCACTCAATTTCTCCTTTTTCAGGATGATGTTGATAATGCCTGCATTGCCCGCTGCATCGTATCCGGCAGGTGGTTGAGGCATGATCTCAATTCTATCGATCATTGCACCGGAAATAGACTGGAGATAAGCGCTCAGTTCACTGCCCTGCAGCGATATGGGTTTGCCGTCGATGAAGATGTTGACACCAGGTTTCCCTTTCAAATAAAGCTGGTCGCCGGCTACCTGCACGCCCGGGGCCTGTTCCAATACTTCGAGTGCATTGGCGCCGGCTGCCGTCAACATAGTGCTGACGTGCATGATAATAACGCCGGGTTTCCGCTCGATAAGTGGTTTCCCGGCAGTGACGGTAACTCCCTGTAATTGCCGGGGTGCCGGTTGTTGCCCGTACAGTTGTGCTGGAGAAATTATCAGGTAACACAATAGTATTTTCGCTAAATTGTTATGGTTCGTGAACATGTGTTTAGCCCGGTTTTATGGGACAAAGAACAAGAGAACCCTGCGTACTTTTTTAGAATTTCGACCATCGGCAGGTTGCACCCGGGATATAGCAGTAGTAGCTGCCAGGGAATGAAATTGGTAGAATCCTGCCCGAAAATGGTTGTTCGTCGAAATAACAGCGCAGAAAACGGGCAGCCGTTATTTTTGCAATACATCCAACCGTGTTGGTACATGAAACAATATTATATCGCACATAGCCGTCTGCTCACGCATATCCTGTTTTGGGTGGGATATCTGCTGGTATACACTGGGGTACACTCCGACGGAGAAGATGGTATGTTGCATTATTTCGAGATAGAAGTAGCGGGGTTGCCAGGAGCCATGCTGGTGGCTTACATCAATATGTATATGCTGTTTCCCCGTTTCTTTGTAAAAGAAAAGTACCTGCAATATATAGCCAGCGCGGTACTATTGCTGTTCGTTGCTTCACTGATGAACCGGATGTTGAGCGAATGGGTAATGGAACCTTTACTGATGCCGGATACCACGCATGTAGATCCCATTTTTGTATGGTATATGTTGCTGAAAGGCATGCTGTGGTTCCTCAGCCCTGTACTGTTGCTGACACTGGTGATCTGTATTTTGCGAAACTGGTTTATACAACAACAATTACAACAGGAGTTGACGAAGGAGAAACTGGGAGCAGAGTTGAATTATCTGAAAGGGCAGGTGCATCCACATTTCCTGTTTAATACACTGAATAATTTATATGCGCTAACGCTGAAAGCCTCTCCCTCAGCGCCGGTGGTAGTGCTAAAGTTATCGGAGCTGATGAGCTACATGCTCTATGATGCCCGTTCTTCCAGTATTTCACTGGAGAAAGAAATAACGCATATACGAAATTATATTCAGTTGGAGCAATTGCGGTATGGCGAGCGATTGGAAGTGTCATTAAATATTTCGGGAGATGTGATGCATCAGCAGGTGCCTCCCTTGTTGTTGATACCATTTATAGAGAATGCGTTTAAGCATGGTGTAAGCAATGAAACCGACGAAGTGTGGGTGACGATCGATATCAAGGTAAAGAATGGCTGGCTGGGGGTAAAGGTAGAAAACAGTTTTAGTGGCCACCAGCCCCGCCTGGAGGAAGGCCGTAGTGGTATTGGCTGGAATAATGTGAGCAGAAGATTGGCATTGTTGTATCCGGGTTCGCATGAACTAATGCGCAGGGAAGAACCGGATCGCTATATTGTAGATTTAAAATTGAAACTGGACGGCGCCCCCGTTTTAATAAATACCCTACATCAACATGAATAAGATACAATGCCTGATCGTTGATGACGAACCATTAGCTGCCGAAGTACTGCAAACTTACATCGGGCTGGTGGATCATTTGTCGCTGGCTGGCATTTGCCACAACGCCCTGGAAGCAATGGTTTTCCTGCAGCAGCATAAAGTGGATCTCCTGTTCCTGGATATCAGGATGCCCAGGCTTTCAGGCATCGACTTCCTGAAAGCGCTTCCACGGCGTCCGGCGGTGGTATTCACTACGGCTTACCGCGACTATGCAGTGGAAGGCTTTGATCTGAATGTGCTGGACTATCTTGTTAAACCCATACCATTCGAACGCTTTCTGGCGGCTATAGGCAAGTATCATGCACAACAGGGAATTGCGGCCCCGCTTGCATCATTGTCAATACCACCCGCATCTCCATCTCCCGGTGATAATTTCATTTACCTGAAAGCCGACAAAAAGATGATCAAAGTATTTCATCATGAAATACTCTATATAGAAAGCCTGAAAGACTACGTCAAGGTAAAAACCATTACACAGGACATCATCACTTATCAACGCATCACCTATCTCGAAGAAAAATTACCTGACGAAAAATTCCTCCGTATTCATCGTTCCTATATCATTGCGATCGACAAGATTAAGGCCTTCACCGCCTCTCTGATAGAAGTAGGCGGTGAAGAACTTCCGGTAGGGAGGTTGTATAAAGAAGAAGTGATGAAGAGAATTACGAATTAGGAATGCTCTCTTAGAGATCCACCGGTATAAGAATCAACGGCGTAGGCAGGCAGGATGCGCCCGGCGGAGAATACGTAATATGTATTTTCTGCACTTCCCCATTGGCGGAAGGAGTGAATACCTGTATCAGCACAGCCTCTGGTGCTTTGGTGGTAACAAGCTGGTTATTGGGCAGCTGAATAACGCCTTCTTTGAATTTGCCACCGCTGACGATCATGGTGTTGGCCATACCGCCGCACCACTGGCTGTTATCGCCGCGCGGGTTCCAGGTAACGAGCGCTAAGGCTTTGCCATTGCTGCTCTTCCAGGAAAGCTCGATGTTGTACAGGATACCGTAGTTACCATCCAGGCTTTTCAATTCACCCGTGGTGGCTTCCCTGCCAATTACCCAGGGATCCTTTTCTCCGTCGGCAACAAGGATTTGCGTCATACCCTGTTTGGTGTCGAGTGTGTCTTTTACGATGATGCGATAGTTGCTGATACCGTAAGTGCCCCTTCCGGCGCCGGCGTATTGTTTGGTCGCGAGCGCAGTTTTGGTTCTGGCTGCCGCCACGGTAGCAGGCGTTTTCATATCCGTTTGCACTATGCTGACTTCTCCGGGTTGGTCGATCACAAATTCGTAGAAACCATGTACCAGCTCATCATATTTCACCACTGCTTTATCCTGTTTGGGATCCAGGCAGATGGAGGCGCCGGGCTTTACTTCGCGGGCTACCGTTTCCGGTTTGGACAGGAAGAAGTCGGCCAGTCCCTGTTTGCCTGCGAAGAAATAATTAGTAGTAGGCTGCTGCGACGAGTATTTCAGCATCCGGATATGCATTGGCTGGCTCCCGGTATTCCGGATAACAGCTGCAATTTTGCGTTCCATTTTTGCCGGCTCCTGCACGCCGTTTACGTTGTACAAATACAGTCTCACGGAACCCGGTTCCACCGGTTCACGCAAAGCAACCCCCTCTGGTACACGGATGTACTCAGGATCGTCTGATATAATGAACTGCGGACCAGGAAGCACAATTTTCTGATAAGCGAGGGCCGGTAGCTGTTCACTGAGCAGGCCGGGTACCTGCATGGTATGACCCTGTGGCGTTGTTCTTATGACGTTGTTCAAAGCAGGAGTGAGTTCCTGGGCTTGCACCCAACCTGCACTGATAGCGATGCAGCCTGATAACAGCACTGCTTTCGGAATCGGGATGTTTAACATGCGGGAATTTGTTGCGATGAATAGTTAATATTATTATTGATCGAAACAAACTTAATAAAAATATTTATAAATAAACATCCGTTTGTGTAATTATTTATTAAAAGCCAGCAAATTACGGCGTGCAATCAGGCAGCCGCCTATAATACCAGCCTTTTCCTGCAGTTTCGACATCCGCAGCTGTGTATCGTTATTTACAAGGCTGAGAGAGTATTTGTTGAGGGCACTTCGTATCGGCAGCCTGATGTAATCGCCCGTTTCAGCGAGTATACCGCCGATGATCACCAGCTCGGGGTTGAATAGATTGATGAGCACAGAGATGCCCCGGCCTATCTTTTCTCCCAGTTCAGCAATCAGTTCTATACAAAGCACATCCTCATTCAGCGTGGCTTGTATAATATCAGCCACACGCAGGTTTTCCGGCAGCTTCTTATTTTTCAGCAGCCCGGAAGTATGGCCCTGTGCAATCCTTTCCTGGAACATCCGCACCAGTGCCTGTCCGGATGCTTCCGTTTCCAGACAGCCCTTCTTCCCGCAATGGCAGATCAATTCGTTGGAGAAAATCGGAATATGCCCGAACTCCCCGCTGAAGCCGGATTTACCACGGTATATCTTTCCATCGAGCATAATGCCCAGGCCAATACCGTAGTCCAGGTTCAGATACAATACATTCTTTTCATCATGCACGTTGCCATGATTGAACTCCCCATAGGCCATAGCCCGTGAATCATTCTCCACAAAGGTTTTGATACCGATTGCATCTTCCACCACCTGACTGAGCGGCTCTTCATTGAAGTGAAAATAACTGTAGCTGTAGCCTTTTTCGCTGTTGATGCGGCCGGATAGGTTCAGGCAAACTGCGAAGATCTTCTTTCTGTCGACCGGCACATTATTAATAAAATGCTGAATGATTCCCATCAGCTCACGAAACGACTCCTGCGTGTTCGCCAGCGTGTACGGCACATGCATCTCAGAGGTGACCAGCTCTTTCTTGAAGTTCAGCAGACCCAGGTTCACATGGAAATTCTTGATATCTACCCCCACAAAAAAACCAGATTCCGCTACCAGTCCATACATGCTGGCCCTGCGCCCTCCTTTGGAATCATCCTTTCCATATTCCTTCACAATACGGTCTGCTATCAGTTCATTCACCAGGCTGGTGGTTTTGGGTACACTGATATTCAACGCCGCCGCCAGATCCGTAATAGTGCTGTTGCCCGACTGGTCAAGATGATCTATGATAGACCTTTTTAGGGATTTGTTTTTATAAGCCACACCGGCTAGGGTTTCTTCTGAAAAGATTTCAAATATGCTTTCCTGGGTTGTCATGCAATAAGAGTGAAATTTTTATTAAAAGTAAGGTTTTAATAATAAAGTTAATCAAGTTGTCTTGAAACCTACTTTATTAATAAAAATATTTACGAAGTCTTTGTTTATTATTAAAATAATAATAATTTGGTCTTCATAAATAAAATAATTTAAAAATAATGCAATCACGGGTAGAAGATCAGCTAAAAGTACAGGAACAGATGTCGACCGGACTTAATACCAGTCATTATGCGGCTTTATATAAAGATGAACTGCTGGATAATGTCCTTCCCTTCTGGGTTAATTTCAGCAAAGATGAAAAGCATGGAGGGTTCTATACCTGCCTGAACAGAGACGGGAGTGTATTTGATACCGACAAATTCATGTGGCTGCAGGGGCGGGAAGTATGGTGCTTCAGCCATGTATTCCATCACATTGCTCCCCGCCAGCAATGGCTGGATATGGCCCTGCACGGCGCCGCCTTTATGGAGAAATATGGCCGCGATGAAAACGGCAACTGGTATTTTTCGCTGAATGAAAAGGGCCAGCCGCTGGTGCAGGCCTATAATATATTCAGCGACTGCTTCGCCGCCATGGGGTTTGCTGCACTCGACAAAATCGCTCCCAGCGATCGTTTCAAGGAAATCGCACTCACTACTTTCGAGCGGATTCTTAGTCGCCAGCATAACTGGAAAGGCGTCTACAGCAAAGCCTATCCCGGTACCCGGAACCTGAAAGGATTCAGCCTGCCCATGATACTGTGCAACCTTTCCATGGAAATGGAGCACCTGCTGGGCGCCGAAAAAGTGACTGCTTTTATCCCTACCGTTATCCATGAAGTCATGGATGTATTTTATCAACCCGATAAAAAGCTCATCGTTGAAAATGTTTGCGCCGATGGCAGTTTCTCCAACAGCTTCGACGGCCGCCTCGTGAATCCGGGCCACGGCATCGAAGCCATGTGGTTTATCATGGACCTCGCACGACGGCTGAAAGATCCGGACCTGTTACGCAAAGCCTGCGATATCATGCTCGACACCCTGGAATATGGCTGGGATAAGGAATATGGCGGCATCTTCTATTTCAGGGATATCCTGGGGCTTCCTCCGCAGCAGCTGGAATGGGACCAGAAACTGTGGTGGGTACACGTGGAAGCATTGGTAGCATTGGCTAAAGGCTATATGTTCACGGGCGACAAACGCTGCGCCGAATGGTTTAAAAAAGTACATGACTATACCTGGTCGCATTTCCGCGACGATCAACATGGCGAATGGTTTGGTTACCTGAACCGCCAGGGGGAAGTATTGCTTCCGCTCAAAGGTGGTAAATGGAAAGGCTGTTTCCATGTACCCCGCGCCCTATACCAGGTATACGCCACTTTTGAAGGCAGCCAGACCTGATACATTTTATCACTTTCTTAAATGCTTTTATTGTTCCTGTAAATCAAAAGTTATGAGTAAACCAAATCTAAAAGTGCTTATGTGGCGCTGTCTTATGCTGATGATATGTATGATCATCCAGCTGCTGCCGGCTGCTGCCCAGCAGAAAACAGTCAGAGGTACTGTTAAGGATGAAAAGGGGAACCCGCTCCCGGGCGCCACCATCCTCGTAAAGGGAACGCAGAAAGGCATGGTAACTACTGTTGATGGTACCTTCAGCATCGCGGCCGGCGATGCACCGGTCACCTTGCAGGTATCCATGACCGGATTTACTACCCTTACCATAAACGCTGCTCCCGGCGATCCCGTTATTGCTGTATTAAAAGAGAATCTGAAAGACCTGAACGAAGTAATGGTAGTGGGTTATGGTACCCAGAAGAAAGCCTCCCTTACCGGCAGTGTCACGCAGATCTCAGCGGCGGAACTGAAGAAAACGCCAGCGATGAACCTCACCAATATGCTCGCCGGGCGACTGCCAGGCCTCGTGGCCACGCAAACTTCCGGTCGCCCCGGATTTGATGATGCCTCGCTGCTCATCAGAGGACAAAGTACCTTCAACAGCAACGCGCCGATGGTAATCGTGGATGGAGTACAACGTTCTTTCGGCAGCCTCGATCCTTCAGAGGTAGAAAGCATCTCCCTGCTGAAAGATGCCGCTGCGGCAGCTACCTACGGCGTACAGGGCGCCAACGGCGTTATCCTCGTAACTACTAAAAGAGGTAAAACCGGAAAGCCCGTCGTGTCCTACGACGGAGAAGTTACCCGCACCGCTTTCACCCGCTTTCCCAAATTTCTCAACGGACCCGATTATATGTACTGGTTCCGGAAAGGAGAACAGATGGATAACGATTATCTGACCGCCACCGGCGGTGATCCGGTGCCTTATACCTACACCGAACAACAGATAGCTGCCCTGCGTAACGGTACCAATAAAGATCCTTTCCTCGGTAACACCGACTGGACCGGCATGCTCACCGGCCGTAAAACGATGGCGCAGCATCACAGCGTCAGCGTTCGCGGTGGTACAGAAAAGATCCGTTATTTTTCCAACGCCAGCTATCTGAATCAGGAAGGTGTTGTAAAAGGATCGGATTACAAAAGATATAACGTAAGAACCAATATCGATGCTGAAATCAGTAAAGTATTTTCTGTAGCATTTGATATCGGCGCGCGGCAGGAAACCCGCAACAGCACCGGCATAGCAGCCGATGACGGAGAGTATATGAATCCTTTCTATCAGGCGGTAAGAGCGCTGCCTAATATCCCCGCTTTTGTTGATGGCACGCCAACGGCTACACGCTCTAACTCAGGCGTGGTAAATCCGATGGCCGTGATCGACAACTCCGGCTGGCAACGTTATGTAACCAGCACCTTCCAGGGCGCGCTGACGTTTACTGCACACGTGCCTTATGTAAAGGGCCTGGACCTGAAGCTGATGACCGCCTACGATAAATCGTTCCAGGAATTCAAAAGCTGGACCGAACCCTATACCCTGATGGTGCGGGAACAAAGCAATGCCGGCTGGTACTGGAATCCTTCGCTGCCACCGGGAATCAATATCAATACTGTTCGCCAGTCGCAGGCAAACAATGTGCGCCAGACCTTTCAGCCAAGTATCAACTACACCACCAATATCGGTGAACACAGTATCAAAGCACTGGCGTTGTACGAATACTCACAATACGATAACAACGGCTTTTCCGCAGGAGGTGGTAATCTGCCGCTAACGGAGCTCAAAGAAATTGATTTCCGCGATCAGGATAATAAATACTTCATTCAACCCACCGGCAACAGCGGCACCACTGCCCGTGCGGGCCTGGTGACCAGGTTGAATTATGCTTATAAAAACCGCTACTTACTGGAATTGGTATCACGTTACGACGGATCGTTGTATTTCCCGGTAAACAACCGCTGGGGCTTCTTTCCGGCTGTTTCCGCAGGCTGGGTGCTCAGCGATGAAAAGTTTTTCAGTGGGTTGAAAGATAAGATCGACTTCCTTAAATTAAGGGCCTCTTACGGAAAAACAGGTAACGACAGGGGAAATGCCAACTATTTATACCTGCAAACTTTTAAGCTGACAGATAACCCGATCATGGTGATCGGCGACAAAGCAGCATCTGCTATTTATTCTTACAATATTCCCAATACGGGGCTTACCTGGGAAAATGCCTACACCACTAACGTTGGGGTAGATGCTACTTTCTTCCACGGCGGGCTCACCATCGCTGCAGATTATTTCTACAAACTCACTAAAGATATCCTGGATGTACAGGGAGGGCTTTTCCCTCCATCCATGGGAGGCTATTATCCTACCGTAGTAAACAGGGGAATGGCGGATGTAAGGGGTATCGACCTGCAGATCAGTCACCGTAAATCAGTGAATAAAAAACTGGATTATGGCATCACCGGTAACCTGAACTGGTCGCGTAATAAGATATTGCAAAAGAACGACCCCGACGGCCTGCCCGCCTGGCAAAGAAGTCCGGGGCATAGTATCGGGGAAAAGAAAGGCTTCATTTCCGAAGGATTATTCCAGAACTGGGATGAAGTGAACAACTGGCCTTCTTCTCCCAGTGGTGGTGCGGCTCCCGGCTTTATTAAGTATAAGGATATTAATGGAGATGGAAAGATCACAACGGATGATATCACTTACATAGGGCGAAGCAACATTCCTCAGTTAATGTATGGTTTGAGCCTGGAACTGCGTTATGGCATCTTCGATTTCTCTGCGCTGATACAAGGCGCCGCACTGGTGGATGTATCGCTCGGCGGAGAATATGAAGGCTCTTCCGGTGTATGGGGCGTGAACGACAATACGCCTTTTACCCGTCCGTTCTACGGTGGCGGTAATAGTCCTTATTACCTCGTTGAACAGGCGTGGACGCCGGATAATCCTAATGCGCGTTATCCCCGCCTGACGGCCGACAGGGCAGGTTTTCCCAATCACAACGGCTGGGCTAACTCACAGTGGATAAGGAATGGCGCCTATGTGCGTTTGAAATCTGCGCAAATAGGAGTGAATCTGCCTCCCTTACTCCTCAAACGCCTGAATGTGGAAAAATGCCGTTTCTATCTGGCTGGCTCCAACCTTTTTACACTGGATCATCTGAAATACATGGATCCGGAAATGCCGAATGCCAACAACGGTTTTTATCCGCAACAACAAATGATGTCGTTTGGTGCCAATATTACTTTCTAACCGGAAATGCAATTACTTATGACAAGATTATTTGCTTCTATAAAATGGCCTTTACTGATATGCCTGTCGATTGCCGGAATACAGGGCTGTAAGCTGGATGGAATGCCCGGCGACCGGTATACAGATGCCGCTATCTGGAAAAATGCCGCCAATGTAGATTTGTATATCTACGGCATGTATAATGAGTTCAAAACATTTTCCTTCGGCGAATTTCCCATTGGATACAGCAATGCAACGGACGCCTTTACGGATATTGAAAAATATACTTCCAATACCGTAGGTAATGGAACAGTGAACAAAATAGCCTATAACCCCGGGCAGGTGAGTGCTGCATCACCGGCTGTTTCTTACTGGAATGCTGGCTATGAGCGGATCCGCCGGGTGAATGAGTTTCTCAACGGCCTGCAGCAATACGCCAAAGTAACGGACGAGCAGAAAGTGCAGTATGAGGCAGAAGCGCGTTTCATACGAGGGTATGTTTATTTCTGGCTGGCACGCATCAATGGAAGTGTGATCCTGCTGGACAAACTCACTACAGAAAAGAACAATGCCCGTGCCAGTGAAGATGAGGTGTGGAATTTCATTGCAAAGGATCTCAGCTTTGCTGCGGAACATTTGCCGAAACAATGGCCGGCTGCCCAAAAAGGCCGCGCAACCAAGGGAGCGGCCTATGGCCTGTTAGCACGGTCATGGCTATACGCTGCTTCCGTTGCAGATTATGATAACAAGCAGTTTAACAAAGACGCACTTACCGGCGTACCTGCTGCTAAGAAAACGGAATACTATCAGCACGCTGCAGATGCCGCTGCAGCAGTGATTGCACTGGCCAATGAAGGAATATATGCCTTGGAAGATGACTACGCAAAGGTATTCACCAACCCTGCAAGCAAAGAAGCAGTTTTCGCCGTTTATTACCAGCGTACTACCGTTACCCATCAGTTTGATTTTTATTTCTGTCCACCTGCAGATGTAGACGGGGGCGGCGCCACCGGTGTACCTACCGCTGAACTGGTGAATGAATACGAGATGGCCGACGGACGTAAGTTCTCCTGGTCAGAAACAGCCATGGCAGCTAATCCGTATGATGGCCGGGAGCCCCGTTTCTACGCATCCATCCTTTATAATGGCGCCTCCTGGAAAGGCCGTACCCTGAACACTACACCGGATAATGAAAAAGAAGGCTACATCGATTTTAAAGTAGCCTCCGATCCCCGCAAAACAGTAACCGGTTACTACCTCCGCAAAATGCTGGATGAAACCAATACCAGCATACTGGTGCTGAACAGCGTGCAACCCTGGATGGAAATGCGTTACGCCGAAGTATTATTGATCCATGCGGAAGCGCTTACAAAACTGAACCGCCTCGACGAAGCGAAAACGTCTCTCAATAAAGTGAGAACCCGGGTGCATTTACCCGGAACCGCAGCGGTTACAGCAGATGCACTGATGGCGGCTATTGAGCATGAACGTAAAGTAGAACTGGCTTTCGAAGGACATCGGTACTGGGATCTGCGGCGCTGGCGCAAAGCACATATTGTATTGAATAATGTGCGCTTCCATGGACATAAGGTAACGGCTAACGGCAGCGGTTTCAGTTACACGGAAGTAGACTGCGACAAAGAAAACCGCTACTTCCCCACATCTTTCTACTACATGCCTATTCCCCAGGAAGAACTGGTGAATAATACCGCTATGAAGCAGATCCAGGGCTGGTAACAGCTGATGCATAACAATAAATGATAAGTACATGCGAAATATATTTAAAGCACTTGTAATCATCATCGGAACAGGAACCGCACTTAGTTCCTGCCATAAGCAGGAACCGGTGTTTCCGAAGAACGACAATAACCTGCAGGATATATGGGTAGCGCTGCCAGGTGTAAAGGATGTGAGCTTCAACCCGGTTTACAGCCCGGCAAAAGACACCGCCTATATCGATGTTCCTTACTTCTACCCTGAAGAGTCGGATAACGAAACGGATATCACTAAACTGATCCTTCGCGCTAACGTGCCGCTGGATGCGGTGGTGACCCCTGCACTGGGTGTTCAGATGGATCTGTCGAAACCGGTGAAGCTGGAAATCAAGGGTGGTACAGGTCTTAAAAGATCGGTAGTAGTGGTAGCAAACAAAGTAGGCGATCTTGGTATAAAAGCCGCTACCATGACTTATACACAGGATGGCGCTGATACAGAAGTAGAGGGTGTTGCAAAAGATAATGACCTCATCTTTTACGTATTGCCCGGAACAGATCTCAGCAAAGCAAAAGTAACTGTTCAGGTAAACAGCCATTCTACGGTGTCGGTAGCACCGGGTACTATGGTGAACCTCAACGCAGCCGTACCCTTTACCGTAAAGGGAGTGGATGGTGTGGTAAAACAGTACACCATGAAAGCGATGCCGCCGGTGAAGAAGCTCTACGGTATTGGTCGTACGCGTAAGCTGTTCATCAAGTTGGGCGCTGCTGCCGGCGGTGGCGGGATTTCTACTAATTATACCGAAACCAGCATGGCAGTAAGTGGCAACTATCTGGTGATTGTCAGCAATACCAACCCATCCAGGTTACGCCTGTTCAATCGCATCACTGGTAATTATGTATCTGATATGCCGTTGCCGGCAAATGATTACTATTCCTTCCAGATGCAGAACGACAGCACCGGCGCATTGCTCGGCGCTACCTTCGCTGCTTCTGGCGATAAGTTCCGCCTCTATAAATGGAATAGCGCCACTGATCCTGCACCGGAAAAATTGCTGGAGTTTACCAACAACGTAGCTCCGGGCGGACTGGGCAGAAGAGTAAGGATCTATGGGGATCTGAATAAAGATGCCGTAGTATATGCCACTGCTTCGCTGTCGTTCAATATCTACAAATGGCGTATCCACAACGGAAAAGTAGTGAATGCCTCCAATGTGCCGGATATCAGTGCTGCACCGGTAGTAGCTGCTTATCAGTCTGGCAGCGGCGACAGCTGGGGCTATCTGGCGGATGCTTCCCCTACTGCAGTATCTTTTTCCGGTAGTTACTTCCTCAACTACGGTGGCGAGGTAGCGTTGGTAAACGGCGCCACCAATGCCCGCACTACTGCATTCGGTACCGATGCAACCGGCTACATCTTCCATGCACCAGGCGTATACTTCCAGTTCAATGGCGCCAGCTATTATGGTTTCCTGAAATATACTTCCTGGAGCCTGAATGGAGGAAACATCTCGTTGTTTGATGTAACGGATCCATCGGCTATCAGTATGTCGTCTGCTAATCCTGGTTATGCTGCCTTCAATGTATTCAACTCAGAAGAAATCAATGGCGCGGCGGATAACGGCAATGGTACCGGCGATATGTGTGTGAGCTTCTCGGACGACAGAACCAGTGCTTACATCTATATGCTGCTTACCAACGTTGGATTTGTAGGGTACGAACTGACCATCTATCAATAATGTGAACAGGCATGCAACATAGCTTGCATGCCTTTAATACCACCGTCATGAAAAATTTATCCGTAATATCTGCTCTCTTACTCTTACTGGCAATTGGCTGTAAGAAAAAGAATGATGTAGCGCCACCGGTAGATACCGGTGGGGAAGGTACCGATACGCTGCTGCCTGGCGGCAAAAAAGAAGCGATCGTGTGGATCGATCTGAACGCTAATGTATTCGGCACTTATGGCCGTTTTAATGATACCGCTGCCATCCGCAAAACAATCGATACGTTGCAGTCGGTCGGTATCACTTCGCTGGTGGTGGATGTGAAAGAATCGTCGGGCCATACTGTCTTCCAAAGCGCCTATACCAGCAAGGTGGGCAGCCACAATGGGAAAACGCTGCCACCGGGAGTGGATTATCTCGACTTCATGCTGAAAACAGCCAAAGCCCGCAACATGAAAGTATATGCTTCCGTGATGACATTCGTGGAAGGAGACCTGGATACACAAACCGGCGCCGTATTCGAGGACGCAACGTTTAAGAATAAGTATCAGTCGGTAGTCTGCGATGTGACAGGCAAGCGCGTTCCCATCACAACTACCGGTCGCCCTGGTTTCGTGAATCCCGCCTATCCCGAAGTGCAGGACCGTATCATCAATATCCTGAAAGAGATCGTTACCAAATATCCGGTAGATGGTGTTATACTGGACTATGCCCGTTACGCGAACATAGATGCTGATTTCTCGGACTATAGTAAAACACAGTTCGTGCAGTACCTGAAATCGACCTTCAATGATCCGAGTGCCAATTATATGATGTTCCCGGGAGATGTGGTATCGTTGTGGAAAAGCGAAAACGGGCAAACTGTGCCGGCTGTTACCGGCAAGTATTATAAACGCTGGCTGGCGTACCGGATGAGCGTGATCTACAACTTTGTAAAAAAGGCACATGCTGCCATAAAGGCTGCAAGGGCCGATGCTTTGTTTGGCGCCTACGTAGGTGGCTGGTATGGTGATTATTACCCGGTAGGCGTGAACTGGGCCAGCAATCAGTATGATCCGTTCAATGATCAGCGCCTGCGCATGGATTGGGCTTATCCGCAAACAAAAGACTATGGCTATGCCGACGAGTTGGGCATACTCATGACAGGTAATTACTATTCCCAGATTATGCTGGCTGATAATCCGGCCACAGCAGGATTAACGTATCACTGGTGGAGCCTGGAGGGTTCGTTGAATGGTGGCCGTTATGTTACTAAAGGCAGGGTGCCGCTGGTGGGCGGTATTGACGCGGGGAATACCGACTGGAATAATAAAACAGATATCCGCAAGGCGATTAAGCTGATTCTTTCCAAAACTTCCGGTGTGATGATATTTGACCTGGTACATATCTACGCGCCACAATACAACAAGCTGCAGCAGCCATTATGGGACGAAGTGAAAGCGGGGTTGGCGCAATAAGGAATTAAGGGGGAACGCAATGAATCAACGTAATCACAGTCTGGATGCCCTGAGAGGCCTCGCCATTTTCGGAATGATATTAGCCGGCAGTATTGCTTTCGGCATATTGCCGGCATGGATGTACCATGCGCAGGAGCCGCCTCCTGCGCATGAATTCAATCCTGCGTTACCGGGTATCAGCTGGGTGGATCTGGTGTTTCCTTTCTTTCTGTTTAGCATGGGAGCCGCCATTCCGCTGTCGTTGAAAAAGAAAATAGCTGCAGGCAGCAACTTTCCGGTCATTATGCTGGCGGCAGCCAAACGCTTTGTATTGCTGGTGTTCTTTGCCCTGTTTTCCCGGCAGATGACGGCAGCAGGGCTGCATCAACAGCCGCGGAGCATAGACTACGGGTTATCGTTGCTGGCATTTGTGTTGCTATTTCTCCAGTTCTTTCAGCCACCTGCAGGTAATATTATCTGGCGTGTGCTGAAAGCAGGGGCATGGCTGCTGGCGGGTACGCTCATTTGTACGTTGCCTTTTGAAAGCGGTAAAGGATTTTCTCTATACAACAGCGATATCATTATTCTCATACTGGCGAATGTTTCGTTTGCAGGTACCTTGTGGTGGTATGTTACAAGGCAGCATCCGTTATGGCGCATGGCGTTGTTGCCTTTACTGGCTGGTATTTATCTCAGTGGTACACAGCCGGGTAACTGGTGCTATGAATTATTGCATTGGTCGCCCGTACCCTGGTTGTATAACAGTACCTATTTAAAGTATCTTTTTATTTTGTTGCCCGGAACGCTTGCGGGCGACTGGATGCTGGAATACAGTACCAGAGGCCCGCTTCAGGCAACGCGCCCGTTATATGGCCTGGGTTGCTGTGCTGCCCTGGTGCTGATCGCAAATGTGTGTCTGCTGTTCAGCCGGCATACTACCATCAATTTTTTTGTGACAGTGGCGGGTCTGATAAGCTGTTTTATTATCTTACAAAAAAATACACAACAGGTACCCCGTTTATTACTGCTTTTCCTGCAGTCCGGTACTTATCTTGTGCTGTTGGGACTATGCTTTGAAGCCTTTGAAGGGGGAATAAAGAAAGATCCTGCCACGTTTAGCTACTACTTTGTTTCGGCGGGTTTGGCATTCCTTGTACTAATCATTTTTTATGCCCTGCAACATAGCTATGCCGGCAGGGGTATCATCCATTATCTGTCGCTCGCCGGCCGGAATCCCATGGTAGCCTATGTTGGCGGCAACCTGTTATTGCTGCCGCTGCTATACCTGACAGGCACTATGTCCGTCTTTGAAGCGATGGCTCATCAGCCCTGGAGCGGCGTGTTAAGGGGATTTTTATTTACAGGGATGGTGTCCGGCCTGGCGGCCTGGATGGCCGCCAGACAATGGTACTGGAAAACTTAAATGTATATGCGAAAGAAATTACTGATATTGTATTGTACGCTACTGGCCGCAGGACAACTGCAGGCACAGGATTCTACCTATCACAATTACCTGTACGACAGCCGTACAGCATATTTCCGCCAGCTGCCGGTGGCGCGTAAACCAATTGTTTTTTTTGGAGACAGTATTACGCAGTGGGGCGACTGGTGTGAGTTCTTCGGGAAGGCTAACATCCTGAACCGCGGCATTGCCGGCGACAATACCAATGGGTTGCTCGCCAGAGTGGATGAAGTGACGCGGCATCAGCCAAAGCAATTATTCATTCTTGTTGGCACTAACGACATCAATAAAAAAATGCCGGCCGACGCGATCGTACATAATTACCGGCGCATCATTGACGCCGTAAAAAAGGCATCTCCTGCAACAAAGATATATGTACAAAGCGTGCTGCCCATCAACAACGATCTGATAGGCAGGCAATACTATAACGGCACCAACGAACAAATCCAGTTCCTCAATGAAGGGCTGCATCAGCTGGCAGCCGATATGAAAGTCACTTACCTCGATATCTATCACCAGCTGTTGGATAACTCCGGTCAGCTGGAAGCAGGATATACTTACGACGGGTTGCATTTATCGGGTAAAGGATATTTGAGATGGGTGAAAGCTTTAACTCCTAATTTTTAATTCGTAATTCTCTATGTCACTGGATATCTCTATCATCTTCCTTTACCTCGCCATCATAGTAGGGCTGGGATTCTGGATCTCAAAGAAAGCTTCCAAAAATATACAGTCTTATTTTTTGGGAGATAATAACATAAAGTGGTACTGGCTGGGATTCAGTAACAGCAGCGGCATGTTTGATGTCAGCGGTACGGCTTTCTATGTGGCGTTATTATTTGTGTATGGTTTCAAGGCGGCGTGGCTGCCCTGGCTATGGCCTATCTGGAATCAGATTTTTGTAATGGTGTTTCTGGCCATCTGGATACGGCGGAGCAACGCCATGACCGGAGCCGATTGGATCATCAAACGTTTCGGTGATGAGCGTGGTGGCAGGCTGGCACATATTATTGTAGTGTTGTTTGCGATCGTGAGTGTAATCGGGTTTATAGGATATGTGTTTGTTGGGATCGGAAAATTTGCGGGCAGCATATTGCCCTGGGATCTGAGTAATCCGCTGCTGAGCAGCCAGCAAACCTATGCGGTGATCATTGTAACGCTGACAACCCTGTATACCGTGAAAGGTGGTATGTACAGCGTGGTGGCAACAGAGGTGTTGCAATATGGCATCCTGCTGGTGAGTTGTGTTTTGGTGGTGGCTTATGCGGTGCACGATGTGGATTATGTTTCGCTGCATCAGCGGCTGCCTGAAGGCTGGAGCCATTTCTGGCCTACCTGGAAACTGGATGTGAACTGGAACGATTCGTTCCCACAGGCCAATCAGAAAATAAACGCCGATGGCTTTACCTGGTTTGGTGCGCTGGTGATGATGATGATTGCAAAAGGCGTGTTTTCCAGTTTGGCTGGCCCTGTACCAGGATTTGATATGCAACGTATCCTCAGTGCGCGCAAGCCGAAAGAAGCAGCGATGCTTACCGGCTTCACCAACCTGGTACTGTATATTCCGTTGTTTATGATGGTAAGTGCATTGACGCTGATCGGGATCAATTATTTTATGGCTGAATTGAAAGCGCAGCAGCAGCCCGACTTTGAAGTGATACTCAGCAAAGTGGTAGGCGGTTATCTGCCTGCCGGAGTGAGAGGCGTTGTGCTTGCTGGCTTGCTGGCATCTTTCATGAGTACTTTTTCTGCATTTGTAAATGCAGCGCCAGCGTACCTGGTGAATGATTTCTACAAAAAATATTTCAGGCCCAATGAAGCACCCGGACATTATGTGAAATGGAGCTATTTCACTTCCGTGGCGGTAATCGTTACCGGCTGCATTTTTGGCCTGTTTGCAAATTCATTGAGCTCACTCACCTTGTGGATTTCTTCAGCGCTATATGGCGGCTATGCCGCAGCCAACGTACTGAAGTGGATATGGTGGCGCTTTAATGGATACGGTTATTTTGCAGGTATGCTCACCGGGCTTATCTCTGCTACATTTGTACCGCAGCTGATGGCGTATCTGGCTACTAACTGGTTCCCGGAATATGCCGGCCTGTTTGGCAGTGGTATCGGCACGCTGATCTCCTTCTTCGTTATTCTCGTATTTTCTATGACGGGCAGCATCCTCGGATGTTTGCTGACCCCGGCTCCGGGCCGCGACACGCTGACTGCCTTTTATATGGATACCCGTCCCTGGGGCTGGTGGAAGCCTGTAGTTGCCTGGGCAAAGAAAACAGATCCCGGGTTTATGCCTAACCAACAGCTGAAATGGGATATCTTCAATATACTGACAGGTATCTGCTGGCAGATGAGTATGGTGATTATGCCGATATGTTTTGTATTCGGTTATTTCGGGAAAGGCTTCCTGTCGATGGGAGTATGGATTGTTTGCATGATTACGCTGAAGTTCACCTGGTACGACCGGCTGCATATCACAGCAGGGGAGAGCCCGGCGCCTGCACGCGTACATCATATCGCGGCTGCTGCCGAAAATATAAACACAGAAAATTAGTATAAATGAAAATTACCGGAACTTTCCTGGATGAGATCAGCCACGACATTCCTCATCAGAACTGGGGCCGCGCCGAGTGGCGGAAAGATTTTGAGCACATGAAGGCTATTGGTATCGATACCGTAATACTGATCCGTGGCGGTTATCGCAGGTTTATCACCTGGCCATCGGCTTACCTGATGAAAACTTATGGCTGTTACAAACCACCGGTAGACCTGGTGCAGTTGTTCCTGGAGCTGGCCGATGAATTCGGCATGAACTTCTATTTCGGATTATACGACAGCGGCATGTACTGGGATACAGGCGATATGCAGCACGAGATAGACAGTAATCGTTTTGTGATCGATGAAGTTTGGCAGAAATATGGCCACCACCGCAGTTTTAAAGGATGGTACCTGAGCATGGAGATCAGTCGTAAAACGAAAGGAGCAGCTGCGGCTTTCCGTACGTTGGGCCTGCAATGTAAACAGGTGAGCAATGGCCTGCCCACATTAATATCGCCGTGGATAGACGGAAAGAAAGCCGTGATGGCAGCATCATCCGCACTTACCAAAGAAGATGCCGTATCACTGAAGGAACATGAAAAGGAGTGGAGCGAAATATTCGATGGCATCCGCGGAGCCGTAGATGCAGTGGCATTCCAGGACGGACATATCGATTACAGTGAGCTGGAAGATTTCTTCCGTGTGAACAAGACGATGGCTGATAAGTATGGATTGCAATGCTGGACAAATGCGGAAAGCTTTGACCGGGATATGCCCATTAAATTCCTGCCTATCAAATTCGAAAAGCTGCGGCTTAAGTTGGAAGCGGCCCGCAAAGCGGGATATGATAAAGCAATTACGTTTGAGTTCTCCCATTTTATGAGCCCACAATCGGCATATTTGCAGGCGGGGCATCTTTATAACAGGTATCGGGAATACATGGAAACGTTTTAAGAATTAGGAATTTCTAATCATTGGTGTCCGGGGAAAAAAAGAAGTCAATGAATAAAAACGGGGACAATCGTCCCCGTTTTTTGGTATTTTCAAGTTACCACACTTAAAAAAAGTACCATGAGTAAAGGTATATATTTTACCGGACAGCCGATATTTAGTCAGTTACTTTCTTTTATTCCCAGACCGCTGGTGAACAAATTAGCCATTCACTATCAGGCAGATCGTTGCTGTAAGCGATTCAAGACCTATGATCATCTGGTGACGCTACTTTACAGTATAATTAATCAGTGTAGCTCCTTGCGGGAGGTTACTACAGGCATGCTGGCCTGGGAGCACCGACTAGCCCATCTGGGCATCACCCATCCGCCCAGAAGGAGTACTATTTCTGATGCCAGTATACGTAGAGGTACAAAAGTTTTTGAAGCCATCTACCTGGAACTATTAAAGCGGTATGGACAATTTTTACCGGACAGCCGGCCGGCAAAACTGGCATCAAAACTTTATCTGTTTGATTCTACCACTATCAGCCTGTTTCAGCAGATATTAAAAGGGGCAGGTAAATCTGATATGGATGGAAGACGCAAAGGCGGTATTAAAGTACACACTTTAATGAGAAGCGATCAGGATGTACCCTGTATGGTTAGATTCAGCGCTGCTGCCAAAGCTGATGTTTCCTTTCTTAAAAAAGTGGTGTTACCTGCCGGGTCAATCCTGGTATTTGATAAAGGATACAGAGACTATAGTGCTTATAACACTTTGGATGAAGGAGCCATTACATGGATAACCCGTAACATCGATAGTTCCATTCATACAATTATCGAAGATCGTCCCATCAGTGAGTCGCAGGTAAACAAGGGGGTTTTAGCTGACCGGGAAATTGAGTTAGGACATAATCATAATAAAAAAAATGCTAAGGTAAAGGCCCGACTTATTACTTATAAGGACAAAAAAAGCGGCCATATCTTTGAATTTATAACTAATGATTTTCATCTCAAACCTGCTACTATAGCTGATTGTTATCATAAAAGGTGGCAGATTGAATTATTATTTAAGCGGCTAAAGCAAAATTATCCCCTTAGATACTTTCTGGGAGATAGCCCCAATGCTATTAAAATACAAATCTGGTGTGTAATGATTGCTGATCTTATTCTTAAAGTAATCAGCTCTAACTACAAATGCAAATGGTCCTTTTCTAATCTGGTTAGTATGGTCAGGCTACATATGATGACTTATATGAACCTTAAAGCCTTTATCACGGCGGCCGAAAAAAGCCTTTTAGACAGGTTCAATCAGTATAAAGCTAAAGATTCTCCGCTTTTGCTATTTGCCACATAGGGGCCTGGAACTTTAAATATCCCTTTTTTGAACCTTTTATGCCCGTAAAACCTAGGCTTTTTGATCAAGCCTAAGTTTTACCGGACACCAGTAATTTCTAATTACTGGTGTCCGGTAAATATATACCTTTACTCATGGTACTTTTTTAAAGTGTGGTAACTTGAAAATACCGAAAAACGGGGACGATTGTCCCCGTTTTAATTCATTGACTTCTTATTTTCCCCGGACACCAATGTCAGATCAGCCACGGCGTTTCTATCAATGTTCCGGCGTACCAAATAGTAATATTTCCTTTACTGCTACACGACTACTTTCGGGTTTAATACCAGTAATAACATAGCGCACATGTTGTACATGCTGACGATTAAATGGTACTGGCTTGTAATCTTGTCCGCTTGACAATTTATCAGCGCTTACAACCGTCCACGTTACTCCATCCGCCGAAGTTTCTACCCTGTAAGTGTACCAGTCGCTGTCTTTTCCCCAGAAAACCTGGTTTCCTGTTAACGAATAAGTTTTGCCGAGGTGAAGTGTGATCGCCAGTGGAAATGCGTCACTGGGCGCAGTCCAGCCGCTGAAATTATTACCGTCTGTTAAACTGGCGGCGCCCGGCGGATTAACCAGATCATTAATAACGATCGTTGCATCTTTCAACAGGATTTCTTGCTGCATACTGTCCTGGCTGGTTTTCGCCGTAGATTTGGAATAAGTACGTTCATAGTCACGCACCCATTTCGAATGGGGGGCATCTGGTACTATTTGCGTAGTGCGGGCCCGGGTTTTTATGATTTTTACGGCGCCTTTCAAACCTTTACATTCGGCTGAGATCCTGATATCGCCCGGCATATCAGCGGTTTTTATCAGGGCATATCCAATGCCCCCTTCGGTATGTTGTACAGCAATTTCTGCTGAAGGAATATTACCGCCTGCAAGATAACCGGCCCCCGTAACATGGAGTTTGATTTCATAGGATTGTCCTGCTTCGGTATTGGTGACAATAGTGTTATTTTCATCACATACTTTGATATATACGGGGATCATGTCTGATCCGTCGGCCACAGGCTGTAGTGTGGGTTCGGGTATTGAAATTTCTAATTGCCTCGCTGTTTTCGGAGTACTGATGGTGTGTTTGCAAACCAGCTTTCCATCCAGCCATCCTTCCGCACGTAGTATGCCCGGCTCGTAGCTGCCTAACGGGAACGCATATAGGGGACTTCCTCCTTTGGCCGCAACAAATGGTGCGGTAACCGCATTAGCGGAGCGCGTTTTCATACCAACAGGTTTGTTATTGCGATATAACATCACGGTGTCGCAGTTGGAAAAAACAACGATGGTAGAATCCATATCCGGCAGGTTATTGTAGCTGGCGATGAATATCATGGGGCCGTAAGCTTTGTTCCGCGCCGATTGCATGGATTGCAGCTGATAATAACTGAACTTTTCGTACCGGTCCATATCTACTACGCCGCTGAAAGCAGTTACCGGATCGCTGCCGCGGGTATAGTCGTTGTAGCTCCATACGAAGTATCCGCCGATGCGAGGGTTTGCATCCAGCCGGGCATGATCCCAGTATCCGCCGTGTTCTTCGCTGGTTTCGCCGTTCAGTGCCTGCTGACGGAGTATGCATTGATTGATCAGGCCACGGGCAGTATATTTCCTGGAGGCGCGGAGCCCATTTTCTTTTGCCGCATCGGCCACCCAGGTATCACCCCATTCGCGGGTGAGCGAAGGCTTGCCGGGAGCGGGATCTGTCATATCCGGATTGACGAGTTTATAGAAAACGTCATAATGATCACGGCTGCGTTGGTTATAGTCATCAGCAGTAAACATCTGATCGCCTGGCATTTCTTCATGCGCTATCCGTACGGCTTCCTGCATCCAGCTGGCAGGTGTAGGCGATTCGTTCAGCGATGTTTCCCAAAGGAATACGGAAGGATGATTCCGGTCGCGACGAATCATTTGCCTGATATCACGGAATGTTCGTGTCTTGAAAGTACTGTCATTGCTATAATATTGCCAGCCAGGCTGGCATTCGATAACAAGCAGTCCCAGTTCGTCGCATGCACGCAGGAAATCCGGCGACGATGGATAATGCGCTGCGCGCACTGCATTGAACCCGCCTTTTTTGAGCTGCAAGGCATCCCTGTATTGCATGGAAGCTGGCGCCGCATCTCCTACGTAGGGGTATACCTGGTGCCGGTTTGCTCCTCTCAGGTATAACTTTTCTCCGTTAATATAAAAGCCGTCCGCTTTTCCATCCGGCGATGTAAATGAAATAGTACGGATACCGGTTGGAGTAATGCGTTTATCGATCGGCATTTTACCGTCATATACAACTGATTCCAACTGATACAAATAAGGATGGTCCGGATGCCAGAGAAATGGTTTTATAATATTAAGTTGTTGCCTGAAAGTGGTGTTTGCTTTTCCGTTTATGATGATGGTTTGTTGTGCGGAAGCTACTACCCGGCCGCTTTTGTCGATCAACTTTGTAAGCAGCATGGTTTTAGTTGCCTGTGAGCCGGCGTTAACTACCTGTGTATTTACCAGCAGTGCTGCTTTTTCGCGGGATACATTTTTACTCAAAATAAATATACCGCCTCCTGCAATTTTGTTAGCTTCCAATTCATCAGAGATGTGCAACGGATGAGTAATAGAGAGGGATACATTTCTATAGATGCCCCCATAGTAGTTAAAATCCAGTGTCAGCATTTTCTTGCCCGGCGGTGTATGTGGATTGTCGAGGTTGGAAACTTTCACTGCCAGTATATTTGATTTGCCGAAGCGTACTTTGCCGGAGATGTCCAGACCAAATCCCATATATCCTCCGTGGTGCTCGCCCAGTTTTTCTCCGTTCAGATATATTTCGCAATCCATCTGAACGCCTTCAAACGAAAGGTAAAGCCGGTGGCCATCCCAACGTACAGGCGCAGTGAAATGGCGGCGATACCAGCCTGTTCCCTGATATACTTTGCCTCCCCCGTTATGTTTAGGCGTAATCCCCATTACATGAGGAATGCTGACACCTTCCCAGGAGGAGTCGTCGAAATCTGTGGCGGCAGCATCCGGGACATCCTGCTGGCAAAATGCCCAATTGCTGTTCAGGTCCAGCGTTTGTCTTAACGGAATACGAGACTGTGCACTACTTCCGGCGGATATAAACATCAGCAGAAAAAGATACTGCAACAAATAGCCGATTAATTTCTTTCGTGAATTTTTCATGTTCATGCCATTCTGAATTTTTCTGATTATTGCTCCTGTGTTAATTTTTTAAACGCATAGGTTACAGGGTTGTTCAGGATTTTATCTGATCCTGCAGGATAGTAACAAGTGGCAGGCAGAGGAAAGGAATGCCCGAATGGAAGCGATGGCACGCCGGGTGTTTTCCAGTGCCGGGTTGGTTTTTCCTCCTGGTAACATACAGGAAGAAGCGCATCTGCTTTCCAATACAGGTAAGTGGTGATCCTTACAATGGGTGGCGGCGGCCGCTAATTCTCCACTACCCGGAACCCCTGATTGCTAAACGATGCGCGTTTATTAACCCGGCCAATATCCACGGAGTTGAAAAAAGAGCAGGAGCGCTTACTGCACCACCAGGATCCGCCCCGGGCATGCGCCAGCGTAGTACTCTCATCGGGCTTTATCTTCCCGGAACAAAATTCAAACACATTACCATATACGTCATACAAGCCCCAGGGGTTGGGCTTGAAACTGGCTACAGGCGATGTATACATATATCCATCGGTGCTATCGGCTTTCAGGTGATCGGGCCCATGCCAGATATTAGCATAGGGGCTAATGTTGGCTTTCCTGTCTCCAAAAAAATAATCAGTAACCGCACCAGCCCGGGAGGCTATTTCCCATTCTTCCAGAGTAGGCAGCCGTACATCGGCCCAGTTACAGTAGGCTACTGCATCGTTGTAACTGATGCAGGTGACCGGGTGATTCATTTTATTGTCGATGCCACCCTGGCTTACGCCGTTGGGATAACGCCAGTACGCGGTGCTGTCGTTGTTCCATTCAAATTCTGCCAGTCCGGGTACAAACACCAGCGCATCATGCTTTTTTTCAGCATCAGTGACATACCCGGTAGCGGCAACAAATGCGGCAAATTGCCGGTTAGTGGTTTCGCAGGCAGCGATGTAGAAGCTATCGACCTGCACCTGCCTGGCAGGATTCAGCAAATGCCCCTTTTTACCGATATGGTATGTTCCTTTCGGCACCAGTACATATCCGCAGGGCGATTGCGCCAGGCAGGTGTGTATACACAATATCAGCAATAGCAGGCTGCTAGCCTTTCTTTGGAAGTCCATCGTAATAGGCAGTGGCCCGTTGAATGATAAGATCTTCGTTTGCCTGGTTGTAATTCAGGTAAGCATCGTAGCTGCTTTGTTCGCTGGTGTATAACTTCTTATAGGATGGCGACGACATAAAAGGTGCGTATTCTCCTTTTACCATGAGCAACATCAGGAGGGTAAGTATGTCGTGGTCTTTGCGTTCTTTTTTGTAAGTGCTGATCAGCAAAGGGATCAGTTCCCGGCCGTTGGTTTCACTGATGGCCAGTTTGTAATTCACGCCTACCCGGCTGCTTCTGGCAATGGAAGCGCTTAGCAACGCAATAACAGAGTCGCGGTTGGAGCTGAGAAAATTCCGCTGGCGCTGGCTCCAGTTGGCCTCTCCAAAGGCATCCGGCAGTTCCGCGAATATTTTTTTCTGCTCGTCCTGTATAGGCGGCCGTGCATCGCAGTTCTGACTGTAAGATTCCGCGTGGATCATGTGATAGGTGAATTTCTCACGCAGGCTCAGCGCCATGTACTCCTTCTGTGGCAGTACATTCTGGCCGTCGTCGGCTACAGGGGTTTTCTCCAGCAATGCCGTTACTTTGGCCAATCCATCCGGTGGACGGCTCAGTTTAAGACGGTACTCATGATATGCCTGGCTTTCCTTGCTGGCGTCTTTCCATTCGGTTTCTTCCTGGGCAAAACAAACGGTGTTAACAGCTACGAGCGCAAACAGCGCAGCGATCTTTTTCATATGTTAAAATTGGTGATTGAAAATCGACGGAAAGATAAAGCAGGCAGTGGTATTTGCCAAACATTTCCCTTGTGCGAAAGTTATGTTAAAGCCGGAAAAAGAGCGGAAAATTGCCCGCACGGAACGCAGGGCACAGCAGAAGAGACTGCCAGTTAACCTTATTTAACACGGCCGTAAGAACTTCTGGTGTTAAACCTTGTTAGATCTGTAGTATCATTTTATCCGGCACTGTAACTACTGATCATTGTGAAATTTTAAATGATGCAATCATGAAAAAGTTAATTATTTCGTCAGCTTTTATTATCGCGACCATCTCCCTGCATGCCCAGTCCGATAATCCCGTTTTTGCCATGAATAAAAAAGAAGCGCGCAAAGAACGGCATGAGCAAAAGATCACCCTGAGGAAATTGGAAGGAAAAGATATCAGCACGGCAGCAAAAAATCAGTTCAACATAGATTTTGGAAATGCGCGCAATGTACAATGGTCGCGCGATCTCTATTTCGATAAAGCCACATTCACAGATCCACAGGGCAACGAAATCTCAGCTTATTACGATTATGGCGCACAGCTGGTGGGTACGCTTTCGCCGCGGAAATTCAGCGACCTGCCTGCAAAAGCCCGACAGGAAATAATAAAGCACTATACTAACTATGAAAAGGCTCCGGTTATTTTCTATGATGATAATGAATACAATGATACCGATATGATCCTTTACGGGCTGCAGTTTCAGGATGAAGATAATTATTTTATTGAACTGGCAGATAAGAAAGGCAGGCCCATTGTATTGAAGGTTACACCGGGAGGAGAGGTGAGTTATTTTACGGATATGCCGGTGAAGAATTAAAATATTATTATCCTATAGGTTTTGTAGACTATAAACTATATTTTTGCATTTAAACAAGGGAACCAACCATTTCCGAAAAATATTACATTTGTAACATCTTGGAATTAGTATCAGCCATAAAACAGGGGGACGAGTGGTCTTATGAGCAGGCTTATATTACCTGCCGGGATAAGGTATTTTACTACTTCCTCAAAAAAACAAGATCTGAGGAAGATGCCCGCGACCTGTTGCAGACTACCTTCCTGAAACTATGGCAATACCGTGGTTCGCTCAATGAGCAATATTCCCTCGATCAGCACCTGTTTAACATTGCCTACACCGTTTATGTGGATGCATGGAAGAAACAGCGCAAAGCCACACGGATTGGGCATACGCTGAACGAAAAAGTTCCCCTTGAAATACAACTGCAAGACCCTGCGGAGGAAAAAGATACCCGGCAGCGGTTATATCAACTGCTGGATCAATTACCTCCTGAAAGAAAACAGGCTTTTACGCTGCACCGTCTGGAAGGATATTCTTATAAGGAAGTAGCCCTGCAGCTGTCTATCTCCGTAAAAGCCGTGGATAACCACATTGCCCGGGCGGTGAAACACCTCAAAAAGTACTTTGCATTCCGTTCTTTTTTCCTGTTCTAAAAAAATTTTCTGTTAGCTGAGGAATTTACCCGTTAGCTGCGTATTACTTAATACAATGAAGCTACCCGGGAAATTTATAAAAAAGCATTTCGGAAAACCACAGGAACCTGCTACTCCTTTGCCCAGCCGGCAACAGGAGCAGGAAGAATGGGATAGCATAGAAGATACAGCAGAAAAGAGCGGGGATTTCTGGAATGACACCTGGGAGAATATCCGGCAGCAGCGGAAGCGGAGCGCTATTGTGCGGAGGGTAAAACAGGCTGCTGCAGCTGCTTTGCTGGCAGGAATGGTGGCGGGCAGCTGGCAATTGTGGCAATCTGGCCATACGGTTCATAAAGCGCCGGTAGTAGCCATAGCGGAATGGAAAACGGTGAGCAATAGTACCAGCGAAGCAATAGCCGTGCTGTTAGACGATAGTACCGCAGTGACCCTGTTTCCGGCATCAGTACTTCGCTACCAGCCAGGGTTTCCGGAGCAGCAACGGGCTATACAGCTGGAGGGCACCGCGCTTTTCGATGTAAAGCAGGATCCACGCCGTCCCTTTACGGTATCAGGAAATGGGATCACCACTACCGTGTTGGGCACCGTTTTTAAAATGGTGGCAGCCGGGAATAACAGTACCGCTGTTTACCTGTATAAAGGCAAGGTGATGGTGAAATCGGCAGATCCGCTGCGGGTGAAGCTAAACAAGGATTACTATCTGGTTCCCGGCGATGTATTCAGCTACGACCAGCTCAAAGGAATAGCTGCAGTAGTTAATCATCTCCCGAAAACAAACAAGCGGCAAAATACACAAATTACAGATGCAGGAGTGGCTAACTGGTATATGTTCGACAACCAGGAACTGGCTCAGGTTTTAGACCAGCTGTCTGCCATCTGGAATGTTCCGATATATTATAATCCCACCGACCTGAAAGGACTGAATTTTATAGGCAAAATAGAACGCACAGATTCTCTGGGGAATGTTTTGAAAGATATCGCATTATTGAACAATCTGATTGTCGTAAACAATGGAAAGCACTATATCATAAAGAAACAGCCGGCTACCAGCCGCCAGGCCCGGTGATTAATGGTTCTGGCGTTGGTTGCTGCTTAGCAAAAACCACCAGCAATAATTGTTGAATTCCACCAGCAGCAATAATTGATACGCATGCATAGCAATTCCGGACATGCTATGCCGGCTCCCTAATCTCTAAATCTTAAAATATCAACAGTGGCAAACAGATTCAGTTTATCAACCAGGATCGGGTATGTATTGTATGCCCTATTACTGTGGTGCTACTCACCACTCTATGCACAAGAGAAAACAGGCAGCGTTAAAGGAATCGTCCGGAATGAAAACGGAGAAAAACTTCCTTTCGTCAATGTGGTAGCCCGCAACTCGCTCACGAACCTCAGCAGCGGCGCACAAACAGATTCCGCCGGCGTATTTGTTTTCTCCCGGCTACCGGTAAACGGCACTTATTCTTTCGTGATCACCTGCATAGGTTATGAGCAGGAAACCTTGCAGGGATACACCCTGAAGCCGGGCGAATCCACCTCTATTCTGGTCAGGCTGAAAAGCAGCACGGCTGCACTAAGCGAGATTGTAGTAGTAGGATATGGCACGCAGAAAAAAAGTGACCTCACCAATGCAGTAGCCCAGATCAAAGGCGCCGATATGGCCCGCCGGCCTGTATCGAATATACAACAGGCGCTGCAGGGCCTCGCCCCGGGTGTTACAGTGCTCGACAGGGGAGGCGCTCCGGGCACCTCTGCTGCTACCATCCGCGTAAGAGGGATCACCACTTTCAATATCAACAACAGCAGTACCAGCGGCTACGACCTCGGCAAAAATGACGCGCTGGTAATTGTAGACGGTATCGAACAACGCATGCAGGATATCAATCCCGATGATATCGAATCCCTTTCTGTGCTGAAAGATGCTGCCTCTACGGCTATTTATGGTTCCCGCGCTACCAACGGGGTTATACTTATCACCACCAAAAGAGCCAAAGCCGGTAAACTTACAGTCAACTACAATGGCTACTATGCCTGGCAGAAAAGTATCAACAAACCCAGGATGATGGATATTGAATCGTATATGCGCGAACAGGTGGTAGCTTATACCAACGCTGGTGTAGCGGTGCCGGCGCGCTTTACAGAGGCATCTATCCAGCAGTACGTGAACGCCACCGACCGGTACAAATACCCGATGCCCAACACCTGGTTCAGCACCATGCTCAAAACAGCTCCGCAGCAAAATCACAGCATCTCTCTTGCCGGAGGTAATGAAGTGATCAAAACGAGAATGAGTGTAAGATACCAGGATCAGCAGGGGATCGTGGAAAACTATAGCAGCAGGCTGAATGAAATGCGGCTGAATTCCGATTATAATCCGGCTAAAACCACGCTGCACTTTGGTGGCGATCTTAACTATCGCAATAACTACAGCGTGGCGCCTACGGTAGCTCCCTTCAATACCATGCTCCACGGCTCGCTCTGGGCAGTACCCAAGTATCCCGATGGAACCTACGGCCTCAGTACCCAAGGCAACAATCCACTGATGTTCGATGAAATAGGAGGGCTGTCTAAGCAGAATATAGATTACTTCACCGGTAGCGTCAAAGGCGATGTGGAACTGCTGAAAGGACTGCGCTTTTCTTCTCAGTTCGGCGCCCGTCTGATGTTCACACAACAAAAGAACTTCACCAACTCGTTCACCAACACCGATAAAAATACCAACATCACCAAAACGGTGGCAAATAATAGTTTAACGGAAGTGCGCAACTCGCTGAAAGAATATACCTGGAACAACCTGCTTACCTACGAACACGACTTCGGTAAACATAACCTGAAAGCACTGGCAGGTTATTCCCAGATCGACAACCGCCAGAGTTTTCTCAGCGCTTACCGCGAGCGTTTTTATAACAACGATATCACCTCTATCGGACAGGGCTCTAACGACGGTACTAAAAGCAATTCCGGCAGTGATGTGGAATATGGCCTGCGCTCTTATTTCGGCAGAATCAACTACGCCTTTGCTGAAAAATACCTGCTGGAAGTGAATGGGCGCTACGACGGATCTTCCCGCTTCGCCGGCAGCAAACGATATAGCTTCTTTCCTTCCTTCTCCGCAGGATGGCGCGTTTCACAGGAAGGTTTCTTCCGCCCGCTGCTGCCGGTAGTGAACGATCTGAAGGTTCGCGGCTCCTACGGAAAAACAGGTAACCAGTCGGTAGACCTCTACAGCTATTACGATGCACTCACCGCTACCAGCTATACCTTCAACGGTGCGCCTGTGCAGGGGTACCGTCAAACTACACTGGCAAATACGAACCTGGGCTGGGAAAGCACTACCCAGCTGGATCTGGGACTGGATGCAGCTTTCCTGGACCATCGCCTGAGTGTGACGGCCGATTACTATCGCAAACTGACCTCCGATATTCTGCTCAACCTCGATATCCCCGCTACCGTGGGTTTGAACGCACCTCCGCAGAACGCCGGTTCAGTAGAGAACAAAGGGGTAGAGATCAACATCAACTACAATAGCAAAAACACCGGCGCATTCCGCTACAATATCGGCGCTAATTTCAGCTATAATGAAAACAAAGTAACAGATCTCAAAGGTACCGGTCCGTATATCACCGGTTCGGATATAGATCCCCGTTATATTATCAAAGTAGGGCTGCCTATCAATACCCTCTGGGGATACCAGACTGCCGGCCTGTTTCAGACCCAGGATGAAATCAGTAAATATCCTACACTGGCCGCAAATAGCAAGCCCGGGGATGTGAAGTATGTAGACAGAAATAATGATGGAAAGATAGATGCCAACGATATGACCAATATCGGGATATCGTTCCCCAAGTATACTTTCGGACTGAATGCAGGTTTCCAGTACAAGGGATTTGAACTGAACCTGCTCATACAGGGGGCTGCCAAAGTAGATACCCGCCTCGCCGGCGCACTGGCGGAAATGGGAAACCAGGAAGGATTTACACATCAGATCTATGCCGGCAATTATTGGACACCTGAGCATACCAACGCCCGTTTCCCACGTCCTATCAAGTACGATCTGCGCAATGTGGCTACATCCGACAGACTGGTGATCGACGCTTCTTATGTAAGGCTGAAGAATGTGCAGCTGGGATACCACCTGCCGGAACATATCAGTAAAAAAGCACTCATCAGCAGATCAATGATATATGTATCGGCTACAAACCTGTTCACTATTTCAAAACTGAATGAGTGGAACCTCGATCCGGAGGCAGAATCGGGCAGAGCGGTGTATTATCCACAAACCTCCCTGTTTACAGTTGGACTTAATCTGCAGTTTTAATGTGCGAAAAACGAATGAATATGAAGGCAATTAATATAAGTGTTTATCTCTTGCTGTTAGTGCTGCTGGCGTCTTGCAGTAAAGATCTGCTGGATACCGTACCTACAGACCGTTTGTCGGTGAACCTGTTCTGGAAATCGGAGGCAGATGCAAGGCTGGCTGTCAATGCACTTTACCTCGACCTCGATTCCACGAACATCCTCTCTATGGATGCGTTAACAGACATCGGTCATACGAATCAGAATTTCGATGTACAGGCATACATTGAACTGGGTACGTATGATCAGTCGAGTGCCAAAGTGTATGGCGAATGGAAGAATGCCTACAAAGGTATCCATGCCTGTAATTATTTTCTGGAGAATGTAGACAAAGTAACATCTTCCAATACCACCCTTATTAACCAGTTTAAGGGAGAAGCCAAAACGCTGCGGGCTTATCAATACATCAAACTGGCCGCGCAGTTCGGGGATGTACCATTGGTCACAACTTCCATTACGCTGGAGCAGTCGCGCGTCCTGACCCGCACGCCGGTAAAGGATATTTATGATTTCATTGATAAGGAGCTGACAGATGCAGCATCGCTGCTGCCGGCCAGTTACAGTGCCGCTGATAAGGGGCGCGTAACCAAAGGCGCAGCCTGGGCACTGAAAGCCCGTGCAGACCTCTACGCAGGCAGATATCAACTGGCGGTGGATGCGGCTACCCAGGTTAACGGCCTTGGCTATACGTTGTACAGCACCTACCAGAAGTTGTTCTCCTACGCAGCAGAAGGAAATCCGGAGGTGATCCTCGACAGGCAGTTCATTAAAGACAATCTGCCTAACAACGTATTCAGCATGATGGCGCCTTACAGCCAGAAGAACGGCAACAGTACCTACGTGCCCACGAAGGCGCTGGCAGATCTGTATCAGACGAAAGACGGTAAGGATATCAATTCTCCGGGCAGTGGCTTCGATCCTTATCATCCCTACGATAACCGTGATCCACGGCTACGCTACAGCCTCTTCGTGGAGGGTGATATACTTCCTTCCGGCATTGCATTCCGTCCGGCTCCCAACAGCGGTACGGCAGATGCTATCGGTAGTACTTACATTGCATCTACCACCGGATACAATCTGAAAAAATACATCAACCCGGAAGACTATGCCAATCCAACCAACTGTGGTATCAATATGATTTTGTTGCGTTATGCAGAAGTATTGCTTACGTATGCAGAGGCGAAAATAGAGCTGAACCAGTTGGATCAGAGTGTGTATACTGCCATCAATACGGTGCGGCAACGAGCGGATGTAAATATGCCGGCATTGCAGCCGGGGCTTACACAGGCACAGCTGCGGGATGCGGTTCGTTATGAACGTACCGTGGAACTGGCTTTTGAAGGATTGCATTTGTATGATATACGCCGGTGGAAAACCGCAGAGAATGTCATGAACGGACCGGTGTATGGCATTACCTGGAACAATAACGGGCAGTTGACAACCGTGCAGGTAGTATCATTTAACCGGGCGTTTGATAAATCAAGACATTATCTCTGGCCGGTTCCGCAGAAAGAACGGGATCTGGACCCGAATCTGTCACAAAATCCTAACTGGTAATTTCTCGTTATGAAGCAATATATCTTTGGTTTACTGGCGGGGCTGGCCATTGGTGCAGCTCCCGCCGCACAGGCGCAACAGCAAAGGCCCAATATCATCTTTGTGCTCACGGATGATATGGGCTACAGCGATCTGAGTTGCTATGGCAATCCGCAGATCCGCACCCCATTCCTGGATCATATCGCCAGCGAAGGGGTGAAGTCGACCGGCTACATGGTCACTTCTCCTTCCTGCACACCTTCCAGGGTCAGCCTGTTGACCGGGCGTTATCCTACCCGTTCCCAGCTGAATTTCCCGATACCTCCCGGTTATAAAATAGGGTTGCCCGATGAGGATGTAACGATTGCTGAAATGCTGAAAACGGTGGGATACAACACCTGCATGATCGGTAAATGGCATCTTGGAGATATCAAGCCTTATAACTTCCCTACAGCGCAGGGCTTTGATCATTACTTTGGTTTGCTGTACAGCCATGATTACCGTTATCCGTATGTAGTCACAGATACCGTATTGAAAATATACCGCGACAGAACGCCGGAAATTTTCCATCCGGCTGATACTTCGCTGACGCAGTTATACACGAAAGAAGCGATCAGGTATATACAGCAACAGAAAAAAGGTCAGCCATTTTTCCTGTACCTGGCGCATAATATGCCACATCTGCCTGTAGCTGCTTCTAAAAAATTCAGGGGGCAGTCGCCCGGTGGTTTATATGGGGATGTGATTGAGGAGATAGATACCAACCTGGCCGAGCTTTGGAAAGCGCTCGAAAAGCAGGGCCTGGCAGATAATACCATTTTGTTCTTCAGCAGCGATAACGGTCCGTGGATCGATTTTCCACCACGTATGGCAGGCGACAGTGTTACCAAACCCTGGCATGTAGGCAGCACGGGTATTTTCCGTGGTAAGAAAGGGGAAACCTATGAAGGGGGCCATCGTGTACCCTTTATTGTGTATTGGAAGAATCATGTGCCAAGAGGTAAAACCATCCCCGATGCGTTTACCAGTATGGACGTATTGCCCACCATTGCTCAATGGGTAAATGCGCCACTGCCCGCCGGCAGAACACTCGACGGAGAATCCGTACTCGACCTGCTTACCGGTAAAAAAGAGCATATTCAGCACCAGCCCATCTACTACGTAAATAACGGCATCCCGGAAGCCATCCGGGTGGGCGACTGGAAGTTCCGTCGTATCGCCAACAAAGCTACCGGCGAAAAAACCGTTGAGTTATTTAACCTCGAATGGGATGTTCGCGAGCGTACCAACCTGGCAAAGGAGTATCCTGAGAAGGTGACTGCGCTGGAGCAGTTATTGGATAAGTATTCGGGGAATAGTGCGGATTAGAGAATTACGAATGGGGAATTAGGAATTACGGATCAAAGCGAAGGCCTTCGCTTTGATCTGTAATTCCTAATTCTTTATTTCCTTATCTTTCCATTCTCAATCCTTTTTTATGAAAAACACTATTCTTGTACTTACCCTCGTCCTCGGCATGTTCAGTGCTGAAGCCCAAAGGGTTGCACCTGATGTGATCAAAACTTCCCGGGGAAATCTTAATATACAACCGATCGAGCATGCCACTTTAGTGCTGACAACTGCAGGCAAAACAATTTATGTAGATCCTACGGCAGAAGGTAAAGAGCGCTATAAAGGGCTGGCGGCCCCGGATATAATTGTCGTGACCGACATTCATGGCGACCACGCAGATCCGGCCGAGATCAGTGCACTGAAAACAGCGGCTACTATAGTGATAGTGCCTCCGGTGGTAGCGGAGAAGCTGAAGGATATACCTGCGGACAGGCTGGTGATCATGAAGAATGGGGATACCAAAGAAATATCAGGTATTTCGTTTACAGCTATTCCCATGTATAACCTTCCGGAAAGTGCAAATGCCATGCATACCAAAGGCCGTGGAAATGGTTATGTGATAAAAACAGGCGGTAAAACCCTGTACATTTCAGGAGATACCCAGGGTATTCCTGAAATGAGGGCACTAAAGAATATTGATGTGGCGTTTGTATGTATGAACCTGCCTTATACAATGGATGTTACCGAGGCGGCAGATGCCGTGCTGGCATTCCAGCCGAAAATTGTATATCCCTATCATTACCGCGGTAAAGGCGGGCTCAGTGATGTGAATAAATTTAAAAGTCTTGTCGAGGCGGGTAAGAAAAATATTGAAGTAAGACTGCGGAATTGGTACTGATAGCTGTTCTTGTTTAATCTTTCTTTATGAGCGACAATAAAATCATTTGTCCAGGCTGTAAGCTGCATTTACCGGAGCAACAGCTGGCCCCTTCTGAGCGGTACAATGCTTCCGGCGAATGTCAGGAGCTTTTTAATGAGTTATCCGGTCGTACTTTTTCTTTCCGAGATCCCGATTTTCATCATCAGCTGGCGGTCGACGCTTATGGGGCACAGCATTCAGGGGGCATTTCGCGCGGCATTACCACTGCCTATGCCCTGATAGGGTTGTATCTGACGCTTGAATGCGGGTACACCGGAAAGCAGGTGCAGCATATTCACAGCATTATAGCCAAGCAGTCATGGACAGCGCCCGCTTTGCCCGTTCAGGCCGGAACGGTGACGGTGCAGGAAGTATTGAAAGCCACAACAGAAGACGGATTATATGCGGCCATGAAAAAATGGGGACAGTCGGTATGGGACAGCTGGGCCGCTCACCATGCCTGGGTGAAAGAGCAGGCAGCTCCATACATTAAATAGAACAAATAAGATATTTGTATAGTTTTGCGCCCTGTTATGAAATTATCTTCTTTTTATGAATTGCTGCTGTTGCTGGTAACGCTTAGTGTCGTAGCGATTGCCTGCATCAAAACACGCAAACTCACTGTACCAGCCGCATTGCTGGCAGTGTTCATGGCTTTTATAGCCTGTTTTTGCGCCGGTTACGGCGGACCAGTACTGTTGGCCACCTTCTTTGTGCTGGGCGTGAGTGCCACCGCCCACAAAAAACATCTGAAAGAACCACATGCCGAAAAAAGAAATGCTGCACAGGTATTTGCCAATGGCGGCGTAGCTACCATTATGGCTGTTCTGGCCTTCGTGAACCCTGATCTGGAAAGTATGTATCTGATGATGATGGGTGCAGCGCTGGCGTCGGCAGCCGCAGATACGGTGTCGTCGGAAATGGGAATCCTGTATGGACGCCGTTCTTACAATATCCTGACCTTTAAGCCGGATACCCGCGGGCTGGATGGTGTGATCAGCCTGGAAGGTACCTTATGGGGCGCCGGCGCTGCGGCCGTAGTGGCCCTGGTATACGGAATCTGTTATGGAATGGACGAACTGGTAATCTGGGTGTTCATAGGCGGAGTACTGGGAAATATAGCCGATTCCCTGCTGGGAGCTACCCTGGAACGAAAGAAAATTGTAGGCAACAATACGGTGAATTTCCTGAATACACTTATTGGCGCCATCGTAGCAATGGTATTATACCTGCTTTAATATTACCAGATAAATAAAAAGGCAGCTTCTATCCGGAGCTGCCTTTTTTGTTTTTACAACAACTGATGCCTGATTATAGCAAATAATTATGGTTGTAAATGAACAAGAAAGACAAATTTATTGTTACTGATTGAAATAATCTCCCTGAGATATTGATGAAGGCGGGGAATAGCCCCATTACGTGATCCCTGCCCGCTTTTATCGGAGAGAAGATGGGGTAGCATTATATTAAGATTGTCAGATTTACTGTGTTCGTGAACCCGGATCCAATGGTTGATTTGTATTCCTAACTTAATTATCCCGGATGAAAATGGCCTACTCACCCAGGTGCCATTTATAGCACATTAGAACAATATTCAGACGTCGTGAAAGAAAGCTGTATGAATAGTGTTGACCACTGCGATAAAAATATTCATGATTTTTAACAGATCTCCTATGGGTTTGAATTTTAAACCAAAATTGGCGCTGTACCTGATACTGGCAGGGTTAACAGGACAACCGCTTCTTTCCAGTGCCCAGCAAAATTTACAATTCAGCCAGTATGTGTTTAATATGCTGAGTGTAAATCCCGCCTATGCAGGTTATAAGGAAGACCTGTTCCTGAATGCTGTTTACCGCAAACAATGGGTTAATTTTCCCGGCGGCCCTCAAACAGGGGGCGTGTCTGTAGATGGGGCGCTGAATGCCTCAAAAGATAACCGGGTTGGCCTCGGGATGCAGATCATGTACGATAAACTCGGCCCCCAGGATGCTACCTCTATTTATGGAATGTATTCCTACCGGATCCCGCTCAATGCCGACGGCGACAAGCGTTTATGCCTTGGGGTAGGGGCCGGCGTAACACAGTATGCCCTCGATGGCCAGGCCATGAAATACAATGATGCCAACGACCCGGCTATTCCTCTCGGAAGGGCCTCAACCTGGGTACCGGATGCCCGCTTCGGTGTTTACTACTATACCTCCAGGTTTTATGCCGGCGCCTCCGTCATGGACCTCTTCTCCCTGTATACCGATGCCTCCCGGTATTACTGGCAGGGGTATCAGTATCGGACCATTCGGAAAACCCAGCACCTGTATGTGAATGCAGGGGCCGTGTTCAATTTCTCTGAGAACCTGAAGTTCAAACCTTCCATACTGGTGAAAGAAGATTTTAAAGGGCCTACCAACGTAGACCTGACCGCTATGTTCCTTATTGCCGACCGGCTATGGGCCGGCGCTTCTTACAGAACAGGTGTGAAACTCTGGAGCAAACCTGCCCTGGATCCCGCCCTGGAACAGTTGGATGCGGCCAGCATCATCGCCATGTTCAATATCACCAATCAGCTGAGAATAGGATATGCCTACGATCTGACCATCAATAAAATGGCTTCTTTCCAAAGTGGATCTCACGAAATATCCGTTGGCTTCCTCTTCCCCACACGAAGGGACAGGGTGATTAGTCCGAGATATTTCTAACAGCGGTGTTATTTTAAACAGATACTATGAAAAAATATGCAGGTGTAATTCTATTCTTCTTCATACTCACATACACAAACGCCCAGGAACAGTTATCACTGGATAAACAGGCTGCTATTGCATTCGATAAATACGATTATGCACGGGCCGCGTCACTTTATGAGCGCATAGCAGCGAAGCAGAAAAGCAAAACCACCACGCTGATCCTGCAACGCCTGGCCGATTCATACCGCTATATTAACCAATATGAAGCAGCGGCCAACTGGTATGCCCGCCTGCTCGATAAAACAGATGCCCCGCCGGAAACCAGTCTTTACTATGGCGATATGCTAAAATCACAGGGCAAATATGCCGCCGCCAAAGCGGCCTATGCCCGTTATAACAACAGCTCCAAAACCGCTAACAGAATAGCTGGCTGCGATATGGCTGCCGAGTGGATGCAACAACCTACGCCGGTTTTTATCCGTAATGTAGAAAGACTGAACACCGGCGGGGCTGATTGGGGCGCTACCCCCTACCCGGGAGCCATCGTGTTTGTATCAGATTCTCTCTACCGGCATCAGCTGGATGATGGCAGCCGCTATAACAAAAATCTGTATGGCCGCACCCGCCGCGACTTTCAGCATCTTTATACAGGTGATACCAGTGCTTATGGAGATGTATTCATCAGCGATTTTTCTCCCGCATTTAACTCGTCGCGCTACCACGTAGGGCCGGCAGCATTCGATAAAGCATATCGCACTGCCTATGTAACCATGACCAATCCCAACCGACGTATCCCTGCAGTGAAAGACAATAAAGTGAAATATGGCTACCGGCGCCTGGAACTCTATACCTCGCAAAAAGACAGTTCCGGGAAATGGAGTCAGCCGGCAGCATTTCCCTATAACAAACCGGATGAATATTCCCTGGGACATGCCACATTGAGCAATGATGGTAACGTGCTTTATTTCGCGGCCGATATGCCGGGAGGGCAGGGCGCAACGGATATCTGGTATTGCGAAAAACAACCCGATGGCAAATGGGGCGCTCCCGTGAACTGCGGGCCATCCATCAATACCAGCGAAGAAGAAGAGTTTCCCACAATGGCTCCTGATGGCACGCTTTATTTTTCGAGCAAAGGCTGGATAGGTATGGGAGGATTCGATATCTTCCGTACTACCGGTAGCCGCAGCCAATGGGCCACTCCGGAAAATCTTCGTTACCCGGTTAATTCACCGGGCGATGACTTCTATTTCGTAACAACACCCGGTGGAACCTATTTTGCTTCCAATCGCCCCGGTGGTAAGGGCAGCGATGACATTTACAGTATTACTACACCTGAAGCATACACGCTGCAGAAGATGACTCCTGCACTGGTAATCCCGTTCACGGGTACGGTTTGCCCATCTCTCAACGGGGCCTGTATTTATATTTATAACAAGCAACGTGGTATTGGCTGGTGTTTCGTTGGGGAACCGGGAAGAGAGATTAATCTTACGCTTGAAAAGGATACTGATTATGAGATCCGCATTTATTCCGGGGATCGGAGAATGAATACTATTGAGTTTAATACCCGGGGTATGAAAGAAGGAGAGGTGTTAAGGAAGGAGATATGCAGGTAGCAACCCTTACCTTTGCCGGCATCTACAACATAGCCATAGGCACATTTCCGTACTTAACCGTCAACCTGTCACCATTGCAGTATTGAGCGAGCTGATGACAGAAATTGCAGCTCACGGCGGTTTTACAGCTACCATTATTTACCGGAAGAAGATATAACAACGCTACTCTCCATTCAGCTGCATCTCCATTTCCAGGAGTTTGCTTCCGCCTGCCAGGTCGGCAGCAGCATCAGGGCAGAGTATCATACCCAGTGAATTCATCATCTTTTGGGCAACCCGGTCAATGTCTTCTGTAGTAGTGCTTAAAAATGGGGCCTGATTCTTTAGCCGCTCTATCAACATGTTTTTCTGATTCACAGAAACATCTACCAGCTTGTTGATACGTTCTACAGCTGCCTTGTATAATTCGTCATAATAAAAAAGCATGTTCATAATGAAACCGGCGTTTTAGTACGACTCAAAAGTATGTTTTACCTTATAATCCTCGTTATATGAAAATCTTATAACCCATAAGTTATACTTATGAGGTAGGAAGACAATCCGCCGTGCTGGCGGATTCATGAGTGGAGCGTTGTGTTGGTGCTTCCTGAAGCAGAAAAAACGCTTCCGGTTGAAAATATAAAAGATCAGGTTTCATAAATAGCCCTGGCCATTTTGATAAACCGTTTGTTCAGATCGCTGGTTTCGCCTTTGCGCTGAATGAAATAGAAACTGCGATCTATCTTCAGCCCGTCGAAATGCAGGATCGTAAGCTCTCCATGTTGCAGCTCTTTTGCAATGGAGCGTGTGGAAAGAAAGCCTACACATGCAGATTCCAGCAGGAAGTTCTTGAGCGCTTCTGTACCACCCAGGCGTACTTTGATATTCAGATCGTTCAGGCGTATCCTGCTTTTCAGCAACCCTTTTTTTAATGCTTCCAGGGTACCGCTGCCCCGCTCGCGGATGGCTACCGGCATCTGCAGGATATCTTTTACTGAATAGTTTTTTTTGCGCGCCAGCGGGTTATCCTTACTGCAAACGGCCACTATATGATCTTTCAGGAATGGTTGGTAGGTGATATTGCTGAGTTGCCCTTTTTCTTCCGTGACACCGATATTTATTTCCTTGTCGAGCAGGGCCTGTAGCACGATTTCGCTGTTCCGGTTCAGCAGTGTGATATCTACCAGCGGGTATTCCCGGTGGAATGCCGACATTACTTTGGGCAGGATGTACAGTGCTGCGGTGGTGCTGGCGCCGAGGTTCAGCACACCGGTAGCCTGTTGCTGGTCGTGTATGACGGAAATATCGAATTCAGTTTCCTGTTGTATATGCCTGACCGTGAGCAGGCGGTTATAAAGCAGCTGGCCGGCCTCGGTCAGCTCGATCTGCAACCCTTTACGCTCGAAAAGTTTGGTTTTATATTGTTCTTCCAGTTCTTTGATGTGCATGCTTACCGCTGGTTGGGAAATGAACAGTGCCTGGCTGGCTTTGGAAAAGCTTTTCTGGTGGGCTACTTCCATAAAAATCAGGTGTCGGTTAGATAACATGCTGCATGGTTTTACGGATGATATTCAATTTCACGCCTGCGGATAAACTGTATTTTATCCTGAAAGCCCGTCACGTGATTGTTCATGATCTCAGTTTTCTCAATCCAGTTGTGCCGTTCATCATATTGATGATGATAACGGAAGATGGTTTGGGCAGGAGTCCCGTCACTCCAGGTTCTGCGGGAGATCTGTTCCGTTAGCTGGCCATGTTCGTCATACCGGAATGTTTTAACGCTGTCGGCTGTGCCCTGTCCGAGCGCAACAGTGCCTTTGTATACAGTCTCCTCCAACAGCTGCTGGCGGGGATTGTAGGCTCTCACTGTAATATCCATCAGGTCTCCATATGCGGAATAGTACACTTTTTCCGTTTTACTGCCATCTTCTGCAACGGTGGTAGTGGTGTCCCATTGTTCGTTATAGGGATCTGTTGTTTCCAGGGAAACCGGCTTGTCGTTTTCCAGCTCCTGTAACACCTCTCCGTTTTCGTCGTACAGCGTTTTCCAGGTGCCGCTTTCGTAATAGGAAATACTTTCTCTCAGCGCGCCATTCTCATAATAGTTGTTGTGGTAAACCGGCTTGCCGCTTGCAAGAGAAAGCGTTTCTTCCCGTAATACGCCGTTGTTGTCGAAAGTATAAAGCAATATCTTTTCAGGCTGCCCGTCGCTCAGCCATGTTTCCCATTTTATAAGATCGCCCCTGGCGTTGTAAGTCGATTGTTGTGAGCCCAGACAAGTCCCCTTTTCATCAAAAGTGCTGTATTTCATCCGGTAAACCGGCCCGGACAGCTCATCCTCGCGGATATTTTTTTTCATATCTCAATATACAACATAATGTGCCACTGCGGCCACATTCATGTGAATGTCAAACCTGTTGCAGGCAGATGGTGTAGCTTGTATAACGAAACTTATTAGAGGGGGAGGATTATGAACAGATGTACTTAATGGTTATCTGAGAATGGAGCGGAATTTTTATTCCGCTCCAATTATTGTTATCAGCTAGTAGCTCAGCCTTTCCTTCTTATCGAATCGCATAATAAGTCCCCATCCGTAGAAATTGTTGGCTACGCCCACCAGGAGCTCATTATCGCCTTTATTCAACGGTAGCTCAAAGGTAGCGTTATCAACAGTACAGCGTCCGTCGGGGACCTTTGCAATGGGCGAGCCGTATTGATTTTTATCTACATACACCAGCTTGCCATTCAGTAATACCCATACATCGTCGCTGAAACCCATATTGATTTTCCTTACCTGCGCGGTATCCGTTTGGATGTTGGTTTTCAGCCACACCAGCCGCCGGGTATCACTCTTACCAAATCGCCGGGTGAGATTAATGAGGCCCATTCGCTCAGCCTGTATGGTGTTCCAGGTGGTGGTTTTGCCAGGGATGTATGTCTTGCTGAAATCAACATCGGCGGGTACCGATATCGGTTCGCTGAGGAACCATTTACGCAGATAACGGGGATCGTTATCCGTAATGTCAACGCCTTCCTGCGGAATGAGTCCCTCTGTTTGCCCGGGCTTTACCACGAGGTTGGCAACGATGGCCCTGCCGTTGAACCCCAGGGTGCCATGTTTACTGTCACTCTCCAGGTAAGGCACCTGCAACACCGGATGCGTGCTATCGTTCACGTATACACGTAACTGCCTGCCGGAAACCACCAGCTTCACATGATTCCATTGGTCCATATACAAAGAGGCGGCACTCTGGTACTGGTACATCATATCCCACAGGTTAATGCCGCCAATATAGGGCGTATACTGCACGGCATCTCCATTGCCCGATTCGCCGCTGCGGAAATAGAAACATTCTGTTTCCATCGGGTTCTGACGCCGGAAGAAAAATAAGGTGAACATCCTGTCACGGGGTACTACGTCGTACTCTATTGTACCATCCTCAAAGTCGAAATTCTTTAGTATGGCCGTATCGCGCGGGCCATTTACTTCAAGGGCCGGCGTAGATTTGTACTCCAGGAAGCTGACCGTGTTCGGTTGAAAATCCCAGGCGGCAGCCTCCATAGGTATCCGTATAACGGCTGCTTTTCCGGTGTTGGAGGAATGCTTTTTCTGCGCCACCGATACTAGCGAAAAAAGGCAGCAGAAAATAGTGATAATCGTTTTTGTCATGACCAGAATTTTTAATTTTAATGGATCTGACGGCAAAACTGAATAATCGCTAAATTGATTACTGAACATCCGGGTGTCAAGTCTGTTCAAATTTGTACAAGGAGTTATTTATATGTAATTCAATGGATAACAATTCAGAAATAAAATATATACAAACGTGCCTCGCGCTGGCTGAAGTCCGGTTAAACCGGGGGCCGGGCAGTGAATGGACCAGTTACGATTTCGAAAAAGTGAGTGATGCCATAGCAGAAGCAACAGGTGTGACCCTGAGCGTAACCACCCTGAAACGCCTCTGGGGAAAGGTGAAGTATAACAACATACCCGCCACTACCACGTTGAATGCGTTGGCGCAGTTCGCCGGCTATACCGATTGGCGGACATTTAAGCTGCAGCAGACTCCCTTATCGGCTGTTGCTGCAACAACTATACAGGCGCCGGTATTCCATGAACCGGCCCCGGAAAGTCAGGGCACCGTACCTGCCCTTCTGAAGCGTAGTTCATGGAAATACTGGCTGCTGGCTTTAATCCCGCTACTGGGCATCTTCTACCTGGTATTACTATCCAACGGTAAACCAGGCATACCATTGAACATCGCTGCCTTCCAATTCAGCAGCAACAAGATAAAAACGAACGGAGTGCCTAATTCCGTCATCTTTAATTATGATGCAGCTGCGGCCGGCAGCAACGACTCTGTGTTTATATCCCAGTCGTGGGACGTAAGCCGCAAAATGCCTGTCTCCCGTGATGAAAAAACATATTCTTCTATTTACTATGAGCCTGGTTATTTCAGGGCCAAGCTGATCATTAATAAACAAATCGTTAAAGAGCACGACCTGATGATCAGTTCCGGCGGATGGCTGGCGATGGTACTGAATAAAAACACCAGCCCCGTTTATTTTAAAAGCGACGAGGTATTGAAAGACAGCTTCGTGGATGTTAGTGAAGCGTTGCTATCGCATTACAACATTCCCCTGCTGCCGGCGCCACCGGCGTTGCGGATTTATAACGTACAGGATCTGGGCGATTTCAAAAACGACGATTTCACATTCGAAACCACGCTGAAAAGTGGCTTTCACCAGGGCGCTGCTGCCTGCCAGCATGTGAGTGTACTGTTGCTATGCAAAAACGACGTTTTCATGGTGCCGCTTTGTGCAAAAGGCTGTGTGGGTGATATCACGATGTGGGTAGCAGGCACTTATGTTAACAGTAAAAAAAGCGATCTCTCCCGCTTTGGCTGCGACCTGGACCAATGGGTAACCCTGAGGATAGAAGCACACAACCGCCATGTGCGATTCCTTGTCAATGGTGTTACTGCCTGTGAAGTGAACACCACCCATCCGCCTACGGATATTGTAGGCCTGCAGTACCGCTTCGAGGGTACCGGTGCAGTAAAAGATACCTGGCTGCGAAAGGGCGACCGGCTCGTAACATTCTGATCACTGTTTCCTGTTTTCCAGTATTTCCAGGTAATGAGGGTTATACATAATACCCAGTATGTTTCCGAAAGGATCCAGCACGGAGGCTGTCACAAAGCCATGGCCGCGGTCAGTCACCTTTTCAAATAGTGCAGCGCCCATGCCAAGCAGGGTATCGAGCGTGGCATTCACATCATCCACATGCCAGTAGATCATGGCTCCACCGGTATTTCCGGAGGCGCCTGCCGGTTTATAGCTGGCATCGATCAGGCCCAGTTCGTGCTGATAGTCCCCGACGCGGAATTCTGCATATCCCGGTACTTCAAAATAAGGAGGAATGCCCAGGAATGAAGTATACCATTTTTTGGCAGCCTCATGGTCGGCAGCGAAGAAAGAAACAGTAGCAAAGCCACGTAGTGTATTCATAGTAAAGTGATTTAAAGTAGTGTTGTTTGTTTACAGGTGTAAAACTAGAGAGGGGAAGTGACAGCCCTATGTCAGCAGGAAAAAAAAGATTTTGGGCCAGAGCTTCCTGCCTTCCCTTATACAGAATGCCAACAGAATCCCATTTTAAATTCGGTGAAAATTTATATCATGAAACACTATTTAATCGCAGCATCCCTGTTATGTAGCATAGCAGCATCTGCACAAAAAGTAAATGTGCCTGCCGCTGTAAAAGCTGCATTAGCCAAGCAATTCCCAACTGCTGCCAATGTAAAATGGGAACTGGAAAAAGGTAATTACGAAGCCGGATTCAAAGAAAACAACCAGCATGTATCAGCGGTATTCGACGCATCCGGTAAATGGCTTGAAACCGAATCTGCTATCCCTAAAACCGAGCTGCCGAAACAGGCCGCGGAATACATATCTTCCCACTACAAAAACGGGAAAATAAAAGAAACGGCAAAAATACAAAAGGCTGGCGGGGAAGTAAATTATGAAGTGGAAGTAAACGGGAAAGATGTCATCTTCAACAGTGATGGCACCTTCCTGAAAGAAGAAAAAGGATAAGGCATTGGTATGATTAATATCATATAACGGGCTGACAGATCTCATGGGCGGGGGGAAGTTGTTACGGTAATATTGTAGTAACAAATACCCCCGGTCATGAAAATCTATATCAGCGAAGAAGCATTGGTAAATGAAATCCAGCAAACGTTCCATCGTTTATATCCCCACCTGCGACTGGAGTTCTTTCACCGGCCTCATAAGCTGGGAGCCTGTTCTCCGAAGGAAGACCGGGTGATGCCTGATATGCCCATCGAAAAAATCCGCATGATTCACAGCTTCGGATGGATAGATATAGGGCCTAACCGTACCGCAGCAGAAGTAGAACGCGATTTTGCAGAGCAGTTTGGCCTGAATGTACAGGTGATGCGGCAGGTGAATACACTGTGGCTTACTACTACCGCCACCGATCACCGGACATTAGGCAATCTGGAAGATGGCGGCAGGCCGGGGAGTATCCGTTTTCAGTGGCCGGAAGCAGGCGATAATGATCAGGAATGAGACATTGTATCAAATTGAGTCACTTCACTGTACGAAAATGAACACTTTTATCTATTTTCTCTTTGTAAAATATTGAACCTCAAAATAAAAATTAAATGGCATGTTTCTCACTATTAGCCGTCGAGTGTGGAGAATGCCACTAAGAGATGAAAGAAGATAATCACTTGTGAGCAGCAATGGGTAGATTTGGAAGCGCGACAAAACAAATCCTATGTTCAGAAATTATTTCAAAACGGCTGTTCGCAATTTGTGGAAGCATAAAACCTTTTCTTTCATAAACGTCATTGGTTTAACCATTGGCTTAACAAGTTTTATACTGATTGCATTGTTCATTTTTGATGAACTTACTTTTGACCGCCTGCATAAACATGTTGATAACATTTACCGGGTAGTTGAAAGAAAAACAGATGCAGCAGGTAATACTACCAATAGAGCTGGCGCAGGCCTCCAGGTTTCTGCCAGAGCCAAAACTGATATTCCCGGAATAAAGGATGTGGCACGTATTTCCACCTATAATCGTGCTAATGTTAAACCCAGCGATAACAGAACAAATATTTTCTACGAAGATTTGATAGCAGGCAATGCCGGTATCCTGAGCGTTTTTAGTTTCCCTTTGTTATACGGCGACCGAAGCACAGCGTTAACAGCGCCGCATACTGTTATCATTACCGAAGAATCAGCAAAGAAATTTTTTGGCACCTCAAATGCAGTCGGAAAATTGTTATTGATGTGGGATAGTGTGCCTTTCAGGGTAACAGGCGTGTTGAAAAACTTTCCCGCCAATTCGAGTATTTCATTTAACCTGATGATATCGGAGGCTACTTTTCAAAAAGATGCCGGTGCAGAAGGGTTTTTTTCGAACGACTGGTCCTCCGGCGCTTTTGCGACTTATTTCCTGGTGAGCAACAATACCGATATCCCTGCTTTAAATAACAAACTGGATCATCTTATCGCTGCAAATCATAAAGCAGATGCCGGTGTTCAAAGCCATATGCAATTACAGGCATTGAAAGATGTACATTTTTATTCGAACGATATTGAAGGTGATTCCGGCAAAAAAGGAAATATTTCTTACATATATGTTTTTCTGATCGTTGCCTGCTTTATAATTTTCATTGCCTGCATCAATTACATGAACCTTTCTACTGCGCGGTTTACAAACAGGGGAAAGGAAATTGCCGTGCGCAAAGTTTCAGGAGCTTCAAGAGCAATGCTTATAAAACAATTTTTGGCAGAAGCACTGCTGGTAACAGTGCTTTCCGCGCTTCTTTCGTTGATGCTGGTAAATCTTTTACTGCCTGCTTTTAATTCATTTACAGAAAAACACCTCACCATTAACTTACATACCGATTACCGGATATGGACCGGCGTTTTGTTGATTGTAATGATTGTTACTTTACTGGCGGGTCTTTATCCTGCTTTATTTCAGTCGGGTCTTAATCCCTTATCGTTATTGAAAAGCAAAGTTAAATTAGGACGGGGAAACATTTCTTTGCGGCGCTCACTGGTGGTTTTCCAGTTTATGATTTCAATTGTTCTTATTGCTGCCACTATTATTATTTACGAGCAAATGCAATATGTAAATAATAAAGATATGGGATTTGATAAAGAAAAATCGGTGGTTGTTGCTATCAACAGCGGCGATATTCGTCATGCTGCTGCCACCATTAAAGATGAATTTACAAAGCTGGCACTCGTTAAATCAGCTGCTGCCACGTCGAGGGTTCCCGGCGACTGGAAAACTATTACTTCTGTAAAAGTAAATACCAACGGCAGCAACCCCGCAGATGGGAAAGACATGTTTTTCCTGGGTGTGGATGATCAATTTCTTTCTACATATAATATCAAATTATTAAAGGGCAGAAACTTTTATTCATCGGGTAATGGAGATTCAGCTGCAGTGCTTATTAATGAAACCGCGGCGAAACAGCTTGGTATTACTAATGCCCTGGATCAGACAATAACAATTCCCTCGGCAAGATCGGGAAGTGATTATCGTTCCGGTCTTGAGAAGCCTTTTACCGCCACTGTTGTGGGCATCGTGAAAGATTTTAATTTTCAATCGTTACACGAGTCGATTGCTCCAATGGTGCTGGGTGCGCCTAAAAACCCTGTTCACAATTTCGACTATTTTACCGTGAAGCTCGCAGGCGGTGATGTTAGTGCCACCCTAACGAAAATGAGTGCTATTCTGCGCAGTGTAGACCCGGATAATGTTTTCGAGTATCGTTTTCTTGATAAACAATGGGATTTACTTTATCGGGAAGATAAAATAAGGCAAACCGTTTTTCTCATCGTTGCATTGCTTGCAATTTTCATCGCTGCTTTAGGATTGTTGGGACTTACCATTTATGCGGCGGAGCAGCGTGTGAAAGAAATTGGTATACGCAAGGTATTGGGAGCAAGTGTCAGTGGCATCGTGTGGATGCTTTCAACAGATTTCTTAAAACTGGTGCTGATCGCGGCTGTAATAGCAGTGCCGGTTGCCTGGTTTTTTATGCATAAATGGCTCGAAGATTTTGCTTACCGGATCAGCATCAGCTGGTGGGTTTTTGTTTGGTCTGCCCTCGTGGCTGTCATCATTGCTATGGCCACCATTTGTTTACAGGTGGTAAAAGCAGCCATTGCCAATCCTGTGAAAAGTTTAAAAACAGAATAGCTGCCCAAAAAAGATCCAATGTTGGTCTTTATTTCATTCCGATCTTTTTCCGTTTCATCAGTCTTTATTTCCGTTTCATCCATTTTCTCCCGCTTTCCCTTCCCGCTTCATCAGACATTTGCCATCTAAATATCCAATGGCAATGATGAATATTTTAATCCACAGAAACAGATGGTCTGTATTACTACTGACGGGCTTATCAGTTGTGGCCCTGTATAGCTGTGGGTCCAAAGCCGGCGCCAGCACTGAAGAGGGTGTTATGGCAGTTGCTCCGAAAGAACTCCCTGTAATTACACTGGATACTGCTACAGCTGTCACTACCAGCGATTATGCTGCACAGCTGGAAGGCCGTCAGAATGTGGATGTACGTCCGCAGGTAGATGGGTATATCGAAAAGATCTTCGTGGACGAAGGAAGTGCGGTGAAAGCAGGACAACCGTTGTTCAAGATCAACGACCGGCCTTATGTTGAACAGCTGAATAAAGATATAGCCAGTTTGCATGCTGCAGAATCAGCGGTAACAACAGCGGAGCTGGAGGTAGAAAAGATCAGGCCACTGGTGGCCAATAAAGTGGTAGCTGAAATGCAACTGAAAACAGCCAATGCGGCCCTGCAAACAGCCAAAGCCAATGTGGAACAGGCAAAAGCAGCAGTCGCAGCGGCGCGGATCAATGTGGGTTTTACTACCGTGCATGCCCCTGTGAGCGGCTATATAGGCCGTATTCCCAAAAGGGTGGGTAATCTTGTAGGAAGAAGTGATGCCACTCCGTTAACTACTTTATCGGATATCAGCCAGGTGTATGCTTATTTTTCCATGAGTGAAAATGATTTCATGAATTTCAGTCAGGGTGCTTCAGGAAATACACTGCAACAACAGTTGCAGCATATGCGCCCTGTTACACTGGTGTTATCAAATGGTGAGCTATACGAACATAAGGGACGTATAGAAATGGTAGATGGACAATTTAACAGGAACACCGGCGCTATCAGTCTGCGCGCTACTTTCCCCAACCCGGCCACTACACTCAGATCCGGAAATACCGGCAAAGTGAGGGTAGAACAACTCAATACCAACGCTGTATTGGTGCCTCAGGCTGCTACGCTGGAAATGCAAAATAAAAGATACGTATACCGGGTGGGCGACAGCAACGTGGTAGCCCGTCAGATCATACAAACGGCCGGCAGCGACGGTACAAATTTCATTGTAAAAAGAGGCTTGCAGCGGGGCGACAAAGTGGTAACTGCGGGCATTGAAACCCTCGTGGAAGGGAGTGTGATAAAACCTGCCAAAGACACGCTGTATTCACAGGGAAAATAAAAATCTCCCCGAAAAGATATTGAGCTATGCTTAAAAAGATTATACAAAGGCCGGTATTGGCCACCGTAATTTCTATTATCCTGGTGATCCTGGGATTGGTGGGCCTCTCGCGCCTTCCCATCACCCAGTTCCCGGATATCGCTCCGCCAAGTGTGGTGGTATCCGCTTCATTTCCCGGTGGTAACGCCGCTACTGTACTCCGTTCTGTGGTAACGCCCATAGAAGAAGCGGTAAACGGGGTGGAGAACATGACCTACATACAATCCAACGCCAGTAACGATGGTAGTGCATCTATCACCGTTTTCTTTAAACTCGGTACTAATCCTGATCAGGCAGCTGTGAACGTTCAGAACAGGGTGGCACAGGTGACCAGCCAGCTACCGGCGGAAGTAGTGCAGGCTGGTATCACCACCACTAAGCAGCAGAGTGGTATGATCATGATCCTCGATGTTTATAGCGAGGATAAGAACAAATACGATGAGGCCTTCCTGCAGAACTATGCGAAGATCAACGTGATCCCCGAAATAAAACGTATCCCGGGCGTTGGTCAGGCCCAGATTTTCGGCGCGAAGGATTACTCCATGCGTGTGTGGCTGGAACCCGCTAAACTAACGGCCTTCAGCATCACGCCTGCAGAGGTAATGAACGCTATCCGCGACCAGAGCCTGGAAGCTGCGCCTGGTAAGTTCGGAGAAGGATCTAAGGAACCATTGTCGTATGTTATCAACTATAGCGGAAAATTTAATACTCCGGAGCAGTTCGAAAAAATCGTGATCCGTGTGGCGCCCGATGGAACTGTGTTGTACCTGAAGGATGTGGCGAAGGTGGAACTTGGATCTGCCAGCTATAGTACCGATAACCACCTGGATGGGAAGGATGCCGTTACAATGGCCATCTTCCAGACCAACGGCTCTAATGCCAATGCTATTCAGACAACGATCAAAGAGGTGATGGACCATGCGTCTAAATCTTTCCCTAAAGGCGTGAAATACCATGTTACCATGAGCACCAAGGAGCAGCTGGATGCTTCTATTGATCAGGTGAAACACACGCTGGTGGAAGCATTTATACTGGTGTTTGTGATCGTGTTCCTGTTTCTGCAGGACTTCCGTTCCACCCTGATCCCGGCGATTGCCGTACCAGTGTCGCTCGTGGGAACGTTCTTTTTCCTGCAGATGCTGGGCTTCTCCATCAATATGCTCACTTTGTTTGCACTGGTGCTGGCGATTGGTATTGTGGTAGATGATGCTATTGTGGTAGTGGAAGCCGTGCATAGTAAAATGGAGCGATCGCATCTGCCTGCAAGGGTTGCTACCGTGTCGGCCATGAGTGAGATCACCGGCGCCATTATATCTATTACACTGGTGATGACAGCGGTGTTTCTGCCGGTGGGCTTCATGGAAGGCCCGACAGGCGTATTCTACCGCCAGTTTGCATTTACCCTGGCCGTAGCCATCCTCATCTCGGCATTGAATGCGCTGACGCTCAGTCCTGCTCTTTGTGCGCTGTTCCTGAAAAATACGCACGCCGGAGAAGGAGGAGAGAACAAGCAAAAAGCAGGTGGTTTTGGAAAAAGATTTTTTACCGCTTTCAACACTGGCTTTAATGCCATGACCACAAAATACGGCCGTGGGGTACAGTTCCTGGTGAAACATAAATGGCTGAGCCTCGGTGCACTGGCAGTAGTGCTATTTGCTACCATGTGGCTGATGAGATCCACGCCAAAGGGTTTTATTCCCAACGAAGACGACAGCTTCGTGGCGTTTTCCCTCTCGCTCCCGCCGGGAGCCGGTTTGGATCGTACTACGGACGTGCTGAAAAAAGCAGATAGCATGCTGAAAAGCATGCCGATGGTATCGTCTGCCACTACTATTTCTGGTTATAATATCCTGAGTAATGGGGCAAGCCCTGCATATGCGATGGGATTTATGAAGCTGAAGCCCATCAAAGAACGTCATGAAAATATCAATGAAGTAGTGGAAATGATGACGGCCAAACTGGGCGCTATTAACGAAGGAACTTTCAGCGTGTTCACCTTCCCGACCGTACCCGGTTTCGGTACCTTCAACGGTCTGGAGCTGGTATTGCAGGACCGCACTGGTGGCCCTGTGGAGAAGTTCAGCGAAACGGCCAACCGCTTCATCGGTGAAATGATGCAAACGAAGGAGATAGGCGTGGCATTTACGATGTTTAAAGCCGATTTCCCGCAATATGGGATCGTGGTGGATGCAGTGAAAGCGAAACAGCTGGGCGTGAGCGTGAGCGACCTGATGATGACGGTACAAACGTATTATGGAAGTAATCAGGCGTCCGACTTCAACCGCTTTGGTAAATACTACCGTGTAATGGTGCAGGCTACACCGGAAGCACGTAACACACCAACAAGCCTCGAAGGAGTATTTGTGAAGAACGACAAAGGAGAAATGGTACCGGCTAACAGCATTATAACACTGAAGAAAGTATATGGCCCGGAAATGATGAACCGTTACAACCTGTTCAACTCCATCACCGTAAATGCCATGCCCAAACCGGGAATCAGTACTGGTCAGGCTATACAGGCTGTTGAAAAGCTGGCAGCAGAGAAACTGCCTGCGGGGTATAGCTTCGAGTGGACAGGTCTGAGCCGGGAAGAAAAGAATTCCGGCAACCAGATGGTACTGATTTTTGCGCTGGCCCTGATCTTCGTATACTTCCTGCTGGCCGCACAGTATGAAAGCTATATACTGCCACTGGCTGTGTTGTTGTCGATTCCCACGGGTATATTCGGCGTGTTTGGAGCGATCGCGCTGGCCGGTATTGAAAATAATATATACGTGCAGGTAGGATTGGTGATGCTGATAGGTTTGCTGGCGAAAAACGCCATCCTGATTGTGGAATTTGCCGTGCAACGGCGCCGCGCAGGTAAAACCCTGTTGTCGTCCGCCCTGGAAGCAGCCCGGCTGAGGTTGAGGCCTATCATCATGACCTCGCTCGCATTCGTGGCAGGGCTCATTCCGCTGATGACCGTAAAGGGCCCGTCGGCGCAGGGTAACCACTCTATCAGCATCAGCACCGCCGGAGGTATGTTGTCGGGAGTAATATTGGGTGTATTCATCATCCCGGTATTGTTCGTCGTCTTCCAATACCTGCAGGAAAAAATATCCGGTAAGAAAATATCCGTATTAGCAACACCAGAAAAAGAACCAGCTGTAGTGCATAGCTAACAGCTTAAGGCAAAAGTGATTATTATGAATAAGATATCCTCTTTTCTTCCGACAGTGGCGCTGTTTTTCAGCGTATTTACTGCCTGCAGGGTAGGAAAAGATTTTACCCGGCCGTCGGTGGCGATACCTGCAAAGTACAGGGGCGACAAAACACCAGCGGCAGATACAAGTAACGTAGGAATGTTGTCTGTAAGAACATTTTTCACTGATCCGGTTTTACGCACCCTGATTGATAGTGCCATTGCAAAGAATTTAGATTTGCAGGTGGCTGTGAAAAATGTGAGCGTTGCAGAGCAGGCGGCGAAAGCCGCCCGCCTGGGCGCTCTGCCGGAGCTGCAATTACAGGTACAGGCAAACCGTAACTGGCCTTCCAAAAACAGTTTGAATGGTTCGTTGTCTCAACAGTTTATGGGCACTAAATACATGGACGACTATAACGCCAACCTGGGACTGACCTGGGAGGTGATTGCCTGGGGAAAGATCAGCCGGCTTAAAGAAGCAGCGTTGGCAACCTATCTGCAAAGCACAGAAGCATCAAAAGCAGTGCAAACGAGGATCGTTAATGATGTGGCACAAGGGTATTACAGCCTGTTGATGCTGGATGCACAAAAGGAGATCGCGTTGAAGAACCTCGCGCTCAACGACAGCACCCTGCAAATGATGTCGCTGCAATTCACCTCCGGTCAGATCAACAACCTGGCAATAGAGCAAACCCGTGCCCAGCGACAGGTGGCAGCCGCATTGGTGCCGAAGATAGAACAGATGATCAGCGCCCAGGAAAACGCCCTGCAGCTGCTCACCGGCGAGATGCCCGGCGCTATTATCCGCAACGCCCGGTTAACTGATACCCAGCCGGATTCCACCCTGGCAGCCGGTGTACCTGCTTCCATCCTGGCACAGCGCCCGGATGTACATGCCGCGGAACTGGCAGTGAAGGTGGCTAATGCCAAAGCCGGCGCCGCACAGGCAGCCATGTATCCGGCCCTGAATATCACGGCCACCGCGGGTGTTAACGCATTTAAAGCAGGCAATTGGTTCAATATACCTGGCAGCCTCTTTGAAACAGTAGGCGGCAGCATCACACAACCCATCTTTCAGCGCAGAAGACTCAAAACAGATTGGGAAACCGCGAAAATAGAAAGGGATAAATCAACACTCGAATTCAGAAAACAGGTGATTACCGCCGTAGGAGAGGTGTCTGATGCGCTGGTGAAAATAGACAGGCTGAAAGCCCAGCATGATCTGACACTGGAGCGGGTGCAACAGCTGCAAAGTGCTACCCGCGATGCCGGCCTGCTGTTTCAAAGTGGTATGGCCACTTATCTGGAAGTGATCACTGCACAGGGAAATGTATTACAAGCTGAACTGGATCTGGCCACCTTACAGCGCGACCGCCTCGGCGCTGCCGTAGACCTCTACAGGAGCCTCGGCGGAGGATGGAAATAAGCCCGATTTAGTTATTTTTAGGGACAGATATACATTTCCTTTAAATGCAGATACTGAAGAGCAATATCAAAACGTCACAGCAAAAGATCTTTAACAGGTACTACAGGATATTTATTATCCCGATGATATTCATCCTGTATTACCTGTTATCCTACGTGGTTAATCCCTATAGCTCCTACTGGAATGAAATCCTGAGCGCTACCTGGGATAAGATTCTTACAGAAAACCTGATCATTATGATCACGTGCTGGGCCATCACCGAAACAAGCCTTATATCGGCCCGCTGGCTGGATACGGTAATGCCCTGGGAGAAATGGCCCGTCAGGCGTTTTATTGTACAGCTCTGTTATCAAATCATCTCTGTATTCATATTATTGGGTATTCTTTATCTCATACTAACACTCATCTTTGGGCCGCCGCCCGACAAACCGGCTACTACACTGGAAAAGCTCGATCAATGGCAGTTCGTGTTTGTTTGCGTCATGCTTTCCATCCTCATCAGCGCTGTACATACCGGGAACTTCTTCCTGCAGCGATGGAAAACTTCCATGCTGGAAGCGGCCGACCTGAAACTCAAAGCGGCAGAGCTGAAGCAGGTAGCCATGCAGGCCCAGTTACAATCACTGAAACTGCAACTGGATCCACATTTTATGTTCAATAATTTCAGTACACTATCGGCATTGATTGAGGAAGATAAGGACCTGGCCATGTCCTTCCTGGAAAACCTTGCCCGCGTATATCGCTATATGATACTGAACCTCAATAACGATATCATCAGCCTCAAAGAAGAACTGAAGTTTATACAAGCCTACATCTACCTGATTAAAATAAGACATGGCGACAACGTGGATATCAGCATAGACGTAACAGACGATATTTCCGCCCGTGGTATTCCACCCATCACCCTGCAATTGCTGATAGAAAATGCGATCAAACATAACGTGGCGTCCGGTGAACAACCTTTGCACATCCGCATCTGCAGCGATGGCGATAAACAACTGGTAGTAAGTAATAACCTGCAGCGCATCCCCAATACCCTGCCTTCTTCCAGGCTGGGACTGGAAAATATCCGCAACCGTTATCTGCTGTTATCGGAACTTACTACCATCGTGAAAGAAGAAAACAACCATTTTATAGTAATGTTACCGTTACTTGATATTTAAAACAGAACAGTATGAGAGTAGTGATCATTGAAGATGAAAAACATAACGCTAACCGCCTTAAAAACCTGCTGCTGGATATACATCCGGACATAGATATTGCTGCCGTGCTGGATACTGTTACTGCCAGTGTTGCCTGGTTTAAATCCAATCCGCACCCAGATGTAACGTTAATGGATATACGTCTTGCAGATGGATTGTCGTTCGATATATTTCAGCAGGTGAAACTGGATTGCCCCGTTATCTTCACCACGGCTTACGACGAATATGCCATCCGTGCTTTTAAAGTGAACAGCCTGGATTACCTGTTGAAGCCGGTAGAGAAAGACGATCTGCGCCTGGCGCTGGACAAGGTCTGCGAACTGACCGCTAAGCCCGACAACCTGGATATGGTACAGCAGATGCTGGAACTGCTGAAGCAGAAAGAAATCAGCTACCGTACCCGCTTCATGCTGCCTTTCCGCGACGGTTACAAAACCGTACTGGCGGATGATGTGGATTTTATTTACTACGCTAATAATGTCACTTACCTGGTGTTGAGAGATAGTAGCCAGGTAGCTGTTACCCTCACGATGGACGACCTGGAAGAGCAACTGCATCCTAATCAATTCTTCCGTGCCAACCGTCAGCATATTATCAACGTCAACAGTATCGACAGTATTTACAATTATTTTAACGGGAAACTTAAAATTCAGCTGAAACGGGATCCGGAAAGGGAAGTGCTGGTGAGTAAAGAGAAAGTGCCGTTGTTCAAACAGTGGCTCGATAAATAACAATAATGGCGCTGTTGCTATTGCAACAACGCCATTGTATATCAGACATCATCAATTTTTTTCTGCCAGCGATATCATAGCTGCTACTTCCGCTACTGCTGCATCTTCGCCCCCGGTGAAACCGGTGAACCGGAAACGGATATTACCGCGTTTGTCGATCACAAACTTGGTAGGTATTCCTTTCACGCCGTAACTATCTACTACTTTGTTTACGCCGGTAGCCGGATCTTTCAGGTCCATCAGCACTTCAAAAGGGTAATTGTTTTTAGTCACAAAACTTTTTGCACTTTCTGCGGCATCGGCATCCTTCTCCCAGGTATGTATGAAGAGAAATACTACGTTGGGATCTGATTTGTATTTTTCGAGCGCCTTCTTCATCGCAGGGAAAGAGGCCTTGCAGGGGCCGCACCAGGTGGCCCAGAAATCCAGTACTACCGTTTTCCCTTTGAGCGAAGAAAGAGAAACGCTTTTCCCATCCACATCTTTCAGTACAAAATCTGAGGCTGGTACGTTAATGATTTGTTTGGCCATTTCCTCGCGCACCTTTTCATCCAGGCCACCTTTCAGTGAATCAACGTAAGCGTCGAATCCGTTATTGCCTCTTACCTTGCTGTAAGCGGTGGCCAGTAAGGCTTTACTGTCGTTGTTCAGCATGCCGCGGGCAGCCACATCGCTCAGGCGGTTGAATGCTTCCGGGTAATCGCCTTTTGCGATCAACGTCCGGGCGTACATCATGCTTACGACCGGGTTCGGTGGGGTTTCTGCAGCCAATGCCCGGTGGATATAAACTAATGCAGAGTCATACTCTTTGTTGTCGTACAGGCATTGGGCATAAGTGCTCAGGTAGCCGGGGTAGCCGATAGCGGCAAATCCGGCGCCCGTTTCGTTTTTACGGGTGGTCCTGAATTCATACGCATCTTCTATCGCTTTTCTCAGCAATGGTTTCGCTTCAGCCACATGCCCCTTTCTGATCAGTACACCTGCAGTTCCCGCCCATCCCTGTCCTTTCCAGAAAGGGGATTCAATGCTGTTAGCATATTCAACAGCTTTAGCCACATTATCGGCCTGGGCATAGGCAGTGCCAACAGAATTTCTGGCATAATCATATATAATCCTGTCGTTGCCGAATTTGCGGGGCGGGAATTTTTTTACCCATTCTTTATACATTGTTTCCTTTTTAACAGGATCCTTTTCATTGTATATCGGCTCTACCTGCTTATCTCTAACGGTGATGCCTATAGGGAATTTCTTCGCTGCTGCTGCAAAAACCGAATCAGATACATTGCCTTTCTTCAGCTGATAAAAATATCTCCCTGCTGTGCGCCAGTCGGTTTCTTTTTTGCTTTTCAGCAACGAATACATTTTTGTTTCGAGCAAACTATGGTCTTTTTCATCTCCTTTCACCAGCCGATCGTAATACTTTATCAGCGAGTCTTGTGAGATATTTTTCTGGGCTTGAACTTTCCCGGTGTTGGCAAGCAGGCCGCAACCGAGAAATACGGGGATCAGTTTTTTCATTTGTTGGTTTTTAACGTTGGTAATTAATTCGTATATCCAGGGTTTTGTGTCAATGCAGGATTAGCTACCCGTTGTGCATCCGGAATAGGATAAAGGATAGCCGTACTTTTCCACGTTGCAGGGCGCATGCCTCCCAGTACATCATCTGCGCGGGTTTTGCCGGCGTTGATGATGCCAGGTGTACGTTTGAGATCGAACCACCGGTGTCCCCATTCTCCAAACAACTCTGCCGCTCTTTCTTTTTCAACGGCCAGCAACAGATCCGGTTTGGATATATTATTATCCAGCAAGGGCAGGCCTGCCCGTTTACGGATACTGTCTACATCCGCAACGGCGCCGCCCAGATTCCCCAGCTGTGCGCGGGCTTCTGCACGTATGAGGTACTGTTCTGCCAGGCGGAGCATTACGTTGTATTCATTACCGTTGGTGGTACCGGCTGCCAGCACCCGCAGCTTGTATTTGGTGATCACTTTATAGTTAGTGCCGCCGATTACTGTGGGAGCCACCCAGGCAGTTTTGCGCAGATCGCCTGCTTCAAGACTGTTATAGAGTGTATCCGTTAACGTTACTGCCGGCACTGTACCTGTAGCGGCAGCGTAGCTGCCTCCATTAGGGTCGGTATTGGTGGTATAAATAGAAAGACCGGTTAAGGTAGCCAGCTGCCAGATTACTTCGCTGCTGGTGTTGGTGAAGGTTGCATTCAGATCCCGGTTCAGGCTGTATACACCCGATCCTATTACTGCACCGGCGGTTGTTTCCGCCTGCTGCCAGTTTTGGGTATACAGGTAAGCCCTTGCCAGCAGCGCATTCGCCGCCTGGCGGTTGATCCTTGTTCGCAGTGTAGCCGGATAGCTGTCTGTAAGCAGGCCCTGTGCATCGGTCAGATCTTTGATGATCTGTTGCCACACCTGCGCCGCCGGTGTTCTGGCCAGCGTTGCGTTGGCAATAGGATCGTCCGTCAGTGGCATGGGCACATCACCAAAGTAGTTGACCAGCTGAAAGAGCATGAAGGCACGCCATGTTTTGATTTCACCTGTCAGCTGGCTTTTGACGGAAGCCGACAGGGTATTGCTTTTCGTGATGCCGGCCAGCATGGCATTGGCCTGCGCGAGTACTGCATAGTTACCATACCATAGCGTATTGGCTACAAGGCCATTGGTAACGGTAATACTGTTACTTTTAAACTCATCATATGAAGGACCGGGCACATTATTCTGCAATTCGTTCGCAGAAATGCCGGGCAGCTCACTCATGGGAAATAACCCACTACGGGTATAACTGTTGTTATAGATACCCAGCACGGCACTGCTGGCAGTGGCATCTGATGCGAAGCTCTGATCCAGTCCTACCTGGGTAACAGGAGGGCCTATTTCTACCAGTTTCCTGCAGGAAGTAAATATGCTTCCTGTTAATAGTAAAGCCGTTATTATTTTTTTATTTATAGAGAGATGTAACATAAGGATCCGTTTTTAGAATGAGCAATTGATACCAAATACAATTGTCCGCAGCGGTGGCATGGCTATAGCCCCGGTGCCCAATCCGGGTGCGCCGCCGGGCGTGCTCGTTTCAGGGTCGTAGATATATTTATTCTTCGCCCAGGTGAACAGGTTCTGGCCTTCTGCATACAACTTCAGGTTGCTGAGTTTCATTTTAGCCGTCCATGAAGCCGGCAGGGTATACGCCAGGCTCAACGACCGTAGCTTCAGGTAACTGGCGTCGCCCCATATTGCAGTAGAACTGTAATACGGCGTATAGCCGTTGTAGATAGGGGTGCCAGAGGTGGAGGTGGCAGCAGGGTAGGCAGCTACATCGCCCGGTTGCCTCCATCTGTCGAGCAGTGAAGTATTCTGATTACTTCTGCTGCTGCCTATTGGTATGCTGAAATTATTAGTGACGCCTTTGCGATGATTGAACTGGAAGAAGAAACTAAAATCCCAGTTCCGCCAGGTGAATGTGTTGTTTAGCCCGCCAAAATAAGGTGTTCCCGGCGAAATGATTTTCCTGTCGTTGTTAAAGTCGATCACGCCATCCTTGTTCAGATCCTCATACTGCGGTATACCTGTTGCCGGATCGTAGCCGTTATACACATACCTTCTCACCAGGTCTATCGGTTGCCCTACGAGATAACTGCTGGCATAGAACGATTTTTCGATGCCCGGGAATTCCACCAGTTTATTCCGGGGAAAGGTGATGTTGAAGGAAGTGTTCCAGGAGAAGTGCCGGGAACGGATGTTAGCCGTGGTCAATTCCAGTTCCACACCCGAGTTCTGCACCAGCGCAGGCATGTTAACGGTGTAGCTGTTGTAGCCGGATTGGGTGGGCAATGCGGCGGAGAGCAGCTGATCAGCGGAACGGTTACGGTAGTAATCACCTGTGAACTGGAAGCGGCCATTCAGTATAGCCAGTTCCAGCGCAAATTCCAGTTTACGGGTGGTTTCCCACTTCACCCCGGGATTGGGAAGTGTGGCGCGGTAAAGGGCCGATTGCCCCTGATAGGTACCTGCTGATGAAAGCAATGGGAGATAGATATAGTTAGATATCTGGTCGTTACCGGTGGTACCATAACTGGCTCTTAGCTTACCCATGTTCAGCCATGGAAAATTGTTTTCTATAAACGGCTCCTGGCTGAAGATCCAGGCAGCGCCTACAGCGCCGAAGTTTCCGAAAATATTATCAGGACCGAACCTGGAAGAAGCATCCCTGCGAAAGGTAACATTCAGCAGGTATTTTTCCAGATAGCTGTAATTCACGCGGCCGAATAAAGAGGCATATTTATAATCGAAGTAATTGCTGGAATTAAGCGTAATCAATCCGGCGCCGGTCAGTGAGCCAATCAGTGCTTCGTTGCTGTAGTTCTGACCGCTGATGCTCATGCTGGTCGACAGGCTTCTCTGGTAAGTACCACCTACCATCAGATTGAGCCGCCCGTTCTTCATACCATAGCTGTAATCCAGTGTAGGTTCCACAATATAGTTCTGTGTTTTGCCATTGGCGAAGGTGGCAGAAGTAGTGGGGTTGTTGACCGGATTCTGTGTAGATGCCGGCAGTCCTGCATTCTGATCCAGCTGTGTGTTCGTAAAGCCCAGGTTTACTTTGAAGTTCAGGTTTTTGATGATGGTGTAACGCAAATTGCCGTTGGCCATGAAGTTACCGGTGTTGCCGTTATACTTGCGTTGCAGCAACGCTATGGGATTGTTGAATCCCTGCGACCATACCAGTTTACCATCTTTATCATACAAAGGCATATTGGGAGGCAGGTTGTACATGGCTATCATGTCCGCTACCGGCAGTATGGTTTTGTCGTTTGAATAATTAGCAGTAACAGCCGCATAGAATTTATTGTTGGAAGATGTGTGATCGGCGGAGAGACGTCCGGTGATTCGCTGATCGTTGAAGTTACCGGGATACACCGTAGTTTCCTTATGATATCCGCCACTGAGCAGGAAGTGAGTGTGGGTATCTCCACCTGATATGGAAGCCTGTGCATCTGTGCTGTGAGCGGTACCTCCTGCGAGGAAACGTTGCCAGTCGGTATACGCTGTCTGATCCCAGACGGTGAGTTCCGGTGCATTGGCTGTAGTAGGAGTAAGGCCGTCATTTTTGAACGCTTCTTTTCTCAGATCCAGGTATTGCTGTGTATTCATCATGGGAATAAACCGTGATACCTTTCCTGTTCCCGTATATACGTTAGCGTTAATCCTTGTTTTTCCGGTTTTACCTTTTTTAGTGGTAATGAGGATTACGCCGTTGGCGCCCCTTGCGCCATAGATAGCCGTTGCGTCTGCATCTTTCAATACATCTATACGCTCAATATCATCCGGGTTGATCATACTGAAAGGACTGATACCGCCATTGGCACCGCTGGCACCATAAGTGTTAAGATTATCGGAAGGTGGATAGCCGCCGGTGTAGGCGCTGAATGGCACACCATCAATTACGTAAAGAGGCAGTGTACCATAGCTCATGGAACCCTGACCGCGGATCTGCACCACTGCTGCACTTCCGGGCAGTCCGTTTTGCTGGGTGATTTGCATACCAGGAATACGGCCAGGCAATGTTGCCAGCGGGTTGGCTACCGGCTGCTTCCCGATTTCCTGTGCGGTGATGCTGCTCACAGAGCCGGTATTCATACGTTTGGTAGTAGTGCCGTAACCGATGATCACCGCTTCATCCAGCGACTTTGTTTGTTCGTTTAGTGTAACGTTCACGATAGTACGGCCATTCAGTGGTATCCGCTGCTGTTCGTACGAAACATAGGAAAATAACAACACCGCATCAACAGGCGCGCGCGGAAGCATATATTCTCCCTTTTCGTTGGTCATCGCCCCGAACGGTGTGCCTGGTATTACCACAGAAACAGAAGGCAGGGGAGTACCTTTGGCATCGGTGACCAGCCCCCTGACGATGACCGCATTGTTGACCTGTTTCACACCGGCATCAGATTCGTTTTTAAATCGCACAGCAATAAACTTCCCCGACCGCGAAAAGGTAAGCGGCTGATGATTGAAAAGTTCTTTCAATACCTCGTCCAGTTCCTGATTTTTTACAGCGATGTTCACAGGAACCGCCTTGTTCAGGTGGCTCTTGCCATAGATAAAACTACAGCCAGTTTGCTTTTCAATTTCCCTGAAAGCATTTACGAGGGCACCGGCTCTCATATGCATGGTCACCTTTTGTGCAAAAGTCTGGCTGGCCATCAACAGGCATCCGGAAAGCAGGCATATACGGATATAGGCGGTTCCCGATCTTCCAGCGGCCCATGATGGCAGGCATAGCATGCTCATTAGCTTTTTTACAAGCATCTTTGGTTGATTTTTGATTAATAATAATGCCGCTATTCTATTGCGGTTAGATTCAGATAATACTTTCCCTGCCGGTAAGTCTGGTGGCACTTACATATGTATATATAGTCTGGTGCACAATTATTTGATCACGGTAATTCTCCGTCCGTCAATTTTAAAGTGTACGAGATTGGTCATCTCCAGCAAACTCAATAACTGAGATACCGGTACATCTCTCGGGATCTTAGCTATAAACAGGTCTTTAACATCTGCCTGGTAGATCACTTCTACATTATAGTATCGTTGCAACTCCGACATAATGGTGCTGATATCCGCGCCATCGAAATAAAACATTCCTTCTTTCCAGGCCAGTGCTTCTTCCAGATCTGCATTCGTATCTATTTGCAATTTACCGTTGTGCTCCAGTATGGCCTGTTCGCCAGGACGCAGCAACTGCGATGCAGCCGGTGTATTAACTTTCACCGCACCGCCTACCAGGGTAACTTTCAGCTTACCTTCGTCCTGAAAGATCCGCAGGTTGAAAGCCGTGCCCAATACATCCACCGAGCTGTTGCCCGCCTTTACACTGAAGGGCTGATTGCTGTTGGCAGCTACTTCGAAATATGCCTGTCCTGCTACGGTGACGGTGCGGTTGTTGCCATTGAACGTTGTAGGATAGGTAAGAGACGAACCCGCATCGAGCCAAACCTTCGTACCATCGGCCAGTACGATCGACAGTGGTTGGCTGCCGGCAGGCAGCTGGATGGTATTAAGACTGCTGGTACTACCAACGCCGTGGTAAACGATCTGCCCGTTGGCGCCTTTCGAAACGCTTACCTGGCCCTGTACGGCGAGCGTGCCGCTGCCGGCGCTGTCCAGCAATATTTGCCTGCCGTTGCTGAGGGTCAGCATGGCATGATTACCCGTGGGCGCTTTGATATCATTGCGGAATCGCTCGGATTGCGGTAATAGTTTTTCGGTAGTGCTGTGCTTATAAAAGAAATAACCAATACTCATTAACAGCACCAGCGCAGCAGCGGCAGCGGTTCGTTTGTACCATACCCTCATCGGCCGCACCTTCCCGCGTTCCAGCATCGGCTGGAGCCGCTGACGGATAGTAGCCTCTATTGATGCTTTATCCCCGAATACCGTTTCATCCCAGGTATTCTGTTGCATGAATGCGTTGAATAACTGGTTGTATTGTATCAATTCCGCGTCTGTGGCGGTTCCGGATACAACTTTTTCTGTTAGTATCGTTATTTCTTCCCTCGTCATATGGCGACTGTCCTATACATAGGCAATCCTGAAAGAGGATACCCTTAAAAGGAATCCAAATTTTTTAAAAAAAATCTGTCAATGACAGTGGGCAACAACAGGAAGTAGTAACATGGCCAGCAGATGAGGATCTACAGCCGCGCGTATCCGTTTCAGCGCAATGGTTTTCTGCGCTTCCACGGTTTTAATGGAGATGTTGAGTAAGTCGGCGATTTGCTGATTAGTAAGCCTGTTATCCCTGCTGAGGAGAAAAATCTCCCGGCATTTTTCAGGCAATTGGCTGATCACCTGTTGGATAATCACCTTCAGGTCATTCAGTTCCAGCAGGTCCTGCGGGCCCGGCGCTGCCGGTAAAGTGATATCCGCAAGTTCCGCATAAAAATCTTCCCGGATTTTCCCGGATTGAATATAATTGGCTACTTTAAACCTGACTGCACTGCGTAAATAAGCGGGCACAGCGTGTATATCCAGCTGCTGGCGCTTCTCCCAAAGCCATACAAAAATGTCCTGTACAATATCCATGCTGGCGTCCTGGTCCCTTAAAAGAAAATAAGCCGCCTGGTACATACCAGACCAGTGGCGGGAGTAGAGCAGATCAAAAGCGTTCACATCACCCTTCTTCAACATGCTTATCAGTTCCAGGTCACTATAAGAGTTATCCCTTATCAAATTCTAGCATTTTCTGTCGCTAAAATAAATAAAGCGGAGGATAACATTGAAAAATCCTTTAAAATAATTGTTTACAGGACATTTTAAAAAGAATAGCATCTTTCAAAAACCGCAACAAACGGGCCCTCTATATTATCCTCGTTCACTATCTTCGCTTTGTTCTTCATTCTTCATTCCCAATTCGTAATTCTTTACATATGTTTCTTTCCCACAGCCATACCCCCATCCTTCCGGCTCAGATCCTTGAAAGGATGACAGCTACTTCAACATTCCTGGAGGCGGGTAAAGAAACCCACAACGGATTTATCATCGAATCACTGACGCCGGATGAATTCAGAAAGGCAGGCCTCCGGATTTATTATGCAAATTACCCTACCCGGTTTGGGCGGATGATGATCGCCACTACTCCTAAGGGCATCTGTTGCATTGCCCCGGTAAGCAATGAGCCCGATGCTGGTGAAGACGAGTTGAAGCAGCGCTTTCCCGGTGCTTTCCCTGAGCCGGCGGAACATCCGCATCACCAGTTGGCACTTCGTGCACTGGAAGAACCGGACGGGCACAAATTACCGGTGCCGTTTCATCTGAAAGCGACAGCCTTTCAGCTGGCTGTGTGGAAAACCCTGCTGCAGATACCAATGGGCGGGCTGCTATCTTATGCGGCACTGACGGGCGAGAGCCGGAACGCCCGGGCAGCTGGTACTGCCGTGGGCGATAATCCGATTTTTTTCCTGATTCCCTGCCATCGTGCGGTGAGAACTAACGGCACTTTCGGCCCGTATTTCTGGGGGCCGGAATGGAAACGCGCATTGATTACCTGGGAAAGCCAGCAAGAACCGGGTTGACAGGGCAATGGGGCCGGGGTATTTTTGTGATGAATTAAATAATGTAGCAAGATGGAAGCACAACATGAATTAGATTATAAGAGGGTGGCAGAAGCCATTACTTTTTTCAGGGAAAACTTCAAATCACAGCCCAGTCTTGAAGAAGTGGCAGGGCATGTACACCTGAGCCCTTTTCACTTTCAGCGGATGTTCCAGCAATGGGCAGGCGTAACGCCTAAACAGTTCCTGCAATACATCAGCCTGGAGCATGCCAAGGAAATACTGAAAACTACCCATGCTTCGCTGTTCGATACGGCATTTGAAACAGGATTATCCGGTACCGGCCGGTTGCATGATCTGTTTGTTAAAATTGAAGGGATGACGCCCGGTGAGTACAAGAATGGCGGCGCTTCGCTGCATATCAATTACTCTTTCGCGGATAGTCCGTTCGGAACGCTGATCGTAGCATCCACTGAAAAAGGGATCTGCCATATGGCCTTTGCTGATAAAGGTAACGACGCGGCACTGGCAGATTTGAGGGCGATGTTCCCCAATGCACAATACACCCAGATCGTAGACAGGGTGCAGCAGAACGCTTTGTTTGTATTCAACCAGGACTGGAGTAAACTCAACGAGATCAGGCTGCATTTGAAGGGAACAGATTTCCAGATCAAAGTTTGGGAAACCCTGCTTTCCGTGCCGGCAGGAGGACTCACCACCTATGCCACACTTGCGGATAAAGCCGGCCATAAGGGCGCATCGAGAGCAGTGGGTACAGCGGTGGGGAATAATCCGGTGGCGTTCCTGATTCCTTGTCACAGAGTGATCCGGGCCAGCGGTGAGATAGGAGAGTATCATTGGGGAAGCACCCGTAAAAACGCGATCATAGGCTGGGAGGCAGCCCGTGCGGAGTTATGATTTGCCGGCCGCCATCTGTTGTTCCAGGTATGCAATTCCTAATGGAGACAGGCTGTATCCTGTTTCATGGCTGATCGTAAGCCCCATATTCTTCAGTTTACGAATGTTCAGCTTCAACCATTCTTTCTCCCTGTTTATTTTTTCAGCCAGATCGGCGGCCCGTTGTTCCGGATAATGCCGGATCAGCTGAAGTACTTCCTGGGTCCAGGGCCCTGAGCGACTGTATTTATCCAACCGTTCCAATTGCTGTGTGATAGCCTCCCAGCCGGCTGGGAGGAGCGCGGTATTTTCCCGCAGGGCAATCCTGGGATCAGCAGCCTGGTAGCGGACCTGTAGCTTGTAAAGCTGCGCACCACTGTTTTTCTCCAGCTCCTTCTTCAGGGAGGTAATGTCAGGGAATCCGGCCTGGACGGCGTCGTTCATCGAAAGCAGCTTTAACTTGTAAGGCGTTACGGAAGTTATCTCTATAACGCCTACACTGGTTTTAATCTGGCTGCCAGCTTTTACCACAGGTTTATTCCATTTGCGGAAAGCCAGCGACACGTGGCCCGACTTAATTCCGTCAAGATGTTCCTGCCTGAACAACATGGATAACTGTTTTAGTTTATACGGTTACGTTATCTTTCGTAAGTTCGGAAAATAATGTAATAAAAACGGCATAGCTCCAAAGAGTGGTTTCCCGGAATGTAAATATCTCCCTACCTTCCCGGGTTTTGATGATGTAGCCCTTCATAGCAGCATGCTGTATAGGTTGCAGGTCCGATAACGGGTATTGTGTGCCATCTAACAGCAGGTATTGACTGTTCAGCCCCAGCTGTTTGGTGTTGGAATTCAGAAAGGTTTGTGCAGACAGTGCTGTGAAGGAATTCTTCAATGCTGTAGCCGTGGTGATATAGTTGAAATGTGCTGTTTGCCCTTCGCGGATCTGCTGTAATAAATACTCACTTCTTTTATCGGCGTTGGCAACAATCAACGCGCCAAGGTCACCTCCGTGATGTATGCTGATCAGCTCCCAAACGTCGCTCCCGGTGCTTTTAAAGGCCAGGTTATTGGCTACCATCGATTTGCCGGTGGTGAACAGGAAGAGATCCTGCAAACCCGACAGCGGCATAAAATAAGACTGGGATTTGTATTGGCGTTCCACGCCGTTTTCATACAACAGGTATTCCGGATTATTCATTTTCTTTTTGGCACTCACATAAAAGAGAATGGCGATTACCACGCAAAAAACAAAAATGAATTTGCCGGCAAATTCAGCGCCGGGCAACAGGAAGGTTAATAAAATACCGCAAATAGCTAACAACACAAAAAGGCCTATTAAGAATCCATATGCGCCCCACATAGCTTTGCTAGCCTTGTATTCCTGCAGGAGTTTTCCTTTTTCCATAAATAGATGATAATTGTATTAGTTAAAATTTAAATTCGGGTTATTGATTAGATTGGTTAACCAACAAAATTTTTGCGAAGGTAAAACTATTTTCAAAAAATACCACCCCTGACCATTTGCGCAAGAACCGGGTTGCTGGCCCTTTACCCGCTATTTATCTTTGTATGGAGAAATTATAAATCATGTTATCAATTACAGAACGACTGAAAAAACAAGACTGGCACAGCATTACCGCCACGCTTTCGGAAAATGGATTTGTGACCGTAAAACAGGTGCTGACACCCGCGGAATGCCAGGCCCTGATCAATGATTACAATGCCAGTGATACTTACCGGAAAACGATCAGCATGGAGCGATATCGCTTCGGGGCGGGAGAGTATAAATATTACAGCTATCCATTGCCGCCGGTGATCACTTCCCTCCGGGAAACCGTCTATCCCTACATTGCCCCCGTAGCCAATAAATGGATGGAAGTGCTCGATATGGATACACGTTTCCCGCTTACGCACGAAGCAATGAAGCAACGCTGCCAGGAACATCAGCAGATGAAACCTACCGTTCTCATCCTGAAATACGCAGCCGGCGGTTTCAATACCCTGCACCAGGATCTTTATGGGGAAGTATATTTTCCCATGCAGATGGTTTTTATGTTGAATGAACCGGGAGATGATTATACCGGTGGTGAATTCGTGATTACCGAGCAAATACCACGTGCCCAGTCGAAAGCAAATGTACTCACACCCGGCCGGGGAGATATGGTGATATTTACCACTAATTTCCGCCCGGTAAAAGGCAGCAGGGGATATTACCGCGTGAATATGAAACATGGTGTAAGTCCGTTGCACAGCGGCCAGCGGCATAGCCTGGGCATCATCTTCCACGATGCACTCACCTGATGTGTGGTCAGCTTATCGGTAAGAGCTGTTAGCCAGCCGCTATTTCTGCATATTTTATAATAAATTCGGATAATTGTATAATTCCCTTTCCTGGCTTTAATCCCAACTTTGCATCAGTCAAAATAGGCCTGGATTTATGCTAAGTGAATATAAAATCTATATCAAAGGAATGGTATGCGACAGGTGTATCCTGAGCATTCGGGAAGTGATGAAAGAATTGAATTTACCCATTACCCATGTGAGCCTGGGGGAAGTTACCACGGTTTCTGCCCTGACAATGCCTGATATGGAGGCACTGAAGAAAAAATTAGAACCCCTGGGTTTTACTTTATTGGAAGACAGGAAAACCGCCCTGGTCCGGGAACTGAAAGGACTGGTGGAAGAAGTTTATTCCGGTGATTATGATTTCCCTGCTGATTTTCGTTTTTCTGACCTGGTAGTCAACAGGTTTAACAAGGACTATAAAGTAGTCAGTAATGTGTTCTCTTCCGTAGAAGGCATAACGCTGGAGAAATATATGATCGAATACCGTATCGAAAAGATAAAGGAACTGCTGGTTTATTCAGATGATACCCTGTCCGATATCGCATTCAGGCTGGGATTCAGCAGCGTGGCACATCTTTCCCGCCAATTCAAAGCCCGGACAGGGTTAAATACTTCTCATTTTAAAGAGATCCGCCAGTCGAGAAAATCTCTCTCCGGCCACCAACCTTCGTGAAGGCCCAAATAATTGTAGCATGACAGATACATACATATGGACAACTGCTGCCATCAACAGGGAAACTCCGGATGCAGTGACCGTGTTTTTTGATACCCACGGAGCTGCATTTGAATACAGCAGCGGGCAGTTTATTAACATCACCCTGCGGATCAATGGAGAGCCGGTAACGCGCTCCTACTCCCTGAGCTCCGTGATGGAAGAGGGCGGGCGCCCGGCTATCACCGTGAAAAAAGTACCCGGTGGATTGATGAGCAGTCATATTGTAGATAACGGCGCGGCTATCAGCGAATGGCAGGTTAGTGGTCCTCATGGCAGGTTTATACTGCCCGATAACATCCGGCCAACCGATCACCTGGTGTTATTGGCCGGAGGCAGCGGTATTACCCCGTTGTACGCTATTGCCCGGTCGTTTCAACATCGGTTCCCCGATGCTGCTGTTACCCTGCTTTACTCCAGCCGCTCCGGCAACGATATTATTTTCCGGGATTCGCTGAACGCCTGGGCCAGCCGCAAACCGGGGAAAGTGAATATACACCACGCCCTTTCGCAGCATGCCGGTGATGCACCTCCTTCTTTCATTCGTGGCAGGATAAACAAGCTGGTGGCCCGTAAGCTGATCAAAGCGGCTGTACCCGATCCCCCGACTGCCGTGCATTACTTCATTTGCGGCCCGGCCGAACTGATGAAGATGCACCAGGAGATGCTCCTGGCCATGCAGGTGCCGGAAGAACAGATCTATCTCGAATGGTTCGAAGCCGACAAGGCCGGCAATGATATGGCTCCGGTGCTTCCGGACAAGCCACAGGAAGTGCTGCTGCATTTCTACGAACAAACTAACCTGCTGGAAGTAGATCCCGGTGAAAGTATACTGGCAGCCGCTCTTAACGACAGGATACCATTACCCTTTTCCTGCCGTACTGGTACCTGCGGCGCGTGCGTGGCCCGCCTTACCTCCGGGAAAGTAACGATGGCAACCAATTACGCTCTCCGGAAAATGGATCTCGACAATGGCCTGATCCTACTTTGCCAGAGCTATCCACTCACCGGTGATGTGACCATAGAAATCGACTAACCAATATTATGTAAAAGACAACGCCAATTGTGTAACAGCAAAGCATCCAACCCGAAGTAATTTTACATTATCAAACAAACAAATAAATAAACGGGCAATTATAAACTTTAAAATAAATAAACAATGGAAACAGTACAATTCAAGACCAATATCAAATGTTCAGGTTGCGTTGCAGCCGTTACACCCGCACTGGATAATCTGGCCGGACAGGATAACTGGGAAGTAGACCTGCAGAGCCCCGATAAAATACTTACAGTAGCTGTAGATAAGGCTGGTAAAGACGAAATCAAACAGGCGATAGAAAAGGCTGGGTATAAAGCGGAAGAAAGGAATTAAGGATTAACGATGAAGGATTAAGAGTGCCAGCGAAGATGGTTAAGGCGAAGGTCAAATTCGCTACTGTCTTTGCTGGCATTTTTCATTCCTTCCTCAAAAAAATATAAATCTTCCTGAAATTATATAACACTCCTCCCCCCAAATCCGCCTAACTTCGCAGTAAATGCAGAAAATACTTGCACTCATATTAGCCCTGCTCTATATCAGCTCATCTACGGGCGCTACCGTTCATATGCATTATTGCATGGGCAGGCTGGTAGATGTGAACTGGGGGCACGATAAGGGTAAACCGGCGTGCGGTAAGTGTGGGACTACCCATGATCAGAAAAAGAATTGTGGTAAACCCTGCAAAAAGCAATGCTGCAAGGATGAACATAAAACCATCAAACTAACCAAAGACCAGAAAATAGCAGAGAATACCAAGCATGTTATGCAGCTGGCTGCGATGACACTTCCGGTAGCATATATGGAGCTACCCCGTGTACCAGTAAAAGTATTGGCAGAAGCTTTTCCGGCCAGTAATGCACCACCGCCCGGCAGTAAGGTGCATACCTATATTCTGAACTGTATTTTCCGCATCTGATAACCCCGTCAACCCCTGCAGCGCTAAATTTCTTTCGCGCTGTTACTCATCTTTCAAATGAAATAATTTCCGGCGTATCCGGCCGGCTGAGGTAAGTGGCATACTTCCTCAAACATTTTCCCTTTTTGATATATCAGGCGCTTTTACGCGCCAGCTACTGAAAACAACAAATATGGTACATCGCATTATTGAATGGTCGTTGCGTAACCGGTTTATTGTGCTGGTACTAGCCGCAGGCCTGTTCGTATGGGGCATCTTCGCAGTGAAGAAGAACCCGATCGATGCAATCCCCGATCTCTCGGAAAACCAGGTGATCGTTTTTACGGAATGGATGGGCCGCGGCCCTCAGTTGATAGAGGATCAGATTACTTACCCGCTGGTGACTAATCTGCAGGGCCTCCCCCGGATCAAGTATGTGAGAGGTTCCTCTATGTTCGGGATGAGTTTTATCTACGTTATTTTCAATGATGATGTGGATATCTACTGGGCCAGGGAAAGAGTACTCGAACGCCTCAGCACCGTATCCCGTACGCTTCCGACCGGCGTAACTCCCCAGCTCGGGCCCGATGGAACCGGCGTTGGGCATATACTCTGGTATACACTCGACGCACCAGGCATGGACCTCGGGGAGCAACGTGCATTGCAGGACTGGTACGTTAAGTTTGCCCTGCAAAATGTAGAAGGCGTCAGCGAAATCGCCTCCTTCGGCGGCTTCCAGAAACAATACCAGGTGACGGTGGATCCAGGCAAACTGCTCTATTACAGGTTGTCGGTGGCAGATGTAATCAATGCTATACGCACTAATAACAACGAATCAGGCGGCCGCAAATTTGAGCTCAGCGATATCGGGTATATCATCAAAACATCCGGCTATCTTAAATCCATCGAAGAAATAGAAAATATCCCTGTCAAAACACAGAACAGTATCCCGATCCGCATGGCCGATGTAGCCGCTGTACAAATGACCGGCGAAACCCGCCTCGGCATCTTCGATCAGAACGGAGAAGGTGAGCGTGTAGGCGGCATCGTAGTAATGCGCTACGGCGAAAATGCCGATGCAGTAATCGACCGGGTAAAAGTCCGCATGAAGGAGGTCGCGAAAGGTTTCCCGGATGGGGTAAAGTTCGATATTGTATACGATAGAGGTACACTCATTAAAGAATCAGTAGACTCTATTAAGGATACACTCATAGAAGAGATGATTGTGGTATCCGTTGTAGTGATCGTGTTCCTGTTCCACTGGCGCAGTGCACTCAGTATCATTATCCAGATCCCCATCACCCTGGCTGCCAGTTTTATACTCCTCAACGCCTTCGGTATCTCATCCAACATTATGTCGCTCACCGGTATTGCACTCGCTATAGGGGTGATTGTCGACAATGGAATCATTATGAGTGAAAATGCCTATAAACACTTGTCTGAAAGATATAGTGCATGGCAGCAACAACAAAAAAATAAGTAACGCATCATGAGTTGGCTAAAGAATATATTCAAAAAATCTCCCGACTGGATCAGCGAAGAAGAACGACTGAAGGTGATCGAACAGTCCAGTAAACAGGTGTCGCGGGGAGTGTTTTTCGCTACTATCATTATCATCACTTCTTTCCTGCCTGTTTTTATGCTCACTGGCCAGGAAGGCAAGCTGTTTCACCCGCTCGCCTATACGAAAACATTCATCATGCTGGTGGATGCGCTGCTGGTGATTACATTGGCGCCCGTGCTGATCTCGTTTTTTATGAAAGGAAAATTCCGGCCGGATAATGCTAATCCGGTGAATCGTGTACTCGAAAAGATCTACGAGCCTGTTATCCGCGGTGTGCTGAAATGGCGCAAAACAACTATCGCCATCAACGTGATCGCACTCGTGATTACAATTCCATTGCTGAAGAGTTTGGGCAGCGAATTTATGCCGCCGCTCGACGAGCAAAGCATATTATTTATGCCGGTGACACTGCCCGATATCTCCAATGGAGAAGCTAAGCGTTTGCTGCAGGTACAGGATAAAATCATCAAATCGGTGCCGGAAGTAGACAAGGTACTGGGCAAGGCCGGCCGCGCAAATACCGCTACGGATAACTCGCCTATCAGCATGATCGAAACCATCATCATGCTGAAGCCTAAATCGGAATGGAGAAAGGGGAAAACCAAGAAAGATATCATCAATGAACTTGATGCTAAGCTGCAGATACCAGGTGTGGTAAACGGCTGGACACAGCCTATCATTAACCGTATCAACATGCTGGCCACGGGCATCCGCACCGACGTTGGCGTGAAGGTATACGGGCAACGACTCGATTCTATTGCCGTTGTATCCGAACGGGTGAGAAAAGCCCTGGAAGGCACTCCTGGTATCGCGGACCTTTATGTGGAGCCGGTAACAGGCGGCAAATACCTCGATATTTCAGTGCGCCGCGCCGACCTGGCCCGCTATGGCCTCAACGTAGATGATGTGAACCAGACTGTGGAAACTGCACTGGGTGGCGCTCCTATCGGCAATACGATCGAAGGCCGGCAGCGTTTCTCCATCAGCGTCAGACTGGCGCAGGAATACCGCAACAGCATAGAACGTATACGGCGTATCCCGGTAATGTCGCCTTCTTTTGGCGAAGTACCATTGTCGTCAGTGGCAGATGTGAAGTTCACGGATGGGCCACCGATGATCACCTCTGAGAATGCTATGCTCCGTGGATCCGTGCTATTCAATGTACGTGGCCGCGATCTGGGCAGCACCGTGAAAGAAGCCATCAGCAAGATGAATGAAGCCCGGGGAATACTGCCTTCCGGCTACTACCTCGAATGGAGCGGACAATATGAGAACCTTATCCGTGGACAGCAAACACTGATATGGATTGCGCCGGTGGTGCTGGTTATTATTTTCTTCTCTCTCTATTTTGCTTTTCATTCCATACGCGAAGCATTCCTCAGCCTGATTACCGTACCATTTGCACTTATCGGTGGCGCCTATATGATCTGGTTCTGGGGCGTGAACCTCTCTGTGGCCGTAGCGGTGGGCTTTATCGCCCTGTTCGGTATTGCCGTGGAAACAGGAATCGTGATGGTCATCTATCTCAATGATGCGATGCAGCAACTGGTGAAACTGAAAGGGAATTCAGCTGAAACAATTACCCGCGACGATATCCGCGAATATGTGATTTACGGAGCTGCAAAAAGACTCCGTCCTAAACTCATGACGGTATGTGTATCGTTATTCGGCCTGGTGCCCGTGCTGTGGGCCAGTGGCGTGGGCACAGATGTGATGAAACCCATCGTGCTGCCGATGATCGGCGGAGTGCTTACTTCTTCCACACATATCCTGCTGGTAACACCGCTGATTTTCCTGATGACGAAAGAATATGAACTGCGTAAGCATAAAAAACTGGAAATACATGAAGTACATCATTAAATATATATGGCTGCTGTTGTGGATGCCCCTGCCATTGCTGGCGCAGACGCAGGTATTGTCGCTCGACAGCATCCTGCAACGTATCAGCCGGAATAATGTGCTGCTGCAGTCATACGGACTGAGGGCGGAAAGCTACCGCTACAGCGCCGATGCTGCCACTGCCTGGATGGCACCAATGGTAGGAGCAGGAACTTTCATGACGCCTTATCCCGGTCAGAAAGTAATGGATGAACGCGACAAGGGCAGTCTGATGCTGCAGCTGGAACAGGATATTCCTAATCCTGCCAAACTCAATGCAAAGAAGCGCTATATCGCTTCCCAGGGCAATGTGGAACTGGCCGGCCGCGACGTAACACTGAATGAACTAACGGCACAGGCTAAACGCTTGTACTACGGATGGATCATCGCCAGCAAACGGATTGCGGTACTGCAGGAAAATGAGAAGATCATGCTGATGATGAAGAAGATTGAAGAAATAAGATATCCTTATAATCAATCGCAGCTGAGTGGCGTGTTTAAAGCCAATGCAAAAATAGAAGATAACCGTAACATGATCCGCATGCAGGAGGGCGCCATCGCAAAGGCCATGGCGTGGCTGAACAGCCTGATGAACGCACCCGGCAATCAACCCTTCGGAATAGATACCAGTTTTCATCCCGTTTTTCAACCGGCTTCTTCTTACGATACTGCCTCACTGGCCGCCGTGAGAAAGGATGTATGGAAGATGAACGAAAGTATTCATTCCATGCAGCTGAATATCGAAAGCATGAAACGTGATAAAAAGCCGGATTTCAGGATCCGTTTCGATCATATGTATCCCTTAGGAGGTATGATGCCACAGGCTTTCAGCGCTATGGGCATGATCAGTATTCCTATTGTGCCCTGGTCGTCGAAGATGTACAAATCAGGCATCAAAGCCATGCAGTATAATGTACAGTCAATGGAAAAGGAGAAGGCAGCTATGCTGCAGGAAACACAGGGTATGCTGTATGGAATGCAGTACGAGATACGCACGATGGAACAACGGGTACAGGCCATGGAAGATAAGATCATACCGGCACTGCGGCAAACCCTCGATGCAAATTTTTTGAACTATCAGGAAAATAAACTGGCACTGAGCAATGTGATCGATTCCTGGGAAGCATTGACCATGATGCAATCAAATGTGCTGGATGAAAAATTAAAACTCTATGAAATGATCGTGGATTATGAGAAACAGTTATATCGTTAATATACTCCCGGGCGTATTCGTCGTGCTGGCTGTGCTGGCCGCCTGCAGAAATGCCCCGGTGAAAACGCCGAAACATGGGTATCATGAAGAACGGGTAGACAGCAGCGTAGTGGCGCTCACCCGTCCCGTTAATGCCAGCATAGTGGCCACCATACCGGATGTAACACCGCAGCAGGGAACGAGGACCTATTCAGCTACTGTTAATGGCGTCATAGGGTACGATACCCGCAATCAAACGAGTATTTCCAGCAGGGTAGGAGGCCGCATTGAAAGATTGCTGGTAAAATACAATTATCAGCCTGTAAGAAAAGGACAGCTGATCATGGAAGTATACTCACCGGATCTGGCTGCTGCCCAACGGGAACTACTATACGTAGCAAAGAGTAATAATGAGCTGCTTACCCGTGCCAGGCAGCGTTTACAGCTACTTGGAATGCAACCTGCCCAAATTGAACAGGTGCTGAAATCAGGAAATATCCTGTACCGTGTTCCTGTATACAGTAATAGCGATGGCTACATACTGGAGAAATCCGCACAGGCCATCACCGCTGCGGCTCCGGCATCGCCGGCCTCAGCTGTTGCCGGCGATGGCATGAGCAGCATGGGGGAAAGCAGTGCACCGGCTGCATCTACGCCCGCATCTACGCCGGCAGCTACTCCGGTGATGCTGAGGGAAGGCCAGTATGTGAGCGCAGGACAGCTGTTGTTTACTATCTACCAGAACAAAGACCTTGTTGCAGAATTTTCTTTTCCCCCGCAACTGGCTCCCAGGATCGTCAAGGGACAACAACTGTTGTTCTATCGGGTGGATGATAAGCAGGTGATGCTGGCAGGTAAGATCGGACTGGTAGAACCGGTGTTCCGCAACGGCCAGAACTTCGCCATAGCAAGGGTATACCTGGGCCGCGATAATTTCCACGCCGGACAGTTACTGAATGCCAGCATTCCGCTGATCTTCAATGAAGGCTGGTGGCTGCCGGAGAAAGCAGTGGCCTGGCTGGGGAATAAAGCGGTGGTATTCAGGAATACAGGCAAAGGATATGTACCGCAGGAAGTAACGGTGGGCGCAAAAGTAAGCCAGATGGTACAGGTAATGACTAATATCAACGACTGGAAAGTAGCAGCTAATGCTGCTTACCTCGTGGATAGCGAAAGCTTTATCAAAATAAGCGAACCTTCACAACGACAGTGATATGGAAAGAAAAAAATTTCTCAGAACAATAATAATAGCGTCATTGGCGCCAGCCCTCCTGCTGGCTGCCTGTCAGGGAAAAAAGGATCATAGGCATGCCGCCGCTGCAAAGCAGACGTTCACCTGCTCTATGCATCCGCAGATAGTACAGGATAAACCCGGTACCTGTCCCATTTGCGGAATGGACCTCGTTCCGTTCGATAAGAACAGCAAAGATGCAACCATCAACCTGGGAGAAAGCCAGATCACACTGGCTAATATCACTACGGTAACGATCGGTGCGGGTGCGCTTACAAATTATAAACAGCTGAACGGGCGACTGGTAATAGACCCTGAAAAAACCGCTGTTATTTCCAGCCGTGTGCCCGGGCGTATAGAAGTGCTGTACATAAAGGAAACCGGCGTGAAAGTAAGCAAAGGGCAACCATTGTATAAGATCTACTCCGAGCAGTTGGCTTCGCTGCAGCAGGAGTTTCTGCTGGCAACCGCCCAGGTAAAACAATTCCCCGATGATGAGCGCTTCAGGGAAATAGAGAAGGCCGCTCGCCGTAAGTTGCAGCTATACGACCAGTCAGAAATGCAGATCAGTCAGCTGCAACAATCGCAGCGGGTGAATCCCTACATCACTTATCCTGCTACGGAAAGCGGGATCGTATCGGAACTGCTGACTGCCGAAGGACAATATGTATCAGAAGGTGGCGCAGTGATGCGGATAGAAGGCTACAACCAGCTGTGGGTGGAGGCCGATATCTATCCGGCAGAAGCGGCGACAGTAAGCATTGGCCAGCAGGTAAAAGTAATGGTGGCCGGCTGGGAGCAGGAGCCGCAGCTGATGACGATACAGTTTATCAACCCGGCATTACAGAACGGCAGCCAGCTGATGCAACTGAGAGGTACCCTTCCCAACCCCGGAAACCGTTGGCAGCCCGGGTTGCAGGCCAGCGTGCTGTTGCCGGTGAAAAGTAAGGGAGATGTATTAAGCCTCCCGGTAGATGCAGTGATCAGAGACGGGAAAGGTGCGCATGTGTGGATTGAGAAATCCCGTGGCAAATTTGAGCCACGCATGGTGGAAACCGGGATGGAAAATTTCGACATGGTGGAAATCAGGAAAGGCGTGAAAAACGGGGATAAGGTGGTCGTGACCGGCGCCTACCTGCTATATTCTGAATTTATTCTTAAAAAAGGGGCGGACTCCATGGCAGGTATGGCTATGTGAGCAGATGCCGGCCTGCGGAGAAGTAAAGGAAACCTTGAAATAATTACTATTCAATAACACTAAAAAACAACTGATGAAAAAAATCGTTCCCTGCGCAATTGCGCTGGCTGCACTTACACTGGCTGCCTGTAATAATACCGGCAATGCTACTCATGAAAACCACGACGCCGACACTGTTACACAACAGGCAGCCACCACCGGTGAACCTGCAGCAAAACAAGTGGCACCGCAATTCAACAATGTGGATGCAAAAGTGGCTGCTTCACTCAAAGCGGTAGTAGATCAATATTTGCAAATCAAAAACGGGCTCGCGGGCGATAACGCTGCAAGTGCCGCCAGTGCCGGCAAAGCAATGGTTACCGCCCTGGCTGCCGTAGATAAAGCAGCCCTGACTCCGGAGCAACAGAAGATATACAACGATAACGAAGATGACCTGAAGGAGCATGCGGAACATATCGGTAAAAACGAAGGAAATATTGAACACCAGCGGGAACATTTTGCCCAGATGAGTGAAGATGTATATGCTCTCGTGAAAGCCTTTGGCGGCGGCCGTGCACTCTATCATGCACATTGCCCGATGTACAATGATAATAAAGGCGCTCTCTGGCTCAGTGAAGAAAAAGAAGTGAAAAATCCTTATTTTGGATCAAAGATGCTGACCTGCGGCTCAGTTGAAGAAGAAATTCAATGATCTTTATACCAAGGCTGGCCCGGTTTACATCCCCGGGCCTGTCTCATTTATTATGAAAACAAGGAGAATCGTATTCTTAGCGCTGTTGATCGTATTCATCGGAATACAGTTCTTCCGGCCCGCCCGTAACCAGTCTGATGCCATCGGCCCGAACGACATTACCCGCCTGTATAACGTACCGGCTGATGTGCAAACGATATTGAAAGATGCCTGTTACGATTGCCATAGCAACAACACCATCTATCCCTGGTACGCCAACATTCAACCAGTAGCCTGGTGGCTGGCAAATCACGTGAACGAGGGTAAAGAAGAACTGAATTTCAGCGAGTTTGGTACCTATTCCGCAAAAAGAAGACTGAACAAGCTGAAAAAAACAGGCAAAGAGGTGACAGAAGGAGATATGCCGCTTAGTTCCTATACCTGGATGCATGCCGGTGCCAGGCTCACATCTTCCCAAAAAAATACGCTGACAAAATGGATCAGTATGCTTACCGATAGCACCACTGTTAATAATTAACCCAAAGGCAACGATTTGTTATCATTTTTCGTAACAGGAAAAACAACTGTTATGAACACAATGCCTTTTTTCCGTCTCTACAGGAAGCAGTTGCTGGCATACAGTTTAATGGGACTAACTGTGTTGTCTGCGGCATGTAGTAAAAGTAACGGGTATGGCGGAGGTAACCCGCCTCCCGGCGGCTCCAATACTTATACGATCAGCGCCACTCTTAACGGCGCTTCAGAAGTTCCGGCCAACAGTACTACCGGAACCGGATCATTAACGGGAAGCTATGATCCGTCTACTTATAAACTCACTTTCACATTAACGTGGAACGGCCTTACGGGGGCTCCCACAGGTATGCACTTTCATGGCCCGGCAATGGCAGGAGCTACTGCCGCAGTAGTATTACCTATCACAGGGTTTCCTGCTGCTGCAAGCGGAAGCGTTAGCGCCACAGCCGTGTTAACCGCTGCCCAGGCAGGAGATCTGCTGTCCGGAAAATGGTATGTAAATATCCATACGGTTGCTAATGGAAACGGAGAAATAAGAGGACAGGTATCCGCAACTATGCCGTCAGGCTCCGGTGGTGGTAATCCTTATCCATGAAAATATAGCTGAGGTTACAACCCGCTGCAATATAACAAACGGGGCTGTTTAAAGCCCCGTTTACGTAATTATTTCACTGCAGTAACTACCAATGCCTGCAAAGGGAAATGCAGGTCTTTTTCGCCGTATGTGCCGGCAATATTCTTATCGATGGATGCCACAATGGGCTCCGCAAGGTCCGGATTAATTTCATTGATGGTAGTAATCATGGGACCGCCGTAGATCAGTCCTTTAGCAATATGCCGCGATGTAGGACTATAGCCTGTTCGCTTTACTTTTTCGATTCGCAGGCCGGAAAAACCTGCCTGTTCCGTTTCGCTTTCAATCAGATTCAGGTCGTTATAGGCAAACAATAACCGGTAGAATGCCGTAGTTTCCGGGGGCAGGTGCTGTTCCACTGCATCCAGTACCAGCTGCAGCAAGGGAATATGCACAGGTTTGTCCCAGGCGCTGAAAATGAAACTACCGCCCGGTTGTAATACCCTGCATACCTCACGGAATGCTTTAGGCCGGTCGAAGAACATGACCGATAACTGTGAAATTACCAGGTCGAAACGACCGTCTTTAAACGTCAGGGCGGTAACATCCGCCAGCTGCCAGCTGAGTGGCCTGGCGGTATGGGTATGTGCCTTCGCAAATTCGAGCATGTCCGGGATAAGATCTGTTACCACATATTCTGTATGCTCCGGAATGGCATCTGCTACACGCCTCGTGGCAATGCCGGTGCCACAGCCTATTTCCAGCAAACGTTCCGGACGCATTGCACTCACATAAGCTGCCAGATGCTGGGCATAATGGTCAAAAAGAACAGGGGTGAGGTACTCATTATAAATAGCAGGAATGCTGCCCTCATAGGAAGTATGAACCATGGATCAGAATTTAGGATTTTATAGTCAATGAATATAAGGAAATAGCCGCACATTAAAAAAGGGAGCGCCTATTTTACCTCGTCCTCATCTGTTCGAATATGACTATTTAATTATCTTCTGCACCCATGTTTCTGTTTCTTTTACCAGCAATGACATCACATCATTTTTTCCCGCTTTGAAAGAGTGATCCGCGCCTTCCAATCTCACAAGCGTGGCCTTCTTCAGGGAGGCACAAACGGATTCTATCAGATCCCAGGTAGCGAGGGCATCTTTGCTGCCTTGCAAAAAGAGCATGGGTATTTTCAGTGCTTTCAGATGCTCGGCACGTTCGATAGAAGGTTTGCCTGCGGGATGCAGTGGAAAGCCGTAAAAGACGATACCTTTCGCCGGGCTGTCGGGGTGCGCGGCAAGGTATTGAGAGCTCATCCTGCCGCCAAATGACTTGCCGGAGGCAAACAGCGGCAGTTTGGGTTGCAGCTCCTGTGCTTTCGCAATGGCCGCGGCAATGGTGGCATGCGCCACTGCGGGCGAATCCGGCCGGCCTTTCTTGTATTCTGCAAAAGGAAAATTAAACCGTAGTGTGGCAATGCCTGTCTGGGCAAGGGCATTGGCGAGTGTTTCCATAAAGATATGATCCATGCCGGCGCCTGCGCCATGAGCAAGCGTAAAGATGCACCTGGGTTTATCGGGGGTGATGTACTTCGCAGAAACGAGGCCAATTTCAGGCGATATCTTTATGTTGAGCGCTTGTGTATTCATAATGAAAGAACATTTATGCTGTTGCCAAGTTATGAATTATCTGCAGCAATCGTTAATGGAAACGCCCGGTACCGTGAGACCGGCACCGGGCGTTTCTATATTTTACCGTTTTAAAGATGATAATTGCGCGTTTTTAAAGCCACCAGCGTTGAATCATCCAGCGTATAACTGATCGGTACCCCTGTGGCCAGTTCCTTCTTCAGTATTTCCTCAGGACTCAACTGGTCCAGGAACATAACAAGCGCCCGTAAACTGTTTCCATGGGCAACTATCAGTACATTTTTTCCCTGTATCAGATAGGGATAGATGATATCCATAAAATAAGGTACTACCCTGTTATAGGTATCTTTCAGACTCTCTCCGCCGGGCGGCGCCACATCAAAGGACCGGCGCCAGATATGCACCTGTTCTTCTCCATATTTGGCCGCCGTATCAGCTTTGTTCAATCCTTCCAGATTACCATAGGAACGCTCATTCAATGCCTTATCCTTTATCACAGGAACCGACTGCAATCCTGATTCCACCAGCACAATGTCTAAAGTATGCTGAGCCCTTATCAGGGTCGACGTAAACGCAATATCTATTTTTTCACCTTTCAGCTCTATGCCAGCTTTGCGGGCTTCTTCCTTACCGGCGTCGGTAATGTCGATGTCTTTCCAGCCGGTAAAACGATTCTCCAGGTTCCATTGCGATTGTCCGTGTCGGATCAGGATCAGTTTGGCGCTCATAGTTAATTGTTTTGTTTTTTCTTCTCTACCCAGTAATATAATGGCGGTATTACTACCGGTGTAAACAACAGCGTAAAGGTTAATCCTCCTATGATTACAGTGGCCAGTGGCCTTTGTACGTCAGAACCAATACCGGTGCTGAGTGCGGCTGGTACCAGTCCTATGATGGCTACCATCAGCATCATCATGATGGCTTTGAACTGGTCTACCGCCACTTTTTGTACAGAGGCTCTCACCGTCAGGGGCGACTTATACATTTCCCTGTTTAATGCCGATACCAGCAATACACCTGCCATTACAGATATACCAAAGATAGATACAAAACCAACACCCGCCGATACGTTGAAGTGATAACCTCTCAGGAACAGCGCGGTAATACCGCCTGCAAGGGCTACCAGTATACAGCTCATCGTTACAAAAGTATGTTTCATGCTTTTGAATAACATGAAGAGGAATACAAATACAATCACTATCGTGAGCGGAATGGTGAGCGACAGCTGTTTGCCGGCGCGCTCCAGGTTTTCATACTGTCCGCCGTAGATAATATCATATCCCTTGGGCACATGTACCTGCTTGCCGATTTTCTCCTGTAGCTCTGCCACAAAAGATCCCTGGTCTCTTCCGCGTACGTTGGTGCGTACGGTAACCATTCGCTTTCCATCTATACGATAGATATTCGTTTGCCCGTCTATGAACTGTATATCTGCCAGCTGTTCCATCGGGATCAACGCCCCGGTAGCAGAAGGAATCTGCAGATTACGTATAGCCTCTACCGTTGCCCTGTTCTCAGGCAGGTAACGAATGACGATGTCGTATCGTTTGGTGCCATCATACAGGGTGCCTATTGGTTTTCCCCCGATAGCCGCTTCTATCATAGCCTGTATGTCGCTTACATTGATACCAAAGCGGGCGGCATTCTCACGATTGATATTGATGGCCAGCTGCGCCTGTGTGCCTTCCTGTTCAATATTCACAGAGGCAGAACCTTGTGTTGCCTTTACGATGAGCGCTATGCTGTCGGCTTTGGCACGCATCATCGTCAGATCGTCGCCTACCACAGATATGGCCAGGTCCGCCGCACTTCCTGTCACAATCTCCATCACCTGGTCGATGATAGGCTGGCCGGAGTTAAAGGATGCACCAGGTATATTTCTTTCCAGATCCTGTTGTATCCGGCGTACCAGGTCTTTCTTGGAAATCGTATCGCTCCAGAGCTTGTAGTCTTTCAGGCCCACCAGTATTTCCGTACGGTTGGCAGGGAAAGGATCCGTACCATCGTCGTTGCGGCCGGATTGGGTGATCACATATCTGACAGGCGGATATTTGGCAATCACTTCGCGGATCTTCGGAGCAATTTTCGCATTCTCCTGTATGGTAACACCTGCCGGGAGGAAGGAGCGCATGAAGATGGAACCTTCATCCAGCTCGGGAAGGAATTCTGTACCTAATTTTCCGGCTAACCCAACCAGCACAACTATCATCACTGCTGCGCCGATAACGGTTTGCTTGTGAAAACGCAGGAAGAAGTTGAGTGATTGTTTGTAGGTATGTTCCAGGAAATCCAACACTACATTTTTATGCGCTTTCATGGGCTTGTCGGTCGACAGTGCCTTTTTGTACGCAAAAGAAATCAGCACCGGAATCAGCGTGAGTGAGCAGATCATCGCGCCAATTACGGCGAAGGCCAGCGTCAGCGCCATAGGGGAGAAGAGCTTTCCTTCAACCCTTGTCATCATGAGGATGGGAGTATAAGCGAGTATAATAATGGTTACCGAGAAGAAGATCTCCCTGCCTACTTCCTGCGCTGCGGCCAGTGTGATGGCTACTATGCCGTTTTGTTTTTCCTGATCGGTAGCATTGCGGTAACGTCTGATCAGATGTTCCGCCATTACGCAGGCGCCGTCTACGATGATACCGAAGTCGATGGCGCCCAGCGACAAGAGGTTAGCCGGAATGCCGGTCAGCCTCATCAGTATAAATGCAAACAGCAACGAAAACGGAATGGTGGCCGTTACCACGAGGGCAGAACGCACACTGCCGAGGAAGAACACGAGTATGATAACTACAATGCTCACACCCATAAAGAGTGTATGCGATACCGTTTCGAGCGAGTGATCGATCAGGAAGCTGCGATCATATAGCACGCGGAGTTTCACGCCTTCCGGCAGCTCCGTGTCGCTGATCAGTTCCATTTTTTTCTTCAGTGCTTTCAGCACTTCACTGGGATTTTCTCCACGACGCAGCAGAATAATGCCTTCCGGCGACCCGATTTTGTCGATGCTTTCGTCCGGTATCGAATAGCCCAGCACGCCTGATGGAGGCGGTGGCGCTGTTTCCACGGTGGCCACATCTTTTACATATACCGGTACACCGTTAACGGCGGTCAATACAATTTCACGCAGGTCTTTTTCTGATTTAACGGCTCCCAGTCCACGTACGGCGAAGCCCTGTCCACCTCTTTCTATCACGTTTCCTCCGGTGTTCTGATTATTCTTCTGCACTGCATCCATAACAGATTGCAGTGTCAGATTGTATTTGCGGAGTTTATCGGGAGATGTGAGAATGTGGAATTGCTTCATGGGGCCGCCGAAGTTGGTAACATCGGCGATACCAGGCACCTGCAATATGGCGGGGCGTATCACCCAGTCCTGCAGATCCCTGAGTTGCATGGGTGTATAATTAGCCGGCCCTTCTACTACATAACGGTAAATTTCCCCTACTGCTGTAGTGAGTGGCGCCAGTTCCGGGGCAACGCCCGGAGGCAGCTGTACAGACGATAAACGTTCGATCACCTGCTGGCGGGCAAAGTAATCGTCTGTTCCGTCCTGGAAGGTCAGTTGCACTACAGATAAGCCGAATATGGTACGGCTTCTCCTGTCGAGTACCCGGGGCACATTGTTCAGGGCCCGTTCAATAGGAATGGTCACCTGTTGTTCTACTTCTTCTGCTGCACGTCCGTCGTAAGGAGCAACAATGATAACGTTGGTATCCGCAATGTCGGGGTAAGCTTCAATCTTCAGCTGCGTAAAGCACCAGTAGCCAATCGCAGATAATACGATGGCCCCGATAATAACGGCCCAGCGGTTGCGTAATGAAAATATAAGAATGTTACGGATCATGCTTCAAATTGATCTACGTGATGGGTGATAATAAATCCTCCTTTATAAGCCGCTCTCAGCTGCCGGAGTACGTCAGTAACTTTAGCGTCGTCGTCAATAAATGTGATCATCATGGGAGGATCATCAAAAGAAAAGATTTCGTTCGGCCGCTTCATCTGCTGGTTCACACCAAACCCCATTACGCCTTTGTAGGCGGTTGCTCCACGGACATTGTTAAGTAACAGGAATTGCATGATGAACTCAAACAATGGCTGAGTGCCATGCAAATCATCCTTGTCGATAAAAATTTGTGCTTGCAACATAACGGTAGTTTTTAGTATCCGAATGAAATTCCTTTTAACTGCATGGCGCCTTCTACCACTACTTCCTGGCCCGGCTGCAGTCCGTTATAAATGATTACCTGGTCGTTGACCTGCAGGCCTGTCAGCACAGGCGTACGCAGGAATGTTTGTGCATCTTTCCTGACAAACACAAAGCTCTTGCCCTGTACGGTCACCAACGCGGCCTTTGGCACAGAGATGCTGTTGCCTTCGCTTACACCAAACTTCACGGTAGCGAACATACCCGCCCGCAGTTTGTGCTGTGTATCGGAAATGCCTATACGTAATTTCACCATACGGGTGATATTGTCTACCACATCACCGATGTTTTCGATGGTGCCGGTAAATGTTTCGCCAGGATAGGAGGTGAACTGCAATTTGCAGGTGCTGCCTTCTTTTACTTTGGTGATCTGGTTTTCCGGCATCTCGCAGATGATCCAGGTTTTCTCCATGGGCGCGTTTACGAGTGCCTGCGGATCAAAACCGGCGAGTTTCAGTTTGGCTTCGTGCTCGATGATGGAAGTTCTTTCATTGGCCAGGTCAGTTTCGGCAATGGCCGCTTCCGTTTGTGCGCTGATAAGATCTGTTTTGGCATCGGATACATCCTTACCGGTACCTGCACCATGTTCGGCCAGATCCTGGAAACGGGCCAGCTCTATTTGTTTCTGGCTGGTGATAGCTTTCTTCTGACGGATGATATTACCTTTTTCCCGGATGTTGATAATATGTTGCAGCAGCTCAGTATAGTTGGCGGTGAGTTCCGGATTGTCGAATAATACGATGTTTTGCGCCGCGTTTTCCTTCGACCGTACAACGGTAGCGGCTACACGTGCAGGAGCTGTCAGCTCTGCATTCAGGTCGCCCTGTGAAATAAGCGCTGTCTTAAAGTAGTGCGTAGTGATACTGTCGGGCGGCAGTTTAATCACCCGGCCGCTGTCTTCCACAACAACTTTGCCGGACGCCGCTGCCGGTTTTTTCTCCTCGTGGGAACCACAGGATATTACTGTACAGGCTGTGCCAGCAATGAATAAGCCAAAGACGAATTTTCTCATCTGGTAAATTATAGTTGATTAATCAATCCGGTTACTTGTAATAATTGTATATAACTCTTGCGGTAGGCATACAGGGCATCGTAGTACATTTTCTGCGTCTCGAACCACGTCCGCTGTGCTTCCAGGAAATCGATGATGGTAGTGCCTCCTTTCGTATAGGCGTACCTGACAGATTGCAATACCGTCTCAGATTTTTTCAGGATACTGTTGTATTTGTCTACATTCTCCCTGTTCACCTGGTAAGAGCGCCAGGTGGCCTGTACTTCAGTTACTACTTGTTGTTGCAGGGCCGCCAGTGATTGCTCCGATTGCTGCAGCAATATCCTTGACTTTCTGATTTCACCCTGGTTGCGGCTGAAGATGGGCAATTCAATGGTACCAAAAAATCCCATGTACGGTACGGTGTTCTGCGGGTTCCAGATTACACCGGCTTCTGTGGAAGGCCGGGCCAGAGAGCGTTGCAGTGAGATATTGCTTTTCGCAGTAGCAATGCTGGCCTGCGCCTGTTGTACATCCGGGCGCTGCGACAGGGATAGGTGGACCATACTGTCCAGCTCCTGGATCATCTGAAGACTAATAACCGGATCCTGATCATCGATGGAAAGGTTGTCCGGCGCACCGGTCAGCAATCGCAGGTTTTGCAGCTCATTTTTATAAGTCTGTTCCGCGCTCTTGTACTGGAGTTGGTATTGTTCCATCAGCAGCTGGGTTCTGGCCAGCTCGCTGGAACTGATCACCTGGTTTTTCAAACGGATTTCCTGGGTCTTCACCAGCGTATCGATATTGGCAGTGGCCTCTTCGATCAGGTTCAGGTTTACTTTATTATACCATACATCCAGCCATTTATTGCCCGCATCGGCCAGCACGTTCCGTTCGGTATCACTATAGCCTTTTTCTGCAATGGTGACATTCCCGGTGGCATATTCCTGTTTCAGCCTGCGCTGACGGGGTGGCTGGAATTGCTTGGTCAGCTGCCACCACACCTGGCGGTTATGCGGATTGTAGGACTTTGTATCTGGTGCAAATTTCGAAGCATCCAGCAGCTGCAGGGTTTGGTTGTTCAGCACCAGGTTGGGCCGCAATCCCGCTGTTATCACGTCGGCCTTTGCTATGGAAGCATTCAGGCTCGCCGGCTTCAGAAACGGGCTGTTGCTCCGGGCCGAATGAAGCGCCCCCTGTAAGGTCATATTGGACTGCGCACACAAAACCGTCGGCACACCCAGCATGAGTAAAATAATCGGATACACAACTTTTCGCATTCCTGTTTGTTCAGTTTATTCTTGGTAATACTTAACTTAATTGTTGATAAACACGGGTGTCGGGTGCACCATGTTTTGGGGGATTAACAAAGGCAACACCACCCTGTTCCGCGTTTGTAACAAGGTATAACAGCCAATCTGGCTGACTACCTGTACTTCCTGCAGAGCTGCCTGGGAAACCAGTAATCCTGGCTGACTTTTTAGTGCGTTGAGTAATTAAGACCGCAAATATAACTTCAAAAGCAATCTTTTATGAATTAAAGATAGGTTATCTTTTAATCTTGTTTTAATTCTGATCTAATACGAATTATAGAATTCCACCTGGCAGGGTCTGCGCTGATATTCAATTTTAACATTTTGTAAACTTTCCATGATACAGGAACAACCATCATCTATCCTCCTAGCTTTGCAACCGGTTTAAATTCCTGCTGAATATGAAGAAATACACACAGATATTCCATCATCTGCTTATTTTCCTGCTTTGTTCTTTTAGTTTTATTACGCCCTCCCAGGCACAGTCGTCCGGCTCCGGTATCAGCGGATTTGTTTATGACGACGCTAAAGCTCCGGTAGAAGGCGCCAGCATACTTGTGAAGAATACAGGTACCGGCTTTTCCGCTACTGCGGCTACAGATAAAAAAGGGTACTTTACCTTCCGGGACCTGCCCGTAGGTACTTATGATATTACCATCTCTTTTATAGGACTGCAAACTACTGTGCTGAAAAGCAACGTCCTGAACCTGGGCGACAGGCTGGTGCTGCATCATATAAATCTCAGTGCCAATACGCAGACACTCAAAGAAGTAGCGATCAATTCCAATAGCTTTAATAATAGCGTCGACAGGTTGGGTACTGGTACTGCTATTACGGGTAAGGTGATGCAGAAAATTCCGCTCGCCACCCGTAACTATACCGATCTGACCAGCTTATCGCCACTGGCCAACGGAAGTTCTCTGGCTGGCGCAAAGGGCGGTGGTACCGGTTATATGCTGGACGGGGTGAGCAACAGAAGGGCTACCTTCGGTGGCGTAACTGATGCCGCCTTCTCTATTTCATCTGAAACAATCAGGGAGTTTGAAGTATCAACCAACTCCTATGACGTAGCGTCGGGCCGTGGTTCCGGCGGTGTGGTAAAGGCCATCACCAAGTCGGGTACCAATAATTTCTCCGGTTCCGTTTGGGGCTATTATGGCGCCAGTGGCCTGGCTGCAAAGAAAGACATAAGCGGTAACAAACTCACTACAAAGTACGAAATGTTCCAGGGTGGTGCCTTGTTCAGCGGGCCGATTATTAAAGACAAACTGCACTTCCTGGTATCTTACGATCAGTATCAGAATACTATTCCTTTCCGGGCATACGACTTTAATTTTAGCGCTGCTACCCAGGCACAGGCAGAAAAGAACCTGGGTATCACCAAAGATAACCTCGACAAAATCGTATCCATCATGGAGAAGAAGTTCGGGTTTCCGGTAGGACAGGAGTACGGGGCTATCAATATCAAACAGGTAACGAAGAACGCCTTCGCAAAACTCGACTGGAACATCAACAGCCGGAACCGCCTGGAACTGAAGTACAATTACCTGCACTTCACCGATCCGAATAAACTGAAAGGCAGCGGCTTATTGTCGACCCAGTATACCGGTGTGGAAGAAGATCATGCCCTGATGCTCGGCCTGAGAACGCAGTTCTCCGAAAGGTCTTACAACGAACTTAAAGTTAACTACAGCACTTACCGCAAGTTCCTGAGCTTCCTGTACAATCGCGTGCCGGAAGGCTTTGTGAACGTGACGTCTACCTTCAGCGATGGTTCTACCGGTAACACCACAGTGGCATTTGGTAACCAGAACTGGGTACCGGAAACAGATGCCTCGAACGTAGTGCAGCTGATAGATTATTTCCATTATAAGAAAGGTAACCTGAACTTCCTTTTTGGAACGGATAACAACATCAACTTTATCACTGACCGTCTGACTCACGATCAGCAGGGACAATTCTATTATGCGAGCATCGACGATATGAACAACAATAACCCATATCGTTTTAACCGCAAGATACCCCTGAACGGCAATAACCCTCCGGTGAATGTACCCTTGATTGAACTGGGTTTCTTTGCGCAGATGGAAACAAATCTCCGGCCTAACCTGAGTCTGGCTGTAGGTTTGAGATGGGATGGAAACATCATTGCACACAAGCCTACCTTCAATCAGCAGTTGTATAACGACCTGGGTGTAAGAACTGACGTGGTGCCTTTCGATTGGAAAAACTTCCAGCCCCGCGTGAACATTATCTGGGATGTGAATAATGATGGCGGTGATGTGGTGAAATGGGGCGCCGGCTTGTTTGCATCCGAGCTGACAACACAGCCGCTGACTTTTGCACATATTGATAATGGGGTAGATTACAGACAGGTAGATATCCGCAGCAACGTACCTGTACCTGATTGGCAGGCCTATCAGCAAGACTTTAGCAAGGTACCGGGTGTGGATTACTACAACTCATTACCTACTAAACAGCCTGCCACCGTACTGGTGATGGATAAGAACCTGAAGATCCCGATGACCTTCAAAACCAATCTTAGCTACTACCATTACTTCAACAGCTGGTTCCGTATGGGAGCTAACCTGTATTTCAACAATACATGGAATAACTTTTATCTCTACGATCTTAACCTGAAACGCAAACCGGAGTTTGTTACCAATGAGGGCCGTGAAGTATATGTACCAGCCAGTACGCTGTCGAATAATACTTCTACGAGCTACCTTCCGGTGCTGGCTAATTCCAGGGTATCTGCCAATTTCAACCAGGTACGTTATTTCACCAACACCAGCTGGGCGTCTAAATACTTCGGCGCCATGGTGGAGGCTGCCGTACAGCTGAAGAAAGATGGTTCGTTTAGCCTTTCCTATGCAAGAGGTAAAGCTACCGGAACACCTCCGTATGATGCCGGAGACCCGCGCAATGGTAATTTTGCAGTGGGCGGTTCTTATTGGGATTACGCCTCCTACGGTAAAAACTGGTACAGCGATGGCGACCAGCCGCATAAGATCGTTGCCCTGCTGCTGAGCCCCAGTTTCCATGGCTTCTCTGTCAACTCTTCCTTCCAGGCCTACCAGAACTCACGTTATAGTGTATACGTTAATAAGGATGTAATCGGGGAAGGCAACGATGGTACTAACCTCGCCTATATCTTCGATCCGAATGATGCTAAAACACCAGCCAATATCCGTACAGATATGCAGACCCTCCTGCAGAAAACAAGTCCGGAATACCGTAAGTTCCTGGAAAGCAACTACGGAAAGTTCGCTCCTTACAATGGAGGCGTACAACCCTGGCGTACCCAGTGGAACCTCAGCCTGATTCAGGAAGTAAAACTGAAAGGCACCAACAAGCTGACCTTCCGCTGCGATATCTATAACGTGTTGAACCTGCTCAGCTACAAGTGGGGTGGATATTCACAGATCGTCAATACAAATCTTTACAACGTAACTGGCTTCGACCAGGCTACCCAGTCGTATACTTATAAGGTAAATACCAATGCTGGCGCCAAAGTGAAGACAGCAGGAAGCAATTATTACTCCATCCAGTTTGGAATGAAGTATAGCTTTTAGCGTCTTTAGTTGTTAGTTTTTAGCCTTTGGTAAATGCAGCGGAGATCATCATTATTCATCTCCGCTGCATTTACTAAAGGCTACCAGCTAAAGGCTACAGACTTACTTTCTGGCATCGAAATTGCCTAGCAAAGAACACTAAACTTCACTCTCATGAAAAACATCGTAATAGCTGTTGCACTTATGATCTCCGCTGCACCAGCTTTCGCTCAAACTGCCCCTACCGCACCTGCTAAACAAGCCCCTGCTGCCGCTGCAAAGCAAGCCCCTGCCGCTGCTCCTGCAACCAAGCAAGCCCCGGCAGCTCAGGCCAAAAAGCAATTGCCTCCTCCCGAACAGAGAGCAGTAGCTTACTCCAATGAACTGAAGAAAAAACTGTCACTTACCGACGATCAGTACAAGAAAGTGCTGGATGTGAATACGGAATGTATTCGCCGCAAAGATGCGCTGAAAGCGGGTGGACAGAAAGGTGGAGCGGGTTTTAAAGAAATCTCTGCTTACCGTAAACAGCAGTTCCAGACCATCCTCACACCGGATCAGCAGACTAAGCTGCAAGCAATAAATGCGCAGGGTGGAAAGCACAAAGGTGGTGATGATGCAGATGCAGGCAACTAAGCAATTTTCGAGACAAAGGATTTAAAAAAAACCGGGGTAATTCCCCGGTTTTTTTATGCCTGCCGGCCAATAAATTACCTGAAAAAGTGACAGGATGAAATTTTAAGCAGATTTTAAGGTGCCCGGTTTTATCAGGAATCCAACCTGATTCCCATCTCCCGTAATTATTCAATTTCTACTGCTTTCGCACTTTTTACTCTGTTGGCAATGGTGTGGCAAATGTATAAGAACAGCAGCCACACCGGAATCATTTCCACATGCAAACTCATACCCGTGATCCACATCAGTACCAGTATACCTGTAAGGAAAATAAGGCAGATATAATTAGACACAGGATAGATAAAAGATGGAAACCTCGTGCCGACACCGGCTTCTTTTTTATGCTTCTTGAACTTGAGATGTACAATGCTGATCATAAGCCAGTTCACGATGAGGGTGGATACCACCAGCGACATCAACACTTCCAGCGCTTTCTTCGGAATCAGCTTGTTGACAAGGATACAGATAGCCACAAACAAAGCGGAAACGACGATGGCTTTTACCGGAACTTTGTTTTTGTTCAGCTCTGATAAAAAACGGGGAGCATTGCCCTGTACTGCCAGTCCGTATAACATACGGCTATTACTATATACACAGCTGTTGTAAACGGAGAGCGCTGCCGTGAGTACAATCAGGTTCAGCACATTGGCAATCAGACTGGTGAAGTAAACAGTTTTACCGAAGAATACAAACTGGAATCCTTTCAGGCTTTCAAATACCATCACGAAAGGACTACTGTCTGTAGTAATATTTTTCCAGGGCGATAAAGAGAACAGGATGATTAATGCACCTACATAGAAAATAAGAATACGGTAGATCACCTGGTTGGTAGCCTTGGGAATTGTTTTTTCCGGTTGATCTGCTTCCGCAGCAGTAATCCCGATGAGCTCCAACCCGCCGAAAGAGAACATGATCAGCGCAAGGGCCGCAAACAAGCCTTCATATCCGCCATTGGCAGTTTTATGAAACAGTCCTTTGGGAAAGAAGCCGCCATCGTTCCAGAGATTCTGAATAGTAGCCTGCGGACCGCCGGTACCGCTGAATAACAGGTAAGTACCAAAGATGATCATTGATACAATAGCAATCACCTTGATGATGGAAAACCAGAATTCTGCTTCTCCGTAAACCTTTACAGAACTGAGGTTCAGGGCATTGATAGCTATATAAAAGAAAAGACTGGATGCCCATAAAGGTACCTCCGGCCACCAGAACTGCACATACACCCCGATCGCTGTCAACTCCGACATACTCACCAGAATATAAAGCAGCCAGTAGTTCCATCCGGAAGCAAATCCCGGGAAATTCCCCCAATATTTATAGGCAAAATGGCTGAAACTTCCGGAAACAGGCTCTTCTACCACCATTTCTCCTAACTGACGCATGATAAAAAAAGCAATCACGCCGGCAAGGGCATAGCCCAGTATTACAGAGGGTCCTGCCTGCACTACCGCCGGACCTATTCCGAGGAACAGGCCTGTACCAATGGCGCCACCCAGGGCAATTAACTGAATATGTCTGTTTTGTAATCCTCTCTTGAGCTTTTGCTCTGCTGGTTGTTGATTTGTTGATTTCAATGCTGTTAGAATGGATAAGGGTGCAAGATTAGTTTATTTTCAGTAAAACTGTAAACTAGTAATAATTTTTGAATATAAGATGCAGCGGGCGACAGGGTGGCTGAACTTCGCAAGTTTCGGGTTTTCTGAAGCACTGTCTGTTTTCATCTTTGCATCTCAAAAATGTTATAAAAGATGAAACGGTTTAACAACAAAGTGGTGCTGATTACAGGAGGTACCAATGGAATGGGATTCGCAACGGCAACACAGTTTGTCAATGAAGGAGCGAAAGTAATTATTACGGGAAGAAGTCAGGCTACGGTAAATAAAGCTGTGGAAGCCCTCGGAGAGAATGCTGTGGGTATTGTATCCGACGCTGGAAAAATGGCGGACGTGTTTTTATTGCAGGAGCAGGTAAAAAAGCATGCCGATCATGTGGACGTGCTGTTTGCCAATGCCGGTTATGGAAAGTTTGCACCGCTGGAAATGGCGGATGAACAGCACTTCGATGAGTTGTTTAATATGTTGGTAAAGGGTACATTTTTTACTGTGCAGCAAATACTGCCACTGATGCCGGAAGGAGGTTCCGTTGTCCTGAATACTTCTTTTGTGACGGCTTTCGGTATTCAGCAATTCTCCGTGTATACGGCGGCGAAGGCAGCTGTACAATCATTTATCAAAACGTTTTCGATGGAATGTACCGCCAGAGGGATCCGTGTAAACGGTATCAGCCCCGGATATATCAGTACCAATATTTTCAATAATACCGGACTGACACCTGAACAGATCAACGGAACGGTAGCCGGCGTGGTACCCACCCTGCCGTTCAAACGCTTTGGAGAACCAGCTGAAATAGCCGCCACCGTGCTTTTCCTTGCATCTGCGGAAGCTTCTTATATCCATGGCGCCGAGATCCTTGTGGACGGCGGATTGTCGAATGCAAAATAAATGACAGCCAGCGGAGACAGCGTATCTCCGCTGGCTGCTTTCCATGCCGGAAAGAAAAATATTCCTGTTTCCGTAAATGCTGGATTTTCGTTAAATGCTTAACTGTATTGTGTTTTGCTGTGAGGCCGGCATCGGCGCCCGCCCGTGAGTTTTTCCGTTTTCGATTAGTCACCCCCTTTTCTTAGCCATAATTTTGCAGCGTTTTTTAATACACAAATTATGTCTAAGATCAACCGCATCATCCTTCCGGTTTGCCTTACCGCTGCCACTGTTTTCAATGCCGCCGCCCAGGCGCCCGACCGGAAGAAGGCCACAGAAGATAGTTTATGGAATATATCGCTGCAAGACGTGACCGTTACTTCCAACGGTCTCAATAATAAGATCAAAAATCTGGCAAGCACTGTCAATATTATCAATAGTAAACAAATCAAAGAACTGGGTATTCAATCGGTGGGCGATGCTATCCGCCTGATCCCAGGCGCCAATTACCAGGATGAAGACGGCCGCGGCCTGAAGCCTGGTATTGGATTACGTGGACTGGACCCGGGAAGGAATGGATATGTAGTGGTATTGGTAGATGGAAAAATCCCCCTGGGGCAAAGCTACGGTCAGCTGGGTGCTTATTACATGTTGCCCATTGCTTCCCTGGAACGTATTGAGGTGATCAAAGGTGCGTCACCCGTATTATATGGTGCCGGCTCCATAGGAGGCGTTATTAACCTGATCACCAAAAAAGGACAGGGAGCGCCCAATGCATCCGCCAGCCTGGAATACGGTAGCTACAACTATTTCAACGGAAATGCATCTGCCTATGGAGATAATGGTAAGTTCAATTATTATCTGAACTACAACCGCCGCCAGGGCGATGGATTCCGTACCAGCCGCTCCGCATTTAATACCAACGATGTTACTTTCAGAGTAGGAGCGAAGCTCGATTCCACCAATGAGCTTTCTGTTTCCGGAAATGTTTATACAGAAGATGCAGAAACGCCAGGAGGGCTTTCTGAGCAGCAATATAAAGAGAACTACCGCCAGAGCGTAAATCCCTATGATCAGTTTTATGCACAGCGCTATTCTACCGCCATTACCTACAAAAAGACCATTGACGCCACTAACAACATCTCTCTTTCTGTTTTCGCCAATTACTTTAAGCGAAACTGGTGGTACGATACCAAACGCGAGAAAAAATCCATTCTCGGCGATCTGCGGGATATCTTCACCGGTGGCGCAGTGCTGGAGTATAACAGAACCAACAAGCTCCTGGGATTCGATAACTCGCTGATCGTGGGCCTGAAATACCTCGGCGACCAGACCAACAGCATCAAAGTGATGGGAGATAATCCCTTGCAGCATACAGGTAAAACAACGTTCTCTACTACCATTCCCACGAACGTAATGGAAGGCTATATCCAGAATGAAATTCATTTCTCTGATAAGATCAGCTTCACACCCGGGTTGCGATATACCGCTATCAACTATGGACAAAACGACTATATGACTGGTGTGAAAACCAATACAGAAAGTCATATCCTCATATATTCGTTCGGGTTATTGTACAAGCCGGTAGAGCGCTTCAGGATATACAGTACTGTTTCCAAAGGCTACAATCCCCCGGTGTTATATGCAGCCCTGGATCCCGGAACGGTGAAGAATGGAAACAATTTGGGCGCGGAAACCTCCAATAACTATGAAATAGGTATCCGTACTACACCGGTGAACTGGCTGGATATGAGCCTGAGCGGGTACATACTGGATTTCAACCACAAGCTGACCGAAGAGGGAGGTGTTTATACCAATGCAGGCAAAGCCCTGCACAGAGGTGTGGAGTTTGAACTGAGTGTATTGCCTGCCAAAGGGTTGCGCCTGTACACCACAGCAGCCATTCAGAAAGCTACTTTCAACGATGGGCCTAACAAAGGAAACTTACTCCCGTATGCTCCTAAGGAAATGTTCACAGTAGGGGCAAAATATCAGACAGGTGTTGGGAAGGGTGAGCTGATCGCCAATGTATACAATACTTTCACGGGTAAGCAATACAACGATGCGCTGAATACCGAAGCGCCAAGCGCTGATGGTAGTAATGGAGCCGTTCCATCGTACAATCTGCTGAATCTTTCTGTTAACTATAACTGGAATAAATGGGGCGTAAGTCTGACGGTGAACAACCTGTTGAATGAACGCTATTTTACGCACAGGTATGACTTCTGGGGTGGTATATTCCCGGGGGCTCCAACAACGGTAACAGGAGGTATATCTTATCGCATTCATCGCTAGACAATATTCGTTAAATAAAACAGGCGATACCGGTTCAAACCTGTATCGCCTGTTTTATTATTATGCGGGAAGTTTGTTATAATGTGGTTTATTTTTATATTTACTGGCAGCTGTGTTAACTCAGGAGGAACAGCAATCCCTCTACAGCTGTATTCATCTGAAAAACCATAGAAAATGGCAGAAACTTTTAACCCGGGCGATTTAGTGATATTAAAAAGCGGCGGCCCTGTAATGACAGTATTGTCTGTCAATAATACTGATAACGGAACCATCGTGTCTTACTGGTTTAACTCATCCACTTCCAAATTTGAACAGGTAGAACTGCCCCAGGTACTATTGACAAAAAACATCCCCAAAAGGAAAGACGGATCATTTTTGGCGTACAGCGGAGGATACTAGAAAAAAATATCCGGCTCGCGTAAGGGTAGATGATTTCTCCAGTGTTATAATAAAGAGTAATTTTTGTAAGAATATTCTGCATCATTGGAAAGGGCCCGGCACACAGACCAACTAGCTGTATTTGAAAAGCTTTTTCATGTTTATCATGATAAGCTGCATCGCTATGCGTTTACTATACTGAAAGATAGTGAAGCGGCCAGTGATATTGTGCAGCTGGTGTTTAAAAAGCTCTGGGAGAAGCGGAACGATGTGGTGATGGAAGAAGCCATTGCAGGGTATCTCTACAAAACCACCTATAGCCTTTGTCTCAATGATATCCGTAATAACAAAATCCGTCAGCAGCATAGCAGGCTGGCTACGATCCATACAACCAAAACAGACGATAACGCAAGAGATAAAGTAATAGCCGGAGAGCTTACCCGTCGCATTCAGGAGGTGCTCGACGACCTGCCACCGCAATGCCGGGCTGTTTTTATCAAGAGCAGGATGGATGGAAAAAAATACGCCGAGATAGCAAAAGACCTGGATATTTCCGTTAAAACGGTGGAAGCACAGATCAGTAAAGCGCTGAAGATCTTCAAAGCCAGGCTGAGCGACTATCTTGTATTTGTTTTGATAATAATATATATACGATTATAAAATGGTTACTATGTAATATTTTTACCAAGTGAATGAGCACGAGCACATACAAGTAGATCTGCTGCTGATTGGCAGGTACCTGGCGGGAGAAGCCCAGCCGGAAGAGGCTATTGCTGTGGATAAGTGGCGGGAACAAACAGTGGAAAACGAGCGCACCTTTAACGAGTACTCCCGCTTATGGGCCGGGGCTGCGGAAGGCCAGTCTTATTCGCTGCCAGACCGTAACCGTAAATGGGAGCAGCTAAAAACAGGACTGGAAGAAAGTAATCAGCCAGCCAAACGCCGGTTGCCCCAGAGCCTGAAAATAGCTGCGGGCGTATTACTAATGGTGGGCGCCACCCTGCTTGCCTGGTTCATGCTCAGGCAGCCACCTGCAGGTAGCGACCAGCTACTGAGTGCGGTCGGAGGGATGCGTACTGATACGCTGGCAGACAAGTCGGTAATTACGTTAACGGCAAACAGCTGCTTGACTGTTCACAACGGATTTGCCACCAACAGCAGAAATGTATCGCTTAACGGCGAAGGCTATTTTTCCGTGACGCCGCTGCAGGGGACTCCTTTCGTGGTGAATGTTGACAAGCTCAGAATAGAAGTACTTGGCACTTCCTTCAATATATGGCAGGATACGGGAACAGTAACCGTAACGGTCAACAGTGGGGCTGTGAAGCTGACCGCAGCCGGGGCCAGCCTGATTGTAGCGGCAGGCCGGGCTGCTGTTTACGACAAACGCAATGATCAGCTGAGCTTCCTGGCAACCGCAGATCCTAACGTTTACGCCTACGCCACAGGGGCTATGTATTTCTACAATGCCCCGATGAGTGAGGTGAAGAAGGTATTGGAAAAAACATACAATATCAGGATTGTATTTGAAAACAGCCTGCTGGCAAATTGCAGGATTAATACAGAATTTAATCATCAGCCGTTGCAGGAGGTGCTGAATGTCATCGCCGCTTCGCTTGGTATAAAATATAGGTCTTCAGGTAATATTGTGTATTTTTCCGGAGATGAGTGCAGATAATACCAGATTTTTGCAGAAATTATTGCTTTATGTACTGTTCATGTATATGCCGTATTGCTGCTATGCGCAGGTGAAGAACATTAACCAGCCGTTGCATTTGCCGCTGCATGAAATGCGATTGGACTCTTTGTCGGCCTGCGTTTCCCGGGAAGCCGGTATTGTTTTTTCCTTCAATGCAACAAAGATAGACCCCGCGCAGAAGCTTGCCATGCCGCGTATGCCCGTTACCGTTAGAGAACTGCTTGCTTATCTCAATAACAAATATCAGCTGTCGTTTGCAGTAACCGGGAACCATGTGATCCTGCGCAATGAATCGCCCCGGCAATTGATTATTCCCCGCAAACAGCCACCAGCCACCCGTGTAGCCGTGAAAGCCAGCCATACTGCTACCACCAGGCCCCAGCCGCATAATACACCGCGGACCAAAGAGGTGATGCAACCAGCGCCGGCAATTACTGATTCAACACCATCGGTTATACAACGTATAAGGATACACGAAAATTATGTTCTACCGCAGCCGGCTCCTGCACTTTTAACTGTTCCCGCCGTTATTCCTGTTAAACCTATAGCAGCCCTGCCTTCCCCAATGCCGGGATCCGTAGCTAAAAGCAGGTCACCGAAAGGCAATAACAGTTTTTTTATGGCAACAGGCATCGCAGCAGATGACGCTTTTTATTTCAGTCCGGGTATTAACGCCGGTTTTCCATGGCTTTATGCTATTGGCAGGTGGAATACAAACTTCCATGTCAACGGCTGGTCTTACGGATTGGGCACTTCATTCCGGATAGCCGGTTCATGGCGTATGTACGTTGACGTTACTACCGGATCATTGACGAAAGATTATCCCGCGGTGGCTGATTCCCTGACGAATATTAAAGTTGGCGTAAAAGGACAGCTGTCGCGTTTGGAGCTTCAGGTGGAAAAAGTACTGAATAACCGGCTGAGCCTGCGTTTCGGCCCGGTAATAAATCTGCTGCACACTACCTATTATCTGAACGGAATAAAAACAGCACCGGATAATATGATTTTTCCCAGGCAGGGGATAGAAAACAACTACTACCTGATAAAGCCGGTGTATACGATCAGCAATACTTACAGCGATCAATCGGCATCTAATAACAAAATCTGGATCGGTATCCGGGCCGGACTGTATTTTCGTATCCGGTGATCCTCCTTATTCCACCGGATAGCAGACTTTATAAACAATCGCCGGCTCTGCATCTCCTATGGTTTTAACAGGCACGAACATATTCGGATATTTCAGGCTCAGATAAAAAGCATACAGATGCAAAGTGCTGATGATGTTTCCGGTGTTTTGTCCGGGTACCAGGCGGAGGCTGGCCAATATCATATGAGAAACCTTACGCTGCACCAGGTTTTGCTTCAACATATCCACCGGATAGATATTGTATTCATAATGCTCTTTTTTAAATTCGGCGAGTATATCCGGTATACCCGACTGGCCGGGAATTGCATAGGTTTTTAATTTTTCAGCCAGCGTATTTTTCAACTCATTGGGAACCCTGTATATTACACCAACTCTGTCGCTGGTTGTGTTGATGCGAAAAGGTACAACGGCGTATATATACCTGCCGAAGCTGCTACTCAGATCCCTGAAAGCGGCCACATTAGATAATATCCCTGAAATGTCGGCCAGTATGGAGGTTTTCTGGTGATCCTGGCAGCTGTCGGCCAACGCGTTTTCAGTAACAGCAGGAACATTGTAGATACCGAAATTGGGAACACCGGAAAAGATAAAAGCAATAGAAGGTTTCCGGCAGGCAAATGCTGAATCGCCGCTGATGTTTTTTCCACACCATCTTGCCGCTTCTATGTAATTTCTGACATCGGGTGTGTAGCCATACAGCAGGTTGCCCGACAGGTTCTCGATCCTTTCAGAGTTGTGCTCATCTATTTTTACCAGTGTTGTTTTCAGGTTCACAACAGCGGAGAAGGCAAGTACAGTGCAGGCTACAGGCATACCGGCATTGATGCCTGCCGGGCGCCATTTTTCCAGTGCTGCGGCCAGCACAACAAGGATAAATGGTACATAGATCAGGATAATACGTTCCTGATTCCAGCTGGCCTGCAATGCGAGAAATGAAACGATGCAGCCGGAAAATATCATCACACCTGTCAGGAACAACAGCTGATTACGCCCGTAGTGGAACCAGAGCGCCCATCCTAGTAATATACAGCATAGCAGGGTGATCATTGCATTGGTGTGGAAATTAGTGTCGCGCAGAAAACCCAATATGTTCATACCGTGATAAGAGAAATACTCATGACTGTTGTCTATGAGGCGCTGTAGCATACCAGTAAGATTTTCGTATCCTTTCGACTGATCATAGAAATCTTTCTGCATCAGCGACAGCAGCTGTGTTTTAAAATATACCCCTTCGGCAGCGGGCCATATTACCTTCTTACCGGTAAAATATACAATAAATACCACCCCAATAGCACCGATGTTATAGAGAAGCTCCTTCCATTGTTTGTAGGCAAGAAAAAAAAGTACAATACCCGGTATGCAGAATATCCCCGCAGTTCTGGTAAGGAAGCAACTTAGGAGCAGTAGGGCCAGCAACAGGTGTTTCCGGACCGGCGGGTATTTGTTGGGTACAATGAATGCACGGTTGAAGAAAAATAAAGTGGATACCATCAGCAATAGAAAGAATGCTTCGGAATAAAGCTGGTAGCCATAGTATAACAGATGCGAATTAACAGCACACCAGATGATAATAAGCAGTAGTACGCCAGCACTCACTACTTTGTTGTATAGTTTGTAGAAGATGAAAAGAAAAAGCAGCAGGAACAAGGCGGAGGTGAGCTTCAATATAACCAGATTAATACCTGCGAATAAGATAACAGGACTGAGCATAATAGGGTATAAAGGTCCCTGATAGCCCGGTAGCCGGCCTTCTTTGAGGAAGTAAAAAGCTCCCTGAACGTAGGTGCTGTCGTCACCACCTTCCGTCATTTTAACATCAAAGAGCATTACAAGCATCAGGCAACAGATTGCTAAACAGGCTATGATCAGCAGGTGGCGGAGCGTCAGTTTTTTCATGGATTGAATTTTATTTTCACCACAGCAAAAGCCCACATCTTCAGGAGTATCCATCCATGTTTCCAGCGGGAGATATTGGTACTGCCATATCTTCTTGCTTTATAACTAACGGGAAGATCAATGATCTTTAACCCGAGTTTATAAGCGCCGAACAGCAGATCGAAATCTCCGAAGGGATCGAAATTTCCGAAGTAGGACCGGTTCTTTTCCAATGCGAGGTAATGGGTTCTGAGCAATACTTTGGTGCCACACAGGGTATCTTTGATAGGCTGGTGTAGCAACCAGGAAAACAAACGGGAAAAAACCTTATTACCAATGAAATTGAAACCTCTCATGGCGTTTTCTTCCATTTTATAAACGAGGCGGCAGCCATTGATGAAATCCCCTCTTCGTTTTGCTAATGCATCATAGAATTTTGGAAGATCTTCAGGTTCAACGGAAATGTCGGCATCCAGGATCATGAGGATATCTCCGCTGGCCTGGCTGAAAGCTTCCCGTACTGCATTCCCTTTCCCTTTGCCGGTTTGCCGTAAGGTGATGATATTGCGTTGCTGGTATTTTTGCTGCACATGCAGCATCTGTTCCCAGGTATTGTCGGACGAATTGCCTTCAATAAAAATGATCTCCTGCCTCGTACCAAACAAAGGAATCCGATTGAGAATATTTTCAATATTACCGGCCTCGTTCCGCGCAGGGATGACGATGCTGGTAGAGTATTGAGCTGACTTTTCCGGCAGCTCATTGGAAAGAAAACGTGCGAAATAAAAATGATTGAGGCAGAGATGATTCAACAGCGGCATATTAGCCAGCACCCTGTTGGAAAAAGCACTGAGCAATGGAATGTTAAAAGGAAGCAATATTTTACGGGTGTGCCGGAAAACTTCCATTCCTTCGAGGCTGAATATGTTCTTTACATCGCTGTGTGAGAGCCAGTTAGATACTGCTTCTTCTTTTTCTCTGAACAGCCATCTGCGTAGCCTGATCGCCACATTCCATACCATGTTGTATTCTGTGACGATGATAAGGGTGTGGGGATGTATCAGGGGTTTGAGTTGCTCGAGGAGTAGCTGAATATCTTCACTTTTACCGAGCATATTTTCCAGCACAATCTGGTCGAAAGTACGCCGTATAGTTTTCAGGTTATGCCAGGTAGTGCCTTCTTTTGTTTTCCCATTGGCACTGCTTGCTGTTATCCCGTTTTTGCCAGACCGGATGTATAGCCTGGATCCATCTGGCTGCTGAAAGAAATCCAGGTATTCTCTGACTTTTTTTGAGTTGTATCCCTGTTTGACTGACATTGATAATTGAACTGACTGTTTGATGAAAAACATACTACCTGATCTGCTTCCTGTTGCTTATTTTAAGAATGAGGAACCCCAATAGCAATAAAGGAGATAATAGCAGGCATATGATGGTCACTACTGCCTTCCATATATTAATGGCATAGCAGAACATACTTTCCAATCGCATGATCATGTTGATTTAAATAGAATGATATATTCCTAATAACACCAGCCACGACATATACCCTTACGAAGCACATTAAAATTTTGTATAGCCAGGTAGTTCCTGCTTTAGTTGTAACTTCCGGCGTATTTCCATAACTTAACGTCTCTAAAAATTGTTATCATGCGTTATCTATACGGACTATGCCTGCTATTGTTTACCTGTTTATCTTCCCGCGCCCAGAAGCCGACTAACGAGCTGCATTTTACCAGTAGCCAGCAGCAACTCATCACTGTGTATAAAGGCACCATTTTCGTGAATGGGAATAAAGCGTTTCAATTTCCTAAAGACATTATCAATTACAAAAGCAGAAGAAACCGCCTCATAGAAAACGGCAAGTCAGTTTTTCTTTTCCTGGAAGTAGATGGCAGTCCGGATAAAAACCGGTTGTATGTATTCAACATCGATCACTCCCTGGCCGATTCAGTGGCCAATGCTATCAGTTCGGACGTAAAGGATATGGACCACGACGGCAATTTGGAATTCGGCGGAAGCGAAGCTCCGAAACCCTATCCGGCTGCGGATTCTATGTACTACCTGCCATCACGCTTTTACGAGATAAGGAAGGGGAAGATTGTATATGATGCGGAGTTGACAGAATCAACGGACAAAAAGGTAAATGGTATTTACCTGGCAGATCCGTTGGATAGTAATGGGAAATGTTGCCGGGTGATACCGAAGTCTAAGAAACGCGGGTAATTGATTTTAAATTAATCCTGATCGGAAATAACCACGTTTGGAGGATGAATAGCGCTACCATTACGCCGGTATATGATCCAGTCGAAAATCATGGGGAGAATACTGTCCATAAATAAATCAGATTGCTGTATGGCGGTGCGGTCGTTTACATCCTGGTTAACTGATATGACTGTGTGAAGGCCGGGCAGCAGGATCAGGAACTGACCGCCCCAGCCCATGCCATAAACCATCTTTTCACCGCGATAGGTTTTATGGTAGTAGCAAAGACCATAAGCGGTATTGCGAAGGTGCCAGGGAGCAGGATACGTTTTAGGAGGATTCAATAACATCTGCGTCCATTTGGCAGATACGATCTGTTGCTCCTTATAGCGGCCTTCATTCAGCAGCAGGCGGCCAATTTTATTTATGTCGGAGGTACGCAGGTGTATGCTCATTAGCCCGCTTCCATCGTAATAGCCATCTTTCATTTTGGGCCAGGATGATTGCCGGATATCCAGGGGATCAAGCAGGTAGCGACGCGCAAAGTCGTAGGTCGACAGACCCGTTGCTTTCGACAGTATCACCGATAGCAGGTGAGAGGCAGCATTGTTATAGTGCAGCTCACTGCCGGGCGCGGAGAGCAAAGGCTGCTTCAACACATATCCTGAGGGATCCTCTAACCTGAGGTAGGCGTCGAGCTGTGCGAGATTTTCATGCCACAGTCCTGACGCCTGGTTCATCACATCGGCAATGGTAATAGTTGTTTTCCGCTTATCAGGATCATTTTTTAATAAAGGAAAATAGTTGGCGATCCCTGTATAGAGAGACGGAATAAAACCTTTATCGATAGCAATGCCGATCAGCACCGCTTCAATGCTTTTAGTCAGCGACTGGTTATTGAATAACTCCGTAGAGCCCTTCCCGTTAAAGTAGCGGGAATACACCGTACTATCGTCCATTGTCACTACAAGGGAGAAAATACCCGGGTTGTTACGCAGCGTGGTGGCGGTATCAAATGGCGCCTGAGCATATGAGCTGAAGCAGGAGAAAACGAAAGCAAGAAATAAAACATACCTGTTCATATGGCACTCAAATTTGGAGAAGTGGTTCAGTGTCGTATACCGTATCCATGATATCATCAGCAGGATGTTGTTCGGGTATATGCTAAGAGTATTCAATTACAAAGTGAGGCATATTCGTTTGGGTTTTATCATATCATATTAAATTAAAGGTAATCCAAAATATTATCTGCGCCGCTTATATAAATAATTTGGAACTCCCTGCGGCTACCACGAAATTCATGCAAACATCCTCCGTTCTATGAAACTGTTTCCACTGCTGTCACTGACTATTATCATTGCTTTTTCCGACCGCTGTTTTTCGCAGGTCATCTCTGGTACGTTCGCCATCCGGAATGCGGAAACTGGCGTGGTACTTCGTATTAAAGATGCCGATACCCGGAATGGAACGCCTGTGGTGGCCTATTCACCAGTTAACTGGAAATGTGTTACCTGGGATTTCAGGAAGATAGAAGGAAATATATACCAGCTGGCTAATCTCTATTCAGGTAAGTCGCTGCAGCCTAAACAGTCTGTTCCGGCTGAGGGTACCGCCCTGGAAGAACAACCACTGGTCAGCGGTAAGGGCGATCAGCAGTTCGAATTTATCCCCGCCGGAAATGATAGTTACCTGATCAGGGCGAAAGGAACAGCGCTGTACCTCGCGCCTTCAGATAATAAAGGAACAGTGAATGCTCCTATCGTTCTTACAGGCAAAAGTGATTCAAAGTTGCTGCGATGGACATTGAAGGAACAGCATCCCGAAATGTAAGCTGAAAGCAGATCCCCTGCATAAATCAGCCAAATAATGCTAAATTACAAGGCATATGACTGACTCCTTATGAAGTGGATTACCCGCGAACGACCAAAGATAGACCGGCTCGCCTGCCCCTGGCTTATCAGAAGATTTGTAGACCCGGAGGCGATTTTTATCTATGTTCCCTTTGAACAGGTGCTAGCACGGGCTGAAGCGGAAGTGGCGATTCCTTTTGATATTGCGGGCGTTGAATATACACACTATGAAGATCAGTGTACATTCGACTTTATTATAAAGAAACACAACATAACAGACCCGGCTGTTCATATCATGGCCCCTATTGTAAGAGGTGCGGACACAGACCGTCACGACCTTGCCGGCCAGGCATCGGGATTATGGGCCATCTCCGCGGGTATGGCCTATAATGAATCCAATGATCAGGCTTTATTGGAAAAAGGGATGATGCTATACGATGCTCTTTACAGCTGGGCGAAATACCTGCAAAACGTAAAGCACACGCAGCAGCCATTTGAAAATCAGCTGCTGGACATCTTCAAAAAATTTCTTCAACAGGAAAAAGATAACCGGAGGATCCCCGGCTGGGCCAAAGAGTTGAAAGAGATCATCCAGGATCAAATCGATACCAACCTGAATCTAAACCTGAAAGGTTTATCGGAAACCCTTCAGGTGCATCCGGCCTATTTATCCCGCGAATTTTCCAAGTACTTTGATGACCTGTCGTTCGGGGATTATATACGTAAGCTCAGGATAGATAAAGCCGTTCAGCTTTTAAGTACTACGAATCATTCTATGACTGAAATCGCTTATCTGACCGGGTTTTCCGACCAGAGCCATTTTACCCGTATCTTTAAAAAGTACATGGGCAAAAGTCCATCTGCCTACAAAAAAGAATTAGTGAAAAGTAAAAAACAGGCCAAACCTTAGTATTTGTTCTATTTTTTGATGAATGAGAGTGAGAACTTGCAGTTTAAAACACCGATGTTCATTTTGTTAAATCTGTAATACATCTGTCATGACGCGCTCGAATCCATGTTTTCTTTCTTCATTGTTACTGATAACTTTACTGGCGGTGGCCTGTAATCATCTGGAGAACGGAATTGAAGTAGTGGCAGTGCATAACCACATGGTACATGAACAACCCCGCATTTTTTTCCTGCATTACTGGGGAACCGGTACTGCTGAAAAATTGGCTAAAGGGTTGAAAGCTGCGTTGAACCAGACAGGGGGCGTCACCAATAGCCGAACTAACGTATCCGGCTATACGGGATTTACATTATTTCCTCGTTATTTATTACCCTGGTTGCCGGATTCATCCTATAAAAGTTATGACAGACCACCGGATATGATTACTTTAGCAACGCTGCACCGGATGATACCAAAAGCCCGGATGCGAATGAGCCTTTCTGTAAATAACTAATAAATGAATGCCTGGTATAGCAAAATACTAACTTTTGGTCTGGCATCGCTGCCCGCTCTCGTATCGCACGCCCAGCAAAAGGTGATCCGTATTAAAGAGGTGATAAGTCTTGTGCAATCTTCCCAGCCTCAGATGAAAGCCTATGAGGAGCAGGCTAAGAGCAGCAAATACGGCATCAACCTCGCAAAAAACACGCTGTTGCCTGAGATAAATGCAGGCTACCAGGCCGGATACGCCACCTACAACAATGTAACAGGTATGAGCTATCCCGGTTTTATGTTGCCTATCAGCGGCCCGCCTCAGGCAGGTAATATCTACGATCCTGTACCCGGTACTGCTGTGGGCGCGCTATTGAAATGGACGCCACTTACCTTCGGTCAGCGAAGCGCTGCCGTGGAGAAGGCCGCCGCCCAGTACAAGCTGGCCAATAACACCTATAATGATGCGTTGTTCCGGCAACAATATGCTGCTATCGCTGCTTACCTGGATGCAGCGTACCTGCAGAAGCTCGTCCGCACTTTCCAGGCTAACATCGACCGCACCAACGCAGGCTTGCAACAATCGCTGGTGTATACAAGAGAAGGACTTCGCCCCGGTATTGATACCACCCAGTTTCAGGCCGCACTGGCACAGGCAACAACAGATCTGTTGCTTGTTCAGCGCCAGTATTATGCGCAGGTGGCGGAGCTAACGAGGCTAACCGGTTTGCCGGATCTGCCTGACAATATACTGTTAGCGGATACTACTTTGTTCAGTGTACTGCCTCAGCAAGCCGACACCACTGCCGGCCCCTCAGGCAATCCCGCTTATCAATACTACCAGACGAAGAAAGAACTCACCGCCACTTCCCTGAAAGAAATACAACGCATCTGGCGCCCTCGCCTGGATCTGTGGGCCAACGCTTATGCACGCGGTTCGGGCGTAAAGGCCGATGGTGTTATCGATAAAGCAGATGGCTGGTCTCTTTCTCACAAAAACTATGGAGCCGGGGTACAGGTGAGCTTCCCCATTCTTCAATTTTCCGAAGTGCACCTGAAAAAGAAACAATACAGCGCATTGCTGAGAGCCGATGAAGCACAACTCGATCAGGTGGCGCTTAACCTGCAGAAGCAAAAAGAAACTGCCCGGTATAATTACGATCAGAATATACTGATTGCCCGGCAAACGCAGGTACAATCGCAGGCAGCGCGGTTTGCCTTCGAAGGATTGAAAGTCAGCTATGCAAGCGGATTGGTCGACTTTACCCGTTTGATTCAGGGACAGTACGACCTGCTGAAAGCGGAAACCGGGGAAGCGGCTGCATTTCTGCAAGCCTGGCGGTCGCTGTTGGATATTGCAGTGGCTAACGGGCAATTAACCACGTTTACAGACAACCTGAAATAATGATAAACGAACTATGAAGCTAATCCGTTCGGCTTTACGACATCCTGTTACCATTCTGGTGGCTGCTTTGGCCATTGTATTCTTCTCTTACCTGTCCGTCAGGCAGGCCAAGGTGGATATTTTCCCACGCCTCGGATTGCCCGTGGTGTATGTGGCACAGCCGTATGGGGGCTTGTCGCCCGAGCAGATGGAAGGCTTTGTTACATCTTACTATGAATATCATTTCCTCTATATCACCGGCGTGAAATATGTCGACTCCAGGAGTATACAGGGTGCCGCTATTATCAAAATAGAATTTAATGAAGGTACCGACATGAGCCAGGCCATGGCGGAAGTAGTGGGCTATGTAAACCGTGCAAGGGCTTTCATGCCCCCGGGTACGGTACCTCCGTTCATTACCCGTTTTGATGCCGGTAGCGTTCCGGTGGGCCAGCTGGTGTTCAGTTCCGACAGCCGGTCGTTGAGCGAAATATCCGATCTGGCTTTATTCCGTGTACGCCCGATGTTTTCCACACTCCCCGGCGTATCGGCCCCACCGCCGTTTGGGGGAAACCAGAAAACAGTGTTGATTACCTTGGATCCCGATAAACTGCGGAGCTACAACCTGAGCCCCGATCAGGTGGTGCAGGCCGTAGCAAAATCAAATGCAGTGGCGCCTGCAGGGAATGTGCGTATTGGCGATACTACTTATATCACGCCTCAGAACAGCGTGATCGAATCTTTACAGGATCTTCAGAATACGCCACTACAGCTGGGCGTGGGTCCGGCTGTTTATGTAAAAGACATCGCTAATGTGAGTCTGGGTGCGGACGTCACTACCAGCTATGCGCTCATTAATGGAAAACGCTCGGTATATATCCCTGTCACCAAAAGAGCTGACGCTTCTACCTGGGATGTAGTGCAACGTGTTAAAGCCGCATTGCCCGATATGCAGGCCGCCATACCGGCTGATATCAAAGTATCTTACGCCTTTGATCAGTCGGGCTATGTGATCAATTCATTGAAAAGCCTGTTGTTTGAAGGCGGGCTGGGTGCTATCCTGACTGGCCTGATGGTATTCATTTTCCTTGGCGATAAACGGAGCGCGCTCATCGTAATCATGACCATCCCCCTGGCCCTGCTTACTTCCGCGATCCTGTTGTATCTCACCGGACAAACCATCAACATCATGACATTAGGCGGACTGGCCCTGTCCGTGGGTATATTAGTGGATGAAGCAACGGTGACGATGGAAAATATTCACCGGCATATGGAAACCGGGAAAACCAAAGCCCGGGCCATTGCGGATGCGAGTATGGAAATAGCAGGGCCTAAGCTGTTAATTCTGTTGAGTATCCTGGCGGTATTTGTGCCAGCACTCTTCATGAACGGTGTACCCAGAGCGATGTTCCTGCCATTGTCGCTGGCTGTGGGGTTTGCGATGATTGCTTCCTTCATTTTGTCGCAGACGTTTGTGCCGGTAGTATCTAACTGGTTATTCCGGGAATCGCTGCAGGAAGGGGAGAAGAAAGAACGTAAATTTTTTAGCGAGATAAAAAAACGCTATGCCGCCGCCGGCCAACGGGGAAAAAACAGTTTTCAGTGGATAGCTGTGTTATTCCTGCTCGCATCTGTCGTGTTAATGGTGCTGCTGTTTATATTCACTGGTACCGAGCTTTTCCCGCAAACCGACAGCGGACAAACGCAGGTACGTCTCCGGCTGCCGGTAGGTACACGCTTTGAGCGGACAGAAGATGCCACCAGGGCGTTATTATCTCTCGCAGACAGCATTGCAGGTAAACAACAGATAGAAATAACTTCTGCATTTATAGGTACACAGCCGTCGAGTTATCCGGTAAATTATATTCATCTGTGGACAAGCGGCCCACATGAATCCGTTACGAAAATAAAACTCAAACGGGGTGTGATGCCGATTGACATCTTCCGGGAAAAACTACGGGCAGCAGCTGCCAAAACTATTCCGAATGCGAAATTATCGTTTGAGCCGGGCGATATAGTAGAGCAGGTGCTGAACCTGGGTAGCAGCAACCCGGTGGAGATAGCGGTTGTAAATAAGAACCTCGCTGAAGGCCGGAAAACAGCAGAACAATTAGTGAAGAAATTATCAGCTATTTCATCGCTGCGGGATTTGCAGATAGCCACACCGTTAGACTATCCGGCCATCCGGTTGGAGCTGGACCGCGTGAAAGCAGGACAGCTGGGGCTTACCACCGAACAGATTACCCGGTCTACCGTTGCCGCCACTTCTTCCAGCAGGTTTACCACACCTAACTACTGGCTCGATAAGGCTACTGGTACGGCTTACCAGGTGCAGGTGCAATATCCTGAGTTTAAAATGAATGGTACCAGTCAGCTTGAAGCTATACCGGTTTCCGGCGGTGTGGGCAACTCCCACTATCTGAATGAAGTAGCTTCCTGGAAAAGAATGGTGATACCGGGAGAGTTCGACCGGCTGAATCAGCAGCGATATATCACCATCACAGCCAATGTGTATAAACAGGATCTTGGAACGGTGTTTAAAAAAGTAAATAGCGCCATCACCAGTATGGGACAATTACCCAATGGGGCGAAGATTATATTGCGAGGACAACCGGTGTTGTTACGGGAAACGCTTACCAGCCTGCAATTTGGACTGCTGATCGCAGTGATGGTGATCTTTTTGGTAATGGCAGTGTATTTCCAATCGTTCCGGGTGGCACTTACGGCATTGTCTGTCATCCCTGCGGTGGTTGCCGGCTCCCTGTTGTTGCTGTTCCTCACCGGGAACTCACTGAACATACAATCTTATATGGGAGCGATCATGGCGGTAGGAGTGGCCATCGCCAATGCCGTACTTTTCATTACCAATGCCGAACAATACAGGAAAAACAAAATCGAATCGCCGCAGTTACAGGCTGCAGAAAACCGCCTCCGGCCAATTCTGATGACCAGTGCCGCCATGATTGCGGGTATGATCCCTATGGCATCCGGGCTGTCGGAAGGAGGGGATCAAACTGCGCCATTGGGTATTGCCGTTGTAGGTGGGTTAATATTTTCGGCGGTGAGCGTATTGTTTTTCCTGCCCCATATGTACCAGTGGATAGTAGGAAGAAGACCCTATAAATATGTTTCTCTTGATCCAGACGATGAAAAAAGTACTTATTATGATAAGTAACAGGAAGATATTATATAATAACATGCGGATAATGGCAGCTGTTTCTTCATTGCTGCTGGTGGCTGCCTGCCATCATCAGCAACAGCCGGCCGCTGCTGATAATACACCGGCGGCCGACACGGTGCCGGTACTTATCCTGAAACAGGATACCCTGAAGAAAACGGCCGAATTCCCGGCGGAATTGGCGCCCTATGAAAATGCAGTACTCTTTGCCAAAGTGCAGGGCTTTGTAAAGGAAATGCGCGTGGATATGGGCGATCGTGTAAGAAAAGGGCAGGTACTTGCCGTGATAGAAGCACCGGAAGTAAACAGCCGGTTTGCAGAATCGGAAGCGGCCATGCAGTCGGCCCGTGCCAGATGGACTTCCAGCAGAGATCAGTACGAGCGGCTGTACCGCGCGTCGCAGGCAAATACTCCCGGGATTGTAGCACCGGTAGACCTGGAGCGAAGCCGCAACCAGATGCAGGCCGACAGTGCTGCTTTCGTCGCTGCCAGTCGCCAGGCACAATCGTACAAAGCCGTATCCGGTTATCTGCAGATCATCGCTCCGTTTGACGGCGTTATTACCGCCCGTAAGGCCGATCCCGGGGCGCTGGTAGGAACCGATGCCATGTTGCTGACCGTGCAAAATAACAACGTACTGCGTTTACGTGTAGCCGTTCCCGAAATATACGTGGCTGCCGCCGGAGCACTTAAAAATATCGACTTCCGGGTAGATGCCTATCCAACAGAGCGTTTCAAGGCCGCGCTTACCCGGAAATCGGAAACAATAGATCCTGCCACCCGCACGGAGTTGTGGGAATTTAAGGTCGACAACAGCGACCACATGCTGAAAGCAGGCGTGTTTTGTTATGTGAAAATTCCGTTGGAAAGAAATGCGCCTTCTTTTGTGGTGCCATTTTCGGTAGTGGCCACTACACAGGAAAAGAAATTTGTTATCAGAGTGAAAGATGGAAAAGCGGAATGGGTAGATGTTCGGCAGGGAATGACAATTGATGCTGGTGTGGAAATTTTTGGCAATATAACGGTGGGGGATACACTGGTAAAAAAAGCAACAGATGAAAGGAAGCCCGGGAGTACCGGTTTGTGGGTAGTGAAAAAATAAACACCCGGAAAATACTACTCAAATCCGGATTTGAGTACCGCCCGGAGCGGAATTGCGGCAGATATAAAGCATTTTACAGTCTCTGTTTAACATCAAAAATTACTGGAGAATGTATTATTTTTTGAGACATGTATTTGTTTATATCTTCCTGATCATAGTTCCTGTAACAGTTGTTGCACAATCAAACACACTCGATAGCCAGATACAGGCGCTGGTGAATAAGGAGGCCGGGAAGATTGCTCCCGGAGGAGTGATACTACTCGCCAGAAATGATAGTATCATTTATTACCGGGCATTCGGTTATGATAATATCGCTACAAAACTGGAGATGGACCGGCAGCGCATTTTCCGGATAGGTTCCATCACCAAATCGTTTACGGCATTGGCAGTGCTTATGCTGATGGAAGAAGGGAAGATCCGGTTAATGGATTCCATTCAGCAATATATTCCGGATTTTCCGGTGAAAAATTATCCGGTGACAATAGCACATCTGCTTACAAATACTTCTGGTATTAAAAATTATTTTGAGATAGATAACCCCGCCAAAGCAAAACAACAATACATGCCCCGCGAAGGCATCGCCTATTTTGAAGAAGCACCACTTGAATTTGAACCAGGTACCCGGTATCAATACAGCAATTCCAATTACTACCTCCTGGGTTATATCATTGAAAAAGCAAGTGGCATGTCGTACGCCGATTTTATCCGTACCCGTATTTTTGATGCAGTGGGAATGCCACATTCCTGGTATGAGTCAGTAAACAATCCGCAGCAACATCTGGCAAAGGGATACACCAGAATGGATGGTAAACTGGAAGATGCCCGACTGCAGGAGATCTCTACAATATATGCTGCCGGTGGATTGCTATCGAATGCCGAAGATCTTCTCAAGTGGCATAAGGCACTGCTGAGCGGAAAGCTGATCAGCAGAAAAACGTTGAAGCAGGCGATGACACCTTTCCGGCTACGGAATGGAGAGCGCTCGGAATACGGCTACGGATGGTTTGTGGCTGATATCGATGGGGTACAAACTATTGAGCATAGTGGCGCTACAGATGGTTATCAGGCAGATCTGGTGTATATCCCTGAGAAGGACATTCGCCTGATCACCCTGTTTAATTGCTATGAAACCAGTAAATACTGGATAACGTTTACGAATGATCTGGCCCGTGTGGCGCTGGGCAAGCCGTTGGAAGATCATCTGCATTTATCGAAAGAAATGTTGCAGCAATATGTGGGTATTTACCGGCATGATGATCAGTGGAAGATGATTTTCACGATGAAAGGAGATGCATTGTATGTTCGTTGTCCTAAGGCTGGCATACCGGATGTAAAGTTGTATGCACAGAAGGAGAATTATTTCTATATAAAAGAGGCGCCGTTGAAGTTTGAGTTGACGAAGCTGCCGGATGGCGGGATGTTGCTGACGACTTATAATAATTCGGGGAAGGATGCGGAGTGGAAGAGGGAAGAATAAGGCACTGCCTTTGTCGGGCTACCTCAGCGGTAGAGACTCTTCGGCTGGTCCTGCAGTATTCAGTTCTTCCAGGGTCTGATCATTAGTGCCCCTGGTGGGAAACCAGCTTCGGCCCGATTTCCGGAATACATGTGAATGCAAGCCATATTTATGGCGGAGTTCATGTTCAATAGCTGCCGCTGTTCTGAAATACCCGATGTCCAGCCACCCCTGTGAACGGAAAGCAGTGATTTTTTCGAGCGGAGTATTCGGGGTAACCCGGTTACCGGGGATGGGTTTTTCTCCTCTTGTATGCGGCTTCTTAAAGAAAACTAACTGGAGCCTGGGATAAGCTGCATGAAATATTTCTTGTATTTCATGTACCGTGGTGGTATTGCTGAGGTAGATAGGCATATGAAATGATTTGAATTGATATAATAAAGTTACTGCAACGGACGGTGTTGAATAATGATCTGCGTCATATCAGCGTTTCAGGTGGAAATGATACTAATCAGGAAGTTGTTGTGTTCACGGAAAAGAAGGAACCCGAATCGTATCCATACTTACCTGGCAGCAAAGATGATATTCATTTTCTGCAGTAACGCAGGCCCGGACCAGCTGCCAACAACAATCATCCTTCTGATAGTAAAATATGGTTCCTGAATACTGCGGGCTCCGCTTAGCTGAAATGCAGCATTAAATCCACGTTTTTTTATTTCCTGTATCGCTCTCATGTTCCATTCTCCATAGGGATATGCAAAATAGTTGACGCTTTTTCCGGTGATTTTTTCCAGTGTGCTTTTAGGTTTGGTCAGCTGCTGCATCCAGTCGATATTATTGTTGATGAGAGGCTGATGATCCCAGGTATGACAACCAATGATATGACCGTCGTCCGATAGTGATCTTATCTGTGAAGAAGAGAGGTATCCGGGCTTTCCGATGGTGACCGTCATCACAAAGAAAACGCCCTTAAATCCTAAACTTTTTAGAACCGGCGCTGCCAGTGTAAAATGTTCCACATGAGAATCATCAAAGGTGATCATCACCGGCTTCGCGGGGAGCCGGCCCCTGCCATGCATCCATTGAAAAAGTTCGTCCGGGGATATGCTCTGATAACCATTGGCTGATAAGAAACGAAGCTGCTGTTCCAGTTTGTTGATGCTGATCCTTAATGGTCCGGGTTTCCCTTCGTTACCGGCAAAAATATTGTGATAACAGAGTATCGGAATTTCCGCTGATGAAAGTGTATCCTGACACAGCGCTTTGGTGTAAACGGTTATGCAGATAACGAGAAATAAAATCTTTTTCATCTTCATTGTATTACTTTACGCTACATCACTGGGATATTGTTTCTCCCGTACTATTTAAAGCAACTTTCATTTTATCTGTAAGATATTGTTATATAGATAGTTTGAGCATGATAAAGGTCAGCATATTTCGTGACTTTCATCAGCGAAGGAGCCTAATGTTCGTCATTTACCGATACCTTCTGTTGACCTAATTTTATGTTAAAGATGTCTGCTATGAAATCTGTTGTTACAGTAACCTTCAATCCTGCCATTGACAAAAGTACCAGGGTTCCGGCATTGGTTCCGGATAAGAAACTGAAATGCTCACCGCCGGTATTCGAACCTGGTGGCGGTGGGGTGAATGTAGCCAGGGCTATTATGAGGCTGGGGGGGCAGGCAACTGCTGTGTTTTTTGGAGGTGGTTATACCGGTCAGTTCTTCAATAAGCTGCTGATGGCAGAGCAGGTACCGGCTATTATGATGCCTATTGAGGCGCACACCCGGGAAAATTTGATAGTCATGGAAGAGGCTACACAGCAGCAGTTCCGTTTTGGCATGCCCGGTCCGCAAGTTACCTTAGAAGAATGGCAACGCGGCCTTGAAATACTGGACAAGGCAATGGATCAGGCGTCCTTTATTGTTGCAAGTGGGAGCCTTGCGCCTGGTATTCCGCAGGAAGCCTTTGAGAAAGTAGGACAAATGGCCGGAGAAAAAGGGATACGTTTTATTGTAGATACTTCCGGAGCAGCTTTACAGAGGGCCGTGCGCAGTGATGTGTACCTGCTCAAGCCCAATCTCGCCGAGCTGGCTACTTTGGCCGGTAAAGAAAAACTTAACGGCGATGAAGCGGTAGTCGTTGCAAAAGCTATAATAGCCGCCGGTAATTGCAGGTATATTGTATTATCATTGGGAGCCGGGGGCGCTATGTTAGTAACGGCAGAACAGGTAATGCACTTCCCCGCACCAGTAGTGAAGCGGCTTAGTACCGTAGGAGCAGGCGATAGCATGGTGGCAGGCATAGTGTTGCAGTTGACTCAGGGCGCCGATATTGCAACAGCAGTGAAATTTGGCGTAGCCTGCGGCACTGCGGCTACGATGAACCCGGGTACGGAGCTTTGCCACCTGCAGGATGTACTGGATCTTTATCAGAGCATCCCCTGAGCACTATAAATTTTTCCTGTTGGATTTTTCTTTTTTATACTAACTTAATCCCCGGTAAATGCTCCAAAAGCCAGGAGGTACAAGAAAAGATTACGAGAATCTCAGTGAACGTTTGTAGTTTTTTTAATGATCCTTAATATTCCGGTAATAAATAGTTCTGATTTTTGTACCTCATATCGTCATGAGTCAACTAGGAGTGGAATGTATATCTAAAATAAAAGACGGCGATGCCACTGCGTTTCAGGAGCTGTTCTATGCATACAAAGACGCGCTTTTCGGATATGCCTGTAAGCTGTGCCGCTCGCCGGAAATGGCTGAGGAAGCCGTGCAGGAGGTATTCATGAAGGTATGGATCAACAGACAGCAACTCGATCCTGCTCTTTCCATCCGGGCCTATATGTATACGGCTGTAAGGCACTGTGTTTTCAATATCCTGAAAAAAGCTGCGCTGGACGAGGATCTGCGGCAATCTGTTTTTCGCCATCAACCTGTAGCTGCCAATACCACTGAAGATGATGTAAATACTGCCGAACTGCAGCGGGTGAAAAGCAAAGTACTGGACATGCTGCCTCCGCAACGTAAGCTTATATTCTGTCTCAGCCGCATTGAAGGCCTTTCTCATGAAGAAATAGCCCTTCGCCTGGGTATCTCCAAAAATACGGTAAAGGATCAGATCGTCAAGGCCAGCCGCTTTCTCCGTCAGCAACTGCACACCCACCAGGTATTTTTCTGGTTGTTTATCTGGTTCCTGGAAAATAAATGATTACTCCCCAAAAAAAATTATTTTCCCGGATCGTCCTTTTCTATTTTTCAATTGTATCATATAATAAAGCATAACTGATGCACCCGGACCCGGCATATATGAAAGCGTTGTTTATTAAGCATGCGAATGGCTCTATTACTCCCGAGGAAACAGCCGAGTTAATTGCGTTTCTTCAACACGGGGGCAGTGAAGACATATTACCGCTGCCTGATGAAATAGATGATTTGCCGGCTTCGGACATGGATGCGGCTACCACAGCGCGGGTAGCTCAGCAGCTGTCTGTATTAACGGCGCCCCGGCCGGTACAACGCCGTATCCTGTTGCGCCGGATCGTTGCTGTTACTGCCGCCGCGGCAGCAGTAGTTGCTGCAGTTGTATTGCTCTATCTCCCTCGTAAACATCAGCCATCGCTGGCAGCTGTGTCTACCGGCTACGGGCTCATGAAAGAGGTGGTACTGCCGGATGGTACTGCCGTTACCCTGAATGCCAATTCCACGCTGCAATACGATAGTATTGGCTGGAACCCCGGTGCCAGGGAAGTGTGGATAACCGGCCAGGCCTTTTTTAACGTAGCACCCGATGCAGCAGGTAAATTTATGGTACATGCAGGCGATAAGCTCAGCGTGCAGGTACTGGGTACCCGCTTCAACGTCGCGGCCCGCACCGGACACGCACAGGTAGTGCTGAACAGCGGCAAGGTGAAGGTAAGCGTGCCCGATAACGGAAACGAACACACGATGACGCTGCAGCCGGGAGAAATGGCTTCCTATAATCCAGGCAACGGACAGCTAACACGACAAACGGTTGATACGCTGCAATTAACCTGCTGGAAAGACAATCAGAAGGTATTCCGCAACGCTACCCTGGCTGAAGTTGCCGATTTTATCGGGGAACAGTTTGGTACAAAGGTTACGTTTGCCAACGCCGAGTTGTCGCAATTACAATTCACCGGCGCTACTCCGGCTAACGACCTGGACATGCTGCTGAATATTCTTACCAAATCTCTTGATATCAAAATCAATAAACACAACAACCAGGTAATAATTATGCTGGCCAGGTAATTATTGCCGCTCAAACGAACCCGGGAATTTTATTAAAACGCATTATTATGCAACGAAAGCTACTTATTCATCATAAGGTAGTAGGGATCTTATTGTGCCTGATGACCACGGCGCCACTTATTACACCCGCCCAGGACGTCATGGCGAAAGGAACTGCCAGACAACAGATACGCGAAACATATCAGTTGTCGGAGGTCTTCCCTGTACTGGAAAATATTCATAAAGTCAGATTTAGCTATAGCAGCAATATTCTCAATGGAAAATCTGTCAGCGCACAGGTATTCAAAAGAATGGAACAGGCTGATATCAATACAGAACTGCCGGCACTGTTGCGTCCTTACGGGCTTACCTGCGAGCCTATACAGGGCAATTATTACGCAGTGAAAGTGCTGCCCGCTACCGGTCAGGCTCAAATGCAAATTACCGTTAAAGGCGCCGTTACCGATGCAAAAGATAATAGCCCGCTACCGGGCGCTATCATCAGCGTTGTGGGCAAAACCAAAGGCGTGAATTCCAATGAAACAGGTCGTTATACCTTAACCGGCATCGGGGAAGGCGATGTACTCCGTTTCTCCCTGGTAGGATATAAACCGCAGGAAGTGCCCGTTAACGGTCGCACACAGATAGATGTAGCATTACAACAGGATGTCTCCGGTCTGAACGAAGTAGTAGTTACCGCCCTCGGTATCCAGAAAGAGAAAAAATCGTTGGGATATGCTGTGCAAACAGTGAAGGGCGATAACATGACCAAAGCCCGGGAACCCAACCTGATAGGCTCTCTCACTGGTCGTGTAGCCGGCCTAGTTATACGCAACTCCACCGACATGTTCCGTGATGCTACTATTCAGTTGCGCGGTGCGAAACCATTGATCGTTATAGATGGTATCCCCGATCAGACCGCCGATATGTGGAAGATCAATCCCGATGATGTGGAAAGCATCAACGTGCTCAAAGGTACCTCCGCTTCTGCCTTATATGGTTCTATCGGCCAGTTCGGTGCATTGATGATCACTACCAAAAGAGGAAAAGGAAAAGATCTGGCGGTGGATGTTAACTCTTCTACTATGTTCCAGCCTTCGTTTATCCGTATACCGAATGTGCAGACCACGTATGGTAACGGCGCCAAAGGTAAATACGCTTATGTAGACGGTTCCGGTGGCGGCACGGAAGGCTCCGGTTGGATATGGGGCCCGAAGCTGGATCAGAAAGATCCTTCTACACCAAGTGGCTACTGGGAAACACCTCAATACAATAGTCCCACAGATCCGAATACCGGCAAGCTGGTGCCATTGCCCTGGGTGTCGCGGGGAAGAAATAACGTACATAACTTCTTCAGAACCGGCATCGTGTCCACTAATAGCCTGAGCATCACTAAATCCAGCGATAAAGGTAATTTCAGGGCTTCCGCCTCGCACATATATCAGCAGGGTGTTGTACCCAATACACAGCTCAATAACAGCTCTTTCAGTATCGCCGGTAATTACAATCTCACCGACAGGCTCAATGTAGATGCCCGTATTACCTACAACAGGCAATATTCTGATAACTATCCAACCATCGGATATGGTCCTACCAACTATCTCTACAACCTGGTACTGTGGACTGGCTCCGACGTGGATATCCGCGACCTCCGCAACTACTGGCAGCCCGGAAAGGAGAAATTGCAGCAACGCAACTACAACACCTCCTGGTATAACAACCCTTACTTCCAGGCCTATGAGTTGCTGACAGGATATTACAAGAACAATACTTTCGGCTCCATGACACTGGACTATAAGATCAATCGCGACTTCAGCGTTAAACTGCGTTCCGGTGTAAATGCATACGGATTAAGTGAAGACACGAAAGAACCAGCCAGCTACATTGGTTACAGCAGCAAGTCCCGGGGAAATTACTTCGCCAGCTCACGTAACTACTTCGATATTGTTACAGACCTGATTGGTCGCTATGAGCATACCTTCAGTAAGAACTTCGCTGTTCATGCCGAAGTAGGAGGGTCCAATTATTATCGCAACGATAAATCCCAGAAGAGCAATACAGACGGCCTGACCATCCCAGGGTTTTACAACCTGAGTAATTCTGCTAACCCCATTCAGGGAATTAATACTATTGAAGAAAGAAGAACCGGCAGTATCTATGGATTTGTAGACATGGAATTTTTAGGCGCATTCTATCTGTCAGTGACAGGCCGTAATGATAAGATTTCCACGCTGCCTATCACCAACAACTCGTTCTTCTATCCATCTGTATCAGGATCGGTAGTATTATCCGAACTGCTGAAAATGCCGTCATGGCTGACTTATCTGAAAGTCAGAGGTTCCGGTTCAAAGGTATCGAGTGGTCTGTTGCCGATTGTAAGCGATGATTACTCCTACGCCCACTTATCTACCTACGACAGGGGCATTAAATGGAATGGTACTCCTTCGCTGACTTTCAGCGATCTGCTGCGCAATCCAAATATCCGTCCACAAGGAACCAACTCCTGGGAAACCGGGGTGGAAACCAAACTGTTTGGTAACCGTGTTGGTCTTGATGTAACATATTTCAGGGCCAGGGATTATGACAATATTGTAAAATTGCCTGTGTCTAACAGCAGTGGTTACAACTACTATCTGGTAAACGGCAACGTTTTCCTGCGCACCGGCTGGGAGTTTATGTTAACTGGAACGCCTGTACGTAGTAATAATTTCCAGTGGGATGTAATGGTCAACTTCAGTAAGTATAAACGCATACTGAAGGAGATCTATAACAATGAGCCGGATCTGAACAGAATCAAGGTGGGAGAACGGATGGACAGGATATTTGATAATGTTTATGAGCGCGATCCATCAGGAAATATCGTATATGAAAGCAATGGTTTTCCCAAGAGCGATCCTTTCCAGCGTTACATCGGAAACTCCGATCCCGACTGGACCTATGGTATGGAGAATACCGTTAGGTACAAGCAGTTCACGCTCCGGTTCCTGGTAGATGGACGTATCGGCGGTTTGATGTACTCGATGACCAACGCCAAAATGTGGTGGGGTGGTACGCATCCTGGTACTGTGAATTCCTTCAGAGAAGACGCTAATGCTGGTAAAAATACCTACGTAGGTCCGGGTGTAGTGGTCACTTCCGGCGACATCCAATACGATGCTGATGGCAAGATCGTTTCCGACACACGTAAGTTTGCATCCAATACCAAGGCAGTGAACTACATCGATTATATGATCAACACCAGCAACGCCGCAAACACTAATTACAATTATTATTCTCAAACCTTCCTGAAGCTGCGCGAAGTGAACTTCACCTGGCAACTGCCAGGTAAATGGACCAGCAGAACCTTTATCAGGGATGCTTCTATATCACTCGTTGGCCGTAATCTGTTGCTGTTTTCCAAATTGCCTAACGTTGATCCCGATACCGGGAAAGATGAGCTGCAAACGCCTTCTTCCCGTAGCATGGGCTTCAACCTGAATTTAAAGTTCTAATCTTTGTATCATGCGAAAATTATCACTTGCCATATTTTGCTTACTGCTGCTTGCGTTCAGCAGCTGCAAGAAGTTTGAATACTTCCAGACAGACCCAAACAAGCCCACACAGGCTCCGCCCGAACTGTTGCTGACAGGAATAGAAACAGTGACCTTCAAAGATATCAGTACCTCGGCAGCATTTGCCTCCCGTTACCTGGTTAATACCGATGGGATAGACGCATCTCAGTATTACAACTGGCAGCGGTCAGATTTTAGTGATTACAGTAATCTGCGGCAGGTACTGAAGATGGAAGAAGAGGCCACCCGGATGAATCAGCCTGCATATCTTGCCCTCGGTAAATTCTTCCGTGCCTGGTTCTTCATGAGACTAACGCTGGCGTTTGGGGATATTCCTTACAGCGAAGCGTTGAAAGGATCCAGCGAGATGTTTACCCCAGTATATGACCGGCAGGAAGACATCTTCCTCCATATCCTGGATGACCTCAAAGGCGCTGGTGATCAGCTTGCTGCTGCTGGCGATATCCGGGGAGATGTTATTTATGGCGGCAAAAAAGATCAGTGGATACGTCTGATCAATAGCTTTTCCCTGCGGGTGCTGATGAGCCTCTCGCAGAAAGAAGGCAACACCAGGCTGAAAGTAAAAGAGCGTTTTGCAGAAATTGTAAATAATCCCACTAAATACCCGTTGATGACTGGTAACAGCGATAACGGACAGCTCGTATTTGCAGACCTGCAGGACAATCGCTATCCTTATTATAACAACAACAGTATGCAAACCGCCTTCTATATGGAGGGGAATTTTGTAAACCTGTTGAAAGGATTAAAAGATCCAAGGCTTTTCCGTTATGCACAGAAAGCCGGTAAATATGCTTCTCAGCCCGACAACGATTTTACTGCCTATGGTGGTGCAAAAGGCAGCGCTACGATCGATGAGAACAATAGCCTTGTAGTAACTGGTGAAGTGTCAAAAATAGCGAAGCGGTATTACAATGATCCGGTGAATGAACCTGGTGTGGTATTAGGATACCCGGAGCTTCAGTTTATACTGGCTGAAGCAGTGGTGCGTGGCTGGATTAGCGGCGATGCGGCAGACTATTACCGGAAAGGTATACAGGCTTCCATGGAGTTTTTTAAAGTTGCGCCTGCTGACATAACAGCGTATCTTTCGCAGCCGGTGGTACAGCTGGTGCCAGGACAGGAACTAATAAGCATCTTCAATCAAAAGTATATCAGCTTCTTCATGAATTCCGGCTGGCAGATGTTTTATGAACAGCGTCGTACCGGGATGCCTGTATTTGATGTTTCCGGCAACGGTGTGCTGAATGATAAAAAGGTTCCCAAACGCTGGATGTACCCCAGTGGAGAACTACTGTACAACAGACAACATGTGAGTGATGCCATCGCCCGTCAGTATCCTCAGGGAGATAATATCAATGGCGTGATGTGGTTATTGGTAAAAGAGTAGTAAAACGTGATCTATGTTAAAAACAATTATCCTGTCTGTCGGTATCTTTTCCTGCACCACACTAATGGCGCAGCAAAAAAAGAAGACCCTCTTTGTTATTGCAGATGGTATACCGGCGGATGTTATTGAAAAACAATCTACCCCACATCTGCACAACATTGCTAAAGTAGGAGGTTATACCCGTGCCTATGTGGGAGGAGAGAAAGATGGTTATTCGCAAACACCCACCATCTCTGCAGTAGGCTATAATAGCCTGTTGACAGGCACCTGGGTGAATAAACACAACGTATGGGACAACGATATTGCTGCGCAGAATTATAGCTATAGCAGCATCTTCCGGTTTTTCAAACAGGCTTATCCACAAAAGAAAACGGCTATTTTCTCCTCCTGGCTCGACAATCGCACCAAGCTGGTAGGTGACGGTCTGCCGCAAACCGGTAACCTGAAAATCGATCATCATGTAGACGGGCTGGAGATAGACACCGTGAGGTTTCCGCATGACAAAGACAGATGGTATATGCACCTGCTTGACGAAGAAGTAACGAACCAGGCAGTTGATTATGTTCGTAAAGAAGCACCGGACCTGACATGGGTGTATCTGGAATATACGGACGATATGGGCCATCGTTATGGTGATAGTGAACAGTTCTATGCCGCTGTTAAAATGATGGATGATCAGGTAGGCCGCATCTGGGATGCATTGGAGTACCGCCGGAAAAATTTCGGTGAAGACTGGCAGATTTTCATCACTACAGATCATGGCCGAACTGCTAAAGATGGTCGCGGTCATGGTGGGCAGTCTGATCGTGAACGCACCACCTGGATCGTTACCAATGCCTCCGGCCTGAACGACTATTTTAAAACCGGGCAGCCGGGTGTTGTGGACATACTACCTACCATCGCTCGTTTTATGAAGATACCATTGCCATTGGATGACAGCCGTGAGCTGGATGGGGTGCCGCTTACCGGCAAAATATCGCTGACCCGGCCTGGTGCAGTGTTGGATAATGGTTCGCTGAAACTTTCCTGGAAGGCCTGTGAAAGGAAAGGTAATGTGAAGATCTGGGTGACTACTACCAATAATTTTAAGACCGGTGGAAAGGATCAATATCAGCTGATGGGAGAGGTGCCACTGCAGCAGGAACATGCAGAGGTAAGTGTTAAGGAGCTGCCGTCAGGGTTTTATAAAGTGGTATTGGAAGGAGCGGATAATGTGGTGAATAGATGGGTAGGGAAAGAAGGGTAGAGGATTGGATATAAGTGGATTTCTTTCCGATGTCCGCAGGTTTAAAGAAGATGAATAAATCAAAAAGGCATCGACGGGAGTTGATGCCTTTTGATTTATTGAGACGCCAATTTTATTTGTACTTGATGTATTCTCTTTGTTGGTTGAGATTCAGTGTATTATATGGCATTTAGTGCTATGTGTTATCGTTGTTTTTATTCTAAATACAGGTTTTGCCATATGATTTTTTTTTGCTAATTTTATTAGGATTTTGAGTTTCAAAGAAATTAATAATGACTGCGTTAGAGCGAGAAATAGCTATTCAGGAAAGAAAGTTTGCTACGACAATTGAGCAGATCAGGAATCGTAATTTCATGAGAGATCTGCCATTCCTGATTTTATCAGATAAGCTCCCTGAGGGCCAGGGTTTTTATGAGTATGCTGACGGGCACATAGAGATCCAGGAAGTTTATACTATCGGTGCGGATATTGAAACGAGGTTTATTCGTACTTTATCTGAAATAGAGGCGAAGGAAGTACGTGAAGACTTTAAGCTGAAAAATGGATTATTCTAAACCAACATTGCTTGTTATCTCCGGCCCCAATGGTGCGGGAAAATCTACCCACATAGAATCCATGCTACCGGAACTGTTTAATGGTGTCCCCCCTTTTGATAGAGATTTAACCCGTACCATGTTTGAGAAAGAGCTTCAGGGGAGAGGATTAGCTCCGGAAGAAATTAGTAGTCAGTCATCTTCAATGATGGAAGAGTATCTTTCAACAAAGATTAATGAGGCCATCGCCAATAAACACCCCTTCGTTTTGGAAACTCCGTTATCTCATCCCGATTACTGGAGATATCTTGATCGTTTTGAGAAACACGGCTATCAGATTCAACTGAATTACCTGTGTCTGGATAGTGTATTGCATTGTGAGCAGCGGGTAAAGCAAAGAGTGCGGGAAGGTGGTCATGCTGTGGATGCCAGGACAATTAAAGGGGTTTATGAACAGAATTTGAAATTTATCAATGATTATTGGGATACATTCAATGTAATTTGTTTGTATGACGGAATGGCTAAGCCAACCTTATTAGTTAAGCTGGAAAATAAGAAAGTAGTAATGGCTGATAAGAATGCGCTGAAAAAAAGATGGTTGAAGAAGGGATTGACGGAGATTGCCAGGCTGATTTTGGAAGATGGAATTGATAAGGATTAACCCCCACTCTACTATTTACAGAAAACCCCCATCCCCCCGCTTTTAACACGAGTTTAACACTCTGCCACTCATCCCGGGTAGGAAGATGCCCTTGCCATGTGTTTTACTGTCATAAGTAACGGTTACCCAACCAATATTAAATAACTAATCAAAAAACAATTTTATGAAGCGTAGGTTAATTTTTTCAACAGTGCTGGCGGCTGCTATTGCTATGATTTCGGTGGCAGATGTTACGGCTCAGTCAAAAGAGCAGCGTAAAAATGAACAACATAAACAGGATACAAGCCACAAATTATCCGGAAAAACAATAGCGCCGGCATCTAAAGCATGGCCCAAAACGGATACTGCAAAAAAGGGGAATAAAAAATATTAATGTCACTGCAAGACAGCCGGCTATAATATTCTATAAGGTTCAAAAAAGTGTTAATTAGGTCTCCTGCCTTCGCAGGAGGCTTTTTATGTATGTTGTTCAACGGTGGCTCCGGTCCTGTTATTCGGGAAATAGAGGGAATCAACATAATTCCCGTTTCTAGTGTAGATATAGGGCCGGTGATGCGTGCCGGGAGCCGCGTTAAGATATTGTAGTATATATTAAATTTTTTCTTGTGCGTGCAGATGCTCTTTATGAACAGTTCCGGCTGGTGTTCGAAAAATTCTATAACCCGCTTTGCAGGTATGCCAACAGTTTCGTGAAAGAACCGAACATCTGTGAAGATATCGTGCAGGAAGTTTTTATCAGGATATGGGAAACACGTAAGGATCTGATAGCCTCTGACAATGTGCGGTTCTATCTTTTTACGGCAGTGCGCAATAACTGCCTTACCTACCTCAGAAGGGAACAGAAACATGTTGTTTACAGCCTTTCTGATCTGGATACCGAAGACGAGGATGTCACGGATACCGCGCCGTGGACAGGAGATCCGATTAATTACCATGCCCTGCTGGGGCAGGCCATTGCGCAACTACCTCCCAAATGCAAAGAGGTATTCCTGCTGTGCCGGATGGGAGAGCTGAGCAATCAGCAGGCAGCCGATAGCCTGGGCATATCCGTGAAAACAGTGAACAACCAGTTGTGGAAGGCATTGAAACTGCTGAAAACTTTTGTGAGTAATGCAAAGTGTTTACTATTATTTTTTTTGTAAACAGATAGGAATATTAAGGATGATTATGTTTTGATAAGTAGGAGGGATACGGAAATTATGATTGTATTACCTGATACCATAAAAGAGATTGTTGTAAACAAACTATCAGGCAGCATTACTCCGGAAGAGGAAAAAATGCTGGAAGAATGGCGTTTACAGAGCGATGCGCACGATCAGGAACTGATCCGCTACAATGCATTGTGGGCTGCCAGCGGTGCAGCCCGGCTGCAATCAGACTTTGATACGGCAACTGCCTGGCTGCGCATGGACCAGCAACTGCGAAGCAGAGGTGCTGTTGCGGATACCGGCATGCAGATGCCTCGCCGCATGAAAGTGATCCGAAGATATGTAAAACCAGCTATGGTTGCAGCAGTGGCGGCTGTTGTAATACTCATTGGCTGGTTTTTGCTCCATAAGCCGGATACAAAAATACCAGCAGAAGTGGTCTCCGCCGGAAAAAACAATATATACATACGTTTGCCCGACAGTTCACTGGTATTGCTCCGAAAAGGAGGTACTATCAGCTACAACGCCGCTTTCGGACGTAAAAACAGGCAGATAGTATTAACCGGAGATGCACTCTTCGAGATCTCAAATAATGACAGGCTGCCTTTCAATGTGCAAACAGAAAGGTCATTGGTCAAAGTATTGGGAACATCATTTGTGATCAGCACAATAGCGCAGAACGACCGTGTAGTGGTCATGACAGGAAAGGTCCTGTTTTCTATGAAGGCCGCACCGGAAAATCATTGTATTGTTGCTGCACAGGAAGAAGTCACGTGTACCGGAGGGAATTTTGAAAAAAGAAATGTGAGTGACGATAACTATTTATCGTGGAAAACAAATGTGCTTACGTTCAATGATACTCCCCTGGAAAAAGCAGTGGCTGATATCTCATCTTATTACCGTATTACCGTCAAACTGGGAGATGCGCTGAAGGGCAAGACAATAAGAGTTACTTCCAGTTTCCGGGGACAGCCATTGCAGGAAGTGCTGGATGAAATCACTGCCATCACAGGCTTGCATTATCGCAAGATAGAAAACACTGTAGTTATTTACTGAAAAAACATATTTATTTAAGCGAATCACTGAATGTGAGTGGCCACCCCGCTACGATATCATAATGCAGGACTGAAAATATTTTTATCATTGATGATCCTTGTCACCGGCTTCCACACTGCGTTTTCGCAGGACGGGTTGCTGGAAAGGAGATTTATGTGCTATACTGCACGCGGTACCGCACCTTTTCTGTTGAGGAAAGTGAGTACTTACAGTAATGTAGTCATTGAATATGCAGGAACGTATCTTGAAGGAGGCAGTACAATGCAGCTCAGAGAAGGCGTAACAACATTGGGAAATGTGTTGAATGGCCTGCTGGCAGGCAAAAGAGTGAGAGTAACAGAAAGGAATGGGAAGATAGTACTGATTCCTTCTGACATAGTATTGGCGCTGCCAAAACCAGTTGATCAATATACCCTGTTTGGATATACAAAAGAAGAGAACAGCCTGGAACCCTTGCCCTATGCAGTGATAATAGATCTTGAAACTGGTCAGGCAGCGCAATCGAACATGTTTGGATACTACAGCATTTGCCTTACCCGCGGACTGCATCACCTGAGGATAACACATACCGGGCACCCTGCAAAGGTGTTGGAAGTGTTGGTTGCCGGCGCTGCAAGAAGAGATTTTACCCTGAATCCTGCGGTATTGCGGGAAGTGAAAGTAACACCCGGTTATATACTGCCAAAAGATGGTGGTTCCAATGTAGATAAATATCTTTCTGCCGCCTATAATAATTTCCTGGGAGAGAGCGATCCGGTGAGATCATTGTACCTGATGCCGGGAAATGTTGAATCAGAGGATGCTATGGGCAGGCTGATGGTACGCGGTGGAGATCCGGAACAGAGTGTATTCCTGCTGGATGGAAACCAGGTGTTCAATCCCACGCATGTGCTGGGGGAGATATCTATTATCAGCGAAAGCTCCCTGAAATCGATCCGGCAATTTAAGAATGATTTCCCTGCACGCTTTGATGGAGCACTGTCATCAGTGACGGAAGTGAATACCAAAGATGGCAATATGTACAAATGGAGTGGACAACTGAATACGGGTTTACTGGCCGCCGCTGCTGTTGTAGAAGGCCCCTTGCAGAAAGGACGTACTGCGATGATGGCATCTTTCAGACGCAGCTGGTCCGACCCACTGTTGAATATACTCGACAGCAACTACCGGTTACGGTTCTACGATATTCACTTCAAAATCACCCATCTGTTTAATAGTAATGATAAATTGATGTTCAGTGGATATATAGGCAATGATCGTTTACAACTCAGGCAGACGGAATCACAGAATCTACAGGTTTGGGGAAACAGACTGGCTACCATCAACTGGAGCCATGTGGTGAATTCACATGTGTTTATGAACACAACAGTGAATGTAAGTAATTATCACAACCTTGCAGGTTTTAAATTACTGAATGTTGACACGGTAACTGGTGTGACAAAAAGATCAAGGGCCTACAACAACTATGCATCCATTGAAAGATATGAAGCAAAAACACAGTTCGAGATCAATACATCTGCCAATACACAATTCCGTTTTGGCGGCAAGCTATTGCATACAGTCATCCGCCCTTTTGATACAAATATGTCTTCGGAATTGCAGGAAGAAGTGGATAATAACACACCGATGAAGCCGCTGCCATTCACGGAAATGTCGGTGTACTATGAAAATGAAATCAGGCCGGTACGCCAGCTGCTGATCCGGCCAGGAATGAATGTCAGTTTTTACAGATTCAGGGATTATCACTACAACTCTTTTCAGCCCAGGTTATTTGCAGCATATGGTATCGGGAAATCTCAGCACCTTACTTTTTCTTATACGAGAATGGTGCAATACCTGCACCAGGTAACAAGCCCCGGTCTTGGTATCAATCGCGAGATATGGGTGCCCAGTACAGACCTGCTGCGGCCTGCTGAAGGTGATATGTTCAATCTTGGTTATAATTTCAATAATGGTAAAGGAGTTTCATTGGCGGCAGATCTATACTATCGGAAAATGAATAACATTACCAATATTGCTGATAACGTGGATTTTTTTTATGATGAAGATAATTGGGAACAGGACATCGCTACCGGCAAAGGTTGGAGCTATGGTACAGAATTGCTCGCAGGAAAAAGAATGAAGAAGTGGGGAGTCCAGCTTTCTTATGCATTGGCATGGAGCTGGCGGCAGTTTGAAGAGGTAAATGAGGGCCGGAAGTTTCCCTTTCGTTATGACAGACGGCATAATCTTAGCCTGGCAGCCAATTACCAGCCGGATAAACATTGGGACTTCGCAATGATATGGCGTTTCAGCACAGGAGATTGGATACCGCCGCAGGTTGACATACTGCCCGGAGGCGATGAAAGCAGACCTCAATCAAGCATGAAACTTCCCTTTTACGACCACCGTTCTCCATCGCATTTCCGGCTTAACTATAATATGAATTACTATTTCAATACAGGTAGATTGAAACATAAGATATCAGGCGGACTGTATAATGTTATTCAGTCAAAGGATAAGTACCTGAATGATATAAGGAATGCAGACAATAGCGATTTTGCCCCGACAGATAATCATCTGTTTAACCCGACATATTATCTTTCATATACGCTTAATTTCTGACTATCTCTTTATACCCCAAAAAAATACTGTCAACCGGCGTAGGAAGAATGAATGATTTGCTGTTTTTAGTAATAGAGAACAACGTTACCATGCTGTGGAAAGCAGCAGTTATCTGACTGTAGACAATCACGATTAATAAATTACCTGAATATGAAAAAAGTAAGAATGTCTCTGCAAGGCATCGCCTTTGTATTGCTGGCAGGTGCCGTGTTGGCTGCCTGCAAAAAAAAGAATAATGATCCAACTCCTCCTGCGCCGAAGAAAGCCACTATACAGGTGGTGCACGCCTCTCCGAAAACCGGTGAACTAACAACGGAGATCAATAGTAAGAAAGTCCCGGATAAACTGGCCTTCCGTAACCTGCCAAAGGCTTATGTTACCGTATCTGCAGACAAAGAAGCGGTGCTGAAATTCTCGCTGGAAGGTAATAAAGTGGTGCTGGAAACGAAGTACACGCTCGTGGACAAAGAGAACTATTCATTGTTCCTTTATGATACGCTGCAGAATAACAAAATCAAAGCATTACTGCTGAAAGATAACCTGGGCGATCCCGGAAAAGGTAAAACCAGTGTTCGATTTCTGCACTTGTCTCCCAATAGTGCTGCTGTAGATATTGATGTGTTCAAAGACAAAGATAGCCTGCGACTGGTTAATAATACCGCTTATATCGGTGACAAACCCGACGCTACGGCGCTCGCTGCTTTCAAGCCGTTGGCTGCCGGTGATTATCGCGTGAAAATCAAAACCAAATCCGGTACAAAAGTGACTACCATTCTGGATATTCCTTCTGTTAAACTGGTAGAAGGAAAAGTGGTGACGCTGTATCTCGGCGGACTGAAAAATGCTACAGGAGCTACCGGGGTGGGGCTTCATGTATGGCAACATCAGTAAATAGAAATGAGCATCATGTACACTCCCCCAAACGGGTTGTAAGTGGCCATTTCTAAGGAAATAAAGCAGATCTTCATCAGGAGATCTGCTTTATTAAAAAAAAGAAATGAAAGAAACCGCATTTCATCACACAATTCACCTTGTTCACCCCATTCACCAAGATCTGTTAACCAGAGGTTTTATATTGTTCCGTCTTCAAACTCTTACTTATGCGATCAATTATCATCGGAACAATTTGCCTGATATCTGTCGGCGCTCCAGCTCAGTACCGGAATATTGCGCTTAAAAACTATTTTGATTCCATCGCTGTTCATCAGCTTTATGATGGTAATATCACCCTGGCAGAAAATGAACATAAGGTATATACTTTTTCAGGCGGATATGCAAATTACGCCGGGCAACAAAAGAATACAGGACAATCACGTTTTAACCTCGCGTCTATTTCCAAAATATTTACTTCTACCGCCATTCTTCAGTTAAAAGATAAAGGAAAGCTAAAGCTGGAAGATGAAGTTAGCAGGTATCTTCCCGGCTTTCCATTTCCTGGTGTCACTCTACGTCACCTGTTAACACATACTTCAGGCTTACCAAACCTGGAGCTGTTTGAGGAATTAGTGAAGCAACATCCTGATACAATCATCACAAATGTTACAGTGTTGCCTTTGTTAAAGCAATGGACAAAGGGTCTGTATTTTAAACCGGGAGATGAGTTCAGGTATTGTAATACTAACTTCAATCTGCTGGCTTTGATAGTTGAAAAGGTGTCCGGGCTTGATTTTCCTGCATATATGGAGAAATATATTTTCAAACCGGCAGGTATGAAAAACACCTATATAGGCGATATTAATCATGCTTATGATACTTTGGTGGTAAAGCATCAGGTGAAAGCAACTTTCTATGATACAGCCTGGGCACAGGCCGATAAAGTAGCACGTTACCGGTATTCAGAGTATAACAACAGTGGAAGTGTGGGATCTTCCAACGTAATCACCACAACAGATGATATGCTGAAATTCGATGACGCGTTTTTTAGTGGTAAGCTGCTGTCGCCTTCCACTGTGGAAGAAGCTATTACTCCGGTTAAACTAAACAATGGAAAAGAATATGAAGAGCATATGGATACGATGTTGGGAGATGGTGTTGGACAATATGCGCTGGGCTGGGAAATATTCAGAATGCCGGGATATGGAAAGGGAGTGGGGCATGGAGGATTTAAATTTGGACTGGCAACTTTCTACTACCATAACCTGAGCAGTAAATAGGTGATCGTAGCTTACACAAATGGCAACAATGCTTTGGGTGCTAATGTGACCTCCTGTTTGTATATGCTGAATCGAAAGCCTGCAATTCCTTTATACTTCAGGAAGTCCGCTGTCCGTGAATATGCCAGGGCATTGATGGAGCTGGGGGCAGATCATGCTGCCTGCATGTTACATCTTTGTAAGACAGACAGCACAAACTATTATTTTAATCCAAGGGAAATGAACTTCCTGGGATATGATTTCCTGTATCAGTCTAAGGCCCGGGAGCACCTGCAATGGGCATTGGAAACGTTTAAACTGAATACCTTCCTGCAGCCGGCTGATTTCAATACTTACGACAGTTATGGCGAAGCATTGCTGGAAGCCGGGTGTAGGGAAGATGCAATAAAAATGTACAGAAAATCACTGGAACTTAATCCTGTCAGTGAAGATGGAATAAAGGCGATGAAGAAACTGGGGCTGATGTAAAGCTGCCGCCATAGGTTATTGCAGGAAATCTCCGTCAATTATCAATAGCTTAACCCCCGATTCAGTGCTGGATCGATGATTGCTAAGATCGTCAGAAACAACATAAGTCATTCCCTGACGCAATACAAATTGTTCCCCGTTATCCAATTCACTGATAAAACTGCCCTCGAGACAGTGAACAATATGCCCCTTCCTGCACCAATGGTCGGCCAGATATCCGGGAGAATAGGTAACAATTCGTATTCGTAAGCCAGGCAATTGAAGCGTTTGCCAGAATGCCATGCCGGTAATACCGGGGTGAGTGGTGGAGTCAATGGTGCTCCAGTCAATACACTGAAAAGGATGTTTCATTTTATAATGAACTGAGATTGGTAATAATAGAAATATAGCGATTCTACTACAAACAAAAAAAGCATTGCTTCTCCAATAACGCTATTTATATCCAATGTCTGATTTTTACCATATGTCCTAAATTGCATGAAATTTGTCATTTCAGACAAAGCGGGCAAGAGCTACCTTTGTCATACAGACTAAAATCAGATAGTATGATAAAAGTTGCAATAAACGGATTCGGGAGAATCGGTAGAATGACATTCAGAAAGCTGTTTGGTAATAATGAAGTGGAAGTAGTTGCATTGAATGATCTGAGCACACCTGAAATGCTCGCATATTTACTGAAATATGATTCTATACATGGTGTATTTCCCAATACGGTGCGTAGTACGGAGAAGTCGTTGACAGTTGACGGCAGGGAGGTAGCGGTATATGCAGAAAGACATCCTGAGAACTTACCCTGGAAGGAGCTGGATATAGACGTGGTACTGGAATGTACCGGGATCTTTGAATCGAAAGACAAGGCTGCATTGCATTTGAAGGCGGGTGCCAAAAAAGTGATCATATCAGCGCCTTCTGACAAGGAGGTGAAAACGATTGTGTACAATGTTAACCATCAGCTGCTGAATAAGGAAGATGTATTGATCAGCGCAGCATCATGTACTACCAATTGTCTGGCCCCTATGGCCAGGGTCCTGAATGACCGGTTCGGCATCATTACCGGGCAGATGAATACCATTCACGCCTATACGAATTCACAGCCACTGATGGATACACCTGATCCTAAAAACGGTTTCCGTAAATCGAGGGCAGCGGCCGACAGTATCGTTCCTTACACCACCGGTGCGGCAAAGGCCATAGGCCTGGTAATCCCTGAACTGAATGGAAAACTGGATGGCTCTTCCCAGCGTGTTCCTGTTCATTCAGGTTCAGTGGTGGAACTATATACCTTGTTGAATAGAGCAACCAGTGAGAAGGAAATAAACGGGATAATGAAAGCAGCTGTAAATGAATCATACGGCTATAACGAAGATCCCATCGTTTCGCAGGATATAATCGGAATGAGCTATGGTTCGCTGTTCGACGCCACTCAGACCAAGATCACCGGGATAGGAGATAAGCAACTGGTGAAGACGGTATCGTGGTACGATAATGAAATGTCGTTCGTTTCCCAGCTAATAAGGTTATTGATCTGTTTCGGCAATATATAAGTCAGGCAAAGCTTTTCCGGTAGGCCGCCGGAGTGGTATTAAGGTGGCGAATAAAAAGCCGCCTTAAGCCATTGGCGTCGCTGGTTCCGCATTCTGCCGCTATTTCATCGAGGCTTAAACCGGTTTCTTCCAGACGGCGGCGGGCCGCTTCTACCCGGGCTTTTTCAACAAACTTGGCTGGAGTTATTCCCGCTTCTCTGTAAAACACCCTGGAGAAATTACGGGCGCTCATAGAAGCTTTGGCAGCCAGTCGTTCAACGGATAAATCTTCGTCCAGGTGTTCCTGAATCCACTGCAAACTGTCTTTTACCGGTCTGTAGTCCGTTTTCTGCGTCATGAGGATATTGCTGAACTGCGACTGATTTCCGGGCCGTTTCAGGTACAATACGAGGATCCTGGATATCTCGATGGCTACCTCCCTTCCCAGGTCTTCTTCTACCAGTGCCAGTGTGAGATCAATACCGGTAGATATTCCGGCCGACGTGTAAATATTGCCCTGTTTGATATAAATAGGATCTTTCTCTACTTTGACCAATGGGAATTTTTCGGCCAGTTTATCGTGAAGCTGCCAGTGGGTGGTAGCGCGGCGACTATCCAGCAGACCGGTTTCCGCAAGGATAAAAGCTCCTGCACAAATGGAAGCGATGCGGACTTTCGATTTGCTCTTATTGATCTTTTGTATCCATTTCAATATCGGTGCTGGTGCTCCCTTTCTGTATTCTCCTCTGCCCGCAATGATCACAGTATCGATCGGATAACGAATCCCCGAAATACCTCCTTCGCAAATTACAGGCATACCGGAAGACGTGGGAACCGCCATTGTATCATCCATGGATACCAGGTGCGTAGTATAGTATCTGTCTTTTACCTTTCTATACTTCGTCATATAGTCAGAGGTTTTGGAAAAAACCTCCAGCGGACCTGCTACATCTAACAAGGAAGTTTGCGGTGGCACCAGTATAACGATATGTCTTGTTTTATCCATATTGGCAGAAAATGAATATTTATGTAAAAATAAGACATTTTCTTTTACTCCGGATCAGTGCGCATTGATCAATCCTCCCATGCTTGTGATCCTCTCTAAGAGACTATCCCTGGGCAGGGAAAAGTACGGCGATAACTCCCGCAAAACGTCAATTCCTTACAGACCCAGCAGTCTCTCTGCATTTCCACCTGCTATCTTCGTTACCTCTTCAGAAGGCAGTGGAATGCTTGCCAGCAGTTGTTTCCCTGCTTCGTTTGTACTGAAAGGATAATCTACGGAAAACATCACATTATCGATACCGAAAGTTCCCAGTGCGGCCATCAATGGAGGCAATGTAAAGATCCCACTGGTGGTGATGTGTACCTGATCGCGCAGGGTTTGACTGACTGAACGCTGGTGATACCCCGTGCTGGTAACATTGAATTTCTCATCCAGCCGCGACATCATCATAGGTATCATTTCTCCCATATGGCCAATGATGATCTTTAACCGGGGATACCGGTCTAATGTTCCGGTAGTAATCAAACGTAATACCTGTAAGGCGGTTTCGGCATGCCATCCCCATCCGCCGCATGCAAGCATCACACCTAATGATCCCGGCAGATCGTTGTAATATGCTTCGGCTACAGTTTCCGGTGGCAGGCCGGGGTGCAGGTAAAGAGGCATTTGTAATTGTTCTGCCTTTTGCAGTAATGGACTGAATTCCGGAAGGTCCAGGAATTTACCATTTGTAAGCCCGTTGATCAGGGCTCCGCAGAAATGATGTTCCTCTTTTGCCCTTTCCAACTCGTTCGCCGCCGCCTCCGGAGACGACATCGGTAGATGTGCGAATGCCTTAAACCGGGTAGGATGGGTGGCAATTCTTGCCGCAAGGATATCATTGTACCTGACGGCGAATTGCAGGGCTTTCGAAGGTGGTAAACTTTCCGCGCCCCTACCTACTACAGACAATACCTGCATATCAATACCGTTATCGTCCATTGATTTTAAGCGAATGTCACTGATGTCAGCGAGTTTCTCCACTGCCTGCTGAGGCAAAGGCCATTGTTGTATCTCATGGGCAAACTCGGATAAGGCAATGTGCTCTTCTAATGTTATAATGCGCATAGCAGATTGATTTGAGCTACAAAAATCCAGCTATCCGATTGCTATATTATTGATCCTGATCAAATAATTACATTCCCGATTTTATTCTGCTAAGTGCCTCCTGGGTAATATTGAGATAATTTGCCACCAGCTTATTAGGTAAACGGAGTACCATCTGCGGGTTTTCTTTCAGCAGCAATTGATAGCGCTCCCGGGGATTTAGTGTAATAAAATCTTCCAGCCTCCTGGTATTGGTGAGATAGGCATATTCAAGAAAACCACGATAAAATATTTCCCAACCAGGAATAGTATTCAGCAGGGAGTAAAAATCCTCGCGGTGAATATACAGCAATTCCGATGGCTCAATAGCCTGCGTGTCTTCTTTGAGCAATGTACCGTCTATAAAAGATGTTAAGGAAGTAGAAAAGGAATTTTCGAAAGCAAACCGGCGAGTAGCCTCTCTTCCGTCGGGTTTGATAAAATACACCTGCAGGCATCCTTTGTTGACGAAGAACATGCGTCTCGATGGCTCTCCTGTTCTTCCTACCAGTTCATTCTTTTTTGTTTTCAGGAGATGAAAGCAGGAGAGGACCTTCTGTAAATTGGTTTCACTTAGTTGAACCCTGTCTGTGATATATTTAGTCAGTTGTTCATGCATACTAATTGATTATTGCGGCAATAATAAACAAAAGAAGCAGCGCTTCTCTGAGTATCATTATTGATTACTATCTACTACCGCCTTACTCAGCATTTCCACAAAAGGTAATGCTTTGCTGTAATCCAATTCATCATATTCAAGTCCCAGGAGCCTGATATTGTTGTAGTACTCCTGATGGTGCATGTAATAGTACTTTTCAGATTGTAGAAACCAGGCCTTAGCTCCCAGGTGTTGCGCAAGAAACCATTTTTCAAGCAACCTCCCACTTCTGCCATTACCATCATTCCAGGGATGGATTTTTACAAATACCAGATGAATCATACTGGCAAAAAAGAAAGCAGATGTTATATCTAACTTAGTTTGCAGGAGTGTAGAAATATCATGGAACAGTTTATCCATTTCCTCATTTACTACAAATGGAGATGCAGCTACATATTCAATTCTGCCGTCATCAGTCGTAACAAACATATTTTGATTTCTAAAGCGCCCCTGCCAATTTTTGGAGACAATGTGTTTGGCCAGTATACCATGTACTGCTGAAATATTTTCCTTATCAGGAATGTGATCTTTCGCAAATTGATAGGCAAGATATAAGTCGTCTATTTTTCTGGTATAGTCTGGCAGGAATTCAACACCAAACCTTTTATGTTTTATATAGGAGTCTAACTCAATGGATTCACCTTCAATTTTGCTGGAATAAACGGATGCAACTGAGGTATAAAAACTAAAATCAGCGGTTGATAATTCGGCATCTTCCAATTTTAAAAAAGCTCCAGAGAGCGCCTCTACATCAATTTTGCTGCTGAAACTTTCCAATAAGTCACCTTTTACGATCTGAAGCAGGTAAGTGCTCATATGTCGTAAGGAATGGTTTGTGAACTAAGTTGCACAACAATAGAAATATAACAATTTTACTACAAACAAAAAAGGCACCGCTTCCGCGATGCCTTGAAGCAACTTTAGAACGCCAGTCCTATGTGTACCCCAGATGGGAGTTGAACCCACACTCGCATTGCTGCGAACGGGATTTTAAGTCCCGCGTGTCTACCAATTCCACCACCAGGGTATCAAGGTGTAAAACCTTAGAGCGGAAGACCGGGCTCGAACCGGCCACCCCGACCTTGGCAAGGTCGTGCTCTACCAAATGAGCTACTTCCGCAGGTGTTAAAGAACTTTTTTTCGTTGGGATTGCAAAGATAGCAATCTTTTCGATGCAGCAAAATTTTTTTACACCTTGAACCAAAATATTTTACAGATCTCTTTTTTTTAAACTACATCTGCGGCTGCTGCTCATAGCTGTATTTAACCATACCCTGCAGCTCACGTCCCTTACCATAACAGGTTTCACTCAACGGTAACCCGTTCGCCTGATATTCATACTGCCAGATTGTGTAGGTCGACGTTTGTGCGTTAACGGTAGTCATCTTATACACCTGCCCCTTCGCATTATACTCAAAGATATAATCTGGTAACATCCGCTTCTTCACTGCCTGATACCGATATACATCCGTCAACCGCCCATTGGCATCGTAGTTGTAAAATGTCCGTTTCCCGCTGCTTTTCTCCAGCTCCTCGGTAACATGACCACTACTATCCGTCTTGAACAATATGATCGCCGAATCAGCATTGTTGCTCTTTTTCTGGATCATCTGCTGCAAATGCCCCACACTGTCGTAATTATAGCTGCGGCTTTCATCAAACCGCATCTTGCTGTCACGGGCAGTCGATAAACTGTTGATATACTGCAAACGCCCACCACCATCGTACCGGTACTGCGTTACCGTTACACTCGCTGCGGAACTGTCAACCGTTTTAATCAGCTGCCCCTTGGCTGAAAAAGTGGAAACCAGCGCTGAATACCCGGTGGAGCTCGACTGTGTCTGCGACTTCATTTGCCGGTACGTGGGGGCCAGGCTCCGCTCACATCGGAAGTCCTGGTCCTGCTCCATATTGGCATCAAATGTCCGCACCTGCTGGAGCTTTACCTTATTTTCCTTCAATAAAGCCAGCGTAGCTGCCGTTTGCTGCGTGTTGTAGATGTCCTGAAAGTAATACTGGCCGAAAGCCCGGCCCGTAAATGCCAGCATCCCCAGTGCCAGTAACATTGTTTTCTTCATGTACGTAAAAATCGCTGATTAAACCTAAAACGCAAAAATCATATTAAAATTTTTTAACTCAAACTACTATCGCATAATTCTATTTCTTTTTTATATTGCTGCTACTTACAACCAATAAAATCTAAGTCGCGTGAAATCTCAACCTCTGCGTAAAGAGAAAAACTGCCTCAATTGCGGCACGGAAGTTCCCGAACGTTATTGTACCCACTGCGGACAGGAAAATGCTGTACAACATGAAACCTTCGGTCATCTGGTGAAACACTTCGTGGCGGATGTATTGCACTACGATTCCCAGTTCCTGCTTACCCTTAAATATCTTCTCTTCCGGCCGGGATATCTCTCCCGGGAATACATGGCCGGCAAAAGGGTACGCTATGTAAATCCTATCAAACTATACATTTTTGTTTCTTTCGTCTTTTTCTTCGGCGTCTTTGCTTTCAGTCATAAGGAATCGGAAAAGGAACCACAACGGGAATTGACGGCACAGGAACGGCAAAAGATCGATTCTATCGTTGTCCTGAATAGCTCCGGTATAGCAAAGAGTTCTGTCGATTGGGTAGATGTGCTGGCAAATGTCAATTCCATTCAGGCATTCGATTCCATCCAGCATGCGCTGCCCGACTCATTGAAATTAGCCGGCACCCAAAAAGTGGTGTTAAGAAGATTAGTGGAGATGAAACAAAAACATGGTAATAATCTCGGCGAAGCTTTTATCGAGATTTTCCAGCATAACCTGCCCAAAATGATGTTCATACTGCTGCCGCTTTTTGCCCTGTTGATGAAGCTTTTCTATGACCGTAGCAAATGGTTATATGTCGATCATGCCATCTTTACCATACACCTGCATTCATTCGCTTTTATCCTGGCATTGTTGGCTTTCCTCTTCGGGCAGATCTTCCATACAGGCATTTTCCTGACCTTCAGCTACTGGATCATATTCATCTATCTGGTATTGGCTTTACGAAACAATTATCACCAGAGCTACCCGAAATCAATGCTGAAAGGCATACTGCTCCTTACCGCTTACCTGTTCTCCGCCTCTTTGTTACTATTGGGGTATGTGCTGCTTATTTTGACAATATTTCTTTAAATTTAGAAATGCAACCCGAATTCATCATCATACACCAACAAGTGGCGCCCAATGTTGCCCACATTCAGTTAAACCGGCCTAAAGAGCTTAATGCCCTGAACCTCCGGCTGATGGCTGAACTGAGAGATGCCCTGAAATCTCTCGATGCCGATAATGATGTGCGGACGATCGTTATCAGCGGCAACGAAAAAGCCTTTGCCGCCGGCGCAGATATTAAACAGATGGCGGAGCAATCGGCTATCGATATGTACCACACCGATCAGTTCAGCACCTGGGATACCGTCAAAAAAACAAAGAAGCCTGTCATCGCCGCGGTTAGTGGCTTTGCACTCGGAGGCGGCTGCGAATTGGCGATGCTGTGCGATATGATCGTTGCCAGTGAAACTGCCCGTTTCGGCCAGCCGGAAATAAAACTCGGTATAATGCCCGGAGCCGGCGGCACTCAACGTCTTACCCGCGCTGTCGGCAAAGCCCTCGCAATGGAAATGGTACTCACCGGTCGCCTGATCACCGCTGCTGAAGCGCTACAGGCCGGATTGATCAACCGCGTGGTTCCTCCGGAACTATTCCTCTCCGAAGCCATCAAACTGGCCGCAGATACAGCTGCCATGAGCCCCATTGCCCTGAAAATGGCTAAGGAAGCTGTCTTGAAGGCATTCGAAACCAGCCTGGAAGAAGGATTATATTTTGAACGTAAGAATTTTTATCTTCTCTTTGCATCTGAAGATCAGAAGGAAGGCATGAAGGCATTTATGGAGAAAAGAACACCTGTGTTCAAAGGTAGATAGACCGGCACTACTTTTATTTATTGAAAACCATTAATTTTTTTTGTTATTTGACCTGTTAACCTTCCACTGATAAATAATAAAATCAACCTGATAGCTCGCCATAGGAGATCTGGTACCTGTGACCCGCTGTTAAAACCCCGTCGTTGTTGTAAAAAAATTAACCATGATTGCGAAACAATTCCCTCTTGCATCCCTGCTGTCACTTGGCGTTTATATGCTTGCCTGTAACAGCCCGATAGAGAAACCCCAGGATGTATTACTGACAGACAATGACCGGCAGCCGGCTACCGACACCATGATCGCTATCGGAGACACCATCCAGGCTGATGAAGTAGCCTCCTGGAACAATTTTCTGGACTATGCCGGTAAGTACGCAGTGGAAAGCGGCCTCTTTAACGAGGAACCGCTGAAAACCAGAACGGCCACATTACTCGGCAAGGCGAAACGCCCTTTCTTCGAGCGACTGAAAGTGTCGCCACCCATCGAAATAGAAAACCGGATCCTTTTCAATGAAGGCTATGTGCCCGGTAAATCAGGCTACGACGAGGCCGCCGTAGCGGTAGACCTGGAGCGCGATATCATCTACATAGGCTTCACCGTCAACAAAAATCTTATGCTGTTCAGTGAAAGAGGGGATACAGACTACCCGGAAAAATTCCTGCACTGGATGAGGAAGTTCGATAAATAGAATTACGAATTAGGAATTAGGAATTACGAATTACGAAATAGCTCGAAGATCTTAGCGATTGATAATACTATTATCCGCTAAGATCTTCGAGCTATTTCGTAATTCGTAATTCCTAATTCGTAATTCTATTTATCAAACTTATTCTTCAACGCCGCCAGCTTCGCCTGGAAATCATTCATCGGCGCTTCTTTCGCCGGTTTATCCCTGCGAGGCTGATCTTTTCTGACGTCCTTCTCTTTCCTGCCACCACCTGCGTTATTACTATCTTTCATAGATAATGAAATACGCTTACGGGCAACATCTACTTCCAGTACTGTTACCTGCACCTTCTGATTCAGCTTAACCGCTTCATTAGGATTACTGATGAATTTACTGGAGAGATGGGAAATATGCACCAGGCCATCCTGTTTTACGCCCACATCCACAAATGCCCCAAAGGCAGTGATGTTCGTCACTACGCCCGGTAACACCATACCCGGCTTCAGGTCTTCTATCTTATGGATACCATCTGCATATTCAAAAATAGAAATCTCATCACGAGGGTCGCGGCTGGGCTTCGCCAACTCCTTCAGGATATCTTCCAGCGTCAGCAAACCAACTTCTTCACTAATATACTCCTTCGGATTGATTTGCTTGCGCAGCTCATCTTTGCTCATCAGATCAGGCACACTGCAGTGCTGCCTCGTAGCCATTTCCTCAATCAGCGTATAACGCTCCGGATGCACCGCGGAATTGTCCAGCGGGTTATCCCCGTTTTCAATTCGCAAAAAGCCCGCGCACTGCTCAAATGCTTTATCGCCCAAACGATGCACCTTTTTCAGCTGCGTACGGTTGCTAAACGGACCGTTTTCCCTGCGGTACTTTACAATATTTTCCGCGAGCGATGGGCCTAACCCGGAAATGTATGCCAGCAGATGCTTGGAAGCCGTGTTCAGATTCACACCCACGTTATTTACGCAGCTCACCACCACACGATCCAGACTCTGCTTTAATGACGACTGGCTCACATCGTGCTGGTACTGACCCACGCCAATGGATTTAGGATCAATCTTCACCAGCTCCGCCAGCGGATCTATCAGCCTGCGGCCGATGGACACCGCGCCACGAACGGTTACATCATGATCCGGGAACTCTTCGCGGGCTACTTCTGAAGCAGAATAAACCGAAGCGCCGCTTTCATTCACCATGAATACATTGATCTTCTTGCCAAAATCTATCTTCTTTACAAATTCCTCTGTTTCACGCCCTGCGGTACCATTGCCCACGGCAATCGCTTCTGTATGGTATTTCTCCGCCCATTTTTTCAGCAATGCTTCTGCATCATCTCTTTTATGATTCTTTTCCAGCGGGAATATCACATCATTTGCCAGCATATTGCCCTGGTTATCCAGCGCTACCACCTTACAACCGGTTCTGTAACCCGGGTCGATGGCCACAACACCTTTCGGCCCCAATGGAGCCGCCAGCAATAGCTGACGCAGGTTTTCTGCAAATACTTCTATCGCCTCGTTATCTGCTTTATCTTTCGCTACTGCCCTGAACTCATTCTCCAGTGATGGGCGCAGCAAGCGCTTGTAAGCATCGGTGGCTGCCTTGCCTACCTGTTCTGCCGCCTTACCTTTACCGGTAACAAACTGCTTGTTGAGCAGTTCCATCGCATCTTCTTCCTGGGGCGCAATGGAGCTGAACAGGATGCCTTCGTGCTCCGCACGCAGAATAGCCAGTACCCGGTGAGATGGCATCTCCCGTAAATCTTCGGAAAATTCGAAATAGTCTTTATACTTATCACCTTCAGCTTCTTTTCCTTCCACTACTTTGGAAGTAAGCTTGCCCGTATTGGTGAATAGTTTACGCAGCTTGTCGCGGCATTCGGCATTTTCATTGATCCACTCTGCAATAATATCCCGCGCACCTTTCAGCGCTTCCTCAGAAGTGGCTACCTGCTCATTGATAAAGCCTTCGGCAGCGGCAATATCGCCGTCCTGCTGATCAAACAGCAGCGTTGCCAGCGGTTCCAGCCCTTTTTCGATGGCCACCGTGGCGCGGGTCTTGCGTTTGGGCTTATATGGCAGGTATATATCTTCCAGCTCTGCCAGCGCCCAGGTACCTTCCAGCTTGGCCAGCAGCTCAGGAGTCATTTTTTCCTGTTCTGTAATCGTTTTAATAATGAACTCACGGCGATCATCCACCTCTTTGTAACGCTTCTGCAAGTCTTCAATCCGGCCTATCTGTACCTCATCCAGGCTACCCGTCACTTCCTTGCGGTAACGGCTGATGAATGGCACGGTAGCTCCTTCCGATAACAGGTTCATGGTATTTTCTGCCTGTTTACCGGAAATACCCAGCTCCGTTGAAATAAGCGTAATGTGTTTAGGATTCATAAATCAATACATTTTTTTGGATTTTCTGATACCCGGGGTAACCTGCTGCAACAGCAGAATAGGCCCGCCGGATGCCATGAAATACAGCCCGCAAATGTAATTAAAATGGCTTTTTAACCAAGAAAAAGTATTCCCCAATTTTATTGCGCCGGCTGGGGAATTAATTTCCCGCCTGACCGGATGTCAAAATCCCTAAATGATCGCTATTTTTACAAATATGGAAAAGACAGCCACATTCGATCGCCTCTTGCAGATTATGGACGATTTAAGGGAAAAGTGCCCCTGGGACCGTAAGCAAACTATTCAAACGCTCCGTCAGCTTACCATTGAGGAAACCTACGAGCTGGCCGATGCCATCACCGACGAAGACTGGAAATCCATTAAGGAAGAACTGGGAGATATCCTCCTGCATATGGTATTTTATGCCAAAATTGCTTCCGAACAACAGCAATTTGATATCAATGATGTGATTAATGGCGTTTGCGATAAACTGATCCACCGCCATCCGCATATTTATGGAGATGTGAAAGCCGAAACGGAAGAGCAGGTAAAACAAAACTGGGAGAAACTGAAGCTGAAAGAAGGAAAGAAATCTGTGATGGGGGGCGTGCCACTTTCTCTGCCTGCCCTCGTGAAAGCCATGCGCCTCCAGGAAAAAGCCAAACAAGCCGGCTTTGAATGGGATACCACCTCACAGGTATGGGATAAGGTAAAGGAAGAAGTACATGAACTGGAAACAGCCGTTAACAGCGGTAATAAAGATGATATGGAAGACGAATTCGGCGACGTGATGTTCTCCCTCGTCAACTATTCCAGGTTCCTCGATATCGATGCGGAAAATGCGCTCGAACGTACCAACAAAAAATTCCAGCGCCGCTTCCAGGCCATGGAAGTACTCGCATTGGAAAAAGGCCGCACCCTCAACGATATGACCTTAACGGAAATGGATACACTCTGGAACCAGGTGAAAACAACTGAACAATTGTAAATCTTTCTATATTAAAGCGCATTGATCGATTCTAAAGAAATAAGACTTTTTTTCCTGCGTCATGGCTATTTACTGATCATTGCAGCCTGGCTGTTCACTTTCGCCTTCCTGTTCAGTAACTATTGGTCGTACTACTCTTCTCCGCAAGGCGTTAAGCGCAGCGTGGAGAAAAGTATCAGCCAGCGGGAAAAAGCTTTCGCGAAACTTTCGCAGGATACGGCGATTACTGCCTCGCTGTTTCAACGCAACTTTTCGCAACAAACGCTCGACAAACTAACCTCCCTCGAATATTTCCTGTTTGCCTACGATTCCAGCAAATCCGGTACATGGCTCACCTTCTGGAGTACCAGCCTCGTACAACCGGAAGAAATGCCGGCAGGACTGGAACCAGGGGAGCAGTTTGTGAAACTGAAAAACGGGTACTATGAGCTGATAACCCGCCGCATCGGATCTAATACCGCAGACGCACATTTTGTGGTGGCCGCCATCCCCGTCAGAATGGAATACTCCATCCATAACAATTACCTGATCAGCCATTTTTATCATAAGGAAGAACTGGGCGATGAATACAGTATACTGATGGACCGGCCTGCGTTGCAGCTGCCTGAACATATAGTACTGCCGGTGAATAACGGTAACGGTAAAACGCTTTTTTACCTCGACTATAACAGCGGCATGCACGTGCATCCTCCTAATACACTTAGTGTGGCACTGAGAGTACTCGGCTGTATATGTGTGCTCATTTTCCTGAACCTGTTCGCTTCCTTACTGGCTAAAACCACCAACCCGCTGTATGGCTTCCTGTTCCTGTTCCTCGTGATACTGGGGCTTAGGGTACTCAGCTACGTATATCCGTTCCCGTTTAATCTCAAAGACCTGAACATCTTCGATCCGCGCATATATGCAAAGGATGAAATCTTTTATTCGCTGGGCGATCTGCTCATCAACGTACTGCTCACTTTCTGGATGATCCTTTTCTTCCGGGAACACGTTAAAACCATCAACCCGCCCGTGATCAGGAACAGGTGGTTGCAGAGCGGAGTGATCATCGTGGCCAGCCTGATCTTATATATCGTGGAGCAGTTCCTGTCGGAGCTGATCCAGAGCCTCGTGATCGACTCCAAGATCTCTTTTGACGTTACCAATCTGTTCAGCCTTTCCGAATACAGTGTGATCGGATTCATGGTGCTGGGCTTCATTTCATTCAGCTTCCTGTTTTTTTCGCAAATCATCAACTATCTCCTGAATGAGCTGACTAATTTCCGGTACCGTATCAAATATATCTGGCTCGCCGCTGTGGGTATCATCTGGCTGCTGGCCCGGATTCATAATCCCGACCTGCATTTCCTGATATCAATGGTCATCTGGCTGCTGATATACATTGTACTGCTGGATTTCCTGGCCGATCGCTTCGAAAGCAGTATGGCTACATTGCCGTTTCTTTTCTGGTTATTCCTGCTCACAATTACCACCTCCGGCACACTGGTGCATTACAACAATCATAAGGAAAGATCTGCCCGGGAAAAGGTGGCGGAAGAATTGTCGAAGCAGAAAGACCCTTACCTGGAAATGTTGTTGAATGATATTGGTAAGAAGATAGAACACGACGAGAACATCCAATACTTCTTTCACGACCATAGCCTGCGCGAACAAAAGAAGGCGGAATTCGAGGATATGTTGGTGCAGAAGTATTTTCAGGGATATCTCAACCGGTTCAGGATCGATATTTACGCGTATGATGAGAACGGAAACTCCCTGTTCCCGGGCGATACGATGAGCCTGACCAGCTTTAACCGCCAGATATTCGGCAACCCCGCAACAGCACCGTCGCTGGTGCCTGGCAACGACCTGTACTATCACGAGCGCAGCTTCAATGATTTCAGTTATATCGCCAAGAAGGAATTCCGCAACAACCAGAATGAAGTAACCGGCTGGCTGGTATATACGCTTACGCCTAAACCAGTGAACAACCAGCGTTTATACCCTGAACTGCTGGTAGATGGGGATGTGAGTGATCCGGGCAGGGATTATGCCAGCGCCTATTCCTATGCTATATATGACAAGGGGATCCTGGTGAGCAGCAACAGCGATTTCCCATTCCCGATACGCCTGTATTACTATAACGATCTCCCCACCGGCGAAGTGGAAACGAGATCTGTCCAGGGATACTCGGAACTGATCTATAGAGCTTCCCCCGAAAAGATAGTGATCGTGGCAAAGGAAAACAGGATGTTCATTGAGTTTATCACGCTTTTCGCCTGGATGTTCTGTCTTTTCCTCCTCATTATCGTGATCTACAAAGCGCTCGACCTGCTGATAAAAGCCAGGATGAGACTCAGTAATATGCGCTCCCTGATTAATGTGAGCATCCGCAGAAAAGTTCATGGTACCGTCATCTTTGTAGTCATATTCTCATTCCTCATCCTTGCAGTCACTACCATCGAGTTCTATATCTACCGCTCTGAATTGCAGAACAGGGAAAAGCTTAGTAAAACCATGCGGGATGTTGCCAAGGATGTTGAAAAGGTATTCGAAAACCAGCGGGATCTCGATCAGGTAGGCGACATGTACGACTCCGGTTTACTGAAAAAACTTTCCTCTTCCTTATCGGATATTGCCGATGAAAGGGCGTTGGATATCAACATCTACGACCGGGATGGTAACATGCAAACCACTACCCAGCCAATGATGACCGATAGGGGACTGATCTCCTCAAAGATGGACCCACAGGCTTTTTACCGGTTATCAAGATTGGAAGAAATACAGTTTATTCATACGGAATACATAGGCAAGATGCCATTCCTGTCGGGTTACATGCCCCTGCGTAACCAGGATACCCATGAGGTGATTGCCTATCTGAATGTGCCTTATTTCGCCACGCAGAATGAGCTGAACCAGCAGATCTCCAACTTCCTGGTAGCGTTGATCAATTTTAACGCATTTATTTTCCTCATCGCAGGCATGGTGGCACTGTTAATTACCAACTCCATCACCCGTTCATTCTCGCTGGTAACAGAAAAGTTGCGGCATGTGAACCTGGGGCAACGTAATGATGAGATCGAATGGGATAAGGATGATGAAATCGGCGCGTTGGTGAAGGAATACAATAAAATGGTGCGTAAGCTGGAAGTGAGCGCTTCCCGGCTTGCCAAGAGCGAAAGGGAAGGGGCATGGAGGGAAATGGCACGGCAGGTGGCACATGAGATCAAGAATCCGCTCACGCCGATGAAGCTGAGCATCCAGTACCTGCAGCGGGCTATAGCCAATGATTCTCCGAATGTAAAGGAACTTTCCCGCAATGTGGCAGGCACGCTGGTTGAGCAGATTGAGCATCTCTCCAACATTGCGTCCGACTTCTCCGCTTTTGCCCGCATCGGCGAGCCAAATAACGAAGAAGTGCTGCTGAATGAAGTCGTACACTCGCTGACTTCTTTATATCAAAGCCATGAAGATTGTGAAGTGAACTACATACCACCGGCACAGGATATATATGTTTTCGCAGATAAGACCCAGATGAACCGGCTCTTTACCAACCTGGTCCTCAATGCCATCCAGGCTATCCCGGCCGACCGTAAAGGTATCATCACCGTTCGTATGCAGCAGACTTCCGACCAATACGTTATTGTCAGCGTGGCCGACAATGGGGAAGGTATCTCCACGGAAGTCCAGTCCCGTATCTTTGTTCCCAACTTCACCACCAAATCTTCCGGTACCGGTCTGGGATTAGCCATGTGCAAAAACATCGCCGAGCAGGCCCGCGGCGAAATATGGTTCGAAACCCGACTGAATGAAGGAACTACATTCTATGTGAAGCTGCCGTTGCTCGAAAAAATTACGAATTAGGAATTACGAATTACGGATCAGAGCGAAGACCATAGCGGATAATATTTACTTGTAATATTATCCGCTATGGTCTTCGCTCTGATCCGTAATTCGTAATTCCTAATTCGTAATTAAAAAGTCCGTTTTCTCAAACGGACTTTTCAAAACTTTCTTTAATAATATCCAGCAACTTGCTCTCTATTATTTGCTCAGCCAGGAGTATCATGTTTTTAAACGCTTTTCCTTTGGAAACACCGTGACCAATGATCACCGGTTTGGAAACGCCTAAAACAGGAGTACCACCATAGGTTTCAGCATCCATTTTTTTCAGATAATCATCTTTGATGTTCCGTCTTACAGTGATTTCATAGACGGATTCGGCCATTTTAAGCACCACATTACCTGTAAAACCTTCACATACAATAACATCCGCTTTTTCTTCGAAAATATCTCTACCCTCTACGTTGCCGATGAAATTGATCTGTTTGTTTTCTTTCAGGAGGGGATAAGTGGCCTGCGCAAGCAGATTGCCTTTACCTTCTTCTTCTCCGATATTCAACAAGCCTACCTTGGGATTATTCGTCTTCAGAATATGCTGGGAATATAGGGAACCAAGAACAGCGAATTGCGCCAGGTTTTCAGGTTTGCAGTCGGCATTGATACCTACATCAAGTAAAAGTCCATATGACCCGTTTTCACGGGGTACGAGAGTAGATATTGTAGGTCGTTGCACTCCCTCAATGGCTTTAATGGAATAAAAGGTGCCCACCATCATGGCGCCGGTATTACCTGCGCTGAGGAAAGCATCTATTTTTCCATTCTTCAGTAAATGAAAACCTATTGAGATGGAGGATTGTGGCTTCTCTTTCAGTGCCCTGGTAGGGTGTTCATCCATCCCGATTACCTGGGATGAATGAACAACTGAATATTTTGATTGGTCCAGCTGTGCGTCTGCTAATAAAGGAGTGAGCTGTTGCTCATCTCCAATTAATACCAGGTGCACATCAGATGCAACTGTATCTAAAAATAATTTTACTCCTTTTACTGCTTCTGTGGGAGCGAAATCGCCACCCATCATATCAAGCCCGATTCTCATGTAACTCAAGTTTGTTCTTGTTAGCTCGGGTAAAAATAGTAAAATTAATTATTATTTGGCGCTGCTCTGTTTTTCCAGCACTACCTTTCCTCTGTAATACAGTTTATTTTCCACCCAGTGAGCACGGTGTCTCAGGTGCACTTCTCCGGTTGCGCTGTCTGTGCTTAATGTATCCGCTACCGCCTTATAATGCGTTCTTCTCTTTGCTGATCTTTGCTGAGAATGTCTGCGTTTAGGATTTGGCATTGTTATTTAATTTTTAATTGTCCTTAAATTTATCCAACCCTTTCCAGATTGGATTATCGTTCTCTTTTGCCTGCTGGTTCATCTGCTCCAGCATTTCAATCACTTTCGGATTACATCCGTTATTCGGATGGATACGCTGCATCGGAATACTCAGATAAATAAACTCGTATATGTAATCAGCCACATTTAAGTGACTCTCCGTTCTGGAGATATACGATACATCCGGATCTTCCTCGCCACTTGCCAACTCTTCAGGATTGTCAGCCAGTTTAATAACCTGGTTGAAATCATCCCAAAGCTGCATATCGAAGGCCTCCCCACAACGGTCACAGGTAACTGTCACCTTACCGCCTATCGCAAATTTCAGCAGGAAAAAACTACTCTTTTTGTCCAGCGTTAACTGAACCGTCACCTCACAATTGCTGAAATCCTTCGGCTCTTCAAAATTATCAAAGAAACTATCTCCGATAGTATACTGAAATGAATGTTCCCCTGGTTTTAACCCAACAAAGGCAATGTCAAATTCGCGGAGTGGTTTCATATCAATATCCTCACTTTTAGAGGGATGCAAAGGTAATTAAATATTTGCAATTGCAAAAATTTCCTAAATTTGTTCACTAACGATATCTTATTTATATATATATTTATATAATAAAATATCAGCCATATTAACGTTATGACTGGCCAGCGTGAACCACGAAGGTACACCTTTTAGCACAAAAAGCTACTGGATGTCGGTGATAGATAGCTATTAGCCCGCTCATAATTTGAAAAACTTTAACAGAAAACCCGTAGTCCCCTATTCCATCATAAGATGATGAAGGCCATTGGAAGAAACAGTAAAAAAATTACTGCCGCTGGCAGTACTGGCATACCTTTTAACGGGGCCCCGGATATCCTTTCCCTGCCCGTTGCTGCATGGCTCAATAGCTTCGGCGCCGGGATTATGGTGACCAGTGAAAAATATATATGTACCTGGGTAAATGATGCACTCGCCCATAACCTGGGCGGCAACAGTCCTCTGAACCTCGCCTGGCCTGCTCTCATTCGCTTCTTTGAACCTATGGTGGCCGACTATGTTGCTGTAGAAAAGAAAATGAAATCTTTGCGCCGGGGGAAAAAGCCCTTCTTCGGCTGGGAAGTGCCCTTTCAGAACGGCCAGGTTTGGGAAGTGAACTACCAACCCGTTTTCGTCAACGGACTATTTCACGGCAGCGTCTGGCAAATCGTCGATATCTCCCGGCGTCACTTCCGCCAGCTGAAATCCCTCCGCATTGCGGAAGATGCCCGACGCGCTCAGAAAGACCTGCTTGCCGGCATCAGCCATGAGATACGCTCCCCCCTCAATGCCATCATCGGAATGGCACATCTCCTCGAGGAAACCAAACTGGATCCTCAACAGGCAGAATACGTCAATATTCTGAAACATTCCTCCGGTATCCTGCTGGGCATCGTCAGCGATATACTCGATACTTCACGCATCGATGCCGAAGAAATACAGGTAAATCAACGCGAATTCAATCTCCGCGACCTTATACAGTCACTTCGTCATACCTTTGAGCTGAAATTAGGCGGCAGACCAGTTAATATCAATATCGAACTGGACCCCGCACTCAATACCTGGCTCGTTGGTGATGACGGGCTATTGAACCAAATACTAATCAATTTGTTAGGAATTGCAGAGAAATTCACCAAAGAGGGTGAAATTGCTATCAGTGCCACGCAGGAAAGCTGGCAGGATAACAAACTCTGGGTCCGCTTCAAAGTAGCCGATACCGGTATGGGTTTAAAAAAAGATAAACTGGAGCTTATCTTTAGGAATTATAAACTGGCAGAAGAGGATATCCGGGAAAAACATGGAGGCACCGGCCTCGGGCTTGCGATCGTTAAAAAACTGGTAGAATGCCAGGGTGGTACCATCACCGTAGAGGAAATGACCGGATTTAATACCTGCTTCAGCTTCAATATCCCTTTCCTCGACAGCCGAAGACCTCTCTCCGCACAAACCGGTAAACTGAGCAGGAAACTCCTGCAGCGATCCTTTGAAAACGCCCGGGTACTCGTAATAGAGGATAATCCGATGAACCTCCGTTATATTATGAGCCTGCTGGAAAAATATAAAATCAATTTCCAGCTTGCCACCAATGGCCCGGATGCCGTCTGGTTCCTCGAAGGACGTCAATACGACCTTATCCTCATGGACGCACGGATTCCAGGCATGAACGGAATGGATCTCGTAAAAAAGATGAGAGCAGACGAACGACTGCCCAATGTAGCCACCCCGGTGATCGCCACAACTGCCGTAGCAATGGAAACTACTGCCTCAATGGCCAGAGCCGCCGGAATTACTGATATTTTGATCAAACCATATACACCAGATCAACTATTGCAAATCTTTAATAAATATCTCAACGAAGACGAAACAGAACTAATAATGGAAGAAGTGCAGAACTTAAGCGGATATGAATTCAACAACGATTTAGACGTAAAGTATCTCACAGGTCTCTATGAGAGCAATATTTCCTACGCCGCAGACTTGTTTGAAATTTTTATCAGAACGATCAGGGATGAATTGAAAAAACTACAGGGAATGATGGATAATCACGACTGGGAATCGATGAAGTTCCAGGTTCACAAGCTCAAACCTAACTTTTCTATGGTTGGGCTTACCTGGATCAGCACCAAAATGCAGGAGCTGGAAAACTATCTCCGGGAAGACCAGGAATTATTTCATGGAGATATTGCCGCCCTTTTCAACGAAGTCAGGGATGAGGTAAACAAATATTATCCACTGGTAGAAATTGAGTACAACAAGATGAAAGACTTTATAGCTGCCAACGATTACTAGTAGCTATTCACGATTTCCTTAATACTACTGTAGTAATTCCCCCCAAACAGTATTAAATGTACCAGTAGCGGGTATAGCTGGCAGATACCTATCCGCTGTTGCCAGCCTGGCGCCAGCGGGTAGGCAGCCTGGTAAGCATAGTAGAACTTTGTGTCAAATCCGCCGAAAAGCCTGGTCATCGCCAGGTCCATCTCCCGATGGCCATAATAAACGGCAGGATCAAATACACAGGCCTTGCCATTACTGCCTACCATGAAATTCCCCGACCACAGATCTCCATGCAGTAATGCCGGCGGTTCTGCCGGGAATAATTGTGGCAGCTTCCTGCATAAGGATTCCACCTGCTGCACCAGTTGCTTTTCTACTATCTTTTGATCATATGCCATCCGGATAAGCGGCAGTAACCGGTTAAATGCATAAAATACCGGCCAGCTGCTATAAGGTGTGTTGAATTGCTTTAAACTCCCGATGTAATTGAACACCGGATTCCCGAAATGCGCCCGCGTTACACGATGCTGCTTCGCCAGCGAAACTGCAAAGTCCTCCCAGAAATCGGCGGATGCCTGACCCTTTATCAGAAACTCTTCCAGCAGATAAGCAGTGCCACCAACCTGCCCCACGGCCAACGGCCGCGGTACTGTCAGCGCCTGTGCGGCCCGCAGCTCCCGCAATCCTGCAAACTCCTGCGCAAACATCTCAGGATAACGTACTGCATCATTTAACTTGATGAAAAAATAACCCTCGTTAGTGCCTATACGAAAAGTTTCGTTAATATCACCTCCGTGCACATTTTTTGCATCATTTATATGTATTTTTACTTTCAATTGTTCGGAAAGCGCTGCACTCAGTTGTTGTTGTAGCAATTCATCTATCATGTTCTGCCGCATTATATGGAGACAAAAATCCGGATTAGAAAGAAAATTGTCCGTATTGTACTAACACTTACGGCTATACTATTGTTAAAAGGAATATTCGCCTGGAGTAACCACTTTAGCGATTTCTACTTCCATAGGTGGTATAAGTGGAGTAGTTTGGCGTTCAGACAAGTAACAGGTATAGTACCATTCAGCATTGGCGATGTAATATATACAGCCTGGGTAATTGGTGGAATAGTTTTTTTGTTAAAACTATGTTATAAACTGATTAAGTTGGCATGGGAAGACATCGGATGGCAGCTTCTCCGCGGGGTACACTTCCTGTTGAAAGCCTACCTCGCCTTCCTCGTTCTCTGGGGAATGAACTACGAACGTGATTCGCTGCCCCGCGATACCGGACTGGTAACCGGTCCGTACGATACCCGGCAGCTCTATCAACTGTCGGATACCCTGCTGCAACTCGTAAACCGTGAGAAAGCCAATACCGGCGATACTATAAACGCCCTGGCCCCCGGTGGCGACAGTCGCCTCCTGTTCGACGGCGCCATCAGTGCCTATGCCAATGCAGCCCGCACCTGGCCTGCCCTGAAATACCGCGGCAGCAGTGTAAAACCTTCTCTCTTCGGTAAATGGCTCAACTATATGGGCACCACCGGTTACCTGAATCCCTTCACCAACGAAGCGCAGGTGAATATAACGGTACCGGCTGTACTACAACCGTTCATCGTATGCCATGAGATCGGGCACCAGCTTGGGTATGCCCCCGAAGAAGAAGCTAATTTTGTAGGATACCTGGCGGCTATCAGTAGTATGGATAGCCGTTTCCGTTATGCCGCCAATTTCGATATGTTCCAGTACAGTGTCAGACAACTGGCCCGGAGAGACACCGTTCTTGCCCATGAAATCTGGAACCGGGCCGTACCCGGTGTCAGGGCTGATTATAAGGCCATCATTGATTTCTATATACCCTACACCGGAAAAATAGATGACTACTTCACCATGTTGTATGATCACTACCTTAAAGCTAATAACCAGGAAAAAGGTATCCGGAGCTACAGCGAAGTAGTTACCTGGATGATCAGTTATTTCAGGATACGATAGCGACTAGTTCATCATCAACACATTCACACTGCGCTGAAGTATATTAAACGCTATTTCCGCCATCAGGTTTTCCCTGTCGAGAGTAGGGTTTACTTCTGTAATCTCAAAGCAGCAGATCTTACGGTGCTGCATGAATTTAGCGATCAGATCTTCCGCTTCACGTTCCCGTAAACCGTTGCTCACAGGCGTTCCGGTGCCTTTGGAAATAGAAGCATCCAAACTGTCAACATCAAATGAGATATAAATATACTCGCAGTCGCTCAAATAGCGGAATACAGATCTGGAGATGTTTTCGGGGCCTTTACGGCGAACTTCGCCGGTAGTGATCACCTTCATGCCGTATTGTTTGATCAGGTGCTCTTCTTCTTTTTCAAAGTCGCGCAGCGATATGAATACAATATCTTCCGGCAGCACCTTCGGCGCTATTTTGCCAATATGCTTCAGCGCATTCCAGGCTTTGGTCGTGTTTTCATCGATGTCGTGTACCTTGCAATCCATATTGTCTTCCGCAATGGCCGTCGCTAAAGGCATCCCATGCATGTTGCCGGATGGCGTGGTATAAGGCGTGTGGAGGTCGGCATGTGCATCGATCCATATGACCCCCAGCTTGGATTTGGGATGGGCCATCTTTAATCCGGCAATAGTGGCGCCGGCCGTACTGTGATCGCCGGATAATACTACCGGAAACCAATTCGCCTTAACGGTTTCACTGACGCTTTTGCTGATACGCTCATACATAGCCATCGTGCCTTTGATTCGTTTGGCGTAGGGCGATTCAATAGGTTCAAACAGGAGTTTGTTTTCCGTTTCGATTGATTCGGTGGGGAAGTGCACAAAAAAGTTGCTCATGAAATCCAGTGCGGCTATCTTAATGGCATCTACTCCTAAACTCGCACCCCTGGTTCCCGCTCCGATTTCTGATTTAACTTCTATTATTTTAATATTCTTCATATAAATATCATTACAGGCAAGCTACAGGTTTTTAAGAGAACGCCCAAAGCAGCAGAACCGGTAACGGTGAAAAAGTAGCAGGGGATAGCTGAATCAAATCCAATACAGTAGCGTTATCGTAAAGATTTGTTCAATATTTTCCCCGTTCTGGTTGACAACATTGAATTTTGATCGGGTCATTTTTTTAGGTGCTGATTTATAGATAATTTGAGTGAATTACCTTATTAAAACTACAACCATGGATTTTCAATTTACGGAAGAACATCTGATGATACAGAAGGCTGCGCGCGACTTTGCAGTGAATGAACTGTTGCCGGGTGTGATTGAAAGAGATGAGCATCAGAAGTTCCCGGCAGAACAGGTCAAGAAACTGGGCGAACTGGGCTTTCTGGGCATGATGGTGAACCCGAAATATGGCGGCGCCGGATTGGATACGATCTCTTATGTATTGGCAATGGAGGAAATATCTAAGATAGACGCTTCCGCATCTGTGGTAATGAGTGTAAATAATTCACTGGTTTGCTGGGGACTGGAAACCTTTGGGTCAGAAGAACAAAAGCAGAAATACCTGGTACCATTGGCCACTGGCCAGATCATCGGTGCATTTATGCTGAGTGAGCCTGAAGCTGGTTCTGATGCCACTTCCCAGCGTACTACTGCTGAAGATAAGGGAGATTATTACCTGTTGAATGGTACCAAAAACTGGATCACCAACGGTAATTCTGCCAGTGTGTACCTCGTGATGGCGCAAACACACCCCGAAAAAGGGAGCAAAGGTATCAATGTGCTCATTGTAGAAAAAGATATGCCTGGCGTAACCATCGGCGCCAAAGAGAACAAACTTGGTATTCGTGGCAGCGATACCCACAGCGTGATGTTCCAGGATGTAAAGGTGCCTAAAGCCAATAGGATAGGGGAAGACGGTTTCGGGTTTAAATTCGCCATGAAAACGTTGGCCGGTGGCCGTATCGGGATCGCTTCCCAGGCACTCGGCATCGCCAGCGGCGCCTACGAGCTGGCGCTTAAATACTCCAAAGAAAGAAAAGCATTCGGTAAAGAGATCTCCCAGCATCAGGCCATCCAGTTCAAACTCGCCGATATGGCTACACGTATCGAAGCTTCCCGCCTGCTTTGCCTGAAAGCTGCCTGGGAAAAAGATCAACATCTCGATTATACCCTCAGCGGATCTATGGCAAAAGTTTTTTCCTCTGAAACAGCCATGTGGGTTACCACTGAAGCGGTACAGGTGCACGGCGGCTACGGCTACGTAAAAGAATATCATGTGGAACGCCTCATGCGCGATGCTAAAATTACCCAGATATATGAAGGTACTTCAGAAGTACAGCGGATTGTGATCAGCAGAAGCATACTTGGATAGAATTAAGAATGAAGGATGGGGAATTAAGAATGAAAGCGGAGATAGTAAACGCGAATTTGATTTTCGTGTTTACTATCTCCGCTTTCATTCTTAATTCCCCATCCTTCATTCTTAACTCTCTATGCTTATCTTTGCAAAATGTCAATCAACCTCCCAACTTATCACAACATACTTGCCCGGCTGCAGCCTTATAACGCTAAACTGGTGGCGGTTTCCAAAACCAAACCGGTAGCGGATATTGAGGCGTTCTATGCAGCAGGACAAAGGATCTTTGGCGAAAACTATGTCCAGGAACTGACTGAAAAACAGGCCGTACTGCCAGCAGATATTGAATGGCATTTTATTGGCCATCTGCAATCCAATAAAGTAAAATATATAGCACCTTTTGTACATACCATCCATGCGGTGGATAGCCTGAAGCTGCTCCAGGAGATTGCGAAACAGGCCGCCAAACATCAACGGGTGATCAATTGCCTGCTGCAGGTGCATATTGCCGCAGAAGAAACCAAGTTTGGGATGGATGAAACAGAATTGCAGCAATTGTTGCAAAACTGGCAGGCCAGTCAAACCATATTTTCACAGGTACGCATCGCCGGTATGATGGGGATGGCTACTAATACTGATAATGAAACCCAGATCCGGAAAGAGTTCCACCAGCTCCACCAGTTATTCGGGTCCGTTAAACAACACTATTTTAACAACGAATCCAGTTTTAAAGAATTATCCATCGGAATGAGCGCCGATTATCCCATTGCTCTCGAAGAAGGGAGCACTATGGTCCGCATCGGTAGCCTTCTATTTGGTGAAAGGAACTATTCAAAAATGTAAGCTCATGAAGAAATTATGGCTCTTTATGGCGGGCGTCGGTCTGGCTGCCTGCAACAATTCCCCTAAGAACCTTGCTGATGGCGTGTGGCAGGCGAAGCTGCATCGTAAAGATGGTGCTGATATCGTTTTTAATTTCCAGGCGAAAGATAGCGCCGGCAAAAAAGTATGGTACATACTCAATGCTACTGATAAGCTGTTGGTGGATGATGTGAAACAACACAACGACTCTGTATTTATCAAAATGCCTTTCTTCGATTCTGAATTCAAGGCGAAACTGACGTCCGACAGCGCTCTGGAAGGGCAATGGATCCGCCACCTGGCCGATAAAGATGTAAGTATACCCTTCACTGCCATCGCGGGCCGCCCCGATCGGTTTGAAGGGAAAACTCCCGCTACTGCTGATGTATCAGGCCGTTGGGCTACTACCTTTGTGTCTGCAAAAGATAAAGACAAAGCACCTTCTACTGCTATCGGTGAATTCAAACAAGCCGGTAACCTCGTACGCGGTACCTTCCTCACTACCACCGGCGATTACCGGTTCCTGGAAGGTGTAGTAGAAGGAGATACGCTGAAGCTGTCTACTTTCGACGGCTCCCACGCATACCTGTTCACCGCCCGGATAGGAAAAGACAGTATCACCGGTGGCCGCTTCTATGCAGGCATCGGCGACGGATTGGAAAACTGGACCGCAGTAAGGAACGACACCGCTAAACTCCAGGACGAAAGAACCATTGCCACCATGAAACCAGGTCAGCAGCAACTGGATTTCTCATTTCCGGATATGAACGGACAAAAAGTAAGTATCAAAGATGAGCGCTTCCGTAACAAAGTGGTGATCATTACACTCATGGGCTCCTGGTGTCCCAATTGTATGGATGAGGCCGGCTTCCTGACTAACTGGTACAAAAAGGTGAAAGATCGCGGCGTGGAAGTACTCGGTCTGGCTTACGAACGTACACCCGACTTCGAAAAATCAAAGAAAAGCCTCGAAGGCTTCCTCAAACGCTTCGATATTCAATATCCTGTGCTCATCACCGGCGTAACACCCGCTGATCCTCAGAAGGGCGAAAAAACCCTGCCACAGCTCACCGGCATAAAAGGCTTCCCGACTACCATCTTCATTAATAAAAAAGGTAATGTTCAGGAAGTACACACAGGTTTCTCCGGCCCGGGCACCGGCGAACACTACGAGCAGTTTCAGGCCAATTTCAACCGCCTGGTTGCTCAAATGCTCGATGAAAAGTAATCCAGTGGCAAGATATGTTGACTATCGATTGCTTTCATATGGTATAATTTTATTGAATGATTGAAACCTTTATAAACCCTCTCTGGTACTTAATCTCCAGAGAGGGTTAACTTTTTAATAAAATTTATTAATTTCATTTCTTTCAAAAAGGTTTGAAAAATACCAGAATGTAAGTATTTTACTGCTCCGTTTGACTTTTATAAATTCCATTATCTAATACGCTTATCTTATCCACCTGCCGGGGCAATGTCAACTCTGATATTGTCCTGGATAGCGTTTCCACAAATTATTATTATGCTATTGTTCTCTTCTTTTGTCTGTTCGACAACAGGTGGTTTTTGTTTTCTTCATTTTGTTTAATAACATTTCGTTAAGACTGGCACATCAATTTCAGCCTTTACTGGCCTGATATTTGGAAAATTTTTTGACGCACTCATGTGAATGAACCTTGCTCACGTATCATTTGTTAAACCATAAAATCCAGTAACTATGTCTACAATGAAATTTTTAGCAGGTGCTATAGCCGGAATAACTGCCGGGTTTGTAGTCGGATTGTTAACCGCTCCGGATAGTGGCGACAAAACCCGCAAAAAAATTAAATCTACTGCTGACGACTGGCGTCATAAGATCAATGGCTTATTGAACAGGGGAGAAGAAGACCTGTCGGATTTAAAAGAAGTATTTGAGCACGAGATAGATGGTTTAAAAGATGACATGCGCGAACGGGTACTGAGACTGATTAACAAGAGTCAGCATACTTACAACCGGTTCAGGAAAGAAGCGCTTTCTTAAGAATTAGGAATTAGAAATTACGCATTAAGAGCGAAGACCTAAGCGGATAATGATGATATCATATCATTCGCTGAGGTCTTCACTCTCAATTCGTAATTTTCCAAAACTACTTCAATTCCCCCGTCTCCATATAAAGCTTGAACCGCCTGATATCCTTCACAATCATATTTTCAAACGCAGGATTTAACAACCAGGCCAGCCCTGAGCCTACATATCCGGCAGGCGGACGGTAAGTGATCATCACGTCAATTTCAGTATTTCCATTGGAGGTTTCGCGGAAGGTAACTCTGCCGGCAGTGGCAATAGATGAGCCGGGTAACGAGCGCCAGCCTATGATTTCACCAGGCACTTCCTTTACAATTTCTGCATCCCATTCCAGCGTTCCGATACCGCCCGGACCTTTTACTTTCCAGTGGGAATGGAACGGATCTTTTTCCTCGACAGATTGCAAATGTTTCATGAACACAGGTAAATTGCTCAGTTGGCGCCAGAAGTAGTATACTTCCTCTTTAGGATTGTCAATCAATACAGCGCTCCGGATATTGATAGAGCTGGCATGTTTGTCGGCTTTTCTCCTGCCCAGCAACGCATTGATAAGATCGTTGCCGCTAATACCCCGGTACAGCAAATAACCAGCGCCCAGGAGCTTTAAAAGGCTTTGAACAGGTCTTTTATCTACATTGCTGATAGCACTGCCTACCAGAAAGGCTCCTGTGAAAATGGATACAATACGGCCTTCCGGTGTTACATTGAGTATGTTGGAACTATCATATATTGCTCCGGCAGTAGGAGCCGCCGGATGATGCCCGTTTTTTTGGTCCTGTGCGAGGGTATTCATGTGTAAATCTTGTGTTAAGGTATTCATATATACATTTTGGGGAATTACAGCTAAAACCCTGCACATTTAAGTAATAAATACAATGGCTTGATTATTACATTAATATATATGAAGCAGCCCATTTAGCTCCTGTGGTGTATCAGGTACGGTGCGTAATTTCTTACACAACCCGGGAAAGAAAAAGCGGTTGCTTGCTTTTCTCTCCCCGTTAGGCTATCTTACCCGGCCAAACAAACACTGAACTATGAAAAAAGCATTCACCGCGTTACTACTCCTGGCTGGCCTGCACAGCGCTGCCCAAAAAGAGATCGCTCCGAATAAATGGCTAAAACTCTTTAATGGTAAGGATCTCAAAAACTGGGATATCAAAATAACCGGTTACGACCTCAATGATAATTTTGGCAATACCTTCCGGGTAGATAGCGGAATGCTGAAAGTAAATTACGATCACTACGATCAGTTCAATGAACGTTATGGACATATTTTCTACAGAAAAAATTTCTCTGCATATCTTGTAGTAGTAGAATACAAGTTCACCGGCAATCAGGTGAAAGGCGGACCAGGCTGGGCTTATCGTAACAGCGGCGTAATGCTCCACGGCCAATCCGCTGCCAGCATGACTAAAAACCAGGATTTCCCCATCTCCCTCGAAGAACAGCTGCTGGGCGGCAACGGAAAAGACCCGCGATCTAACGCCAATCTTTGTACCCCGGGCACGAACGTGGTGATGAACGGCAAACTGATCAAAGACCACTGCATCAGTTCTACTTCCAAAACTTATCATGGCGATCAGTGGGTACATGTGGAAGCCCTCGTATTAAGGGATTCTGTGATCAAACACATCGTAGACCAGGACACTGTTATCGTTTACAATAAACCGCAGATAGGCGGTGGTAATGTTTCGCATCCCGACCCCGCACTGCTTCAGGAAGGCAGGCTGCTCACAGAAGGAACTATTTCACTGCAGAGCGAAAGCCATCCGGTAGCTTTCAGAAAAGTAGAATTATTTGACCTCTCACCTTACATCAATGATCCGGTTAAACTGAACAAGGTCATCCAGATGTTACAGCACAGAAAGAAGAAATAAGAATATAGAAAGAAGAATTAAGAATGAAAGCGGAGATAGTAAACGCGAGGCTCAACTTCGCCACTATCTCCGCTTTCATTCTTAATTCTTCTTTCTATATTCTTATTTCGACAGCATCATTTCTCTGATATATTTTACCGGCGAGCTGCCATAGCTCAGGAACTTCTCATTAAATGCCTTGAGGCTGTAATGTTGTCCTTCCTGTTGTTTATACGCCGTACGCAGATCGATGATTTCCTTGTAACCGGTGAAATAACTGGTCAGTTGCACGCTGGTAACGCTCACACGCTTCCATTTTCCGGCTGCTTCTGCAGCCTGCTGGAAAGCTTCTTTCGTCAGCAACCGGATGGCATCATCCTTACTCATGTCTTTCACATGCACGCTGTAATCGAGGATGGTATTGCATACTGCGCGCAGGTTCCATTTATACCACATCAGCCACATTTCAGGTTCATTATTGCCATAACCATTTTCCAGCATCATCTGCTCGGTATACACTGCCCAGCCTTCTATCATAGCGCCGTTGCCCATGAGAGACTTAATAAGACTGGGAGATTGATTGGAATATACCAGCTGGGTATAATGTCCCGGGATCGCCTCATGTATATCGAGGATCTGCAGGATATAATGATTGTATTCGCGCAGATAACTTTCTGCTTTTTCTTTTGGCCAGCCTTCCAGGCTGCCTACGTTGTAGTAAGTATTACCGCCTTTGTCGTACGGACCAGGAGCACTCACAGAAGCACCTGCCACACCCGCCATATAGGCTGGCTCTTTACGCACCACCAATGGTTTCGAGGAATCTATGTATAGCAGATCTTTTTCTTTGATAAATGCGATCAGCGTTGGCAGCTGCTTTTCAATAGTGCTCTGGAATTCTTCAGGTTTCACATGTTTCACGGAAAGGGTATCAATTATTCTGCCGATCAATTCCAGCGAATCGGCTGGTATGGCTGTATTACCGAAGTATTTGGGCCAGAGCTGCCGGCTGATCCGGTTCATTTCGCCATGTATAAAAGCCTTGCGTGCAATAGCTGAATCATATATCTGTGAAGCAGTGTAAGAAGATTGAATGTCGAAGGCAAACTTTTTATCGTATAACGCCTTGCCTAAACGAAAACTCCGCGGATGTTCCGGCTTCAGGTCTTTCAGCCAGTTGGCATATCCTCTGATGGCGCCTGCTGCATCTTTTGCAGCCGCTAACATGGTTGCCTGTGTGGCAGCAGGGATATTCGTTTTCTTCAGGGAATCAGCGAAATCTTTTTCAAATACGGAAAGGCCACCGTTATTCTGGTCTATCGCCAGGGAAGTCAGTTCCGGTACCGGATCTTTGATCTGTTTTTTTGCTGCTTCATAATATGCGGGAATGTTGCGCAGCCGGGCAGCAAAGTTATGCAGGCGTTCTTCCAGTGGCGCATAATTTTCATTCAGTATGAAAGCAAATGTGTTGCTGACGTTGTAGGAAGATGGATCCCACTCATTGGCTTTCTGATCATTGATACTCCACTGCATTGACTCCAGGTAATTCCGGATCAGCTGATAGTCGATTTTGTTGGCATCACTCAATGCGTTCAGATCAAAGGATTTCAGCGAATCCAGATGCTGTTTGGCAAATGCCAGTCGCGCCTGCGATTCGGCGGCATCGGGGATAATAAGCACGGAATCATACTTGTGATAGCCTACAGACGTGGCCCAGTCGGGATTCGACTTCCAGAGCGCATCAATGAACTGTTGTTCGTAGTGATTGAATGATAGGTTAAGCGTACTGTCTGTACCGTTTTTCTTACCGCCACTGTTGCCGTTGTTACAGGCTGCTAGCGCCGCTACAGCGGTGGCACAAAGGAGGAATTTTCTCATGAGATCAGTTTGAGATGGTTGTTTTCAAAGATGGCCCAAGATACTTATTTTTTTTCCCTTACCTTTGCCGCCAGTCAATAAACTAAAACTATCAAACTCTTGAGCCATGTAATGTCACAGGCATATTAATCTTGTCTTCTGCCGTTCCGCTTCCGGAACCGGCCTGTGATATTATTGTTTAATCAAACCCCGATAACATGGCAATTTCAAGGAAATATGGCCGTACCTGGCATTATCCGTTTTCTCCTGGTACTACCAGCGACGACAGGATCAGTGCTGATTACTGGCAACAGCTGCAACAGATACCGGAACTGATTCATACGGAAAAGCTGGACGGTGAAAATAATTGTCTCTCCCGGTATGGTGTATTTGCCCGCTCCCATGCAGCGCCAACTACTTCGCCGTGGACAGAGAGTATACGTCGTTACTGGCAATTGATCAGGAACGACCTGGGCGATCTGGAGATCTTCCTGGAAAACCTGTATGCAGTACATTCTATTGAATACAGGAATCTGGATCATCATTTTTATGTATTCGGCATTCGGGAAAATGATCGTTGGCTGAGCTGGGAAGAAACCCGCTTTTATGCTGCCATGCTCGATTTGCCGGTAGTTCCGGAAATTTGCCGTATAACGCCGCCGGCTACACGACAAGAGTTCGAAGCTGATACGATGGCACTCGTAACAGGCCGTGGTACTTTCGAGCCGTACGATGTACATACCGGTGCGCCCACCACTATAGAAGGGATTGTATCCCGCAACGCTGCATTTTATGCGGTCAGCGATTTTGCAAATAATGTATTTAAGTATGTCCGTAAAGGACATGTGAAAACTGATCAGCACTGGACCCGCCACTGGCACAGGGCCCGGCTGAATAATGAAGGAGGTAATTATGTGGCAGATAAGTGAAAATAAAGCATGGGACTACCTGGAACAACAATTTAACTGGGTAAGGGTCATGAAAGATGTGCCCCAGGATCCACTGCACCATGCGGAAGGTAATGTGGCAGTTCATACGCAGATGGTGCTGGCAGCGCTGTTGCAGCTACCCGGTTACCAGCAGCTACCGCCGGTACAACAGGAAGTGCTGTGGGCGGCTGCTCTCCTGCATGATGTGGAAAAATACAGTACCACCGAAACTACACCCGATGGCCGTATTACTTCTGCCGGGCATGCCCGGAAAGGGGAAGGAACTGCCCGCCGCATCCTGTACCGTGATCTGGCTGCACCTTTCAGCGAGCGGGAACAGGTGGCGAAACTGGTCCGCTACCACGGCCTGCCCCTCTGGGTATTCGAAAAACCGGATCCCCGGAGGGCAATCATCACCGCCAGCCTCGAAGTAGATACCCGGCTGCTGGCCCTCATGGCCAGAGCCGACGCGCTGGGCCGCATTTGCGCCGATCAGGCGGACCTGCTCTACCGCCTCGATTGTTTCGAAGAACTGTGCAAAGAGAATGACTGCTGGGGACAACCTTACCCGTTCGCCGGTGCCAATGCCCGTATGCATTACCTGATGAAGCCTGGCAGCTCGCCGGATTATGTGCCGTACGAGCAGCCGGAAACCCGCGTGCTCATGATGAGCGGTTTACCCGGTGCCGGGAAAGACACCTGGATACAACGAAACTGCCGCGAATGGCCGGTGGTATCGCTGGACCAGCTGCGCCAGAAAATGAAGATCAGTCCAACCGACAAAAGCGGGAACGGACAAGTGATACAGGCTGCCAAAGAACAAGCCCGGGTATATCTGCGCAGCCGGCAACCCTTTGTCTGGAATGCCACCAATATTACCCGGCAGATGCGCGAACAGCTCATCAGCCTGTTCCTCGACTACCGGGCAGAAGTAACCATCGTGTACGTGGAAGTAAGCGCAGCCAGACTTCTGCAGCAAAACAACCAGCGCAACGCCGTTGTGCCGCTTCCCGCGCTGGAGCGCCTCATCGCCAAACTCGAAGTGCCATCCCTCACGGAGGCCCATCACCTGACGACGATAGTCGCCCAATAAAAAAAGCTGATCCTGATATTCAGGATCAGCTTTTCTAAAAGCTAAAGTCTAAAGACTAAAAGTCGTTTCTCCACATCATACTCTCTACCGGCCTTACTGTGCGGCTATTGTATTTCGCATTTCCTTTCTTGTTGTATAATGTTTCCACTTCCCCTTCTACTACGAAATAGATCAGCTGCCCGATAGGCATGCCGGCGTATATACGTACGGGTTGGGCGCAGGATATTTCCAGCGTCCAGGTATTGCAGAAACCCACATCTCCCTTGCCGGCTGTGGCGTGGATATCAATACCCAGACGGCCCGTGCTGGATTTTCCTTCCAGGAACGGCACATGGGCATGTGTTTCCGTGTATTCCTGGGTCACACCCAGGTAAAGAGTACCAGGGTGCAGCACGTAGCCTTCTTCCGGAATTTCAAAATGCTCGATTTCATTGTGTTGGCGGGCATCCAGTACACGGTCACGGTAGGTGGCCAGGTATTTCCCCAGGTGAACATCATAGGAGTTGGTACCCAGGTATTTCCGGTCATAAGGCTCTATAAGGATAGTGCCCTTTTCAATTTCCTCCAGTATCCGTTTGTCTGACAGAATCATTCTAAGGTATATTTATTTAGTAGTTATTGTTGTTAGTTTTAGTAGCCACCCCGCATTCAAAAGCGGTTTTTTCTGCATTTTTGCTTTAATTTGGCAAGATATGCCATTAATACGAACGATACAAATTGATCCGGAAACAAGGCTGGGGGTATGGAAGATTGAAGAAACAGAGAACTTTTTCCGGGAGAAGGTGAATATCAGTCCTGTTATCCACCACCCGCATAAACGGCTGCAGCATTTTGCCGGCAGATACTTGCTGGTAACGCTTTTTCCGGAATTTCCCATTGAAAAGATCAAAGTGAGTAATTCCCGTAAACCCCTGCTGGTATGCGATAGTTACCACTTTTCCATCTCGCATTGTGGTGATTTTGCGGCTGCTATTGTCAGCACCAAAGCCGCTGTGGGAATAGATATCGAAGAAATAAAGCCGAAAATAGAACTGGTAGCGCATAAGTTCCTCAGCCCCTCTGAAAGATCTTTTATTGATCCCGCTCATGACCTGGCACATAAAACGATCTGCTGGAGCGCAAAGGAAGCCATGTTTAAATGGTATGGCCTGGGAAGCGTTGATTTTAAAGAGCATATGAAATTACATCCGTTTGTATTTCAGCAGGCCGGATTTATCACCGCCGATTTTAACAAAGCGGATAGAAATACCCGGTTATATTTGCAGTATATTATGGAAAATGGCCTATGCCTGGCATGGACTCATCCGGCATGAGACCGGAAACTTATTAAGAACTGTCGCATTTTTTTATGAAGATATATTTACTTGGCTTTATGGGCGCCGGAAAGTCGTACTGGGGGAAACAACTGGCTGATCACTGGCAACTGCCTTACTACGATCTGGACGAAGTGATTGTGGAAGCAGAAGAAATGGCGGTCGCTGACATCTTTGCCACCAAAGGGGAAGACTACTTCCGGGAAAAAGAAAGCATGTTGCTGAGAGAGCTTTCGCGGCAGGACAAATTCCTCATCTCCTGCGGGGGAGGAACTCCCTGCTTTCAGGACAATATGGACTTCATGAATGCGCATGGCAATACGATCTGGCTCAACCCATCCATAGCAACAATGGTGGAAAGACTTCAACGCAAAAAACATAAGCGGCCGTTGATTGCCGGACTGGAAGATGAAGATCTGGCCAGCTTTGTCGAGAAAAAGCTGGCGGAACGACTGCCCTTTTACCAGCAATCAAAGCATATAATTTCTTCCGATAATATTTCATTGGATACCTTTACGCAAAATATCTAGTATGCATAAGAGTTTTTTAGTATGGGCGGCGGCGTTAGGTGCACTGGCAGTAGTTTTAGGCGCTTTCGGAGCGCATAAGCTGAAAGAGCTGGTACCACCTGAAACCGTATCTACTTTTCAGACAGGCGTTACTTATCAGTTCTATCACGTATTCGCATTACTTGTAACCGGCATCCTCTTTGCTCAGTTGCCGGGCAGCCAGCTGGAATGGGCAGGCAGATGCTTCATCATCGGTATACTCCTGTTTTCTGGTTCTCTGTACGCCCTTACCCTCCTGAAAATGACAGGTAATGTGGGCCTCAAAGGAATTGGTATCGTAACTCCCATTGGTGGCGTATTTTTCATTGCCGGGTGGATCTGTTTACTCTCCGGTGTCTTAAAACTTAAAGCGTAAAAATGTATAAAGGTTTTTGGGTGTTCATGCTGAGTGTGCTGACCGGGTCAGTGGCAATTGCACAAACGAATGACAACATTGCCGGAAAATGGTATGGCGCCTTTAAACTGTACTATGGCGAAAAAAGACGCGTGATCGTAGAACTGGAAAAACAGGACGGAAGGTTTAAAGGGAAAATGTTGCTCCCGGATATGGGAGATGATGCCTCGCTGGATTTTGGTACAGTGGTTTATCGGAAAGATACCCTGCTGCTTCGCAATGATGATGATGGTTTTTCCTATACCGGCGTATGGGATCCCGCAACACAGCAGTTCAAAGGAATAGCCGGATTTGCCGGCGAAAACAGCGCCCTGGATCTGGGCCGCAAAGAGATCTCTAAGGAAGGCCTCTATGTCAGGCCGCAGGAACCCAAGCCTCCATATCCATACTATTCCCAGGAGGTGAAATTTAATAACATAAAAGATAAGGTCACACTTTCGGGTACCTTCACCCGCCCTGCATCTCCGGGGAAATATCCGGTAGTCATCATGCTGACAGGCTCCGGCCCGCAAGATCGGAATGAGGAAATATCCGGACACAAACCGTTCCTTGTACTGGCCGATTATTTTGCCCGTAACGGTATTGCCACACTCCGGTTCGACGACAGGGGAGTAGGAACTTCTACAGGAGATTACGATTCTTCCAACATATACGATTTTGCCCATGATGCCGTTACTGCTATGGGATACCTGAAAACGCGGAACGATGTGGACCCGCAACGTATCGGATTACTCGGTCATAGCGAAGGCGCTATGGTGGCGCAAATTGTGGCCGCCAATAATCCATCGGTGGCATTTGTAGTATCGATGGCCGGCATTGGGATCACAGGCCGCCAGCTGGTAGATCAGCAGGTAGCACGCTCTAACAGCGACATCGGTGAATCCGACAGCGCAGTTGCGCTCAACCAGCAAAAGCTGAAGCCCTACTGGGATTTGCTGGCTACCGACAGTAGCATAGCTGTGCTCAGACCAAAGGCGGAAGCCATCATCCGGCAGCTCTACCGCAATTCCGGTGAGGATGTAAAAAGACAAATGACGGAAGATCAGATGGTGGAAGGCGCGCTCATGTCGCTTACCCCGGAAACAATTTCTATTCTGCGCTATGATCCGCTACCGTATCTGAAACAGATCAAATGCCCGTTCATGGCTATTAATGGTACCATGGACGCCCAGGTAGACGCAAATGCCAATCTGGATGCTATTGACAGAGCTTTAACAGAAAATGGTAACTTGCTGGTTACAATCCGTAAGTTTGATGGGTTGAACCACTTGTTCCAACGTTGTAAAACATGTACCGTTAACGAATACGGTGAACTGGAACAAACCATTGATCCCCTGGTTCCGGAATTTATTGCGCACTGGATTTTACAGGTGCCGGTAAAGGAAAACAGGTAGTCCCAAAAGTATTAGTTAAGCCAGCAGCTAACAGTAAAAGCCATTTATGTCCAAAAACAAATTGAAAACTGAAAAACCAGAGAGTAAGAAACCCAAGGCCCCTGCAAATAATCCCGACGTGCTGAAGAAAGACAAGGAGCCGGAGGTAAAAATGAAAGAACTGGTAAAAGACGAACGTACCCATAAAGTAATGGGTGTGTTTTTCTTATTGCTGAGCCTTTACTGTTTTATAGCTTTTACGTCTTATCTTTTTACCTGGGAAGATGACCAGGATAAAATATTCCATTATACAACCCGGGAGTTATTTTTCGGGGATGTGAAAGTGGATAACCTGCTTGGCCGTCTGGGCGCCTATGTTTCGCATAACGCTTTCTTCTACGGTGTTGGCATTGCAGCTTTCCTGTTTTGTTACTTCTTCTTTATCATTGGTATCAATTTCATTGTTGGCCGGCGCGTATTCCGCATCTGGCGCAATGTAAAATATATTCTCTTCGGCCTGCTGTTTATCAGTATGAGCCTGTCGTTCGTAGCCGGTGGAATGGATTTCCCCTGGGGTGGAGCATTGGGCGACGCACTGAATAAATGGACCACCGGATTTATCGGTAAAACCGGTACCGCCTTGCTGCTGCTGGTGGTAGGCTTATCCTGGCTGATCTGGAAATTCAACTTCGATTTCAAATGGCCAGAAAAGAAAATTAAGCCAGCTAAGCCTGTTCCCGCTACTCCTGTAGCTGTTCCTGTGGCTGCCGCTACTGCTACCGCAGCAACTGCAACTGCGGCCGCCGGTAACTCGGTCCCTGCAACAGCTGCTAAGGAAGATGCACGGAGCAATGCGTTGCGTGCAGACGGCGGCGTGATGGTGATTCCGCCGCATGCTGAGGAAGAGGAGGATTTGCACGCCATGCAGCTGGTCGAGAAAGAAGAGATTACCGTGATCCCTTCTGCACATATGCCTTACCTTCCGCCTGCTGTGCCCGAAGAGCCGGAAGAGCCGCTGCGGGATGAGGAAGAAGAAGCCGAAGACCCGGGCCCGCTGTTGTACATAGAAGAAACTCCGGAAGAAACCATTCCGGCGCCAAAGAAAAAGCTGCCCGCGGATGAAGTGGCCTTTGAGATCAAGCCTACTTACCACGAAGAAGATGAAGAAGTGGAGGAAGTAGCGCCCAGCAGGCCAGTGGAGCCGGTAGATCCCTATGATCCTTCACTGGATCTGCAGAACTATAAATTCCCTACGCTCGATCTGCTGGAAAATCACAACGCCGATAAAGTAATTGTACAGGATACCACTGAACTGGAGAAAAACAAAAACCAGATCATCGATACCCTGAAGAACTATGATATCACCATCCAGAAGATCAGCGCTACCGTTGGGCCTACGGTAACATTGTATGAAATAGTGCCGGCGGCAGGCGTTCGTATCTCCCGTATTAAAAATCTGGAAGACGATATCGCACTGAGCCTTTCAGCGCTGGGTATCCGTATCATTGCTCCTATACCGGGCAAGGGTACCATCGGCATTGAGGTGCCTAATATCAAAAAGTCGATCGTTTCTCTGAAAAACATGCTGGCCTCTGAAAAGTTCCAGGCAAGCACCATGGACTTACCCATCGCCATCGGAAAGAAAATCGACAATGAAAACTTCATTGCCGATCTGGCCAAAATGCCCCACCTGCTTATGGCCGGAGCCACTGGTCAGGGTAAATCCGTTGGTATCAATACCCTGCTCGTTTCATTACTGTACAAGAAGCATCCTTCCCAGTTGAAATTTGTACTGGTGGATCCGAAAAAAGTAGAACTGTCGCTTTACAAACTGATTGAGAAGCATTTCCTCGCGAAGCTTCCCGGGGAAGATGATGCCATCATCACCGACACCAAGAAGGTAATCCACACCCTGAATGCGCTTTGTATTGAGATGGATCTGCGGTACGACTTGCTCAAGGAAGCTGGTACCCGTAACATCAGGGAATATAACGCCAAGTTCACTCAGCGCCGGCTTAACCCGCTGAAAGGACACCGCTACCTGCCTTTCATTGTATTGGTAGTAGATGAGTTTGCAGATCTTATCATGACGGCCGGTAAGGAAGTGGAAATGCCGATCGCCCGCCTGGCCCAGCTGGCCCGTGCGGTGGGTATCCACCTTATCATAGCCACACAACGCCCGTCTGTGAATATTATCACCGGTACCATCAAAGCCAACTTCCCGGCACGTGTGGCGTTTAAGGTATCGTCGAAGATCGACTCCCGCACCATCCTCGATATAGGCGGCGCCGAACAGCTGATCGGACAGGGGGATATGCTGGTATCATTCAACGGGGAACTGGTAAGGTTACAGTGTGCCTTCGTAGATACGCCGGAAGTGGAAAGAGTGGCCGAATTCATCGGTGGTCAGAAAGGCTATCCGGACGCCTTCCTCCTGCCGGAATACGTGGATGATAAGGATGCTGATGGAAAAGAACTGAGTCTCAGCGACCGCGATCCGCTCTTTGAAGAAGCAGCCCAGGTAATCGTTTCCACCCAACAGGGATCCACCTCGCTGCTGCAACGCAGAATGAAACTGGGGTACAACCGCGCCGGCCGCCTGATGGACCAGCTGGAAGCTGCCAATATTGTGGGGCCCAATATGGGAAGTAAAGCCAGGGAGGTATTGGTAAAAACCGATAGCGAACTACAGGAGATACTTAGTAATTTATTTTAATCTGTTAAAGATCCTTAAATTATTCCCTTTTTCAGGAATAATATAGATTTTTGCAGCCTCAAAATTATACCGGCATGGCATTTGTTTTTGCCGCATAACACAAACTAAAAAAACCTACGATGAAGAAATTTGTATTAACAGGATTGTTGTTGAGCGGTATTGTATTCAGCGGCATGGCACAATCCAAGGGAGCATCCGACCCTAAGGCAAAATCAGTCCTGGATGGTGTTAGTAATAAATTCAAATCATTAAAAACAGTAGTTGCCAATTTTATATTGAAAGTAGAGGGTGCTAACAACAGCGTAACTGATTCCAAGAAAGGAACCGTTTATCTGAAAGGAGCCAAATATAAAGTGACGCTGCCTGGCCAGGAAATCATCAGTGATAACAAAACCTCCTGGACCTATGCCAAAGATGTGAACGAAGTAACCATCAACAACGTAGATCAGAGCAGTGGTGCAATGACACCGGCCAAACTGTTCACTAACTTCTATGATAAAGATTATCTGTACAAACTGGATGGCGAAACTACCGAGAAGGGAAAAGTGCTGCAAAACATAGAACTGACGCCAACAGACAAGTCCAAGAACATCTTTAAAGTGATCGTTTCCATCGATAAAAAGAACCAGAGCATTGCTAAAATGAAGGTTTTCGAGAAAAACGGCAACCACTACACTTACGAAATCACCAATTTCACGCCTAATAGCAATCTGAGCGACGCCACCTTTACCTTCGACGCCAAGAAATACCCTGGCGTGGAAGTCGTGGATCTGAGATAAGTTGGTAGCGTCTTTAGCAAAATACAGCGGAGATTATATTGGTTTTTAACACCATATAATCTCCGCTGTATTTTGCTAAAGACTAAAAGCTAAAGGCTAAGGGCTAAAAGCTAGCAGCTTATGAAATATTTATTTACCTTTGGCAGGTTCAATTTAAAATTAAACAATATGGCATACGACGTAATCGTAATTGGTAGTGGGCCTGGCGGATATGTGGCTGCTATCCGTGCTTCTCAGCTGGGATTTAAAACTGCAGTGGTGGAAAGAGAGAATCTGGGTGGTATCTGTTTAAACTGGGGCTGTATTCCAACCAAAGCTTTGTTAAAAACAGCACAGGTATTTGAATATACGCAGCATTCAAAAGACTATGGTATTACTGTAGCAGATGCAAAAGTGGATTTCGACGCGGTTATCAAACGTAGCCGTGGTGTTGCGGATAAAATGAGTCGCGGTGTTCAGTTCCTGATGAAGAAGAATAAAATCGACGTATTAATGGGCAATGGAAAACTAAAATCCAAAGGCCAGGTGGAAGTAACCGATAAAGACGGTAAAGCCACTGTATACGACGCTAAGCATATCATCCTGGCTACCGGTGCACGTGCACGTGAGCTGCCGAACCTGAAAATCGACGGTAAGAATGTGATCGGTTACCGTGAAGCGATGGTGCTGCCTCAGCAACCTAAATCCATGATCGTTGTGGGTTCTGGCGCTATCGGCGTTGAGTTTGCCTATTTCTATGCTACGCTGGGCACTAAAGTGACCATCGTAGAGTTCATGCCGCGTATCGTTCCGGTAGAAGATGAGGACATCTCTAAAGAACTGGAAAAAATATACAAAAAGAAAGGCATCGAAATCATGACCAATGCTTCAGTAGAAGCAGTGGAAGGAACTGGTAACGGTGTGAAGGCAAAAGTAAAAACCCAGACCGGTGAGATCTCTCTCGAAGCAGACGTAGTACTGAGCGCGGTGGGTATTGCTGCCAATATAGAAAACCTGGGCCTCGAAGCGCTGGGTATCAAAACTGATAAGGGCCGTGTTTCAGTAGATGCTTACTACCAAACCAACGTTCCTGGTATTTATGCTATCGGCGATATGGTACCTGGTCAGGCACTTGCACACGTTGCCTCCAAAGAAGGTATCGTTTGTGTGGAAGCAATTGCCTACAACGAAAAGAAATACGCGCATAAACCGGCTACCATCGACTATATGAACATTCCTGGCTGTACCTACTGTGCACCGGAAATTGCTTCTGTTGGTTATACTGAGAAAGCTGCAAAAGAAGCCGGCTATGAAGTTAAAGTGGGCAAATTCCCATTCTCTGCTTCCGGTAAAGCTTCTGCCGCCGGCGCTACAGAAGGTTTCGTAAAAGTAATCTTTGATGCTAAATACGGCGAATGGTTAGGTACACACATGATCGGTGCTAACGTAACTGAGATCATCGCTGAAACTGTGGCAGCGCGTAAGCTGGAAACTACTTACCAGGAAGTGCTGGATTCCATCCACCCGCATCCTACTATGAGCGAATCTGTGAAAGACGCCATAGAAGTAGCTTACGGCGAAGCAATTCACCTGTAATCATTTTATTGTAAGTATAGCAACAGCCGTTCCGGTACCACCGGGGCGGCTGTTTGCGTTATTGTTGCTTTACAAACTTGGTGGTATAAATACGTTTGCCATTCAGATAGATGCTGCAGGTATAAACGCCATTGGCAAGCTGTTGCACCGGTACTGTTTCCTGGGTGGCTTCCAGGCGCTGTTGCAGCATAATACGGCCGCTTATATCGGTAATCACTAACTGCCGGCTGCGCTCAGTTGAATCGAGGATATACAGCGTGGTGCTTACGGGATTGGGGAACAACAGCACGGTGTGTTGCTGCATGATTTCTATAGACACCGGATCAGAATAAATGTAAGTGCCCCCCGTGGTTTCCAGTCGCACCCGGTAACGCAGCAACCCGTCAGGTAGCCCATTGTCGGCATAACTAAACTGCAGCGCATTATTCACAGGGTCCTGATGTATCGTTACCCAGCCCTTTCCGGTCAATCTTTCCCAATAAACAGTTTGGAGCTGGTAAGTGCTGCCCAGGTTAAGGGAAAGCAATACGCCTCCCGATGTGGTTTTATCCGCCAGCAGATTTGCAACATAGCAACCAACTCCCTGTTGCGAATAATCAGCGGCATAGCTGCGCATACCAATCCAGCCTGCCCGGGCTACGGGACTGACAGCAAAATAACGGGAAGGTACCTGCGATTTTGCGATGAAAGCAAAAGTATCTGCCTGCTGCCGGTAGGGGATAAGCTGACTGGTTCCCAGTGTCAGCAACTGATAACCGGTTGCGCCCGGAATGGCATTCCAGTATATCAGGGTACTGTCGGCACAATTGAACCCGGTATGAAGCGTGGTGGCCGGCGAAATATAAAATGCAGCACTGATAAAGGAAGTATCCGGCAGTGTAAGCTTGAGCCATGCGCGTTGCAGGGTACCGGGAGTGAGCCAGTTATAACTGCCGGGTACCATTGGCAGCTGTTGCCCCAGCGGTTGCCAGGTATGGCCGCTGTCGGAGCTCCATGCCAGGTCCCCATTGCCGCTGTAACTGGTTTCCCATTGAAGCGGTACTTCCCGCCCGGCCGGCAGTATACTCCCCGGCGCCGGATATTGCCATTGAAAACTGCGCATAGGAGTGAACTGATAGGCAAGGTAAAATTTCTGACCTGGCGTGGTAACATGCGCTCCTTTTACACTGATCTGCAATGTACCACCAGCAGGACGGAAGATGCTGATCTGCTCTACGTTATTGAGACTGTCTTTCCCCCTGACAGGCGCCTGTGTCAGTGAATCAGTCAGCGGGTAATTGTTGAGTACCCAGGGAAGCCAGCGCTGACCTCCGGTGCCGGCGGCTTCCAGGTCAAGATCGTTTACGAGTGCTTTCGCGGCATTGACCGCAGCCGGAGGATCGTTCCAGCATAGCGTGATCTTCACCTCCTCCGTGTTAACGGGAACATTGATATTGAAAGTGCTGACAGCACCGTCTTTGATCTCCCCTTGCAGTATTCTCTTTTCCTGGATGGTTTTCAGGGCACTCAGCGCATGCAGGTAGCCGAAACCATGATCAAATCCCGGCAGCTCTCCCGGGGCACGCAGTGCGCTGTTAATGATAACAGCCCTGGTGAGTGCCGAAGGCATGGGTTGCTGGTACTGGAGGCGCCACGCATCCTGCAGCAGGGCTGTTACACCGGATGTCAGCGCCGCTGCGCCCGAGGTGCCATCTTCCCCATATGCTGCTATCTCTGGTTTGATGCGCCCGTCGTAAGCGGGACCTTTAGAACTGAGTGCTACTATTTTCGACAGGCCGTCTGTACCCCCTACTGTAATAATATTTTTTGCCTGCTTGTAGTTACCGGTGAGATTGGCATACCCCGGAACCCCCTGGTAGCGGCCATTGGTAGAAGTTTGCGTACCTATATTACCGGCAGAGAATACGTGCACAATGGTATCTGCCTCCACGATATGTTTGTCGTAAGCAGCTGCTTCGGCGCCATAAACGTTGTTGATCTCATTTCCGTAAGAATGGTTCTGGATAGTAATAGCAGATTGGGTATAGTAGTTGTCGTTATCAGGAAAGAGACTGCTGTTGAAATCTGCAGAACTAAGCTTCACGCGGGTGGCAGCACCTGTCCCTTTGTCGCCGCTGTTGCCTGCCCCACCTATAAGTGTAGCCATCACCAATGCATGCGACGAGGTGAAAATGGAAACGTTGTCGGAAGGAAGATATCGCCCGCGAAGATCAATATCGGCTGTATCGAAGCGGTCTTCTTTAACGGAAACGGCTATACGACTTCCATCTATCTGCAGAAACTGTTGTTGTGCAATATTGATACGGTTAACAATGAGATTACTGGTATTGATGATGATTTCGGTATGTGCCCGCTGTACCACATCTGCGAAAGTAACTGCTTCCTGGCCGATAAAAGCCTGCCAGTCCTGCTTCTTTACTTTTACACGGGCTGCATGGTAAACGTCGGAATACCAATATATGCCGGCATACTGCAAAGCATCATGCCGATGGCGGAACGATACCTGCAGGAGCACACTGTCGCCGGCTGCAGCGTGTTCCAGTTGTTGCAGCAACAGTACGGTGGCCTTGTAGTTGTTACTGGCAATATAGCAGGCGGAAATTTTTTCACCGGCCGGCTGTTGTTGTAATATATAGTGATAGCGGGTAACAGCAAGCAGCAGGCCATACTTTCCCAAAGTGGAGGCGGTAGGTATCCTGGAAAATTTCACGAGAAAAGGACCGGCAGGATGCCTGTTACTGCAGGTATCAGTAGCATATCGAAGCACGATACTGTCGGCCGGTTGCTGTTGACGGGCAACGGCAATATAAAAACAAAACAGCTGCAAAAACAGCAGGGTCCATATTTTGCAGGGAAATAACTTCATGCGGAACAATGGCAACCGACAAGAGATCCTCGTGTGATGTTGCTTCCTAAAGCTACTGCATTTACGTTTTCAACACAATTTTATAGGGACAAAAACCTAAAATATTTTTTTTAAATAAAACGAAAGTTGTAATATTGAAAGAGGAAATCCTTAACAAAAAAAATCAACAAAATCTGAATAGCGATCGGTTAAGATCAATTCACGAATAATTATCTATAGAGCAAATCCTGATGCCGGAAACACCTGGCAATATTTTAATCATAACCAACCCTTAAAATCTGATGCCAGGCCCTTTAAAGGCTTTTAGCTATTGTATGCATCTGTTACGAGCGCACAGTTTTACTGTTGTATTTCGGGTGATAGGCAAAGCTAAACATTGCATTTGCGGTTAGAGAACAAACGATGGGAGTTTGAATAAGTGGGCGTTATGTCTTTTGTACACTTAATCGGCTGTTGGCAATGATCATTTGAATTTGTTAACAATTGCTTGTTAAAAGAACAGGCAAAACGGAATATCTTTTTTAAAACCTAAACCAAAAATCTGAACTATGCGAAAACAATCAATTACCCTGCTTTGCTGTGCAGCGGCAGCTTTACTGATCACATCCTGCCAGAAAAATGGTGCACAGAAACAAGACCAGCCCAGTCAGGTTTCAGCAGAGGTGTTAGCCCAGATCAAAGCAAACGGTTTCAGTACAGACAATGTAGTGAAAACGGAGGATGGTTACCTGGTAGAAGGTGACATCCTGTTAACTGCCGATCAGTTGAAAGAAACAGTTAGCAGCCCTGTACTCAGAGTAGCACAAACAGAACAGTATCGCACTAATTATCTGGTAACCGGCTTACCACGTGTTGTTACCATAAAGGTGGTGAATCTTGGTACTGCATTTATTGCCGGTACCGACACCGCTATTGCAAGGTATAACCGCCTTGGCCTGCGGATCAAATTCCAGCGCATTACCAGTGGCACACCAACGATTACCATCAAAGGCTTTAACCAGGGACCAAGCGGTGGTTATATTACACTGGGTTCTTCCGGTTTCCCCACCAGCACAGGCGATCCTTATGGCACCATTAAAATGAATACCAACGCTCAGGCATACGGATCTAATCCAAATGTATTGTATGTAGGCTCTGTTATTCAGCATGAGGTCGGCCATTGCATTGGTATGCGTCATACTGATTATATGGATCGTTCCTACAGCTGCGGCGGTAGTCCTGTCAACGAAGGTGCAAGTACTGTAGGCGCTGTTTACATCCCGGGTACACCTTCCGGTCCGGATGCAAACTCCTGGATGCTGGCCTGCTCCAACGGTGGTAACCGCACCTTCAATGCAAACGATATTATTGCGCTGAACTATCTGTATCATTAAGCATTTGTTAGCCCGGGCAACTATGATAGCTTGGCCTCAGCCCTTCGCTGAATAGTTGTGATACTGTTTGACGGTTCGTATGCCGACGACGGTAAATTGTGATGAATCTTGCCCCCGGCCATCAACCGCAACATTCCCGGGTAGGCATGCTTACTGATCTATGCATAATGGCACAGAACGGATAATGCAATTGCTGATAATAAATTGCATTATACGTTCTGTGTCACTTTTATGACGCATGAGCAGCGCTGTGATGAATTTCCGGACCCTGGATACCGATGCCTGTATTGGATTTCCCCATGGCATCAATTACCAGGCCCTGGCCTGGTGAAATTTCCAATCCGGAAATTCTAATTGCTGCGCGATAACGATATGATATCTGACCTCAGGATATTACAATATTAAACATGAAAATTCCCTGGCGTAGGTTTTAGATAACCTTAATACCAGCGGCTCATTGTCTGCCATAACCAATTTAATATTCCTGATCACTCAGGCCTGTAATTGCAGGGAAATGGAATAAGCTCCGTTATGCTCGCTGATCTGTAATTCGTATTTGTCCGGATACAAATGATCCAGCCGCTGCCGGGTATTGGCAATCCCTATGCCTGTATCATTCAGCTCCTGGAAGGTGCTGAAGAGTTTATTGCTGCAGTAAAAATGAATATATTTTTCCGAAGTACTAAGCAGGATAGTGATCTCCGACGCCTCATGATTGCTGACCCCGTATTTGAACGCATTTTCGAGAAAAGGCAGCAGCACCAACGGGGCAATACACTTGATGCCCGGGTTGCCGTTGACGGAAAAGTTCACTTTTGTTTTAGACGTAAGCCGCAGCTTCTGCAGATCTATATAATCGCGCAGGCAGTCGATTTCACTCTCCAGCAGCACGTAATCGTCCCTGGTTTCTTCCGTCACATAGCGCAGCATATTGGATAACTTCATGATGCTCATGGCGGTACGGTCGCTGCGCGTAATGGCAAGCGAATAAATATTATTCAGGGTATTAAACAGGAAATGCGGATTGATCTGTGCTTTCAGGAAAGAAAGTTCTGCTTTGGTTTTTCGTGCTTCTGCGTATAGTGCTCTTTTTTCTGTTTGCCGCCAACGATGAGTGGTCTCTATTGCGATGCTCAGTGCAATGGTCAGCAGGAAAAGAAAATCACTTACGATATCTATATGTGTCAGCGGTGGCTCTCCCGGTGGTATCGTGGTCATACCCGGTGGTGCGGCTGCCAGCATACCCGGCGGCCCCTGATCCAGCCCGAGGTATAATTGCGGTGGCGGATACCGGTGTCCATCTCCCCACAATGGCTGATGACTGGCAAATAAACGATCAAATGGCTTCATGTAATTGATCGTTCCGAAAAGCAGTACTACTGACAACAAATAGCGCCAATACTGCTTCCGGGAATATAATGCCGGGAAAAGAAAAAAGGTATGGAAGTAGAATATCGCGATGTATGTTAGTGCAAATACCAGGTAGCCGGCAGAAAAGAGTATCGACAGCGCATTCCGGTCGCCTGTTTGGCCACTGATAAACAAAAGGGGTAAACCAAGGCATATCAGCCACCCCGTAATGTGTGCTATTATTACCGAAGATTTTAACCGGACCATTTGCAATGATATAGTAATGAAATTCTGACAATCCTGTCGGATTGCGTCGGGAATGTCTGTAGATAGCTGCATTGTATCGATGAATCATATGAAACGGCACCTTATCTTTTCCTGCCTCCCCGAATTATAGTAAATTGCCTGCTTTATAAAAAGAATATCAGATATGTTGCAACGAATCGTGAAACCGGTCCTCTTATTGGTACTCCTGGTGCTCGCCAGACACAGTTATGCCACGGAGGGGATGTGGCTTCCTCAGCTGCTCTCCGGTCTTAATGAAAAGGAGATGAAAGGAATGGGCATGAAAATCAGTGCCTCGGATATTTATAATATCAATAAAGGCAGCCTGAAAGATGCCATTGTCAGCTTCGGTGGTTTCTGCACGGCTGAGGTTATCTCTGAGCAGGGATTGCTGCTGACTAACCACCACTGCGGATATGATGCGATCCAGAAACATTCTTCCCTGCAGAATAATTTCCTGGAAAACGGCTTCTGGGCAATGTCTGCTGCCGAAGAACTGCCTAATCCAGGCCTGTTTGCTACTTTCATTGTGCGTATTGAAGATGTTACCAAAGCTGCAGTGCAGGATATAAAATCCGGCATGAGTGAACCTGAACGCCAGTCTGCGATCGATAAACGGCTGAACGAAATCCGGCTGAATGCACGGAAAGAAAGCTGGCAGGACGCCATGATCAAACCTTTCTATGAAGGCAACCAGTATTTCCTTTTCATCACCGAAACGTACCGGGATGTGAGACTGGTAGGTGCTCCGCCTTCTGCCATCGGTAAATTCGGTTCTGATACCGACAACTGGGTATGGCCCCGTCATACAGGCGATTTTTCGATGTTTCGTATCTACGCCGGTAAGGATGGTCGTCCGGCTCCTTATTCGAAGGATAATGTGCCTTTAAAGCCCAAATACGCCCTGACTATTTCCCTGAAAGGAGTGAAGCCAAACGATTTTACAATGGTGATGGGGTTCCCGGGCCGTACTACCGAATACCTGCCTTCCGAAGGAGTCAGACAAACGGTGGAAGTACTGGATGCCGCGAAAGTGGAAATGAGAGATGCTGCCCTGAAAATTATGGATGGGTATATGCGTAAAGATCCCGGTATTAAAATCCAATATGCTGCCAAATACGCTGGTACCGCCAATTACTGGAAGAAATGGATGGGAGAGATGCAGGGAGTGAAACAAACCCATGGCATCAGCAAAAAGCTCCAGTATGAAACAACCTACCGTCAGCTGCTGGAAACCAATCCGGTTTGGAAACAGCAATACGGTGGCGTACTCGATTCGCTGAACAGCTACTATCAGCAGATACAACCCTACGCGCAAACCAGAGACTATTACAGCGAACTGGTAAAGAACGTGGAATTGTTTACCGTAGGCGACCGGCTGATCAGCTTTCTCAACGATGTGCACGAGAAAGGTGAAGCCCGGTACGAATCCATGCGCGACCAGTTCCTCGAGTCTATGCAGCCCTTCTATCAAAACTACAACGCCACACTTGATCATGATATTTGCGTAAGCCTGCTGGCACTATATGCCAAAGGCGTACCCGCCCGCTACGCAGGCAATGAGTTTACCCAGATCTGGCAGGAAAACAACAAAGACAGCCGCCTGCTGAGCGACAAGCTATACGCAGTTTCCGGACTTACGTCGATGGCTAAACTGAAAGCGTTTATTCAGCAACCCTATAACACCGTAGTTGCTCAAATGTGGAAAGATCCGGCTGCCCGCCTTGTAATGGCTATGCGCAAAGGATATGTGGATAATGTAAGCCGGCCGGTAGCAGATATACAACTGCGCATTAACAACCTGCAGCGTACCTATATGCAGGCTCAGATGGATGTAATGAGCAGCAGGAAAACTTTCTATCCTGATGCAAACAGTACGCTTCGCGTTACCTACGGTAAAGTAGATGGCTACAGCCCGCGGGATGCAATACATTACGACTTCTACACCTACCTCGATGGGGTCATGGAAAAATATATTCCCGGCGACTATGAATTTGATGTGCCGGCAAAACTGATTGAACTCTACAAGAAAAAAGACTATGGCCGCTATGGCGTGAATGGCAGAATGCCAGTCTGCTTCATTGCCTCCAACCACACTACTGGCGGCAACTCCGGCAGCCCCGCACTGGATGCAAACGGCCGCCTCATTGGTCTGAACTTCGACAGAACCTGGGAAGGCACGATGAGCGATATTAACTACGATCCCTCCATCTGCCGTAACATCATGGTAGATATCAGGTATGTACTTTTCGTGATAGATAAGTACGCAGGATGCGGGAGATTGATTGAAGAGATGAGAATTACGAATTAAGAATTACGAATTACGATTTAAAGCGAAGACCTAAGCAGATAATAAAATGTGATTATTATCCCCTTAGGTCTTCGCTTTAAATCGTAATTCTTAATTCTTAATTCGTAATTCTACTCTCGTACACAATCGAACTGCACTTATCCACCTGCTTCAACCCCTTCCTGTATGAAATGAACCCATGCAGGAAACCCGGTATCAGCCTGCTTTTCCCCGTTTTGTATTTTTCGCTGAGCAAACTCACATAGAAACCGTCAAATACCATTGGATGTTTCCTGACAATACTGATCTGGTGTTGTGCCAATAATTTTTCCATAGATGCCGGCGAGAAATGATAAAGATGCCTTGGTACATCATATGCCGCCCAGCATTCTTTATAATAATCAGCATCAGAGGATGTGTAGTTGGGTACAGCTATCAGCAATGACCCATTGGGCTTGAGTAATGTACGGATATGATCGAGATAGCGGTGGAGGTCATGTACATGTTCCAGCACATGCCACATGGTAATAACGTCGAAATGTTGCGGGGGAAGCTGGTATAGCTGTTCTATGGGAAGGGCATCAACATTGTAAATATTCTTTGCATTCTGCCGGGCGTTTTCATCCGGCTCCAGGCCGGTGACCGCCCAACCACCTTGCTTCATATAATGAATGAACGCTCCCGTGCCACTGCCTATATCCAGCAGTGTGCCCTGTTTCATGCCAGCGGCATTACGCACCCAATTTTGTTTGGAACGGAGCGTGATTTTCCGGACACTGTGATATAAGCGATTGATAAGCCCCTGCCGGGTTTCAGTGTGGGAGATATATTCCTGCGACTGGTAATAAGCTCCGATGTTGGCACCATCAGGAATGTTTTGCGTGAAGCGGCCGCCACAACCGCCGCAATGAAAGATGCTGAACGTTTCTTTGGATACAGTATAGTCTTTAGCAGTAAGTGCTTCGTGTACCTGCGACGAGCCACAAAGCGGACAGTTGTTGTAATAGATTAGACTCATTTGTTTGTTGGATACGCTTATATAATTATTTGTACTCTCCCCATACTTCTCTCAGCACGTCTGCTATTTCACCTAAGGTGCATAGTTGCTCTACTGCCGTTACAACCAGTGGCATCAGGTTTTCTGTACCTGTTGCCGCTGTGCGGATGCCGGCGAGCGACTCCTGTACGGCTGTATTGTTTCTCCGCTCGCGAAGCGATTTTAATCTCGCGGATTGGATCGTCCGGATGCTGTCGTCGATGCGGAATACTTCCGGTGCCACATGATCTGCTGCTGTAAATTTATTGACGCCAATGATTATTTTCTCATTATTCTCAATTTCCTGCTGATATTTATAAGCACTCTTCGCTATTTCATCCTGCACAAATCCCTGCTCTATGGCGCTTACAGCGCCACCCATGGCATCAATCTTATGAATAAGATCCCAGGCTTTTTGCTCTACTTCGTTGGTAAGCGATTCAACATAGAATGATCCCGCCAGCGGATCTACTGTATCGGCCACACCGCTTTCATACCCCACAATCTGCTGGGTACGGAGTGCAATACGTGCAGCTTCTTCTGTGGGGAGCGACAGTGCCTCGTCGTACCCGTTGGTATGCAGCGATTGCGTGCCGCCCAGGGTAGCTGCCAGCGTTTGGATGGCTACCCGCACAATGTTATTCTGTGGTTGTTGCGCTGTAAGTGTGCTGCCACCGGTTTGCGTGTGGAAACGCAGCATCTGCGCTTTCGGATCCGTAGCCCCGAGCGATTGTGTGATGTGTGCCCACATACGCCTGGCCGCCCTGAACTTTGCCACTTCCTCAAACAGGTGATTGTGTGCATTGAAGAAGAAAGAAAGACGCTTTGCAAATACGTTAATGTCAAGTCCGCAATCGAGCGCCGCTTTCAGATAGGCCTTACCGTTAGCCAGTGTGAAAGCAAGCTCCTGTACTGCATTAGCACCGGCTTCACGAATGTGATAACCGGATATGGAGATGGTATTCCACTTCGGAACCTCTTTGCTGCAATAAGCAAAGATATCCGTGATGATACGCATAGATGGCTTGGGAGGGTAGATAAAAGTACCTCTCGCTGCATATTCTTTCAGTATATCATTCTGTATGGTTCCGGAAATCTTTTTCAGATCAGCACCCTGTTTTTTCGCCAGCGCAATATAGAACGCCAGCAGAATAAATCCGGTGGCATTGATGGTCATGGAGGTGGAGATCTGCTCCAGGGATATGCCTTTGAACAATATCTCCATATCTTCCAGCGAATCGATGGCCACACCTACCTTTCCCACTTCTCCTTCCGACATGGGGTGATCTGAATCATAACCGATCTGGGTAGGCAGGTCGAAGGCAACGCTCAGGCCCATCACTCCCTGGCTCAGCAGATAATGATAACGTTTATTGGATTCTTCTGCAGTGCTGAACCCGGCGTACTGACGCATTGTCCACAGTTTATCACGATACATGGTGGCATGAATGCCACGGGTATACGGAAAGCTGCCTGGTGCTTCTTCCATAGCCACCGGTTGGGTATACAACGGCGCTATCACAATACCTGAATCAGTCTGAATGGTCTTTTCCATGGTGTTTAAAACTAGCGTTGCAATGTTACATAATTATTATGGTACTTCGCCGCTGAGAAAAATATTGATATTTTGCGCGAAAGTTCGGCGGGCGTTATGATTATTTACAGTTTATTGGGCGTTACCCTGGCATTGGCATTGTACAGCTTATATCTCACCCGGAAAGCAGCTGGTAAACCACTGATAGTTTCGTGGAGCTCCTTGTTGCTGGGGCTTTCTCTGGGAGGCTTTCTATACCTCTATGGTACATGGGTATATTTGTCGTTTTACCTTAAATATCTCTTTGGCGCCCTATTGCTGGTGGCTGCATTCCTTAACCTGCTAACCCGGCCCGGCACTGCTTCGCGGGCAATACCAGGCTGGAAACGGGCTGTCAATAGTTTTTTCTCTGCGTTCTTCCTGTTGGCAATAGTGCTTTATTTTACCGGTACTACCGGCAAACCCGATAAGGTGGCTCTGGCTTTTCCCTTTAAGCCAGGTAAATACTTTGTATTGCAGGGAGGCAAAGGGCTACCCACTAATGTCTTTCACTATGGTTTGAGAGGAGCCATTTACGCGATGGATATCGTCAAACTTAATCAATACGGAGGGCGGGCCAACCGCATTTTTTCCCGTCGCCTGGAAGATTATGTCATTTTCGGGGATACGGTATATGCTCCCTGTGATGGCCTCGTGGCGCATGCTGCAGGCAATTATCCCGACAATGTTCCCCCGCAGATGAACCGGCATCCCAACCAGGTGTTGCTGGAAACTCCCGGATATTTTGTATTCCTCGGCCACCTGAAAAAAGGAAGTGTGGTAGTCAGAGAAGGGCAGTACGTTAAACAGGGCGATCCGCTTGGCTGCGTGGGAAACTCCGGCTTCAGCACGGAACCTCATCTGCATATCCAGGTACATGCAAAAGAAAACGGCGTTCCCTGGTATCGTGGAACGCCGCTGTATATCTTGTTTAATGGCAAAGGTTACCTGCTGAATGAAGTGATCAGCAGCCGATAGGTATTATCTCATTATTCTCTTCGCTTCGGCATTGATGATCTGTGCCGTCAGGTCGGCCGGCGATTCTCCCGCCTGCATAAATACTTCCAGGATCTGTTTGTTGAGATCCAATGCAGTGGCATCCGGCGGCAATTGCACGGCTACCTGATTGATCACCGAAATGGTTTGTTCCTTCAGCGTCTTAACCGCTTCCCAGGTCATCGCTGATACATAAATCTGCTGGGTGATGTTATATTCATATTCAGCCTTTATTTGCTGTACCATCGATATCTGCATGTCCACAGCTGTCATCCCGGGCTGATAGATCCGCCCGATCAGGCTTTGTGGAGTAATACGATCCACATAAAGCGCCATCCTTTCATATGCCTGCAGCTGCAATGGCAGCACAGTCGCATTTACGGAAGGTTGCTTATCCTCTGCTGTTGTGCCCGTTTGCTTATCCTTTTTGAACAGATCCTTTATTGTCGGATATACAATAGCGATTGCACCAGCGGCGATTGCTACGTACAGTAGTATATTCACATCCATCTTTGAACTTTATGTTCACAAATATATAAATATTATTTAATTAGATTGACGAAATACGGACAGATAGGCAGATAAATACACCCAATGGTATTTATTCGCCGGTCTGTCCGTATCCTTAACGTATGAGGGAGCTTCCTTATTTTAATTTTCCAAGCCACGTTCTTAACCGTTCCACGCCTTTCTCCAGCTTATCCATGCTGGTAGCGTAAGAGAGACGGATACAGTTTGGTTGCTGGAAAGCCACGCCGGTAACAGTGGAAACATTGGCTTTATGAAGCAGGTACATGCAGAGGTCGTCTGCATTGTTGATGTGCATGTCTTCGTACGACTTGTTAAAGAAGGCACTTACATCCGGGAACATATAAAACGCACCTTCCGGGTCGTTCACCTTTAAGCCGGGGATAGATTTGAGCGCTTCGTGAATAAATTCACGGCGTCTTTTGAATTCCGCCACCATTTCCATGGAAGGAGCAAGGTCGCCTGTAAGCGCTGTCACTGCAGCCCGTTGACTGATGGAACAGGTTGCGGAAGTGAACTGGCTTTGTATTTTATCACAGGCTTTGGCAATTTCAAGTGGAGCGGCAAGATAGCCCAGGCGCCAGCCGGTCATGGCAAAGCCTTTACTCAGACCGTTGATGATAACAGTACGGTTGATCAGATCTCCGAAATGCGCAATGCTTTCGTGTTTGCCAACGTAATTAATATACTCGTATATCTCGTCAGAGATAATTATCACTTGTGGATGCCTGGCAAATACTGCTGCCAGTCCTTCCAGTTCCTGCCTGGAATATACAGAACCGGTAGGGTTGCAGGGGGAGGAGAACATAAACAGCCTGGTTTTAGGGGTGATGGCTGCTTCCAGTTGCTCCGGCGTGATCTTGTAATTGTTTTCAATTCCGCAGGGAACGAAAACCACTGTTCCCTGGCAAAGCTTTACCAGCTCAGAATAAGTTACCCAGTAGGGGGTGGGAATGATCACCTCATCTCCCGGATTTACAATGCTCAGTACTGCATTAGCCAGGCATTGTTTGGCACCGGTTGATACGACGATCTGTTCCGGTGTATAGTCAAAACCGTTGTCTCTTTTCAGCTTGTGCACTACAGCTTTCTTCACATCCGCGTAACCAGCTACAGGAGTGTAGTGTGTAAACCCTTCGTCAATCGCCTGCTTGGCGGCTTCTCTGATATGAGCCGGGGTGTCAAAATCCGGTTCTCCGATACTAAGGTCTACAATGTCTATTCCCTGGGCTTTCAGCTCGCGGCTGAGTTTAGCCATTTTGATTGTTTGCGGCTCGGAAATCCTTGACAGCCTGTCTGCTAATTGATTCATATCTTAACATGGTATTGACCGGGGCAAACCTACAGAAAAAACAGGTAAGTAGAAATTAAGAATAGGGAAAGAAGAATTAAGAAACAGCGCAAAGCCCTTAGCGTATAGTTATTTATCGCTAAGGGCTTTGCGCTGTTTCTTAATTCTTCTTTCTCTATTCTTAATGCTTACCAGTAGTTGTAAACTGCATTCACCATCAGTTTATCAGCGCCGGTACTGCCGGTAGTTCCTGCATAATAAACGGTATATACGTTACCCACAGTAAGACTTCCGGTTTTCAGATCATTACCGGAAACGGTTGCAAGGGTTTGGTCGGTACCTGCTTTCTTTACAGTAATACTGTTGTTAACACTGAAAGAGCTGTATTTAGCGAAACTGGTAGCACTGGCCAGATCAGGCATAGTAGCCGGCAGCCTGTTACTATCAGCTTTTTCAGTACCGATATAGAAATCTACAGGATCACTGTTCCCGGTAGACAGATTCAGGAAACGGATATTGATCTTTTGCTGATCTGCTGTAGAAAAATCACTTTTTACAACAAGGGATCTTACCGGGTTATTATTTACAATGAAGTAAGTATAGTAAGAAGTAGAATCAAACGTGTACTGTGTGGTGGTGATCACACTGTCGGCTCCCTTCTTCCTTAATTCAAAAATATGGTCTCCGCCATAAACTGCATAAGTTCCAACGAAATTGAAGTTTACACTGGCATTGTCCCCTGTAATTTTTTGGTTGTTGTCATAGAAAGTGGCGGGAACAGCGTTGTTGGAAACACCAAACACCAGTACCCGGGCCATAGGGCGTTGAGGTGTAACGTTATTGTTTTTCAAACAGGATGAAAACCCGATTACCCCTGTCAGCAGGGCTACAACTGCCCAAATGCGATTTTTTTTGATTAGCATTTTCCTCTCAGTTTTTTTAGAGTGTTATTGATAGTTTGTGTTTAGCTGTTTAACCGATAACGTGAAAGGTCCGGTAATACTTTTTTATTACGTTGTACTTCCGCCTCGTAGATTACTTCTCCTAATGCTTTCAGGAATGGCTTACCTGTTTTTTCAAATGCCTGTTGGTCATCGCCCAGGATGCCGGATGTATTCACAAATAAGCTGGCAGACAGCAGAAATTCTGTACTATTCGCAAAGTCCACAATATAAGCGGTATCTGTCAAAAATCCGTATGCCCAGCCGGGTTTATTAAAGATCCTGATATGGTCCGGTATCCGGCAATCTTTGTCTCCTCCGTAAAGCAAAAATTTGGTGTATGCCTGGTGATATTGTCTCGCATGATATAGCGGATTGGTTGATTCTTCCGGATATTGCGACATCACCTGATACAAAAAATGGTAATCTTCCTCAGTTAAACGGAAACGCTGTTGATTTGTTACAGCCTCCGGAAAAATTATACTGCGTAATATATTATGGAGAGATGTTAAAGGCAGGCGGTTGCGATGGGAAAAATTCATTGGTTGCTGTTCCGGCTGGCCGAGGTGGTTCACATAAGCATTTCCGGCAAAATCTTCCCGGGGAGAAAACACCAGGTTGCTGAAACAGGCTGGTTGTCGGTAGAGTTCGGTTTCCTGATCCCGGAAATATAACCCATTGGTGTGGCGATTATCTTCCTCATAAAGGGGAAGCCCTACCCGGTGCCGTATCTGCACCTCCGGATATCCCATTTCCCACAGGCGCCGGTTGAACGGCTCCTGGCCAATGAGCTCATACAGCCGGTTAAAGGCATCATTGTCACTTACCAGGAAGAGTTTCTTTATATAATGGGCCACGGTAGGCATACCGGTGCCCGATGAAGCATCCCGGCGTACCCCGGTATTAATATTTGTTAAGGGAGATGTGAAAAAAGGGGTGTCCTTATTTAAACAATTGATTCCCAGGTCATTCAGTTTTTCCAGGGCCAATGCTGCCGCCGGAAGCTTTACCGTGGAAGCAGGGTAGAAATAAGGTGCCGGCGATACGCCGTAATAATAGTCCGTAAAATGAGGTATCTGCTGCTCATCCCGGTCGATCCGGGTGTAAATTACCTGTAAACGATAGGCCGATGGCATTCCGAATACAGCACCTAACCGGTTTTCCTGACTTTTTAGCAAAGCATCCAGAAAATTATCTGTTGCCGGATAATGTCGGGTTTGCATATATTTGTCGTTGTTAGTGATTGTAAAGCAAAAGAATAATATTAAAAGAACCACAAACCAGGATCTGCGATTTATAAAAAAGTATGCCAGCAAACCTGCAAAAGCGGGCGCGTATTGATTTTTCGCGTCTTTTTACAAGGGCTTTAATATATCGATTTAAATTCTATCTTTGCAACTCTTAAAATTTTTTTTATAAACCCGAAACAAACAGTATGCAACTTAAAGGACTGGTAAGATTTTTTGCCATCGCACTGATCCTTATCTCTTTGTACCAATTGTCCTTCACGTTTTTGGTGCGGAACTATGAGAAGAAGATAGAGCAGCAGGCCGAAAACGATGTGGCCAAACAAAACCCTACACCTGAAAAGAAATATCCTGGCAGCCAGGAGCTGCAGGGCTTCTACTCAGATACACTGAAAGGGTTTATCAAACAAAGGAGACAAGAGATACTGGACAGTACCAGTAGCAAACAGATTGCGGGTTTCCCGTGGAATGTGACCTACACCAAGGCCAAAGAAAAGGAACTGAACCTGGGTCTTGACCTGGTGGGCGGTATGAACGTTGTACTGGAAGTGAACGTGGAAGATGTCATCCGCGCTTTATCCGGTCAGTCCAAGGATGCTGCCTTCAACAGGGCACTGGAAAGGGCAAATGAGCTGAAGAAATCCAATCAGAGCGACTTTGTGACCTTGTTCGGGCAAGCGTACGCTGAAGTGGCTCCTCAGGGTAAACTGGCTACCATTTTCGCCAACGCCTATCAGAAGGATATCAACTTCAACTCCAGCAACCAGCAGGTATTGGACATGATCCGTAAGGAATCACGTGCCGCTATCAAGAATACCTATATTGTACTGCAAAAACGTATCGACAAATTCGGGGTTGCTCAGCCAAATATCAGTCTGGATGAAAATAAAGGCCTGATCTCTGTTGAACTGGCAGGTGTGGATAACGCCGCCCGTGTACATAAATATCTGCAGGCTACTGCTAATCTCGAGTTCAGGGAAGTATACAAAAACAGTCCGGAGTTTATCCAGAATGTGCTGACTCCCATGAACGATGCTATCAGGAACACCCTGAATGCACATGGCAGCACACCTCCTACGGATACTACCAAAGCAGTTGCTGCAAACAACAATGCCGCTGCAAAAGATTCCAGCAAGGAAGGCAGCCTGAGCTCCTACCTCAACAAAGCAGATACCGGCAAAGCAGCTACTGCCAGCACCAAGGAGTTGCAGATCAAGGAACAGCAGAAACAGAATCCGCTGTTCATGGTAATGTTCCCGAACGTAGATCCACAGTCTGGTACCGTTTTCCCTGGCCCGTCTATCGGAAGAATCTTACCGAAAGATACCGCTACTTTCAACCGCTACCTGGACATGCCAGCTGTAAAAGCTGTTCTGCCTAAAGATGCTGTGTTTGCATACGGTCCGGAAAATAAAGACGACAAACATGGTCCTATTGCAGTATATGCACTGAAAGTAAATCCTGCCAACCCTGCTCCGCGTGTAGGTGGTGAAAGGATTGTGGATGCCCGTCAGGATATGGATCAGAACAACCAGCCTGAAATTAGCATGACCATGGATAACCAGGGTGCTCATGAGTGGAAAAAACTCACCGGCGAACTGGCTCCTGCCAATCCTAAGGATCCTTCTACTTTCAACTACGTAGCAGTAGTACTGGATAATATCGTTTATTCTGCTCCTTCCATTCAGGGTGAAATCGCAGGTGGCCGCTCTTCTATCTCAGGTAGCTTTACCATCGAAGAAGCTAATGACCTGGCCAACATCCTGAAATCCGGTAAAATGCCGGCTCCTGCCCAGATCGTGCAGGAACAGATCGTAGGACCAACACTGGGCGCTGAATCTATCGCTGCCGGTGCGAAGTCTTTTATGATCTCTTTTGCTATCATCTTCGTACTCATGCTGGTGTATTACAACAGCGCCGGCTGGGTAGCTAATATCGCGCTGGTGCTCAACCTGCTGTATACCTTCGGTATCCTGGCTTCTATGGGTGCTACGCTCACCATGGCAGGTATTGCCGGTATGGTACTCACCATCGGTATGGCGGTAGATACTAACGTAATCATCTTCGAAAGAATCAAGGATGAACTCACCCACGGTAAGTCATATAAAGATGCCATCGCCGACGGTTACAAACGCTCTTACGCTCCTGTACTCGATGGTCACGTTACCTCCTTGCTGACTGCCTTCATCCTGTTCTACTTCGGTTTAGGCCCCGTACTCGGCTTCGCCACTACCCAGATCATCGGTCTGTTCCTGTCCCTGTTCTGCGGTATCCTGGTATCCCGTATGGTTACTGACTTCTGGATGAAACGTAAAAGGCATTTTGAGTACTTCACACCGATTTCCCGGAAAGTATTCAAACATGTGGCATTCGACTTCGTAGGTAAACGTAAATATGCTTATGTTATCTCTGCTATTGTAATGGTAGCAGGTGTATCTTCCTTCTTCCACGGCTTCGACCACGGTATTGATTTCTCCGGTGGCCGTAACTACACTATCCGTTTCGAACATTCGATGAACAGACAGGAAGTGGCTGATGTGCTGAAGAAAGAATTCGAATCAGAAGTATTTGTGAAAACAGTTGGTAGCACTAACCAGCTGAGCATCACTACCTCTTACAAAATCGAACAACAAAACCAGGCTACTGATAAAGAAGTGGCAGATAAATTATATGCAGGTCTGAAGAAATTCTATGATGCTTCTGTAACACAGGATGTATTCAACAGCCGTTACATTGTAGGTTCACAAACAGTGTCGCCTACTATCTCTGACGATCTTCGTGCAGGCGCGGTGAGAGCTACTATCCTGTCTATCGTAGTGATCTTCCTGTATATCCTGTTACGTTTCAGCAAATGGCAGTACTCTATCGGTACTATCTTCTCTCTGCTGCACGACGTACTGGTTACCCTGGCAGTGTTCTCCTGGTGCCGTTCTTTTGTACCATTCACCCTGGAAATCGACCAGCACTTTATCGCTGCGATCCTGACAGTGATCGGGTTCTCCATGAACGATACCGTGATCGTGTTCGACCGTATCCGTGAGTACTTCAAAACAGGCGCTCATGGCCGCGATCGGAATACTGTGATCAACAAAGCGATCAACGATACGCTCAGCCGTACCATCATGACCTCCCTGACGGTGTTCCTGACCATCCTGATCCTGTTTATATTCGGTGGTGAGGTAACCCGCGGCTTCGCCTTTGCGATGCTGATCGGTGTGATCACTGGTACTTACTCTTCCATCTTCGTTGCTGCGCCGGTACTGGTAGACTTCGACAAGAAGAACCAGCTGGCTAATGAAAGTGATGCAGTGGAAGTGGCCGCAAAGAAAACTGCTTCTGCTACCAAATAATAGTGTGAGGTAAGATCAGAAAATTTGTTTGATAAAAAGGAAAGCCCCCTGGTACTACCAGGGGGCTTTCTATTGAATGGGTAAAGCTGTTTTCAGGTTCAGGGCTTACGTTCTCTGAAAATAAATCCCTGCTGCTCGGGATGGTAATCTATCTCCATCCCCATCAGGTAGATACCATGTGCTTTTTTCATGATCACCGGAATGCCTGCCACTTCAAAAAGATCGTCATCTTCCATACGGGCATCGAAGCCCAGAATATAGCTGACTCCACCTCCCGAACAGCCGCCGCCTTTGATTCCTACCCGCAGGTAAGGGGCTTCAGCAGCTCCCTGCAATAGCTTTTTTACCTGCGTAGCTGCAGTATCAGTTAGCTGTACAGGGGATTGATGTATTGTATCCATTATCCTCGTTTTATTCAAAGTTAGGTAAACCGGCGCTGACGGATAGTACTGCTATCCTCCAGGTAATCAGGGCCTGGCTTGCTTCTCCGCAGCCAGTGCCAGCAATTTTTCATGCAGTGCCAGTACCTGTGGGATCACCATATGCTGCTCATCGTTATAGATCACGAAATCGCTCAGCCGCATCTTGATTGTTTCATCAATCTGCTTGTAGATCCTTGTCAGTACTTCATTACGGGTAACGTTGTCCCGTTTCATCACGCGGTGCACGCGCAATGGCTGCGGCGCAAATACGCCAATGATCCTGTCGAGGTGATGGAAGGATTCGGTCTCAAACAGCAGCGCTGCTTCCTTGAGCACATAGGGGCTGTGCTGTCGGGATGCCCATTGGTCCGAATCGCGGATGGTAGCCGGATGTACCAGGGAATTAAGTAAGGCCAGCTTATCTTTATCGTTGAACACAATGCTGCCCAGTTGTTTGCGGTCCAACATGCCATTTTCATCATATATCCTTTCTCCGAAATGCTGCTTTACCTGCGCAATAAGCTCGGTGTCACTTATCAGAATGTCCTTTGCCCTGTCGTCTGCATAATAAACAGGAACGCCCAGTAATTCAAATATTTTGCTGACGGTACTTTTACCGGAGCCGATCCCTCCGGTGATTCCAATCTTTAGCATAATCCAAGATAAGGAATTAGGAATGGAGAACGAAGAATTAAGAATGCCAGCGGAGATAGTAAACGCAATGATTAAAATTCGCGTTTATTATCTCCGCTGGCATTCTTAATTCTCTATTTTTAATTCTCTCTATTTAGTGTCTGCGCTCTTTTGCTGAGCCTGCGTGTATTCCATGCTGATCGCTGAACGTTCCATAGTGAAGTTGGTGCCTGGGCTTACTTCTACTACCAGGGTATTGTTGTCGTTCATTTTCTTCACTTTACCATGAATACCAGCTATGGTCACGATCTTATCGCCTTCTTTCAGATTATCTATAAACTGTTTCTGCAGTTTTGCCTTTTTAGTTTGCGGCCGGATCATGAAAAGCCACATTACGACAATCATACCGCCAAAAAACAGGAAAGATACCCATGTGTTTCCACCTCCCTGGGCACCGCCCTGAGGCGCCATTAATAAAATGTTCAGGATGTTCATCTATAATTGATTTAATAGTTAAGTCCGGTCTATTTGGTAATAATATTACACTGGATCTTAGGTCCTACAACGTAACCGTCTTTATTGTTTATTTTAACAGAAATTTCTTTTTCAGTATAACCCGATTTTCCCCGGCTGTCGAAGATCACTTTCATATAACCGGTTTGTCCGGGTTTAATAGGCTCTTTAGGCCATTCAGGCACTGTACAACCACAGCTGGAAATAGCATCCTCAATCAGAAGCGGGCTGCTGCCGGTATTGGTGAATTTAAAGGAGTACTCCACTTTCTCTCCTTCCTTTATATCCCCGAAGTTGTGCACTTTTTCCTCAAACGTCAATGCAGCCGACTGGCTGGAATCAGCTTTTTGGGTACCGGACACGGCAGCATCTGCATTTTTGCTGCCGCCATTATTGTTACAAGCCGCTATCAGCAGGCTTCCACAGGCAAGTAAACAGAACAGTTTTTTCATGGTTTTGCTATTTTCAGGTAAAAATAACTTTTCCCACTTACTTTTTCGGACGGTCCTGTTTCTGAACCATTTGTTCCTTTTCAAGGTCTTTCAGGATATTATCCAGTATACCGTTGATGAACTGTCCACTCTGTGGAGTGCTGTAGGCCTTCGCCAGATCTATATATTCATTAATAGTTACTTTGGTAGGGATGGTCGGGAAATACAGGAACTCACATACACCCATCTCCATCAGCAACATATCCACCGCTGCAATACGCTCAGAATCCCAGTTCTGTAATTTAGGCTTGATCAGCTCCAGGCAATAGTCTTTTTTGTCGATAACTGTCAGCAGCAACTCCCTGGCATAGTCCAGCTTCTCTTTGCTGATCAGCTGCATGAAATTGAACAGATGAGGCTTATTAAAGTAATTATTGATCAGAATACCCATCATTTCCTCATCATCTCCCCAATGCAGGAAGGTATCTTCCATGTGCTGTATGAACAGCTCGCTCTTAGCCAGTATCTCTTTATAGATGTATTCCAGTATGTCCTTTTCCCCGGCTTTGGTACGGATACCGTCTGCAATGTAGGCTTTATAGACATCCGTAGCCACCAACTGGTTGTAAAGCTTCCGGATCAGGTCTTCGTCTACATACAACTTCATTTTCCACTGCTCCAGGTTCACCTGGAAACCTTTATCATCGGTAATCTGGTAAATAAACTCGTTGCCTGCTATCTTGGTGTTTACCTGCAGATCCTCGGCAGAGGGTAAGTGTTTGGAAGCACGGGCCTGCGCATCAATTTCAGCATATTGCGCCACCCGCACCACTGAATAAAGTAAGTAGGTAAAGATCTGACAGGTCTGGTCCAACTTTTCATTCAAAAGTCTGGTAGTCGTGCCTGGCTTAATACTGCTTTCCTCCATCGTTTCCAGGGCATAAAGCGTTTGCATCACTTTTACCCGGATATTTCTTCTACTGATCATCTTATAAAAAAGAACTGGTATAAGGGCGCAAAACTAGAGAAAAATTTTCATATTTACTCTTAGTGCCATCGTGCTGTCATTTTTTCCTGTTCCTTGTCAGAATTTGTCAGTGTAAAATCCCATCAATACCTTCGTGAACTGTAAATTTGACCCGATTTGGCCGGAAAACCGCCTTGGCACAATTCTCGTGGACGGGATGAAGCTATTTTTAACTAAAACAGTCTTTTTTAAATAAAAACTACTATGGCTAAACAATTAAGTATTAAACCTTTAGCTGACAGGGTAATTGTAAAACCTGCAGCAGCAGAAGAGAAGACAGCTGGTGGTATCATTATCCCTGATACTGCAAAGGAAAAACCAGTGAGAGGCACCGTGGTGGCTGCTGGTCCTGGTAAAAAAGATGAGCCGATCACTGTGAAGGTAGGTGATACTGTACTGTATGGTAAATACTCTGGTCAGGAACTCCCTATCGAAGGCGAAGATTACTTAATCATGCGTGAATCTGATATCCTGGCTATCGTTTAAGAACTGCTACACGGATATATTTTAATTCCTTAAAGAAAAATCTGACAATTATTATGGCAAAACAAATATTCTTCAATATAGACGCCCGCAACAAAATGAAGAAGGGCGTTGACACACTGGCGGATGCAGTTAAAGTAACCCTGGGTCCTAAAGGTCGTAACGTAGTTATTGAAAAGAAATTTGGTGCTCCTGGTGTAACCAAAGATGGTGTTACCGTTGCTAAAGAAATCGAACTGGAAGACGCTATCGAAAACATGGGCGCCCAGATGGTGAAAGAAGTAGCTTCCAAAACTGCTGATCTGGCAGGTGATGGTACTACCACTGCTACCGTACTGGCACAGGCGATCATCGGCGAAGGACTAAAAAACGTTGCTGCCGGTGCTAATCCAATGGACCTGAAACGCGGTGTGGACAAAGCTGTGAAAGCAGTTGTTGAAAACCTGAAAAAACAATCTGAAAAAGTTGGTAACGATACCAAGAAAATTGAACAGGTTGCTTCTATCTCCGCTAACAACGACAGCGAAATCGGTAAACTGATTGCTGAAGCAATGCAGAAAGTTACTAAAGACGGTGTTATCACTGTGGAAGAAGCTAAAGGTACCGATACTACTGTGGAAGTAGTGGAAGGTATGCAGTTCGACCGCGGTTACCTGTCTGCTTACTTCATCACTAACAGTGAGAAAATGCAGGCTGAACTGTCTAACCCTTATATCCTGATCTACGATAAAAAGATCAGCACCATGAAGGATATCCTCCACATCCTGGAGAAAGTAGCTCAACAGGGCGCTCCGCTGGTGATCATCTCTGAAGATCTGGATGGTGAAGCACTGGCTACCCTGGTGGTAAATAAACTGCGTGGTACCCTGAAAGTGGCTGCTGTTAAAGCTCCTGGCTTCGGCGACAGAAGAAAAGATATGCTGCAGGATATCGCTACCCTCACCGGTGGTATCGTAATCAGCGAAGAACAAGGTTACAAACTGGAAAATGCTGACCTGACTTACCTCGGTAGAGCAGAATCCGTAACTATCGATAAAGACAATACTACCATCGTTGGTGGTAAAGGCGAAAAAGATGGTATCCAGGGTCGTATCGGTCAGATCAAAGCTCAGATCGAAGCAACTACTTCTGACTACGATCGCGAAAAATTACAGGAACGCCTCGCTAAATTAAGCGGTGGTGTGGCTGTTCTCTACGTAGGTGCTGCTACCGAAGTAGAAATGAAAGAAAAGAAAGATCGCGTAGACGATGCTTTACACGCTACCCGCGCTGCGGTTGAAGAAGGTATCGTTCCTGGTGGTGGTGTGGCTTATATCCGCGCTATTGAATCCCTGGATGGCCTGAAAGGCGATAACAACGACGAACAGACTGGTATCGCTATCGTTAAACGCGCTATCGAAGAGCCTTTACGTCAGATCACTGCTAACGCAGGTATCGAAGGTTCTATCGTAGTACAGAAAGTAAAAGAAGGTAAGGGCGATTTCGGTTTCAACGCACGTACCGAAACTTACGAAAACTTACTGGCTGCTGGTGTAATCGATCCTACTAAAGTAGGCCGTATCGCATTGGAAAATGCCGCTTCTATCGCTTCTATGCTACTGACTACTGAATGCGTTATCGCTGATAAGCCAGAACCTAAATCTGCCGCTCCTTCAATGGGACCCGGTGGTCATGGTATGGGCATGGACTATTAATAATATGTCTCATTATTATAGAAACTCCTGTTGGCTTCGGCCGGCAGGAGTTTTTTTATACCAGACTTCCTGTAACTTTATTATATTTTGAGCGTTCTATTAACAGGAACGTAAATAGAAGTGGATGAAGATAGCTGTCAAAATTATAGGAGCCTGTTTTGTTTTATTGTTAACTGCCTGCATGAAAAAAGATGTTAGCAACCCGTCAGAAAGATCGGCGGATATTGCAGGGCAGAATGAAATTCAGGAATACCTCCGAACTCACAACGTATCCGCCCAGAAAGATGTTTCCGGGCTTTTTTACACTATCCTCTCTCCGGGGGATAGTACGCATTTTGTTAAAGCAACATCCATTGTTACTGTTGATTATACCAACCAATTGCTAAACGGCCAGGTAGTAGGGGCCTCTGTCGGGCCTACCGATTTCGATGGCCGCATGCTCAAAAATCATATCCTCGGCTGGCAGATCGGACTACAGAAGATCTCCCTCGGAGGAAAGATCCGGATGTATATACCGCCCTACCTTGCTTATGGCCCCACCGGGGTACCAGGCATTATTCCTCCCAATGTTGTGCTTGTTTCTGAAGTAGAACTGGTGGATATCAGATAAATTGTCACTTTTTAATTTAGTATAAAACCAAAACCTAATGAAGAGAAGACTACTTCTTCCCGTAACAGCAGTGATTATGCTGTTGTTCGCTGCCTGTTTGAAAAAAGATGATACGCCTCCGTTTGATGTGATAGGCCAGTACAACACAGATTCAGCTAAGATTGTGGCCTATCTGAATGCCAATAATATCACCAATGTAAAGCACGATCCGGGTAATATCTTTTATCAGATCGTTAACCGGGGAGATACCAGAGATACTGCCAACGCAGCAGCTTACGTTACAGTAGCCTATACCGGCACTTTTCTGGATAAAAGCCAGTTTGATAAAAGTGATAGCCTTGATATTGGACTGAATGAGGTAATTCCCGGTTGGACCATAGGCGTTCCGAAGATCGGCAGGGGAGGAGAGATCAATCTGTTTTTGCCTTCTGCGTTTGGATATGGTCGCAGAGGCCAGGGAAGCGTGGCTCCAAACACTGTATTGATATTCAATATAAAACTGAAGAAGTTTACTAACAGATAGTAAACAGCTATTAGCCTTTAGCAAAATGCAGCGAAGATTAACATGTAAACATATATTGTTAATCTTCGCTGCATTTTGCTAAAGGCTCAAAACTAAAGCCTGTTTTTCCCTTAATTTTACAGATAAATCAATCATAGTGGCACACGAATGTATTTCCGTATTTGATATCTTTAAAATAGGCGTAGGACCCTCCAGTTCCCATACGCTCGGCCCCTGGCGGGCTGCACTGCGTTTCCTGGAACAGCTGGAGCAAACAGGCAAATTAACATCAGTCGGCAAATTGCAGGTATTGTTGTATGGCTCCCTGGCTAAAACAGGTCATGGTCACGGTACCGATATCGCTGTACAGCTGGGCCTTTGCGGAGAAGATCCGGTTACCTTCGATGTAAACCAGATCACCCCCAGTATCAACGACCTGCGTCGCAATCGCAGAATGTTGCTGGCTGGTAAACATGAAATAGATTTCGACCCTGTAGAAGATATCGATTTTCTTTTTGAAGAATCCCTGCCTTTTCATCCTAATGCACTTACCTTCCTGGTTTCTTTCCTGGATGGAGAACAAATTGCATCTACCTGGTATTCTATCGGTGGCGGATTTGTAGTACAGGAAGGCGATGTAGCAGGCGGTGCCCGGCAGGTGGATCTGCCTTTCCCGATAGATACTGCAAAGCAGCTGTTGCAATGGTGCATTAAAACCGGTTATAGCATCTCCGAATTGGTGATGGAAAATGAGCAGGCCTGGAGAACAGAAGAAGAAACGAAACGAGGCTTGCTCCATATATGGACAGTCATGCAGGAATGCACCTTCCGTGGCTGCCATACCGGCGGCGATTTGCCTGGAGGCCTCAAAGTAGCCCGCAGAGCGGCACAGCTTAATAAGAAACTGCTGAAAGGACGCTCCTATACCGACTACGCCTCCTGGATAGAGGCTATCCGCGCAGGCGGCGCTCATTTCAGCTATACCCTCGACTGGGTAAGCTGCTTCGCCCTGGCAGTCAATGAAGAAAATGCCTCCTTCGGACGGGTGGTAACTGCCCCTACCAATGGCGCAGCTGGCGTAATCCCGGCGGTATTACAATATTACATCGCATTTTGCGATGGTTTCCATAACGATAAAATCCAGCAGTTCCTGCTGACGGCTTCAGAAATAGGCAGCATCTTTAAAAAACGCTCTACTATTTCGGCCGCTATGGGGGGCTGCCAGGCCGAAATCGGCGTCTCCTCTGCCATGGCCGCTGCTGCACTGACCGAATGCCTCGGTGGTTCCCAGCGCCAGGTACTGATGGCCGCAGAAATAGCGATGGAACACCACCTCGGCCTGACCTGCGATCCTATCGGCGGACTGGTACAGGTACCCTGCATAGAAAGAAACACTATGGGCGCCATCAAAGCCATTACTGCCTCTCAGCTTGCCCTGCAAAGCAATCCCGAACTGGCCAAAGTATCCCTCGATGCTGTCGTAAAAACCATGTGGGATACCGCCCTCGATATGAACTCAAAATACAAGGAAACCTCTGATGGTGGCCTGGCGGTGAATATTCCGATTAGTTTGCCGGAATGCTAAAAGAAAGAATTAAGAATGTGGAATTAAGAAGCAGCGCGAAGACTTTAGCGGACAATTATTAATCGCTAAGGCCTTCGCGCTGTTTCTTAATTCCACATTCTTAATTCATAATTCTTTCTTCGTATTTTCGTTTATACTGTATGGTGATTGCGTTTCAGTTGCCGCATGGTATGCTTAATTCTTCATTCCTAATTGTCAATTCTCCTCTGGTATGCGCTTTGTCATCGCCATTTTCCTACTGGCACTTTCTTCTTCAATATCAGCACAGCAGTTCGGAGGGAATCCGCCTTCCCTGAAATGGGAACAGATAAATACAGATACGGTAAGGGTGATCTTCCCCCGGGGAATGAGCCTGCAGGGAGAACGGGTAGCAAATACCGTATTGTACCTGAATCGTTACACACGCGGATCCATTGGCAACGGGGAGAAAAAAGTGAATATCGTATTACAGAACCAAACCCTGCAATCCAACGGATATGTACAACTGGGGCCCTTTAGATCTGAATTTTATCTGGCGCCTCCTCCTAATTCGCTGGACCTTGGCTCCCTTAACTGGATAGACCAGCTCGCAGTACATGAATACCGCCACGTATTGCAGAATATGAACTTCCGTCAGGGAGTATCTAAGGTGTTTTCTATACTGGGTGGGGAACTGGGACAGGCTGCTGTTACAAATATTGCTGTACCCAATTGGTTCTGGGAGGGCGATGCCGTGGTAATGGAAACGGCATTATCACCCCAGGGGCGTGGCAGACTGCCCGGCTTCTTCGATGGTTTCAGAGGACTATCGCTGGCCGGAAAGAAGTACAGCTATATGAAGATCCGGAATGGATCGTATCGCGATTTTACTCCCGACCATTACCCGCTGGGTTATATGATGACGACCTATGGCCGGGAGCACTACGGGCAAACATTCTGGCGCGATGTCACCAGTGATGCCGTACGCTTCCGGGGCGTTTTTTACCCGTTATCCCATAGCCTGAAAAAACGCACCGGCAAAAATATTACTGCTTTTTATGCTGCTACCATGGCGGAATACGAACCGCTGTGGAAGCAATATGCTGCTCGTCAGGATATAACCGCCGCTGCAGGGATATTGCCTGTGGCCAAAGTGGTCACAGATTACAAGTATGTATACGCCGGAGGTAACAACAACTGGATTGTCCTGAAGGCAGCCTGGAACAGGATACCGGGCATTTACAGCATCAATGCAGGCGGAAAGCAACAACTCCTCGTTCGGCCGGGCATCGTATACGACGATTTCTTCAGCTATCGCAACGGCCGCATAGCCTGGGCCGCTGCCCGCTTCGATCCCCGCTGGAGCTGGAAGGATTTCTCCGTCATCCGCGTATGGGACAATGTTTCCCGGCATATAAGAACAGTTTCTCCCCGGGGTAAATTCTTTTCGCCGGATATCAGCTCCAATGGCCGCCAGGTAATTGCTGTAGCTACCACTACCAACATGAAGTATAGCCTCCAGCTGATCAACACAGCTACCAGCCGTGTTGAAAAAGAATTACCCAATCCTGAAAACTGGTATTATACCTATCCCCGGTTTACAGCCGACGATCAGTCGGTGATAAGCGCGGTACGGAATAATAACGGCGAAATGGCCCTGGTGCAGCAATCGCTGCAAACCGGAGAAAGCACCGTACTAACTCCATTCTCCTATAATGTGATAGGTATCCCCGTTGTAAAAGCGGATACCGTCTACTTTACCAGCGGCTACCGGGATGTAAATGACGTATATGCGTTGGCGTTGGCCAACCGGAAGGTATATCAGGTCACCGACAGAGGCAACAGTGCGTTACATATGGCTGTGGGCAGTAACAGCGACAGCCTGGTATTCAGCGAGTTTACCGTCAAAGGATATAAATTGTACAAGGCAGCACTTCCCGCCTCACCGAAACCCGTGGATGTTGGCCAGACCGACCATAGTGCCTGGTTGCAGCCGCAGTTTAAGGAAGGAGGAAACATACTCGGTATAGTTCCCCACGATTCTTTGCCCGTGAGAAAGTATCCGCAGTTTACCCGCCCTGTTAATTTTCATAGCTGGGTACCTTCTTTCAGTGATCCGGAATACGGCATTTCTCTTATCGGTGAAAACATCCTGAGTACTACATCTACCAGTGTCGGCTATACGTACAATAGGAATGAAGGTAGTTCCGATCTGGGAGCAGGATTCACATTTGCCGGATGGCTGCCTGTACTGAATATTGGGGCCGACTACACCTTTAACCGCAACGGACTCGATCAGAACCGGAATCGTGTGTATTGGAATGAAGCTACTGCACACGCAGGATTCAACATTCCCCTGAACTTCTCATCCGGTATCTATAACAGGAGTCTTAATATAGGCGCTAATTACAATGTCCGTCACCGCTACCTCAGTAACAAATACCGGGGGAATGATCTGCAGTTTATTTCAAATACTCTGATTTTCAGTAATCAACGCCAGAAGGGCTCACAGAATATCTATACACATTTCGGGCAGTACCTGGCCGCTCAATATACCCGGTCAGTTTCCGGGCTTTATGCAGAACAATTTTATGCCCGCCTGGATCAGTACCTGCCAGGGCTATGGCGAAATCATAGCCTGGTGCTGCAGGGCGCCTGGCAGCAGCGCGATAATCAGTTTAATTATTCTTTTACAGATAACTTCGTATATGCGAGGGGGTATAACACGCCGCTTTATACACGGATCTATAAATTGGGCGCCAATTATCACCTGCCAATTGCGTACCCCGACTGGGGCTTTGCGCAGCTGCTGTATTTCAGCCGCATCAGGGCTAATCTGTTCTATGATTACAGTATGGCCAACTTCTTCCAGAATAATTTCAATACAAGGTATACTTCAGCAGGAACCGAACTTTATTTCGATACCCGCATAGGAAATACGCTGCCATTTACATTCGGTGTACGTTTCAGCCATCTGTTCGATAGCGATCCGGTAGATAATGTTTCGAACAGGTTCGATTTTATCGTCCCTATTCAGCAGTTGTTTAACTATTAAACACTATTTAACGGTAATCTGAATGGGAGGAGCTTTATAGAGTTTATCACCGGTATAGCGGACAATGATCTCATCGAAATAAAGGATGTCGCCCGACTTCAGTTGATCTTTCAGGCCATTGCTCCACAGTGGGCTGAGGGTGGCAGATTTAAAATTTTCCCCGGTATAGTCTTTATACACCGCCACCTGTCCGGTGGTGTCGTTCAAATACGGTTCGTGCTTTTCATAAGTGAGCGCAAAGGAAATCACCGGGTAGCGGACATTCTTTTCATCACGTACTACCAGTGCGGAATCCAGCAGCTTTATCACCTCAGTTTTGGAAAGGGTATCACTCAGAAATATTCCCCAGGTGCTACGCAGTTTTTTCGGTTTTTGGTTGGCTACAGCGGCGGCAGCTGGATGGCCTTTGGGGGTGGCCGGCTTTTTTCCGGTTTGCGCCAATACTGGCATAACAGCAGTAGCTAAAAGTAAACTAAGTAACAGGTGTTTTTGCATGATAGTACATGGATAAAAAAAATCGCCCGGTATAGTAACGGCCGGGCGATCTCAAAAAGTATAACAATTACAAGGTTTTTAAGCTTTCTTCTATCACAGCGATCTTAGCCTCTGCATCTGCTTTTTTCCTGCGTTCTGCTTCTACTGCTTCCGGTTTTGCCTTCTGTACGAAACCTTCATTCGCCAGCTTCTTCTCTACTGATTGAAGGAAACCTTTTAGGTAGTCGAGATCCTTGAGCAGCGAGGTTTTCTGTGCAGTGGTATCAAGTGCTGTTTCAGTACCCAGGTAGAATTTATCTTTCTGGATAACAACCGTGATACAACCTGCTACAGGTTCCTGCACGTAGTGAACAGCACTGGCGTTCACCTGCTTGGCCAGTATGCCTTCAATTTGTTTGAACGCATTATCGTGTTTGGTTTCTATATGCAGTACGATCGGCTCCTTAGGTTTGATCTGGTGTTTATTCCGGGTATCGCGGATACCGGTGATCACTTCCTTTGCCAGTACGCCTTCCAGCAGGGTTGCATGTACAGGCGCATCCGGTGTGGTGAACTGTTTCATCATAAGGGAATCTTCAGTGTTGCGTGGCTGCAGTAACTGATAAATCTCCTCTGTAATGAACGGCATATAAGGATGGAGCAACTGCATCAGCTGCTCGAAGAAGGAAACAGTTTTGCGGAATATACCAGCCGCCATCGGTTGTTCAAAACCGGGCTTGATCCATTCCAGGTACCAGTTACAGAAATCATCCCAGATGAGGCTGTAGATGGCTTTCAGCCCTTCACTGAGGCGGAAATCTTTGTGCAGGGAAGCTACTTCAAGCTGTACTTCGCTCAACCGGCTCTGGAACCATTGTACCGCGAAGTTGTTGTCGGCATCACCACCTTCTTCCAGGCGTTGTTCCCACATTCTTATCAGTTTCAGTGCGTTCCAGATCTTGTTGTTAAAGTTACGGCCCTGTTCACAGCTGGCATCATCGTACAGCAGATCGTTTCCGGCAGGAGAGGAGATCATGATACCGAAACGCACCGCATCTGCACCAAACGAATGGATCAGTTCCAGCAGATCCGGAGAGTTCCCCAGCTGCTTACTCATCTTGCGACCGAGTTTATCGCGCACCATGCCGGTGAAATAAACATCGTTGAAAGGCTTCACCTGCTTATATTCCAGGCCGGCCATAATCATACGTGCTACCCAGAAGAAGATGATATCCTGACCGGTTACCAGCACAGAAGTAGGGTAGTAGTAGTTAATATCTTCGTTGTTGGGCTGGGAAATACCATTGAATACTTCCATTGGCCACAACCAGGAACTGAACCAGGTATCCAGGCAGTCTTCGTCCTGTTTCAGAGAATCAGCTGTAATATCAACGCCGCGTGCTGCGAATTGCTGTACTGCTTCTGCAGCAGTGGCAGCCACTTCAAAAGTACCGTCGGCGGCATACCAGGCCGGGATGCGCTGACCCCACCAGAGCTGGCGGGAAATACACCAGTCCTTTACATTCTCCATCCAGTATTTGTAAGTCGCGAGGAACCGGTCACCGGGATGGATTCTTACATCGCCATTTACTACTGCATCCAGTGCCGGTTTGGCCAATTCCGCCATTTTAACGAACCACTGGGTAGAAATACGGGGTTCTACTACCGTATCAGGATTGCGTTGGCTGTAACCAAGGCGGGTAGTGTATTCTTGCTCTTTTACCAGCAGTCCTTCTTCTGCAAGGGCTGCTACTACTTTCTTGCGGGCAACGAAGCGGTCTGTCCCTACAAACACTACGGCGGCAGTACTGAGCGTACCATCGTCGTTCAGGGTATCTACAATTTCCAGGTTATGTTTCAGTCCCAGGTTGTAGTCGTTAATGTCGTGGGCGGGCGTTACTTTCAACGCACCGGTTCCGAATTCCTTATCTACATAAGTATCAAATATTACCGGTACCCGGCGGTTTACCAGCGGCACTATTGCGAAGTGTCCCTTGAGATGGGTATACCGCTCATCTTCAGGATTTACGCAAATGGCAGTATCCCCCATGATCGTTTCCGGACGCTGGGTAGCAATGGTGATGTATTCTCCGGTAGCATTACCGGCGGCATCCACGATAGCGTACTTTACATGATAAAGTTTACCCTGGAGATCTTTGTATTCCACTTCCTCATCACTCAGGGCAGTTTTAGCTTTAGGATCCCAGTTAATCATACGCGCACCGCGGTAGATTACTCCTTTTTTGTAAAGATCAGTGAAAACAGAAATAACTGCTTTATAGTAATGATCATCCATTGTAAAGGTAACGCGGTCCCAGTCGCAACTGCAGCCGAGTTTCTTTATCTGATGATAGATAATATCGCCATATTTTTCTTTCCATTCAAAGGCATGCTTCAGGAATTCTTCTCTTGTCAGCTGCGATTTTTCGATTCCTTTTTCCTGTTTCAGCATGTTTACCACTTTGGCTTCAGTGGCAATAGACGCATGGTCGGAACCTGGTACCCAGCAGGCGTTATATCCGCTCATGCGGGCGCGGCGCACCAGGATGTCCTGGACGGTTTCGTTGAGTGTATGACCAAGATGCAAGACCCCGGTCACATTAGGTGGGGGGATAACTACAGTAAAAGGCTGTCGGCCATCCGGTTTAGAGCGGAAATAGCCTTTGTCCATCCAGTGTTTGTACCATTTTTCTTCAACCGTTGCGGGCAGGTAATTTTTCGAAAGTTCCATGCGATTCATATATAATATAAGGTTGCAAAAATAACAGAGATTACGGAGAGATGGAAATTTAAAGAGAATGCAGCCACCGGTCGGTGGCCAGATGTCGTCCTTTTATTCCATTTCTGCAATCACGTCGCAGGTTTGGCTGATCATTTCCGGTGTAATATCCAGGTGGGTGACCATGCGTACCTGAGTAGGCGAGATGGGCATGACAAGGATGTCCTCTCTTTTAAGATAATCGGCAAAGGTTTTCGGCGACCATCCGCTGGTCACTTCAAAAATGAGAATATTGGTGTCTACCGGTAACATATGACCGATGAATGTTTTTTCAAGCAGGGCCTGGGCTATCAGTTTAGCGTGCTGGTGGTCGTGGGCCAGGCGGGCAATATTGTTTTCCATGGCGTAGATGCCGGTAGCAGCCATATAACCGGCCTGCCGGAGGCCTCCGCCAAACTTTTTGCGTATTCTTCTGGCCTGTTTGATGAATGTTTCGCTGCCAAGCAACAAGGAGCCCATAGGGCAACCCATACCCTTGTTGAGGCAAACGGAGATGCTATCGAACAGTTGGCCATACGCTTTCGGATCCTGTCCGGTGGCAACCAGGGCATTAAAAAGCCGGGCCCCGTCGAGGTGAAATGCCAGGTTGTGCGTCTTGCAGATCTCACCGATTTTTACCATCTCTTCCCAATCGTAATAACATCCACCACCGCGATTAGAAGTATTTTCCAGGCATACCAGGCTGGTACGGGCCTTGTGTACATCGTCGGGATTGATGGCTGCCTCCACCTGGGAGGCGCTGATCATGCCTCTGTCGCCCGTAATGGCATGTACCTGCGCGCCGGAGTTAAATGCGATGCCGCCGCCTTCATAAATATACACGTGAGCAAGATTGCTGCAAACCACTTCATCCCCTGGCAACGTATGTACTTTTATAGCAATCTGATTACTCATTGTGCCGGAAGGGCAGTACAAGGCTGCCGGTTTGCCAAAGTAATCTGCCATCATGGCTTCCAGTTGGTTGACGGTGGGGTCTTCACCGAAAACATCATCACCGGTTTCTGCCTGTAACATGGCTTGCAACATGCCAGGGCCGGGACGTGTAAAAGTGTCGCTTCTGAAGTCGATCATTTTGTTGAAAAATTTGCAACAGCTTAACAAATAAATTAGTTAAGATGCTAATTTAAATATGATTCTTTATCAATTGTTAAAATTTGTATAAAGCATGGCTGTACAGGGACTAAAGGGCTATTAAATTCCGTTTTAAAACTGTACTTTGTTATATGGCTGGCAAATATAAGAAGGATTTGGTAGAGTGATTGCTTAGCACGATCTTTGCAGACTTATTTCGAAAACAACAATAAAGCGCGGGAAACTTTGTAAGTTAATATTTTTAAAAGTTCGAACAAAAAATTTCTTTCGCTGTTATTATATTTCTAAACCAATACAATTTTTCATATGAGGCAACTTAAAATTGCCACCCAGATCACCAATCGTGATTCGCAGGCGGTAGAAAAATACCTGCAGGAAATCTCGAAGATCCCTTTGTTAACACCTGAGGAAGAGACCGTTTTGGCGCAGCGCATTAAAATGGGCGATCAAAAGGCTCTTGAAAGATTGACTACAGGAAACTTACGTTTCGTGGTTTCAGTTGCGAAGCAGTATCAGCACCAGGGACTTAGCCTGAGTGACCTTATTAACGAAGGTAATCTTGGTCTGATAAAGGCAGCACAGCGTTTCGATGAAACAAAAGGTTTCAAATTTATCTCTTATGCAGTATGGTGGATTCGCCAGTCCATTCTACAGGCATTGGCCGAACAGGGACGTCTTGTTCGTCTGCCACAAAACAAAATTGGCACCTATAATAAAGCTAACAAAGCTTACATGGCATTTGAGCAGGAAAACGAGCGTGAGCCTTCTACCGAGGAACTCGCAGAAATCCTGGAAATGTCTGAATCAGAAATTAACAATATCTTCCAGAGCAACACCCGCCATATGTCCTTAGATGCACCAGTGCACGAGGCGGAAGATGTAGCAATGGGCGACTTGCTGGAAGGTGGAGATATTACTGATGACGACGTGATGAGAGATTCTCTCCGCGAGGAAATCCGCAGGGTATTGAAATCCCTGAGCCCCCGCGAAGCAGAAATTGTGAATGCCTACTTTGGTCTGGATGGTGAAAACGGCGCAACAATCGAACAAATCGGTCAGAAGTATGATCTGACGAAAGAAAGAATCAGGCAGATTAAAGAACGCGCTATCAAGAGGTTGCAGAAAGCACGTTATAGCGGCGCATTGAAATCTTACCTGGGATAATACCTTTATTTAAAGCGGTTCGCAGGAACCAGACGAATAAATCTATAAATCCTCTTTATTCTATAAGAACACCGGCCTTGTAAATACATGGTCGGTGTTTTTATTTAAATGAACTCCCCTTATTTTTGCATCTATGCGTATACTGCCCTTCCTGATGCCGATAATAACAGTCTTTTCCGCCTGTGAAAAGGATATCAGTGTTCAGTTACCACAACAGGATCCTCAGCTGGTGGTAGAAGGCAGAATTGAAAGCGGGATGTATCCCCAGGTGATCCTCACCCGCAGCCTCAACTACTTCTCAAAGATAGACCCTGAAGTGCTGACCAATGCCTTCGTTCATAACGCCGTGGTCACAGTATCCGATGGCCGCAAAACCATGAACCTTAAAGAAGTGGCAGTAGACAGCGGAAATGTCAGGTTCTTTATTTATACCGCCGATCACCGGAGTGGCCCCGGAAATTTCACCGGCAAAGTATCAGGTACGTATACACTACATATCGATGCTGACAATAAGACATACCAGTCTGTGACAACTATACCACAGCGCGGCCTCCGTCTTGATTCGATCTGGTGGGCACTTGTCAGGCCCGATGATGACACACTGAGGGCCCGGTTATGGGTTAAAATCACCGATGTACCTGCATTTGGGAACTATGCACGCTACTTCACCCGAACAAACCGTCAGCCCTATTTCCCGGGGTTGAATTCTGTTATGGATGATCAGCTGGTGAACGGCACAACATTTGAAACTCCGGTGGACGCAGGTGTAAATAAAAATGAGAAGCCGCCAGCGTACTATTCGCTGTTCAATCTTGGAGATACCATTACCCTTAAGTTTTGTAATATTGATAAGGCGACGTGGGATTTCTGGCGAACAGTTGATTTTGCCTTCAACAGTAACGGCAATCCATTTTCCACTCCAACCCGTATTCTGGGTAATGTACCTGGCGCATTGGGCTACTGGGGCGGATATGCAACGACCTATAAAAGTATTATTATCAGCAAGTAATTATACAGTTAGAAAAGTATGGAAAACAAACAACAAGAGCACGTGCATTTATTGATCATCGGGTCCGGCCCTGCCGGTTACACCGCTGCTATTTATGCCGCAAGAGCCAACCTTAAACCAGTATTATACCAGGGCATACAGCCAGGAGGACAATTAACCATCACCACCGAAGTGGAAAACTATCCGGGCTATCCGGAAGGTATCCAGGGCCCGGAAATGATGGTGGATTTCGAAAAACAGGCCACCCGTATGGGAGCTGATATCCGCTATGGTATGGCTACTGCAGTGGATTTTAGTAAACAACCTTATAAAGTTATCATCGACGAAGAAAAAGAGATCACCGCTGATGCAATTATTATTGCTACAGGAGCTTCTGCTAAATGGCTGGGCCTCCCGTCGGAGCAACGACTGAACGGCAGCGGCGTATCTGCCTGCGCCGTTTGCGATGGTTTCTTCTTCAGAGGTAAAGAAGTGGCTATCGTAGGTGCCGGTGATACGGCAGCAGAAGAAGCACTCTACCTGTCTAAAATGTGCAGTACTGTACATATGCTGGTTCGCCGCGGTGAAATGCGCGCCTCCAAAGTAATGCAGGACCGTGTATTGAAAACATCCAATATCATCGTGTACTGGAACTCAGAAACTGATGAAGTACTGGGCGAAAACAAAGTGGAAGCAGTAAGAATATTAAATAATAAGACAAAGGAAAAGAAAGATGTTCCGGTAAGTGCTTTCTTCGTAGCGATCGGCCATCAGCCTAATTCTGACATCTTTAAGGACTTCCTGAAACGCGATGAACAGGATTATATCATCACCGAACCTGGCTCCACCCGGACCAGCGTGGAAGGAGTTTTCGCCTGTGGCGACGTGCAGGACAAGATCTACCGCCAGGCTGTAACTGCTGCCGGCAGCGGTTGTATGGCAGCCCTGGACGCAGAAAGATACCTGTCTGCTAAAGAACATCATGCATAGAAAGAATTGCGAATTACGAATTAGGAATGGCATCTTTGCCCACGGAAATCTTGAATGTTCCGCTTATATCTGTTAAGCCTTTCGTAATTCGTAATTCCTGATTCGTAATTCTAAATCTTTTCCTCGTGCTCACTATAGCGCTCGAACAAGCCAGCTTTTACGCTTACCATGGCCTGTACCCGGAAGAAGCTGTTATTGGTAACCATTTTATGCTCGATGTTGCTGTTCGTATACCCGGTACCGTTCCTGTCGACGATCTGTCGGAAACAGTGAATTACCAGGGAATATACGAGGTGGCAAAGTCGGTGATGGAAACTCCCAGACCATTGCTGGAAGAAGTCGTATATGCTTTGACGGAAGAACTGAAACAACGGTATCCCTCTATACAACACAGTACAGTCACACTTCGCAAAATGAATCCTCCCATGGGAGCCAGCATCCGTAACTCCATGGTTTCGCTGGAGAAAGACTACTAAGTATGATTTTTTGGGATATGTATGATGTTTCCGTAAATTTATAGCAATAAGTTAATCAATTAATTTTTACGCTGTAAAATCCTGTCCTATGTTAAAGTGGATCATGACAGTAAGCTGCTTGTTTATGACGGTCTTGTTTGTAAAGGCTCAGAGTGTGACGGATATGATGGAAGAAGCCCGGCAATTGGAGAAGCAGATGAAAGAGAGCGACGCCTTCGAAAAGGATAAGGAAATCCTTAAGATACAACCTAACGACCTGGACGCACTGAACCAGGCCAGTCAGCTATGTTCCCGTATCGGTAACCGACAGAAGAGTAAGGACGATAAAGTAAATTACTTCAATCAGGCTAAAAGCTATGCCCAGAAGGCACTGGCTGTTAATCCCAACAGTGCCGATGCCAACCTGTCGATGGCTATTGCCATGGGCCGGATTGCACTCATCTCCGGGGCGAAAGACAAAGTAGCCGCTTCCAAAGACATCAAGAAATACTCTGAACTCGCTATCAAATTTAATCCCCAGTTGGGCCAGGCCTACCATGTGCTCGGGAAATGGAATTATGAAGTAGCCAACCTGAACGTTTTTGAAAGAGGCGCTGCCAAGATGCTCTTTGGTGGCCTGCCCGACGGCTCCCTGCAAAATGCTGTTACCAATTACGAAAAATGCATGCAGCTCGACCCGGGTTTTCTGCTGAATTATTATGAATTGGCCAGAGCTTATAAAGCCAATGATCAGCAAGACAAAGCCATCGATGTCCTGAAAAAAGCGCTTACCCTGAGAAGCATCACACAGGATGATGCCAGCATAAAGGCGGATTGCAAAAAGATGCTGGATGATCTGCAGTAATAGCTGGTGCTAAATTTCTTTCCCTTTCCACCGGCCACTGCGTAAATACCAATAGCTTAGTCCGAAAATAATAATCCAGTAGATGAAATCTGCTCCCCACGCCCATTGCAGGTCGCTGCGCATTCTTTCTATCACAATATCACAATAAGCCAGGTAGCCGACCACAGCGATCAGCTCCGTTACCAGATTCACACGGGTATTGCCGGTGCCTACCACGCCACTCATAACTACAGCAGATACTGCCATCAGCAAGGTGCTCAGGGTGATCACACGGATCGATGGGATCGCCATCGTGATCAGATCGGCATTAGTGGTGTAAATATGCAGCAACGTATACGGAAAGAGGTTGACCACAATACATAACGCAGCCGCGCAGGCAACTGCGATGGTTACTATCTTCCTGATAGCTTTAAAAACAAGTTCCTGTTTTCCCTGGCCAATCACATTACTGACCATAGTGTTACAGGCTGCCGCCAATGCCCAGGTAGTAATACCGAACAACCCGAAAATGCTGCGTAGCATATTGGATACAGCCAGTGGTCTTTCTCCCATGTGCTCTATGAAAATAAAAAACACGAACCAGCTGCCGATACTAAACAGGAACTGTACAATCAGCGGGGCTGATACATTCAGGATATTCCTGACAATTTCCCAGTGGAGGCGGGGAAAGCGGAACAGGCTGTACCTGGTATGGTAATGCCTGGCGAAAAGTATACTGAAAGCTACTGTGCACCCGGTTACTTCCGCAATAACAGAAGCGGTGGCAGCGCCGTTCAGGCCCAGGAAAGGAAAACCCAGTTTGCCGAATATCAGTACATAATCGAAAAAAATGTTCGTCATTTCCTGACAAAGAGAGGTAGGGGCCAGCACCTTTGAATTGCCGGTGCCTATGTAAAAGGCATTGGCCATGTTCAGCGCCATCAGAAAGGGAAGCCCCCATATACGGATACGGATGAACGAAACAGCAGCTGAAATAATATGCTGATCATGCAGCGCATGGGCGAAAAACCAGGGAGCTGCCACGAGCGTCAGCAGTATTGCCAGCAACGAAAAAAATACACCCACCTGCAGGCCATTGGCGAAAAGCCGCCCTATACCCTCGTATTGCCGCTGCCCGGCTCTCCTGGCTATTAATACTTGCAGGCCGTTATTCAGCCCATAGGCGATCATATACATCACGAGGTAGTAAATACCGGCAATGCCGTTGGCTGCCAGCTCAAATTCTCCCAATCGTCCTACAAATGCAGTATTGGTAATATGATTGATCTGAGGAATAATCAGCGCCAGTGATATAGGTCCCGCTATCTTTATGATCTGTCTGTTGGTAACTTCCAGCTGCATGAATCTTATATTGAATATCGGTCTGGCAGCAAAGATATGTTTATATATTGATCATCCGGTTGCAGATAAAACAACAAAACGCTCCCGTCAATTACCGAAATTGGTTATTATTGTGGTTCATTTGAAAGCTAAAATATGCCCGTGGCTTATAATATCCATCCTGCATTTGCGGTAGACGATGAAACTTTACTGGAAACCGATCTTACCGCCTGTAACCTGTTGGTGATGGTGGGCAATGGCACTTTCAGTTACATTGTATTTGATCCGGCAACCAGGAAATTTCTGGCGCTGAAATCCTATCATTTCACGCCGGGAAAACCGGCGCTGGCAGATCTGGAAATGATAGAAAATGTGTTTGATACAGATAAGTTGCTGTTTACAGCATTCAGATCTGTACTGCTGGCTTTTAATACCGGTAATAGTGCATTGGTCCCCGAAAAATACTATGCAGCTCCTGTCAAAAAGGATTTGCTGCATTTGTCGGTGCCTGAAAAGGTACAGGAGGCCATTCTGTCGGACTTCCTGCCGGGCCAGCCGGTTGTCAATGTTTATAGTGTGGATAAAGACCTGTTGGGCTTCCTGCGCAAAGAATTTTCGACAGACCTGGTCATTCATGCCAATTCTGCGTTGCTGCAGTCGTATCCGGGGGATCTGGATTTTAACCACGCTTCCGGAATTGCTTTTGTGGAAGCTGGCCGCGAGCAGTTCATCCTTACTGTGTACAGAGCAGGAAAATTGCAGATCCAGCGCGAAGGTACTTACCAGACAGGGCTCGATGTGGTATACACCCTCGTGAATACCCTGAGAGAGCTGGGCATGAACGAACAAACAGTAAAAGTAAAGCTGGGCGGGATAGTAACTACCGATACCAGTATATACCAGGAAATGTACAAATTCATTCCGGGAGTGGAATGGATACAAAGAATTCCCGGATTCAATTATATCAGTAAAATGCAGGAAATACCCGGATATTATTTTCATAATTTATATGCGTTGGCATTATGCGTATAATAGGAGGAACCAGTGGAGGCAGGAAAATACAACCGCCTGCAAAGATGCCGCATACCCGGCCAACTACAGATATCGCGAAAGGCGGTCTTTTTAACATCATTGAAAACAACCTGGATATTCCGTCTTTAAAAACGCTGGATCTCTTTGGTGGTACCGGAAGTATCAGCTATGAGCTCGCATCAAGAGGAGCAACAGATATGACCGTTGTCGAAAAAGATCCGGCGATGGCAGCTTTTATAGCTAAAACAGCCACTGCATTGGGGATTGATACGCTGAAAACGGTAAAAATGGACGTTTTTAAGTACCTGCAGCAGTGTACTGAAAAGTTCGACCTGATCTTCGCCGATCCTCCCTATATGATGGAAACGCTGGATCAGCTGCCGCCGCTGGTATTTGAGAAAGAGCTGCTGAACCCGGAAGGCTGGCTGATAGTAGAACATACCCAGCATCGCAAATTTGAAGATTATTCTTATTACCGCTCCGAACGTAATTACGGCGCTACGGTTTTCTCTATCTTTATTAACCGGGAAGCCCTGAAACGCTGACGGTATTTATACATTCAATTTTTACCTTATGAGGACTTGCTTATTCCCTGGCACATTCGACCCTATTACATTGGGGCATGCGGACGTAATCAGCCGGGGCCTGGATCTGTTTGACCGATTGGTAGTGGGTATTGGTGTGAACAGCAGTAAAACACCTATGTTTCCGCTGGAGGAAAGAATGAACTGGATAAAGGAAATCTTCAAAAACGACAGTCGCGTGGAAGTGATGTCTTATTCCGGGTTAACCATTGAGTTTTGTAAGAAGATAGGTGCCCGGTTTATTCTTCGTGGGATCAGGAATATCGGCGATTTTGAATATGAAAAGGCCATTGCAGATGTAAACAGAACAGTTGCACCCGAAATTGAAACCATTTTTTTATCTACTACGCCAAAATACACCAGCTTCGCATCCACATTGGTACGGGATATTTACCGGTATGGCGGAGATGTATCGCCTTTCCTGCCGGCACCAGTCATAGAAGGTATCAGGCGGCTTAAACAGTAATATTAAAGCAGTTCATATGAAAACGATCTGGCATTCTACGAAGATCTCACTGGATCAGCTAAACGAATGGGGCGAAAATACATTAGGCGCCCATCTGGGGATGGAGTTTACAGAGATAGGACCCGATTATCTTAAAATGATGATGCCGGTAGATCACCGGACCATGCAGCCTTACCGTTTACTTCATGGTGGCGCATCAGCGGCGCTGGCGGAAACTGTGGGGAGCATGGCTTCTGCACTGATCATCGATCCCGATAAACAGATCTGTGTGGGTATGGAGATCAATGCAAACCACGTGAGAGGAGTAACCGGTGGTTATGTGCATGCTACCGCACGGCCGCTGCATATCGGGGCTACCAGTCATGTATGGGATATACGCATCACCAATGATGAACACAAACTGGTTTGTGTGAGCCGGCTTACCATGGCCATCCTCGCAAAAAGATAAACATGCCGGTATTTTGCAGGAAGCGCAAAATACCGGTATACTTAAAAATTAGCGGCCCTGAATACTTCCCGGATATTTTCATAGGAGTATTTCAGGTATTTATCCACGTTGTCTGGCTTAATCCACTGCAGATCCTGAATATCTTCCTCAATCTGCGGTACTGTCAGTTCTGTTCCCGTGAACTGCATGCGGTACCAGTATGTATGTTTCAGCACTTTTTTATTCTTCATCGGGTAGTAGTGGAATGTTTCCGTGATTTTATGTTGTAGAGAGACGGTATGTAAACCGGTTTCTTCTGCGACTTCACGCAATGCACAGGTTTCCAGGTCTTCCCCGGGATCCCGCTTCCCTTTCGGCAGATCCCATTTCCCGCGACGGAACATCATTAATATTTCCCCTTCAGGATTGGTGATCAGTCCACCAGCAGCTACCAGGGTAGTGAAATGTAAAGATACCTTCTTTAAAAGCTGCTTCACATCAGCAGCAACGAACACTGCAGCATCTTTTTTTCCGTTTTCCAGCTTTTGTAACACATTCTCCATTTTATGCGGATCGGGATTCTCGTATACTTTGTAACCTCCCGCGTGAACTGGTATAGTAGCCGCGTCCGCACTCAGAATCAGCGGACGCTCGTTGAGGTAAATCGTGATATTTGATTGCATGCCGCAAATGTAATTCGTAATTTCTTACTTTTGGTTCCTGATATGAGTAAAATAAGCGAAAAACAAGTTGCAGAGAAATTACTGCAGGTACAGGCAGTGAAATTAAGCCCTGCTCAGCCTTTCACCTGGGCTTCCGGATGGAAATCCCCGATTTATTGCGATAACAGGAAAATCCTGTCTTTTCCGTATGTGCGCGACTACATTAAATCTGAGTTGTGTAACCTGGTGTTTGAAACATTTCCGGATGCAGCTGTGATCGCAGGTGTGGCCACTGCGGGTATCCCGCATGGGGCACTGATAGCCGATCAGCTAAAGCTGCCATTTATCTATGTGCGATCCAAACCTAAGGAACATGGTATGGGAAACCAGATTGAAGGCGTGTTACAGCCCGGACAACTGGTGGTAGTGGTGGAAGACCTTATCTCTACCGGCAAAAGCAGTCTCGAGGCAGTGCAGGCGATCCGCGCAGCTGGTGGAGAAGTGGTTGGTATGGTATCTATCTTTAACTACGGTTTCGATGTGGCAGTGAAAGCATTTGCAGATGCCGGTGTACCATTTCACTCACTCAGTAACTACAATGCAATGATTGCACTGGCAGAAGAAAAGGGAATTGTGAGTACAGATGACATCAGTACACTGCAAGCCTGGAGAAGCGCGCCGGATCAGTGGGGAAGATAGGAGATATGTATGTTGCTTTTTTTGTATATTGAGACTAATAATCTTACATCTATGCGTATCCTTAAACTCGTAATGTTATTCCTGTTAGCTGGCACCGGCATGGCAATGGCCCAGCAGAAACAGAAATCAATAGAAACTGTTAAGATCAGCACCCCTACCGTACAATGTGAATCCTGCAAGAACAGGATAGAAAGGTACATGACACATGAGGAAGGAGTGCAATCCGTAAAAGTGGATGTTAAAAAGCATCTGACCACTGTCAAGTACTGGACAGACCGTACCAATGTGGAGAACATCAAAACAGGTATCGCTAACGCAGGATATGATGCGGACAATGTAACCGCTAATCCTGATTCCTATGCTAAACTGCCTACCTGCTGTAAAAAGCCGGAAGACGGTGGAGGAATGGATAAGAACAAGAAACATTAAAGATAGTTTTTGGTTTTCAGCATGCCGGGAATAACACCGGCTGCTGAACGCCTGAAATTTAATACGGCTCACCATCAGGAATATCTTATTTAACCCCCTGAAGCATCATCTCACTGCATTAGAGCAGGCGCTTTCCCAATCAGCTCCTGGTAATATCCATACCATGTTGTTATCCCTGGGGAACTCCCAGATGGATATGTACACCGGAGCATTAAGTATTGATACGATCTTCGAAGAAGTTGTTCAGCAGCTGTCATTGGCAGGTGTACATGACCGCCGGCGCTATGAAGCATTCCTGCAGCAACAAAATAACTACGTTACCATCTCCCTGTCCGATACATCGCGTTGGATCCTTCGCCTGGCGCCGGATAAGGATAACTACATACACCTCCATCCCGGGCGCTATAGTCCGCATACGTTACGCGTAAAAGCCTCCGCCCTTAAAACTGCGCTTGCTTACAAGGTAGCACAGCAATATCACCTGTTGGAAGGCGACCTGCTGAATGATATCAATGAGGTAAGAAAAGAATTAACATTGGCTCCTGTAAAAAGCCTGGGCGACAGCGCCCATATTCTGGAACTACTGAGTTTGTTAGGTTGCCTCAGGAACGAGCCGTAGCGACTAAAAGAAATTCAACGCCTGCTTGGTTTCGCATTTAATAGGAAATGGAATGAAAATACCCGCTTTCCCCACCTTGCAGTTGCCAGTGGCTTTGATGGTCACTTCTTTATTGGAAAAGGCAGTCCATGCATTTTTAAGCACATTCGACATATTCACTTCCAGCTTCACCGGGAAGTAGAAGGTATCTTTTGCAGGTATGGCGATCAGGCTGTCCTGAATAGAATGGCCTACCGGAGTATCATCAATGAAAAGGTCGAAGTTGGCATCTTTCAATTGCAACCGGTAGTTATTCGGATTGTAATATGCCAGCGTCATCCGTACGATACTTTTAGACATACCGAGCTCTCCCATATCCAATCCTGCGACCCGCACAAACTGGAGGTCCTTGGTTTTTTCGCAAGAGCTCGCCAGTCCCCAAATGACAAAAATGGCTGTTAAAAATCTGAAAAGTTTCATCGTCGAACCGGGTATTAGAATTTTTATCAAACCTACAGTAAAGGTTTCAGTTATCAAAAAAACGGATTTCAATTGAGAAAATTTTAACGAGGCATTTTTTCAAGCGGGCAGGAGAGTAGAAAAAATGTGGATAAAAACACATATAAATAAAATGGTGCTTTAAAGAAAAGAACTATCTTCATTTCACTCCTTGTGTTCGCTAAAATTTAGCGATTTTCCAACTAAAATCTTTAGTATTTTTGCATTCCGGTAAAAATTTGGATCTTTCCCAGGGTGCTAATTTTATTAGCATTTTTTTAATAATTCTATGAATTGTTAATCATTTACTTAAAGTTAATTGTTAAGTATTTTACTCTAAGTGATTGTCTGGTGAAATGAACGGATTTTTTGTTGCTGGTACCCAAATTTTGACACTATGACAGAGAATGCAAAAAATCGAACATTACTAATTGAATCTCAGTATTTTCCACCAATTGATTCATATAGAGCTTTATTAAAACACGATATATTACAAATAGAAAAATGTGAGCACTATCAAAAGGTTAGCTACAGGAACCGTTGTTACCTGGCAGGCCCAAATGGTCGGATGATCTTAAGTGTTCCTTTGACAAAAGGAAAGAATCAGCGGACAATCATGAAGGATGTTAAGATAAGCAACGAAGAAAAATGGCAGAGTTTGCATTGGAAAACGCTGGTGTCTGCTTACCGGCGCTCTCCCTGGTTTGAATATTATGAAGAAGATTTGCAGGAACTGTATGAAAAACCATTTCAGTTTCTGCTGGATTGGAACATGGCCTGTTTCGAATGGATGAACAGCAGGCTCGGCATTAATGTACCCGTTATGTTCACGGAAAGTTATCAGAAGCATCCGGAAGGAGTCACAGATGCCAGGGAAAAGATACTGCCGGGCTCGGTGTTACCGGATGCGCCGGTGTACACGCAGGTGTTCCAGGATCGCACTGGTTTCCTGCCTGGAATGAGCGTGCTTGACCTGCTCTTTTGCGAGGGGAAACAGAGCCTGGAAATACTGAAAAACAGCTAATTTAAATAGAGAATAATATTATTTAAATTGTTGGTTTGTAATTGTTTGTATATTTGTCCGGATAATTGTGTTTTTTTAATTGACACCTCTGGAAAAAAATTAAGGTGGCAATCAACAAAATATTTAGATTTGCAACCTATTTTGCTGGGGTTCGAACTGACGTAGGTGTGTAAACCAGGAGTTTCCCAGTGAGGGAAAAAAGGATTGTTATCCTGCTTTTTTTCTATAACTAATTCCTAAAAATTCATTTTAAGTACTAAATGAACAACACCTACACCGACCTGGTTAAGCAGACCTTTGAATTTCCCCAGGAGGGCTTTGAAGTAAAAGATAACTACCTGGAGTTTAATGGTTTAGACATTAAGGCTTTGATCGACAAGTATGGAACACCATTTAAGTTAACCTTCCTTCCGAAGATTGGAATGCAGATTAACAAGGCGAAGAAGATGTTCCATGACGCCTTTAAGAAGAACAGGTATGAAGGCGATTATTTCTATTGTTACTGCACTAAAAGTTCGCATTTCTCCTTCATTATGGAAGAAACGCTGAAACATGGAGTACATATAGAAACTTCCTTTGCCTATGATATTGACATTGTCAATAAGCTGTACGAGAAGAAGAAGATAAACAAAGATACTTTCGTTATCTGTAACGGTTTCAAGACAAAAGCCTATACCAGGGCAATAGCCCGTTTGGCGAATTCCGGCTTTAAGAATGTAATACCCGTACTGGATAACAAGGAAGAGCTGGAAGATTACAAGCGCAATATCAGGATCAAAGAAAAAGTAAAGCTTGGTATAAGGGTGGCTGCAGAAGAAGAACCCAGTTTCGACTTCTATACCTCCCGGTTAGGTATTCCTCCCCGTGATATCCTCGAATACTACGTAGATAAAATAAAAGGTAACGAGAAGTTTGAGCTGAAAATGCTACACTTCTTTATGAACAAGGGGATTAAGGATGATATCTACTACTGGAGCCAGTTTAACCGGGTGCTGAACCTTTACTGTCAGCTGAAAAAGATCTGTCCTGAACTGGATAGCATCAACATTGGTGGTGGGTTCCCGATTAAACACTCTCTTGGTTTTGACTACGACTACAATTACATCATAAATGAGATTGTTGCCAACATTAAGAGCGTTTGTAAGAAAAATAAAGTACCGGTACCAAATATTTACACAGAATTTGGTTCCTTTACAGTGGGAGAAGCCGGCGCGGTAATATATAGTGTATTGGGTGAGAAGATGCAGAACGACAGGGAGTCCTGGTATATGATCGATAGCTCATTTATCACTACTTTACCTGATACCTGGGGCATTGGAGAGAAGTTCCTGATGCTGCCCATCAATAAATGGGATCAGGAATACCAGGAAGTTCACCTGGGTGGGCTTACCTGCGATGGATACGATTTTTATACATCTGAAGAACATATAAACGCCGTGTTTCTGCCAAAGCAACAGGCATCAGGCGAACCGTTGTATATCGGTTTTTTCCATACAGGAGCTTATCAGGATCAGCTCAGCGGATACGGTGGCATCAAACATTGCCTGATCCCCTCACCTAAACATGTAGTTGTTGGGTATGATAAGAACGGGCAGCTGAAAGACTGGCTGTATGCAAAAGAACAGACGTCTCAGAGTATGTTAAAGATATTGGGTTATTAAAAAAATGGGTTAGTAATCCTACTGAAAGCCCCCCGATTATTCGGGGGGCTTATTTTTTCATTTTTTTGATTTCAGTATCATAAAAAAAGGCTTTCAGTGAATGAAAGCCCTATCATGGCATAGGTTATAAAATATTCATCCGGCATAAGGAAAATAGGCGATGAATGTTGATACAACAAAGATATAATTATCAGCTACTACCCGTAAGCCCCGAAAGTTGTAATTTTATATAAGCTCATTTTGATTATTCTTTACGAGGAAGTAATAATTTATTATCAGTTAGCTTAAAATAATACAAATGGTAATAATTACTTATCCATTTGGCAGGCATTTCGGCATCGGAAAGCAATGATCATATAACACAGATGTGTAAGATCATTTTGTTTGAGAATCATTGAGGTAATCGATCGCCGTACCACATTGTTTTTCTATTTCAGTAAAACAATTCTCCAGTAATTCCAGCTCACCATTTAGAAATGCTGTTTTTCCCGAACGTGAAAAGCCTTTTACCATTAGAAATTGCCTCGTCAGGTGTTGATTGATGAGCGAAAGATGTTGCTTTTGTCTTTCTTCTGTTCTGCGTTGTTCCATTGAGATGATATTCCGGTAATATTGGCCCAGTGATCTGATCAGGAAAAGCAGGTACATACCAACTATCAACGGATTGGCGAGATATTGGAAGGCGGAAGAAGCCCCCGATGTAACAAATAAATCTATATGATTTAACCTGATCCATGCAATCAGGGTCAGATAGCCACAGATCAACAGGCTCCACGCGAGTGTGGTAAATACATTCACCGTAATATAGCTGAGCAGTACGCTCATGACCCATATGAGTATATATTTAGGGCCAAGATCCTGGTGATTGAGAAAGGAGGAAAGCATGGGTAGTATGATAGTCGTACCGGAGGTGAAAAGGCCTACCCTGGAGGCCCTCACTCCACGACCCAGCATCAGGAGGCTCACTGCCAGCAGGCAAATGATGACGGGTATCAGCAGGATGTTGACCCTGTTCTGACTGAGCATATTGATGAAAAGAAAACTCGTTAACAGTATGATATAGCAAAAAGCAAAATCGAAGATAAGCCTGATCCGTGCCTGTTCATAAGTATTATCTGTACGAAGCAGGACTTTCCCGATCACCGTTTTTTCTGCGTTCAGGTAGATATTTTTGAGGAACAGCCAGACATGCCGGAATCGGTTTTCCATGAGTGCGTGCTTGAACAGGCAAATTATTCTTTAATCAACAATGTAACATTCAACGTTTGTGTGAATTATACACAAAAAAGGGACGCCTGTATAGGCATCCCTTTTTCAAACACTCCTGTTAGCAGGCTTCCCGATGAGAAGAAGCCCGACTTTCCTTATTCCACTACAATTTCTTTCGGTGTATCCTGTTTGTTTTCCTTTTTACCAAGGGTTACTTTCAATATACCATTATCGTATTTAGCGTTGATCTTTGTACTATCTACCTGCTCGCTGATACTGAAAGAGCGTTTAAATGATCTGAAGTTGAATTCCCGGCGAACCTGTTTGTCAGTTTCGTTCTTTGTTTCACCCTTCTTTTCTGCGCTGATGGTAATGGATTTATCATTAGCACTGATCTTAAAGTCTTCTTTCGTGAATCCCGGAGCTACTACGTCCAGCAGAAAGGCTTCTGGTGTTTCCACGATATTTACAGGCGGATGAGCCGTAAAGAAATCGCTGGTGAGAAAATCATCCTTAACGTATTTGTTCAAACCTCCGTTCAGAATATCTTCTACAAATCCACCAAAAGTTTTTTGAATTGGGCTGTGGTTAAATTTAATGTGTGTCATAGTTTCTTATAAGTTTTTTAGTGAAATCAATTTTTTCGTTTGATACCGGGTACAGATCAAACCAGATACCAGCAGGCCAAAGCTGCTATTTTGTTAGTAAAAAGGTTACAGATAGTGACATAATGTCTCTTTATTTGTATTTGTAGTGTCAAAAAGTCTATTTTGAATGGGATTTTTTTACTTTTTGCGTTGATATATTTAACTTTGTCGAAGAATTCAAAAAACAAAAAAACTCAACAATATGTATCCAGCGGAATTAGTAATGCCTATGAAGGCTGAATTGACTGATAACGGATTTGAGGAACTGCTTACTCCTGAAAGCGTTGACAATACATTGAAACAAGCAGGAACAACCCTCGTAGTGATCAATTCAGTATGTGGCTGTTCAGCAGGTTCTGCCCGTCCGGGTGTGCTGATGGCGGTTGCACATAGTGAAAAGAAGCCGGACAGGCTGACTACCAGTTTTGCTGGTTTCGACAGCGCTGCTGTTCAGCAGATTCGTGCACATCTGTTGCCTTATCCTCCTTCATCTCCTTCCATTGCATTGTTTAAAGATGGTCAACTCGTACATTTCATCGAGCGCCATATGATTGAGGGCAGGCCTGCTCAGATGATTGCAGCTAACCTGGCTGACGCTTTTGAGCAGTATTGCTAAATATTCACATTTCTAAATTCAAATTTAGAATTTCGAAATTGCATCGTACTTTGGTGGTTTGATTTTCCTTTTGATTAAATTCGGCTTTGTTCATAGGAAAACTCAGATCACCAATTTTTTTTTTGGCTATGTATCCTAATTTATATTACGCATTCAAAGATCTGCTTGGCTTAGAGATTCCGGTTTTAAAAATTTTCCAGACGTTTGGGTTCTTTGTGGCTGTGGCTTTCCTCGCCGCAGCATATGTGCTTACGCGCGAACTGAAACGCTATGAATCCCTGGGTATACTGAAAGGTGTGCCGGAAAAAATAATAGTGGGCCAGCCGGCCTCGCAGGGGGAGATTATCGGTAATGCCGTGGTTGGTTTTCTGCTTGGATACAAGATCCTCGGTATATTGTTTCAATGGGATACCGCTTCACAGGATTTGCAATCCTTTGTGTTTTCGGGCCAGGGGAGCCTGCTCGCGGGGGGGCTGCTGGCAGCTGCCATGGGTGGCTATAAATATTATAGCGCAAAGAAAAAGGCACTTCCTAAACCACAGGAACAAACAATTATGGTGATGCCGCATCAGCGCGTACCGGATATTGTGGTAATGGCGGCTGTTGCGGGGCTTATTGGAGCCAAGATATTTCATAACCTCGAAAACTGGGGCGATTTCGTACAGGATCCGGTGGGAGCGCTGTTATCTTTCAGCGGACTTACATTCTACGGTGGGTTGATACTGGCTACGATTGTTATTCTTTTATATGCGCGTAAGAAGCAGGTGAATATCCGGGTACTGATCGACAGTGCTGCTCCAGCCCTGATGCTGGCGTATGCTATCGGGAGAATGGGATGTCATTTTGCGGGAGATGGTGATTGGGGAATCTACAACAGTGCCTATTCGATCGATGCCAATACAGGACATGCTGTGAAGATGGCCCCGGCTACGTTTAATGATCAGGTACAGAAAAATCTTACTTTCTTCCAACAGCAATATCCCTCCCTTGATAAAATACCTCACGCCTCTTTTGAAAAGCCTGCAGCACTGGGCTTTCTGCCCGACTGGTTCTTTGCGTACGGCTATCCCCGTAATGTTATCAGGGAAGGTGTACAACTGGCTGGTTGTGATGGTCAGTATTGCAAGGTATTGCCCATTGCCGTATACCCTACACCGTTATATGAGATCATTACCTGTACCCTTTTGTTCCTGGTACTTTGGGGCATCCGGAAAAAAATACAGATACCAGGTGTACTGTTCGGCGTTTATCTCATCCTGAATGGCATTGAACGATTTTTTATAGAAAAAATAAGGGTAGATACACGATATGATATCTTCGGGTTTCATCCTACTCAGGCAGAAATCATCTCAACACTCCTGGTAATAGGTGGTATCGTAATGATTAGTATCTACCGGAAAAACAACACTACTGCGAATAAGCCATCCTGATTAATTATGCAACGTCATCCTTCCCTGGTGCCTTTATCGCACGAGCACAAACGTCTGTTATTTGCATGCCGCTATCTGAAAAAGGATGCGGCTCCCTATGAAGGGTTTCCACTGGAAACTCAGGCTAAATATGAATATATTATCAAAGTATTTCAGGAAGTAATGGTGCCGCACATACAGAAAGAAGAGTATCTCTTCGAAAAATGCGCCGGACAGCATGCTGCCATTGATGCAATGATCAGGGAACTCCAGGAAGAACATCTGGTCATCTCCCGCATGTATAGTACACTGTCCGATAGTACCGACATGGATAAGGACATGGATCTGCTGGCTAATAGCCTGGAAGCCCATATCCGCCGGGAAGAAAGGGAATTTTTTGAACTATTACAGCAAGAACTGCCGGACCTGCTTGGCAAGCTACAATTGGAGAGCTGATAATAATATGAAAGTGCTATTGCAATTTGATTAATTTATCATTATCTTTTCGTTAGAGTTTTATAATAGTGCTATGCACCTGTAGGATATCGTCTGCCTATCTATTCTTCTCTTTTATTGCTTTATCCGTGTTTGTTAAACCGGTGAACAACCTTTGGCTGCTTATCTAATATTATTATGCGAACGTTTAATTACAGCCTCTGGTTATTCCTTTGTTTATTGACAAACCTTAGCAGCAAAGGGATTACCAGGGAGGACAGTCTCAGCAAATATGATCAGCTGGACTCCTCTGAAATAATTATATCTACATTTTCTTACAGAACAGGAGAGCAATCACTTGGGCGGGATGCCGTATTACGTGTGCCCGAAGGATATCGTTTGCTGGATCAGCAACAGAGCCGGGTACTGGTAGAGCAGTTGTGGGTCAATCCTGCCAATCCGAATATGTTGGGGATACTGATACCGGAGCGGACGGCGCCTATGTCGCCGGGCTTTCACGGTTTCGTTGTTTCTTTCGACCCTACCGGTTATATGGATGAACAGGAAGTAAAGAATATCAATTACGATGGGCTGATCAGCAATATGAACACAGCGCTGAAAAAGGAAAACCTGGTCCGTCAACAGCGGGAGGTAGCACTTATCTCCGGGGCTACCTGGGCATTACCACCATTTTATGATGAAGCAGCCCATGCGTTACACTGGCCGATAGCACTTCACTTCGACGGCAACCGCTTACCTATGCTCAACTATGAAGTTCGGCTGTTGGGCCGCCGGGGTAACCTGTGCATCACGGCGATCGGCCGGCTTGGTGATCTGACCATGATCAATGAACAACTCAAAACCATAACCGGGGCTATACATTTCCGCCCGGGATACAGTTATGCCGATTTTAATCCCCATACAGATAAGCAACTCAGCCTGAGCTCCAATAGCTCCCTGCAGATTGGAGTGCCAATTATTACACTGGAAAAGCTGGTGCTATGGATACGCAGTATTTTACTGACTGTTGCTGTAGGACTGGCTATGGTGTTTTTTGTTTATGCCATGCAGTATTACCATCATCGCAGAAAATCCGGATACCGGAACATTATGCCGATCGATGAGCGGTTGAATTAGGGAAAGTTTTTAGCGTGTAGCCACTGGTAGCAGCCAATAGCTGCCGGTGGCTATTTTTTTTCCTTTTATCCGGGTTTTGAACCGCTGCTTTATAAACCAATGCCCCATCTGAAACATTAGTTCTCCCCGGTCGTCTTTTAATCATTCCTTAGCTTTTACCATTCGTCACTGTCTACAGACCGTTTGTGTAATGCTGTGTACTATGTAATACATAATACCTACTTTTGCATCGTAGTAGTTAATATAATGTAGTAGTTTAACTACTGTAGTATACAAGCTAAGGATCTAAACCGCATTTAAACAAAAATTAAAACTCTAAATCACCCTTATATGAAAGCAAGTATTAAAGCTATAACATTGACAGTGAGCATGTTATCTGCAGCTTTCACTACATTCGCTCAAAATGCTCCTGCGGTAGCCGGACAAATTAACCAGTCTGGCAATAAACCTGCAGAGTTCGCTACCGTAACCCTATTAAAAGCCAAAGATTCTTCCCTGGTAAAAGGAGCTATTGCAGACATCAATGGTAAATATGAATTTGACCAGGTAAAACAAGGACGTTATCTCATTGCGGCAGTGGCCGTTGGTATGACGAAAAATTACAGTCCTGTGTTTGAAGCAGGTAATGGTAAAGTACAGGCACCTGCAGTTATACTGGAAACCGCATCTAAGACACTGAAAGGAGTAGACGTAACAGCCCGCCGGCCATTCATCGAACAGAAAGCTGATAAAATGGTGGTAAATGTGGAGAGCAGCATTACCGCCGCCGGAGGCAATGCTATGGAAGCATTGGAAAAGTCTCCGAATGTTACGGTTGATAAAGATGGTAATATTTCCATGAAAGGAAAGAGCGGGGTGATTATTATGATAGACGGAAAGCCCACTAATATGAGCTCCCAGGACGTTGCCGAGTTGCTGAGAAGTATGCCAGCTACTAATCTTGATCAGATAGAGCTGATTACTAATCCTTCCGCCAAGTATGATGCAGCCGGCAACGCGGGGATCATTAATCTGAAACTGAAAAAGAATACCAACTACGGTACTAACGGCAGTATCAGTGCCGGCGTGGCTCAGGGAGTATTGCCCCGTTGGGATGGCAATCTCAATCTGAACCACCGGGCCGCAAGATTCAACGTGTTCGGCTCCTATAATTACAGCCACCGCGAGCAACAGCAAACCCTTGGTGTATTCCGCCGCAATGTTACCGGAGAGCAGACCCAGGTGTTTGATCAGACAAGCCGTTTCCCCAATCGTTCCGACTATAATGCCGGGAGGATTGGAGCGGACTATTTTATCAGTAAAGGGCACACTATTGGGGTAATTGCAGACCTGGCAATGAACAACCGTAATACTCCCAGTACAGCTACTACACTGATTGGTAATGGCCGGCAGGTAGATTCTATTCTTAATACCAACACTTATGACGGTGGCCGATGGAAAAGAGGGGCATACAATATCAACTATCGTGGGATATTGGATTCTACCGGCAAAGAACTGAACATCGACCTGGATTATGCGCGTAATTCAGACCGGCAGTCGTCGCACATTTATTCGCTGACCCGCGACGGATTAGGGAAAGCAAGACTAGGTGCTGATACCGTGCGTAACAATCAGCCATCCTCCATTGATATCAAAACAGCGAAGATCGATTATGTACATCCGCTGAAGAACCAGGCAAAGCTGGAAGCCGGCGTGAAAGTGAGCTTTGTGACTACTGATAATGATGCCCGCTTTGATTCGCTGCGTCATGGAAACTGGATATTGGATGAGAACCGTTCCAACCATTTTATCTATAAAGAGAATATAAACGCCGCTTATATCAATTTCAGCAAGCAGTATAAAAAGCTGTTTGTACAGCTGGGGCTTAGAGGCGAACAAACCCATATCACCGGAAATTCAACATCCGTGAAAGCAGCGCAGGCGAATGTTATTAAAAATGACTCCAGTTATTTCAACCTATTTCCGAGTATGGCGCTGACTTACAAACTGAATAAGGATAATTCGCTTGGATTTACCTACAGCCGCAGGATACAACGCCCCAGTTACGAAGATCTGAACCCGTTTGAAGGATATATAGACCGTTATACGAAGGAAGCCGGGAACCCTTACCTACGCCCGCAGTATTCCAATAACCTGGAGGTTACCTATACATTTAAAGAAATGCTGAGTGCTTCATTCGGGTATTCACATACAAAAGATATGATGACGAAAATACTGGAAGCCGATGTAGACAAAGCAACAGGAGATACATCCATTATACGCTATAAATACATGAACGTAGCCAAAGCAGATAATTTCAACTTGGGAATGTCTTTACCCATCCCCATCACTAAGTGGTGGATGAGTTTTACCACCCTTACCGGCACTTACGCGAAGTACGGAACAGTGGTGAATAACAACCAGGTAAATCTTTCCTCCTTTGGTTTTGTGGGCAGAACACAACATACGTTCACCATTACTAAAAATACCTCCGCAGAACTTGTTTACCTGTATGTTTCTCCGCAGATAGCTAATGAAGGGTTATTCAGGATGAAATCCCTGTCATCACTGGATCTGGGAGTGCAACAGAAAGTGCTGAAAGGTAAAGGTACCCTCAAGGTGAACGTGACAGACCTGCTGGGTACAAAGTATTTCCGTGGTACGTTCGACAATGCAGGTCGTTACACATCAGTTGAGAGTCGCTGGGATGCCCGCCAGGTAAGGGTAGCATTCAATTATCGGTTTGGAAATTCCAATGTAAAGGCAGCCCGCAGCAGGCAAACCGGATTGGAAGATGAACAGAGCCGGGTAAAGAAAGCCGGAAATTAACAACACAATGCCCAAAGATGGTTTTTTAGGTATATAAGAAAGGGGAAACACGTAGCCCTTATAAGGGCTACACTTCCCTTTTAAAAAGGTAAAACCGCAGAGTACCGGTTTCATCACAATAAAGACCGGTTTGGTAGAAATTGATAAATGACTGGTGTGGGTTTGATCTACTTTTGGAAAGTCTGGTTTTTATTAATCTATTCTTATTGCTGTAAATAATTGATAATTAATATTTAATCCTAAGAGTCGTATTTGAGCTGGTATAAATTGGATTTTTTTAGCCAGGAGCATGCAACCTTTTTTACAATTACTGTCTTTATAAATGAAAGCATCAGACACTAACTTGAATCAAACGCAAATAGCAGAGAATGTAGTAGACCGCTGCAAGAAGGGGGATGTTCGTGCATTCCGCGAATTGTACGAAGCCTACGCTGCTGCTATGTACAATATCTGCCTGCGTATGACCGGTAATGTGAGCGATGCGGAAGACACTTTGCAGGAGGCTTTCATTCAGGTACACAGAAATATCAATAAGCTGGAACGTGGTACCAGCCTGAGTGCCTGGATAAAGAGGATAGTGGTAAATCATTGTTTGAATACACTGCGTAAGAAGAAAGTGTATTTTGAAGATGTGGAAGAAGTGGAGGTAGCCACAGAGGAGGGCATTGATGAGGCCCATTTCACCTGGACAGTTACCGCCGTTAAATCAGCTATTCATGATTTACCGCAGGGGTACCGGACGGTATTGAATCTTTACCTGTTTGAAGATTATTCGCACAGGGAGATTGCAGAAATGCTGGGTATCTCGGAGTCGACCGTTAAAACGCAGTACATGCGTGCAAAGGAGAAGGTAAGACAGATTGTAAAACAGCAAAATGTAACTCGTTAATGCCAGACAATTTTGAGAGTTTTATCCGGGAGCACCGGGATGAATTTGAGGAAAGGGGCCCTTCACCGTTGGTATGGGATGCGCTGGAAAAGGAACTTTCGGGCAGGAAGGGCGGAAAAGTGGTACAGCTTTTACGAAAGAACTGGTTCAGGGCAGCTGTAATTGCAGTGTTGATTGTGAATGCCGCAGCGCTGGTCTACTTTGCGCGGCATAAGCAACAGCGGCAACAGGAGCTGGCGGTGCTGGCTCCGGACATACAGGAGGCGGGGGCATACTATACGTCGCGCATCAACGAAAAGATGAAGCTGATAGATGCGTATCCGACGAGTGAGCTTGGGCTCGACAGTATGGCGCTCAGGGAGCTGGAGTTGCGGAACGACACCTATAAGGCGTTGGAGAAAGAGCTGAAAAATAACCCGGGCAATGAAAGGATCCGGGCTGCCATGATACGCTATTACCAGCTGAAGCTGGACCTGCTTAACAAAATTCTGGAAGAGTTACAGGAGAAGCATGTAACTCCTGATCATACAAAAAAACGATATGAAGCTGAAATTTAAGTGCTTGTTATTTCTGCTGTTGCCATTATTGGTAAATGCCCGCAACGGGGGACTTACCTACAAGAAAACGATAGTAAAAGAGTTTACGGTAAGTGACAATGCAAAGCTGAGCATTTCCAATAAGTATGGTAAAATTATATTTCATGCCTGGAATAAGAATGTGATCAAGGCTACGATTACTATCACCGGGTTTGGAAAGAATGATGACCAGGCGGCATCTATTGCCAATATGGTGGATGTGGATGCAGACCAGAGCGGGGGAAATTCAGTGAGTATGCGCACCGCCTACAATCCATCAAAGGGAGGTTCCTGGTTTTCGTGGGGTGGAAAAATGGATTCGAAGGATTATGTAAATATTGATTACGACATCTATATACCACAAAGCCTGCAAAAGTTAATGGTCGCCAACCAGTTCGGAGATGTGATAGCAGACAGGTTTGCTTTCGCTGCGGTCATGGAACTGAACTATTGCACATTTGATATCAGGGAGGCGGCAAACCTTACATTCAAGATCAATTACTGCGACAAAGGCAGGATTGGTAAGGCCGAAAGGGTAGTGGTACAGGGGAATTACTCCAATATCAAGGCGGATCAGATTGAGGCGCTGGAGGTGAAGTCTAATTACAGTTCTTATGCAGTAGATCGGTTGGGGAGTTTAAACATCTCGTCGACTTACGATGATTATAAGATACAGCATGTAGGAGAAGTAAATGGCCGCTGTACCTATTCAGACGTGCGTTTGAATGAATTGACCCAGTCTGTAAATATGACCACCACGTATGGAAGCATGAAGATAGATAAGGTTGGAACAGGTTTTAAACAGGCCGACATACAGATGACCTATTCAGATTTGAAAATGGTTTTCTCGCGCCGTCAGCCATTGTCGATAGAAGCGAACCTGGTTCACGGAGATCTGAAAACGGGCGGGTTGGAGGTGAAGAATGTGGTTTCCAACCGGATGAACGCCAATCTTAATTACCAGGCACAGGCAGGGGGTGGGAGTGAATCATCTCCCTATATAAAAATAAAAGGAGTGAATACTGATGTAAAACTGGACGCTTACTAACCTGTTAAATAACGTCATTCTAAAATCTTAAAACATAATTCCGCTATGAAACGACTTGCTATTTTCCTTGTAATTGCGTTGCCTCTGGTGTTAGCAGCCCGTGTATTGGTTGCCTTTACCGGCAATGGGGCAAAGCATATGGTTAAGGCGCTTTATGCCCTGAATATCGACAATGAGCGGGTACGGGGGAATGGGGTGATGAAAGATGAATCCCGCGATGCCTCATCTCCCTTTACAAATATCGCTACTTCAGGTGCTTACAAGGTAGTTATAGAACAAGGGAATACGCATAGCATCCGGATCAGTGCGGAAGAAAACCTGCTGCCCTATATTACCACAGAAATTTCGGGAAAAGAACTCAGTATCGGCACCAAAAAAGGATATAATGTCCAGCCTACGAAAGATATTACGGTGTATGTTACGCTTGAGAAGGTGAACAGGCTCAGTGCCAGTGGGGCTGGCGGTTTCACCAGCAAGGGTACACTAACCAGCGATCATTTGGAGCTTGGGTTTAGCGGCGCGGCAGATGCCAACCTGGATATCCGTACCCAGGAGCTGAAAGTGGGGTTGTCAGGAGCCAGTAACATTAAACTGAGAGGTAATTCAGAGTCCGCTGAGTATGGCATTTCGGGTACTGCAGACATCTCTGCCCTGGATCTGCCAACCAAAGAAGTGAAGGTAAGTATTTCCGGTACGGGCAACGCAGAAGTGTTTGTTCAGAAAGAACTGAAGGTAGTTATTTCCGGTATGGGTAAAATAAAATATAAAGGCGAGCCCAGCGTGATCCAGTCGATCTCCGGAATGGGCCGGCTTTCCAAGATATAATAACAAGTTAGATTTAGAGTATATGTCGGCAGGTAGTTCTCTACCTGCTTTTTCTTTTTTATATTTGCTGTTCGAATATAAAATTTTTATTTATGCCGTCCTTTGATATTGTTAGTAAAGTAGATTTACAAACCCTGGATAATGCGATTAACACGGTGAAGAAGGAGATTACCAACCGGTTCGATTTCAAAGGTTCACATGTGGAGATCGAATTGGACAAGAAAGAGCTGAAGCTTAATATAGAGGTGGAGAGCGACATGAAGCTGGGGCAGGTATTGGATGTATTGGTTTCCAGGTCGATGAGGCAGGGTTTGGATGCGACCATTTATGATATGAGTAAGGAGCCTTATCAGAGTGGTAAGGTATTTAAGAAAGAAGTGATGGTGCGTAACGGGATTAAGCAGGAAGATGCCAAAAAGATAGTGAAGATGATCAAAGATTCCGGGTTAAAGGTGCAGGCTGCCATTATGGATGATATTGTGCGGGTAACAGGAAAGAAAATAGATGATCTTCAGGATGTTATACAGAAAAGCAAAGAAGCTAATCTGGGTATACCATTACAGTTCATCAATATGAAATCCTGATATTTTTTAGAATAATCTTTGGGTGTTAAAGAAATTATCTTAACTTTGCACCCTGTATTTACAATAACTTTGATATGAAACAGGGAATCCATCCAGAAAGCTACAGATTTGTGATATTTAAAGATATGTCAAACGGGCACAGCTTTTTAAGCCGTTCTACCGCTCCTTCCAAAGAAACTGCAAAGTGGGAAGATGGTAACGAGTATCCGTTGATCAAGTTGGAAATTTCTAATACTTCTCACCCATTCTATACTGGTAAGAACGTATTGGTGGATACTGCAGGACGTATCGACAAATTCAACAAACGTTACGCGAAGAAAGCATAGTTTCTTAGTAGAATATTTTTTAGGGAAATCCCATCGGCGTGTCGATGGGATTTTTTATTTTTAGCTCCTTATGGAGCGTCACTACATTCTTTTCGACCCACCAGTACGTGAATTGTTATACCCTTTTACCTACACCAGACCTATAGCAGCCTGCAGAATAGGTATATTTACTATTCAGGAGAAATGGGAAGCCTGGTTGGGCACGGGAGTCAGTCATTTTACTGTTCCCCATTTGCAGGAAAAGTATCCGCTTTTGCAACACGATCCCAATGCAGTGAACATTCTGATCAGTGGCAATATTCTGCCGGATGCTGCATTATCGGCAGCAATAAAGGAATTGCAGCCGAATGAAGAGTTGTATAAAGATAATTATCTTGTAGCTAAAGCCTTACTGGGTAAGGAAGTGCCGTTATTATCGACAGGCGACCGGAAAAATTATCCGGGTGAAGTGCTGGGAATTTATAAGCCCTGGGATATCTTTGTGCTCAACGATAAAGCAATCAGGGCCGATTTCCGGCTGCTTACGGCGGGGAGAACATCAGGGCCGATATCATCCACCAATCAATTAATCAATCCTGCGGATATATTCCTGGAACCCGGTGCTACTGTGGAATGTAGTGTACTGAATGCCAGTATGGGGCCTATTTACATAGGGAAGAATGCGCAGGTGATGGAAGGGTGTTTAGTAAGAGGGGCGTTGGCTATGGGTGAGGGGGCCGTTTTGAAGATGGGTACGAAGGTATATGGTGCTACCACATTGGGGCCTTTTTGTACAGGAGGTGGGGAAATCAAGAATAGTGTGATGTTTGGGTATTCCAACAAGGGGCATGACGGTTATTTGGGAGATGCGGTGATAGGAGAATGGTGCAATCTGGGAGCAAATACTACCTGTTCCAACCTGAAGAATAATGTATCTATTGTGAAGGTTTGGCTGGAGACGGTGGGAGAAGCGGTAGCGGCGGGCCTTAAATGTGGCGTATTGATGGGAGATCATAGTCGTTGTGGCATCAACACGATGTTAAATACGGGTACAGTGATAGGCGTATCGTGCAATATCATGGGAGGGCAGCTTCCGCCGAAATATGTGCCTTCTTTTACCTGGGGAGCGGAGAAATACCGGTTAGAAGCAGCGCTGCGGGATGCAGGTAACTGGATGGGATTGAAAGGGCGGCAATTTGACGGAAAAGAACGGCGTATACTGGAGGCGGTATATGAACAGACAAATCAGAAAAACCATAAAACTAATATCACAACAGTATGAGAAAAAAAATTGTTGCAGGTAACTGGAAGATGAACCTTACGCTGGCACAGGGTGAGCAGTTGATCAATGATATCCTGCAGGCCGGCCTGAAGTTGAAAGAGGACCAGGAAGTTGTTGTAGCGACACCGTTTCCTTATCTGCAAAGAGCCAAATCCCTGCTGAAAAACTATCCGGGTTTTTATGTGGCAGCACAGAATTGCTATAGTGAAAAATCCGGTGCATATACCGGCGAAGTATCAGCAGAGATGCTGAAGTCGATAGGCGTGGATTATGTGATCCTGGGGCATTCTGAAAGAAGGGAATATTTCCAGGAGAGCAATGCAATGCTGGCAAAGAAGATAGACCAGGCACTGGCTAATGGTTTGAAACCGATTTTCTGTTGTGGAGAGCCGCTGGAGATCAGACAAAGTGAAACACAAAATGCTTTTGTGGCAAAGCAGCTGGAGGAAAGTCTGTATCATTTAACAGTGGATCAACTGAAAGATATAGTGATTGCTTATGAGCCGATCTGGGCGATTGGTACAGGGCTTACAGCAAGTGCTGCACAGGCACAGGATATGCATGCTTTCATTCGTTCTCAGATTGCTAATAAATTTGGCCGTGAGGCGGCGTTACACACCACTATTTTATATGGAGGTAGTGCTAAGCCTGGTAACGCAGCTGAGTTGTTTGCAGGCCCGGATGTAGACGGAGGCTTGATTGGCGGTGCGTCGCTGGTGGCGGCAGATTTCGTGGCAATTGTTGAGAAATTAGCATAAGTAATTGAAAAATACGTAGTTGTGTAAACTGCGTATTTTTTTAGTAATTAATACTAAAAAAATTAGTATTTCTGAAAAAAGTTCGTATATTCGTATTGTCATTCTAACAGGAAGAATTAAAATATCGGTTATGAATACGAATTATGAAATTTCGGAAGAGGTATTTGATTATATGTTGGTGGTGAACCCGGATGCTGTTGTTTCAAATGAGGTAACCCGTCTTCGTCAGTTTGTGGCGGCGTCTTTAGAGGACGTGGCTATGTCCGGGGTGCCAGTACATATCGCTTTATTCAGATCAGCATTTCCGTCCCGTTTCCAGGGGGATTTTATTCATATGTTGGAGGAAGTGGCCCGCAAGCAGGCAGGCTTTGCGGTGTACACAGCCAAAATGGAGTCTTTCAGGCATGCGGAAGGTCATAACAGTATCTTCATCAATGTTGCTAATCCCAGGCCGTTAGTTGAATTGCACCGGAATATTCTGCAGGCATTTGAATTAAAGCCGCAGTCATTCAAGCCACATATTATGTTGGCGAGGGGTGTCCAGGATGCACAGGTAAATGAGCTGATGCCGATACTTAATCAGCAGCTTTTCGTTCGCAGTTTCAATTGTCATTGTTTTAGTTTACTTAGAAGGCCTGGTGCCGGAGGTAAATATGAGCATGTGAAAGATTTTGTGTTCGGAGATATTGAGCATCTTGCTGGTTCTTTATTCAATTATGCTGCAGCATAAATAATATAGCTGGTAACTTTATAACGTATCGGGTTTGTATGAACCATTCCCTGGCAGTGAAGCTCAATGTGGCTGGGCCGGTATTGATACGTGTTGTGTTATATCAGCAAATGATTATCTGGTGCAGGATTGCCGGAATGGTAGATTTGTAGCGCTGCCGGAAATGGGACGGACATTGTATTTGTTATCCCTATATTCAGTTTTCATCAGCGTTTGTTTCCCTCAGGTTAGCCATCCTTTCATACCATTGCCATTGCAATGTAAGATAGTTGTTACGACTATGTTAAAATGTAGTGGCCATTGGACCCCGGTAGCACCCATTTTACGGTAGCTGCATATCTGCCTATCCGGTTAATCCTGGCTCAGATAATTGATATTGTTTGTAATTTATTTTATCCCTGATCTTTCTCTGAATCAATTGGTAGTTGGTTAATAGTGTGGTGGTTGTTTGTATCTTTGCGAAAATTTGGAGTGCGGTTGTCCGTCTGTTTGTATCGGATTGGATAGCACTAGGTTAATCGTTTTATATATGACAGCCAGAACAATTGTTCACAGAGAAATTATTGTAAAAGGGAGAGTACAGGGTGTTGGATTTCGGGCAAATGCCAAGCGTGTAGCTGATTCAATGCATGTACAGGGACAAGTAAAAAATCTGCTGGATGGCAGTGTTTGGATAGTGGCAGAAGCTACGGAGCAGAAAATGGAGGATTTCATCGCATGGTGCAAATCCGGCCCTGCTACGGCTTCTGTAAAAGAGGTGATCGTAACCAACGGTGAGGTGCAGCATCTCGAAGGGTTTACTATCCTTTATTCATAAATCCGCTGGTCCGGCGACTGGTGTTCAGTTTCCTATGTCAATCGATCGTAGTTAAAAATTTACCCCGTGACCGGTTGACAATAAGTGCAAAGAAAGTTTTACGATGTAGTACCTGTACGTTCGTGAAAATTTCTTTGCACTTTTGTCATAACGGCTCCTTAGTTAAGGGTGGAGTATTTTTTAAGGAAGTTTTTGTCCAATGCGGCTTTAGGCACCACTATCGTAATAGTGTTCACCGCAAAATAAGCTTCAGATACATTGATATATCCTCCAAAAGGCCCGGCATTTGCTCCCCAGGAATTTTTTACTACAAAAAATGTTTTCCCTTTAGGCGTTTTTTCTATCCCGGTAATATGCATCAGGTGATCATCCTGCGTGACCAGTTCTTCGTATAGTTTCTGGCGTGAGTCCTGGGTATATGAGGGTTCCTTCATATCAGGGTCGATGCTGTCTTTTTTCAAAGAGATCTCCTGAGAAGTCAGCAGCGCGAAGCCTTTGCTGTTAACAAAGCCCTTATTGCTTACATCTGCATCCCATAATACGGTATATCCTTTTTTGAGTGTTGTTTCTGTAATATCGGTTAGCTCTTTGAGCGGAACATTGTAGTAAGCTCCATTAGAGAAGTTATCCGGTACTTCTATAATAAATGATTTATAGAAGGGATGATGCGTAAAGGAAGTCAGAAAAACATAGTCATCCGCGTTGAATTTCACCACCTCCTTTGCAAAACTTTGCGGCGTATAGGTTTTACCGTTATACTCAAATGTAGCCGGAGGGTGGCCGATATAATCGTCCATGATACTTGTAAACTGGCTTACCCAGTTATCGGGTACCGGAGAGACTTTAATGATACTGTCCAGGTATTTTTTCAGTGTTACTACCATTTCAGCATGATTGTGTACAGTGTTACTACCTTTCAGGCCACTGTAAACGCTTTCCGGTTCGATGCCATAAGTGGCAATGGCGCGTATCACATCATGGCCAAGACCGCCTTCATCAAAGCGGGCGAAACCCTGACGCAGCACGTAGTTTTTGGCTTTCTCGATGTAAATGTTGCGGGCAGTGAACATTTCGGACAAATCCAGCGCTGGTAGTCCTTTGCGCAGGCATTCCGATTCTATCATAGATGTAGAAGAGAAGTCCCAGCAGGTGCCGGTCATACCCTGATTTTTAACGGGGGTAGCGGCGTTGATCTTCCCCTGAACCATGTTATTGATTGTCATGCTTTTTTCCTGTGCATTGGCAGCAGAAAAGGCAAACAGGATTAATACAATAGTCAGATGTTTCATATAAGTTGTTAGTTAAAGACAACTCTAAGGTAAGGATAAAGGAATTATGAAATAGCGCAGCAGCCTTAGTGAATGATAACAGCATATCTGTTATCTGCTAAGGCTGCTGCGCTATTTTATGATTCGTGATTCTTTAATTCTGGGTATTGATATAAAACGACTTTTCACCACCCTTCAGGGTTATATGTTTGGCCGCCTTCAGGTATTGGCTGTATTTTTCAACGACGTTGTCGGGTTGTTTCTGGCCATTAATGTACAAACCGTTGTCGTTTTTTTCTATGTGATAAGCTTTTTTAGGATCCAGAAGGTTGTCGGCTGCCATTTTATCGATCATTTCACGGTATTGATTGCTGGAAAGTTTAGCTTTTTCTGCTTCCATTTTGGCTTTGTTGGCTTCAGCCATGGTTTTCCGGGTATCATCGAACAGCCTGGAATGGTTGATGGCATCTTCACTGACACTTTGGTTGTTTCGGAGTGCGTCTTCTCTTGATTTACGGGCTTCGTTGCGTACTTTAGACGCATCGGCCAGTAATTCGGCGCGTTTACGGCGCACTTCCTCGAGGTTATCGGCAGCTTGTTCTCTCATGTTATCCGCCTCTGCGCGGTTTTTGGCTACTTCCTCCAGGTATTTCCGTTGGTCCTTTACGTATTTCTGCTGTTGGGCAATATACTTCTGTTGTTCTTTAGTGTATTTCTGCTGATCAGCAAGATAACGCTGCTGTTCTGCGCGGTTTTTTTTCAGCTCCTCAGTACGTCTGCGAAATTCTTCCCGTTTTTCCTGCGGAATAACCGAATTGTTGCGGAACAGAATGTCTTTGTCGAGGTTATCGAAGTTGATGTTTTTAAGTGATTCAACCGCTTCCTGCTGCACTTTCTGAATCTGTTCCCAATTAATGTTTTTCAGGGCTTTCAGGGCAGCTTCCTGTGCTTTTAGACTTTGTTCAGTGACTTCTTTCCAGTTAACATTTTGTGTGGCCGCCTGCACTTCCGCCTGTACTTTCTTCATGTCAACTTCTTTCAGTTGTTTCATGGCCATCTGAACGCTCTTACGGGCTTCCATCACCTGTTTGCGGATCTCATCTTTGTTTTGATTGTACTGGTAATCGAAGTTGTAGTTATAGTTGAAATTAGGCTGTACCTTCTGATCCATATGAACTTTTACATCAGGATTTACGTTGGTACTTGTCTGAATATCCATCTCAACAGGAGCCAGATTTCCATTCAGCGGGGCAACCGGGGCAAGCGGCGCAGCCGGTTTCACTGCAGATACAGGCCCGGGCGGCGGAGGGGGCAGCGCTGGAGATGGAGCCGGTGTGGGCTGAGGATTAGATGGAGGTGCAGAGGGGGCGGGAGGAGGAGGCGGTTCGGGCAATACAGTGTCATACACTGCGGCGTCGAGTTGTTGCCGGAACCTGTTAGTAGACGGGTGGCTGGCATCGGTCGACATATCAGCTGTTGTTGTAATAACACTGTACAGCTTATTGCTGTCGGCAGTACCGGATGGAACGGAGTCGCATTCAGATTGTTCACTGGCCATTGTATCGCAGTTTTTTCCCTTGGCAGGATTCAGCCATGCAATTGAAACAAGGCCGGTAGCAATGATAAGAACAGCTAAGAATTTCTGACTATAATTGAGATGTTTCGTTTTCATTTCCATGATGCGTTTAATGCGGTAAAACAGATGTTGTTTATTGTCTGCAGCCGCCATGGTAAGCCGGTTAGCTGTTAACCTGTATTCTTCCAGTGCAACCAATGCATGTGCGTATTGCAAAGGTTGCACGGTACTGGCGATCACCAGGTCGTCGCAACAATGTTCTCTTTCTATACGGATGGTCCTGGAAATCAGCCATACGAAAGGATTGAAGAAGAGGATCGTTTCAACAATTGATTGGAAGATATTCAACAGATAATCATTACGTTTTACATGTGCCAGTTCGTGCAGCAGTACCGCTTCCAACTGGGCTTCGCTCAGGTTATTTACCATTGCCACAGGCAGCAGGATGAGCGGTTTTAAGAAACCGAGCATCACGGGCACCTGTATATGTTTGGATACCAGCAGTTTTACTTTTCTGGGTATCTGCAGCCGTGCCGCGAGCTTTTGCAGGTGTTTGTCCCACTCCGGGCCCATAGGCTCAATCCGGGTAGTACGTATTTTACGCAGCTGCATAAAATCAGTCAGCAATTTAGCGGTCATGACCACCATCCCGAGTATATACAGGGAAACGAGGTAAGGAAAACAACGTTCCAGGTCGGGAACCAGCCATACCAGGGATTCCTGGCTGGGATAAACAGCTGTTTTCTGCACGGGTGGTTGCCACATGATTTGCCCGCTGAAGGATTCACTTGTTGCCCGGACATCCTGGTAACGATCGATCTGTATGTATAACGTAGCCAGAAACCAGGTGAAAATGCCGGTGAGCGATAGCATCGACAAATTATATCTGATGCGGGCGCCCGCCATAGGCCATAATTTCAAAACAATACGTAAACAAGTGTAGATAAAGAATGACTGCCACATGGAATGAAGGATAGCCCATCCCAGTGCACGAACGAAATCGCCCGTAATAGGTAATAAAGTCATGGTAGTGAGTTTACCTGTTTTCCTTTTGTTGTTTTTCTATTGCTGAAAGGTACTGCCGGATCTGTTGCAGCTCTTCATCGGTCGACTGATGATGTCCCAGGGCCTGCATCACCAGTTGAGAAGCAGAGCCTCCAAACACGGTATCTATCATTTTGTCCAGTAACTGTTGCTGTGTTTTTTGCTGAGAAACAGCTGCAGTGTATACATGCGTTTTACTGCTGGTATCGCGATGCAGCAGTGCTTTATCATGCATGATCTGCATCAGCTTAAGTGTAGTGGTATAACCGGCATCTTTGGTTTGAGATAAGATGTCGTGTACCTCACGAACTGTGCTGGGCCCTTTTTCCCAGAGTACACTCAAAATTTCCAGTTCACTTTCTGTAGGCCTGATCTGTTTCAAAGCAAGAATGATTAAAGATGAATATGATAATGGTAATTGTTGTACGAATATCTTCGTAAACGAATGTACGACGGTTTTCGTAAATACCAAAAAAATCGGTAGTTTTTTTTAGGATTTTTGGTTGAGCGGAAAAGGGGGACCGGGCGACGGCTATCTCCCCCTTTTTTCAGAAAAAATCACCTAATTATATTATCTTAACTACAGGTAATTCCACGTTATTTTCTCGAGCATCCTTATATCCATTTATGGGGCAAATAATGATGAAGAGAAGTGTTTTCTCAGGAACTGTGTTTCCCTGATACCTGGTGTCTGTCATCTTGCTAAACACTCAGAGAAAAACAATTGCCGGAAAAAGTGTTGAAAGTCGGGAAGGAATTGCCAGTAGCTTCCTGCCAGTAAATAACTGTGTGATTGTTGTCTTCATAATAATATCTGAATAGCATGGAAAAAACAAACTCCCAAAAGACTATCGACCGGCGGAATTTCGTCAGGAATACCGTTCAGGCTGCGATAGCATTTACTATTATTCCCCGTTATGTGCTTGGTGGCAAATCGTTTATCGCGCCGAGCGACCATATCAACCTGGGCTTCATAGGAACCGGAAAACAAGCCAGAGGCCTGTTGAGGCCATTTGCATCGAAAGCGCAGGTGCTGGCGGCGGCTGATGTCGACAAACAGAAGCTGGATCTGTTTCGGGTGAATGCGAATAAAATTTACGCGGATATGAAAGAGCAGCCGGTGTATAACGGATTGAATGTTTATGAAGATTTCCAGGAGATATTGAACCGGAAAGATATTGACGCGGTGGTTATTGCGACACCTGACCATTGGCATGCTGTGGGGGCCGTTATGGCTGCCAATGCCGGGAAACACGTGTATTGTGAAAAGCCGCTGGCGCATTCTATAGAAGAAGGAAGGGCAATGGTGAATGCCATACACAGGAATAAAGTAGTGTTGCAGACAGGCAGTATGCAACGGTCCTGGAAGAATTTCCGGCATGCCTGCGAACTGGTGCGGAATGGTTACATCGGCACCGTGAAAGAAGCCTGGGTGAACGTAGGAAAAGCAGGGATTCCCTGTGATTTGCCCGGACAGCCGGTTCCGGCGGTACTTAACTGGGATAGATGGTTAGGGCCGGCCGCTTTCCGTGATTTCAATGCAGAGCTGGCGCCTCCGGTGGAGAAGGATATTTTCCCGAACTGGCGTAACTACCGGGAATTTGGCGGCGGCATTCTGAGCGACTGGGGTGCACATATGTTTGATATTGCGCACTGGGGGCTGGATCTGGATCGTACGGGTCCTGTAAAACTCTTTCCGCCGGATGGTAAAAATTATGATTGCCTGACGATGGAATATGAAAACGGCATCGTTATTAAGCATAAGGATTTCGGAAGGAAGTTTGGTGTAAGGTTTATTGGTTCAAACGGCACGTTGGACATCAGCCGGGAATACCTGGATACCAACCCTGCGAATATTGTTACTGCTGAAATAAAACAGGACGAGGTGCATCTTTATAACAGTAATGATCATTATCAGGACTGGCTGGATGCGATCCGGTTAAACAAGGCGCCTATTTGTGATGTGGAAACAGGACATAGAACAAGCTCTGTATGTTGCCTGGCAAATATTGCCTACTGGCTGAATCGCCCGCTGGAATGGGACCCTGTGAAGGAACATTTCAGGAAGGACCGGGAAGCGAATCATTACATAAAAGCATCTATCCGCGGACCCTGGAGTTTGAAATGAGTACTGCCGGCAATCATTGGCTACGGGAAGCGCGAAGTTGTTTCGTTGTTTTGCGGCTGCCATCGGCACTCCAGCCGGGCGCGTCGAACAGGTAATGGAGTGCTTCTCTGAAGGAATGTGATTGCCGCAGGTCTTTCCAGATATCCACCCATTCGTGGGTGGCAATACGGAAGGGATTGTAGGTATGAATATTTTTCGTCAGGCCATATACCGGGCGTTGTTTTTCGGGAATGAATGTGCCGAACATCCTGTCCCAGATGATCAGGATACCGGCGTGGTTCCTATCGAGATAATCGATGTCGGAACCATGATGTACCCTGTGATGCGAGGGAGTATTGAATACATATTCTATGGGTGCAGGCAGTTTATGTATCACTTCCGTGTGGATCCAGAACTGATAGATCAGGCTGATGGCCTGCATGCTCATGATCATAACCGGGTGGAACCCTGCCAATGGCATCCAGAGCCAGAAAATGAAGCTGCCGGTCAGGTTACCGGTCCATGTTTGCCGCAAGGCAGTAGCCAGGTTATATTTTTCTGATGAATGGTGGATGACATGGGAGGCCCATAAGAAGCGTATGGTATGACTGCTGCGATGAAACCAGTAGTAGCTGAAATCATCTGCAAAAAAGCAGAGTAGCCAGGCCCACCAGGTAAAGCCCAGTGTGAAGAAGCGGAATTGATATATAAAGAGATAGATACCGAATATGACTGCCTTTGTAAAAAGTCCTATGAAGACGTTCCCCAATCCCATAGCGATGCTGCTAAGGGCATCTTTAGGCTCATACATATTCTTTTTATCGATCGTAGTGAAGGTGATTTCGAGTAGTATGAGCAGAACAAATCCTGGAATGGCATATGATATATGATATCAGGTCGGGAGGCATCTTATATAGCTTTGTTATTTAAGTTAACGAATTCCGGGGATTTCGTCTAATCTTTTGATCAGACAAAATCCCCGGAAGCGGTTAAGATAAACAGGCTATTTGAAAGTTCTTTCAGCCCTGCTTACAGCAGAAGTACCAAACCAGCCCAGTATCTTTGTTTTACCGGATGCGGTGGTATTCTGTACATTGCTTTTTACATTTTCGAGTACTTTGGCGAACAGCCCGCCGTTATTGACCTGATCGTTCACCTGGGTCAGAAAATCGTAACTTGGTTTACTCAATGACGAGAGTCTTACAATCACTTTTTCATTCAGCTGGAAGGGTTTGGAGTAGTCGTTAATAGCTCTGGCGATCGGCGCTATGAATACCTGGCCATCAGAAACACCTGAGCCATAAGAGCCGTCTACAGAGAATGCATCTTCCAGCCGGCGTAATGTATCGTTACGATAGGAGCGAATCCAGTAATAATCCACTGCTCCTGGTATGTCTTTGGCGTGCATGGTGGCATAGTATCCTTCTTTGCCACTCAGTACTTCTTCCTTCTTCTTGTATTCGTAAGAAATAGAATCAATAGGGGGCACGCGTTTAACGCTATCGAGGGCTTCAAAAATTTCTCCGCCATATTCCAGGTGCAGTTTGTAAACATGCCCAACTACACCGATCGGTTGGGCGCTGGCATCGTATCTGTACCGGCCGGCGTTTTTATCAAACAGAAACGGATAAGAAGCGCCGGATGTCAGATCAAATACGGTGATCTTTGCGTCGTTGATAATAGGCGCGGGATTGTCGTCGGTATAAGGTACCGACTTGGTAAGCCGGATGTTTTGTACACCGGCTTCGGTAGTGATCCACGCATCAAGTACGGGGTAGGATATACCCGGCGCCACGTTAAGATTGATTTTGTCCTCGCAGGAGGTCAGTCCTGCTACTGCGGCGAACAATATATATAATAATGACTTTTTCATCTGTTGTCAAATTTTGGGCAGTTAGAACTTAAAGTTGTAAGTGATACCAGGGATGATAGAACCTATGATAGACAAGCGTGTGGCTTCCCTCTTGGAGGGATCGTCCTTATTTTGTTTAAAGTAGATGGTATATGCATTTCTGCGGGCATACACGTTATACAGTGAAAATACCCATTCTCCTTTCCAGCGTTTCAGTTGTTTGCCTTTCAGGGTAACAGACAGGTCGAGCCGGTGGTATGCCGGCAGGCGGTAGTTGTTACGCTTATCGGTGCTGTTATAAGGGATGTCCCAGCCCTGGAACTCGAGCCGGTTATCGGCATAAGTACCGGGAGTACCTGAAGCAAACACCCAGTTGGCGGATGCAGAGAGGCGTTTGGTGAAGGTGTGGGTGGCTACGATATTCAGGTTATGTGTACGGTCGTATCGATTGAGGAACCATTCGTTCAGGCTGATGCCCGGAGTTTTCCTTTCGGTGCGGGAAAGGGTATAGCTGATCCAGCCGGTAGTAGCTCCGATATCTTTCTTAGCGTACAGCTCCAGTCCGTAAGCACGGCCTTTTGATGCGAGGAGGTCCGCTTCAATAAGAGGATTCAGTTGCAGGTCGGCATTGTCGATATAATCCAGCTGGTTTTCTGTTGTCTTGTAAAACACTTCTGCAGACAGTTCATAAGAGTCGTTGGGAGCATTATAGAAATAGCCGGCAGTATACTGATCAGAAACGGCGGGTTTGATATTATTGGTACTTGGTGTCCAGATATCCAGTGGTGTAGGAGAGGCTGTATTAGAGAGCTGGTGCATGAACTGGGAAGTTCTGCTATAGGCTACTTTAACGGCATGTTCGTCAGTGAAGGCGTAGCGTGCACTGATTCTTGGTTCAAAGTAGTAATATCCTTTTATTCTCTCATTAGCACCATATTCTTTCGTGCCAATCAGCCTTTTCCGGATGCCGGGGGTAGTGTCTGCATAATAGTAGGCAGTACCATCTCCCAGGAATTGATACACAGAAAGGCGGCCACCGTACTGGATGCCAAATTTCTTGCTGGGTTTGTATTCGTGGTCAAGATAAACAGCAGATTCGAGTGCATGCTGATCAGGCAGGTGCTTAACCTGCTCCGTGTTGCCATCAGTACCGATACCAGTGCCTGGTTTGAAGGTATAATAAACACCCTGAACCCCGAAATGCAGGCTGTTGGCGGAATTGATGTAGTAGGTGAAAGATGGTTTCAGACCATAGTTGATAATGTTGGAAGTCCAGTCATACTTCTGGGTGGTTTCATTTTCCTTTTTGGAAGTATTGTTGCTGAATTTCAGGCTATAGTCGTACTTACTGTAATAAGTAGTGAGGTTAAGGAAAAGGCGGTTAGTAAAAACGTGGTTCCAGCGTACGGTTGCGGTGCTGTTACCCCAGTTCATATTTACATCTTTGCCAACCCCAAATACGTCTCTGCCAAAATATCCGCTGACGAAGAGCGTATTATTTTTATCGAATTTATAGTTCGCCTTTGCGGTGAGATCATAGAAATTGAGTTTGGTATCTTTCATTTCTCCCTTCACGAAAGGCTTCATCAGGATATCAATGTAAGATCTGCGGGCGGCCACAATAAAGGACGCTTTATCTTTTACCAGCGGGCCTTCAACAGAGAGACGGCTGAAAATATTACCGATACCGCCGTTGACATTGAAATGCTGGTCGTTACCATCTTTCATGCGGATATCGAGTACAGAAGATGTTCTGCCGCCATATTCAGCGGGGAAGCCGCCTTTGATCAGGTTCAGGCTTTTAACGGCATCCGGGTTGAAAACGGAGAAGAAGCCGAGCATGTGTGTGGAGTTATATACCGGGGCTTCATCGAGCAGGATGAGGTTTTCATCGGAGGCGCCGCCTCGTACATTGAATCCGGAAGCACCTTCTCCAACGGTATTAACGCCGGGCAATGTCTGGATAGCCCTCAGCACGTCCACTTCTCCCATGAAAGTGGGCATTTTTTTCATCTGCTGAATATCCAGTTTATTGATACTGGTGTTCAGCGTATTGATTGTTTTTTCCTGTTGCTGACCGTTGATGGTGACGGTATTCAGCTGACTGCTGGTAGCTTCCATTTTAACATCAATCGTAACGTTCTTGGTAAGATTGACCGTTGTTTTATAGGGAGCATACCCCATGTAGGAGAACTGTATTTCGTGTTCTCCGGCTGGCAATGTGAGGGAGTAGAATCCGTATTGATTAGTAACAGTACCCAGGCTGGTGCCGGTTTTTCCAACAGATATGCCAACAAGGCTTTCACCGTTTTGTTTGTCTCTTACATAACCATTAACAGTGTATCGGCGCTGCTGTGCAGCAGTTGGCTGACCCGCTATAAATAAAATGAGCAGGGATAACCAAATAGTTGCTTTAGTTTTCATAAAAGCTAATTCCGTTTGATGATAGTATTCCGTTTTTACGCTTGCATATATGACGAAGCAAAAATATGTTACCCCTACGGAGGTCGGAAGTTAATTTTAGTTGTTATTTTTAGTTGTTAGCTTTTAATAAGTGGCAGAGGATGTTATAGGAGGAAAAGTGAAGATCGTTTTTGTTGTTATCTTCACTATTTTAGGTTCTCATCTCTAATTAGATGGCAAAATAAGATTGAAAACGTATTGCAGAATTCGTAATCTGTAATTTACGAATTATTATCTTGTTCGTGGCAAATTATTATTTTGCTCACTGCAAGATGTCGCAATTGAACCCCAGGCGGGTTACAAATTCAATAATTGCCTGCTCGGTCAGGGATTGGGGGCTTACGATACGAAGTACTTTGTCGCAGTCTTCGATATCTACAGTGCAGGCATCTACAGTAAATTGCGCGGAAATTGCGTTGATTACATTGTTTCTATCGTGAACAGTTGTAATATTGGTCCGGAATATTCCCAGCATGGTATACATTTTTTTAGCAAATTTGCTACTGTTTCCCCTTATAACTGTTATATCAAACGGATTATCACTTATACGAAACGGATTATTTTATGGACGTAGTGATTACAAATGAGGCCAGGGATGTACTGTTAACAGAGCCGGCAGCGCTTGACTTTAAAAATTTGCGTTCTACAGCGATAATAGAAGACAAACAGCAATTAAATCTTTCATTTGGTACAGCTGTGATGGAGGAGTCACATTTTGATGGCATCAGCATCGTGCGTTGTCAGGCGGATGTGTATGAAAATATCTATATCCATGTAAATGATGTACCGCAACGTGTAATGTTGATGTTTATGGAGCAGGGAGATGTTAGCACCTCTATTGATGGGTTCCGACGTGATTTAAAGCTAAAGAGTCTTGAACATAACCTGGTATATTCTTCGGCCACTTCGGATAATGCTGCTGTGAAGAAGCAGAAGGGCATCACCCTTTTTGCGCTTGGTCTTACGCCGGATCGTTTTTTGGAGCTGGCAGAAAACAACGGCCGGGTGCTGGAAGGTTTGGCTAATCACGTGGCTGGTAACAGATCAGTTGCGTTGGCAGAGAAATTTAACCCGCGTATTACTCCCCGGATGACGCGTGTGATAGAGGATGTTCGCGGATCCGGTTTCCAGGGAGGATTGAAGAAATTATTTCTGCAGTCGAAAGTAATTGAGCTGCTGGCATTGCAATGTGAGCAGGCGGAGCAGGAGCAGTATGGGCCTGTTAAGGAGAAAATGGTTGCCGGAGATGTGGAGAAACTGTATTATGTTCGTGATCTTCTGATAGAGCATATACAACAACCATTGAGCCTGGCGCAGCTTTCACGCAAGGCGGGCCTGAATGAATTCAAGCTTAAATCGGGTTTTAAAACTGTTTTTAATAACACTGTTTTTGGATATCTGAACGACCGTCGTCTGGAGATCGCCAGGGAACTGGTGCTGGAAGGATTGTTACCTTTATCACAGATAGCAGAACAAGCAGGATATTCTTCTCCCCAACACTTTAGTACAGCATTCAGGAAGAAGTTTGGTGTAAGCCCAGGACGTATTAGAATTAGGAATATAGAATGAAGAATGAAGAAATAACGGGAAGACCTTAGCGATTTAAAAATTTTCGCTAAGGTCTTCCCGTTATTTCTTCATTCTTCATTCTATATTCTTCATTCTAATAAGCCAGCGTAAACCGCTGTTTGATATGTTTCGGTTGTTCCAGCTCGTCGATCAGGGCTACGGCGTAGTCTGCACTTGAAATTTTGCTTTCGCCTTTTTCATTGAATACAACCTGGTCTTTTCCAAGGCGGAATTTGCCGGTGCGTTCACCTGGCTGGATCATCATGGCTGGGCTCAGTACTGTCCAGTCGAGATCATTGGATTGCCTGATAATATAGAAAGCTTCCCTGGTAGCGCTTGCTCCTTCCTTCCATTCTGCCGGGAATTCGGGTGTATCCAGCAATTGCACGCCGGGGGCTATTTCCAGGCTTCCGGCACCGCTTACCGCCAGCAAACGCCTGATCCCATTCTTTTTTGTAGCATTGAGGATAGCATGGATCGCTTTTACGTAAGTAGGAGTATCGTGTGCACTATAAGAAACGATTACCGCTTCATTTCCTGCCAGCAATGGTGTCAGTGCCGCTTCATCAGTAGCATCACCTTTCCTGACAGTAAGACGGTCATTTTTTACTTCAATCTTCTCCGGGTTACGGACAATAGCAGTTACTTCATGTCCTCTGTTCAATGCTTCGTTCAGGATGGCGGAGCCGATAAATCCGGACGCTCCAATGATGGCTACTTTCATGTTGATTTATTTAAATGATGTTTAGTAATACAGCCAGTGAAGGCGGTTTGTTTTAATTGTTATGTATTTTATTACAGTTTTAGCTACTAAAAATACAGATCGTTAAATCTGTAATTAAAAATATTACAGTACAAAAGTAAGGAAGATATTTTAAATACCAAATAAAAAATGTTTTAGAAAGGTAGAGGCAGGAGCGGGGGCTGGAAAAGCAACGTCCCACGGGAGGGTAGCCCGTGGGACGTTAGCTGTTATGTGTCGGTGGTTATTTTTTGTTGTATAGATAAGCAGTTGCCTTATTATCTGTTGTTTTAGATTGCTGTACAGTTGTTTTTGCAGTAGGCGTATCTGCCTGCTTAGTATGGTACAGCTGGGCGAGCGTAGGTGCTATCACCAGTGAAACGATGGACATCAGTTTAATCAGGATGTTCATGGAAGGGCCGGAGGTATCCTTGAATGGATCACCTACGGTATCGCCGGTTACAGATGCTTTATGCGGTTCAGACTTTTTATAGTAGGTTTCGCCGTTGATTTCAACGCCTTTCTCGAATGATTTTTTAGCATTATCCCAGGCGCCACCGGCGTTGTTCTGGAAGATACCCATTAATACGCCGCTCACCGTAGCACCTGCCAGGAACCCGCCCAATACTTCAGGGCCGGCGAGGAAGCCTACCAGCAGCGGGGCCACCAGTGCAATGGCACCGGGGAGCATCATTTCGCGGATAGAAGCCTGCGTGGATATCGCCACGCATTTATCGTATTCGGGTTTACCGGTACCTTCCATGATACCAGGTATTTCCCGGAACTGGCGGCGAACTTCTTCCACCATCGCCATGGCTGCACGTCCAACGGCAGCAATGGCCAGAGAAGAAAAAATGAAGGGGATCATTCCCCCAACGAACAGTCCGGCCAGCACATTCGCCTTATAAATATCAATTCCCTGGATACCTGCTACCCCTACAAAGGCGGCAAACAGCGCCAATGCAGTAAGGGCAGCTGATGCAATGGCAAAACCCTTACCAGTAGCAGCAGTGGTGTTACCTACCGCATCCAGGATATCTGTTTTTTCACGTACATCTTTCGGTAACTCACTCATTTCTGCAATACCTCCGGCATTATCTGCAATGGGGCCAAAAGCGTCAATGGCCAGCTGCATAGCAGTGGTGGCCATCATGCCGGCAGCTGCAATAGCAACGCCATACAATCCTGCCAGCGAGAAAGAGCCTGCAATACCTGCCGCCAGTACCAGAATGGGGAGCGTAGTGGATTCCATACCTACAGAGAGGCCGCCGATAATATTGGTGGCAGCTCCTGTAGCAGATTGGCGGATGATGGATTTAACGGGGCGTTTCCCCATCGCTGTATAATATTCTGTAATCATACTAATCAGCGTTCCTACCGCCAGGCCTACCATGATAGCACCGAATACCTGTCCGCGGGTGAAGTCGTGGTGGCGCAGGCTCATCGTGTCAGCCGGCAATATCCAGTTTACGAGGAAGTAAGAAGCGATAGCTGTTAATACTATGGAACCCCAGTTGCCCATATTCAGGGCTTTCTGTACCACGCCGGTGTTAAGTCCGGCGCTTTCACTGATCCTTACAAAGAAAGTAGCTATGATAGAGAATATGATTCCAAAGCCGGCAATCATCATTGGGAGCAGAATAGGAGCGATACCGCCAAACATGTCGTGGGAAATGGTTTCAGAACCCAACACCATGGTAGCCAGTACTGTTGCCACATAAGATCCGAAAAGATCGGCGCCCATACCGGCTACGTCGCCTACGTTATCGCCCACGTTATCGGCAATGGTAGCGGGGTTACGGGGATCGTCTTCAGGGATGCCTACTTCTACTTTACCTACCAGGTCGGCACCCACATCAGCTGCTTTGGTATAGATACCGCCTCCCACACGGGCGAATAAGGCAATGCTTTCTGCGCCGAGGGAGAATCCGGTCAGTACTTCAATGGTTTTTATCATTTCATCGGTATTGGCACCCGCTCCGAAATATGTTTTCAGGATAATGAACAGGGAGCCCAGACCCAGTACAGCAAGACCGGCAACCCCCATTCCCATTACCGAACCGCCGGTGAAGGAAACCTGCAGGGCTTTAGCGAGACTGGTACGGGCTGCATTGGCAGTGCGTACGTTGGCTTTGGTGGCTACTTTCATGCCTATAAAGCCGGCAGTCGCGGAAAAGCATGCACCCATGACAAAAGCCAGGGCAATAGACCAATGGGAGTTTTCATGGGTGGCGCCCATGTATCCCAGCAACAGTGCAGCGATAATAACAAAATAAATAAGGACTTTATACTCAGATTTCAGAAACGCCATAGCGCCTTCAGCGATGTGCTGAGCTATTTCTTTCATCTTGTCGTTGCCAGCATCCTGGCGGGTAACCCAGGCACTTTTAACGGCGGTAAATAACAAAGCCAATAATCCAAAACATGGAACTAAATAGACGATATTCATGTAAGCGAAATTTATTTTTACTGGTTGACAAAAAACTTTACTAACAAAAAATTAATAGGATTTCAAAATAATATCTCAACTGAATATAAAACATAAATTATTAATTGTATACGCAGTGAATAAAATTATTGTACACATGCGCCATGAGTAAGTGTTTCAGACGAAAAAAAAGTAATGCCCTCAGATGCCCTCGCGGAATGCCTGTCCCAGCCAGCTAACGATATCTCCTGCTGTCATGGCTTCCTGCGAAAGACTGGCTGCAGCCAGATCGCCGGCGTATCCATGCAGCCATGCTCCCAGCAGGGCCGTAGCCTTAGGTGAGTATCCCTGTGCCAGCAGCCCGGTAAGAATGCCGGTCAGCACGTCGCCACTCCCGCCGGTAGCCATTCCCGGGTTGCCGGTATGATTGAAATATACGGAACCATCCGGACATGCAATAGCGGTATATCGTCCTTTCAGTAAAATATATAGTTGCAGGCTCACTGCTTTGGCGGACAGTAACTCCAGTTGGGCAATATTGTTGGCAGTTTTTCCAAACAGGCGTTCAAATTCTTTCGGGTGGGGTGTGAGAATGGAGCCTGCGGGCACTTTGTATAACATAGAGGGATATACGGAGAGAAGATTGAGTGCGTCGGCATCTATAACCATCGGGCCCTGCCAGGCCTCCAGCAGGTGCTCCAGCGCCTTTGCGGTTGCAGGTTTGGTATCGAGGCCGGGGCCTATTCCGATGGCTTTATAACTGGCCAGAAGTACATCCTGATGAAAGTGGCTGCTGAAATGCGCCTCTTCATCGGTAAGGCACATGGCAGCAGGCTCGCTGATCTGCATGATTTGTATACCACAGGCGGGTACATGGCAGGTGAGCAGGCCAACACCGGCGCGCAGGCAGGCCTTTGCGCTGAGCACAGCGGCGCCCATTTTTCCGTAACTGCCTGCGATCAGCAGGGCGTGGCCGTAGGTACCTTTATGCGCAAAGGGATCCCTGGGGCGATATATGGTACGCATAATATCACGGTCGGCCAGGTGAAAGCGTGTAGACGTTTGCGTTATATATGCGGGATGTAGTCCTATCGGTAATATGTGCACATCACCGGTACATGTGGCATTTTCCGGTAACAGGAAAGCCAGTTTATAAAACTCGAAGCTTAATGTAAAATGTGCCTGTACCACCGGATGGTGTATACTGCTGTGATCTGCCATGAGACCGGAAGGCATATCGATGGCCACCACGTGGTGTTTATGGTGTTGATCGTTGATCAGGTGAATAACTGCGGCTACCCAGCCATCCACCGGCCGGCTCATACCAGTACCGAAGATGGCGTCAACAATCACGGCGCCGGGAGGGAGTGCCGGAAAATCAGATACATCGCCAATTTCGTAAAGGCAGGATGGGGCGCCGGTATGATCTTTATCCGGTGCCGGTAAGGCATTGCATTTCGTTTGCAGTAACTGCAGTTTTGCTTCATGATCCGGGCTGGCCTTGCTGCTGTGCTGTAGTACGCCGGTATAAACGGAGTAACCGCGTTCCAGCAATAGCCGGGCTATAACCAGACCGTCTCCTCCGTTATTACCTTTTCCGCAGAAAATATAGATGGGATGTTGAAGCGAATAGTGGTCTTCCAGCCAGGCTGCACATTTGCCGGCAGCCCTTTCCATCAGGTCGGCACTACTGATAGGTTCATGCTCAATGGTGTAGGCGTCGGCCTCCCTGATTTGTGCAGCTGAAAAGATTTTCATGTCCGGATGTTGAACAATAAAATTACTCCAAAATCAGGAACATAAAAAAACGGACCATGCTTGCCTCATGATCCGTTTGTAAATGAAGTGGTCGCCTTACTTAGAAAGCAAATCTGGCAGACACACCGCCGATCTCCTCACCGATGTAGTTAGTGGGGCCCACAAACTGTACGTAAGGTTTCAGATCGGCACTAATGTTTAATGGAAATTTCTTGAAAGTGTATTCGATGCCTATGATACCATCCAATCCGGGTGATACGTAAGAGCCATTGCCCTTGTTCACATAACGATCCCAGTCATAGTCGCGGCGATCATAAATACCAAGGTGTGCACCACCGCCGGCATACATGTTCAGGCCGGGCATTCCCACGTTCCAGTTGTATTCATATAACGCTGTGAAGGTAACGTTATTCCTGTGTTCGTGGTTAGTGCTGATGATACCTTCAATGGCATGTGGCCCCTGGATAAAGTGTTTAACGGTAAACCCTACTACCCACGGATTCAAACGGATACCTAATGCAGTATTGTAGTTGGCCGGATCACTGCTTTGATAGCTCTTTTTTCTTTGCGCGTTGGCCTGAATTGCTATAGCTGCAATAAGGCTGAATAATAACACGACTTTTTTCATGATGTCTTGTTTGAATTAAACTTAAATATATACGTCCAAAAACGTTGGCTTTCCCTCTAAAGTATGTTGACGACGATTAAAATCAGCCTTGTTGCGCAAGAACAGTGCCAACAGGTTTAAGGGTGCGAAGAAAAATAAATCCGGCGAATCCTGCAATGACAGAGGCAACAATAACAGACATGATAGCTATAATCTGTAATTCTCTTTCATCATAAGCGAGAGAAGATATAAAGATAGACATCGTAAAGCCGATCCCTGCAATAAGGCCGATCCCGGCCAGCTGCCACCAATTGGAATGGGAAGGGAGTGTGGCCAGTTTCAGTTTCACTGCAATGAACGACAGGGTAAATATTCCCAGAGGTTTACCAATTACCAATCCGGCTATAATGCCGTAACTGATGTTATTATTTAACGCGCCATGGATATCGGAAGGCAGCTGTATAGCTGTATTAGCCAGGGCAAAAATGGGCATGATAATAAAGTTCACCGGATCATGCAGGCCATGAACCAGGGATGCAATCTTATCCTGAGGGATGCAAAAGGCAAGCAACACGCCTGCAATGGTGGCATGTACGCCGGAATTGAACAGGCAGTACCATAGCACCACGCCTGGTATCAAATACAGGATCAGCCGTTGTACTTTCAGAAAATTAAGTAATATGGGTATCAGCAGCACTCCACCGCCGATAAGCAGGTATTTGATATCGAGATGTGGGGTATAGAAGACAGCGATAGTCAGAATTGCGCCCAGATCGTCGATGATAGCCAGGGCCATCAGGAATATCTTCAGTGACACTGGCACCCGGCGGCCCAGCAGCGATAGTATACCCAGGGAGAAGGCGATGTCAGTGGCCATGGGAATGCCCCAGCCGTGGGCATACGGCGTGTTTTTATTAAAAAGTGCAAAGATCAATGCAGGGAATAACATGCCTCCGATGGCCGCCAGCACAGGTAATATAGACTTGCGTACAGATGAAAGTTCACCGATCGTGAGTTCTCTTTTGATCTCCATTCCCACCAGAAAAAAGAACCATACCATCATGCCGTCGTTTATCCATAACAGATAGGAGTTAGGAAGATATAAGGACCGGTAGTGGTAATGATGCTCGTTGCCAGGGTCAAAAAGGGTGTTCCAGAAACCAACATAATCGTCCTGTATCCCGGAATTAGCCAGTATCATCGACACAATAGTGCAGATGATGAGCACAATTCCTACTGCCCGGCTGTCTTTCAGAAAAGTATGAATCGGGGATATCAGTGTTTTATGAATGATGTGGATAGATTTCCGGATCACGATCAGTTATTTAGGTGAAAAATACTTCCTATAAAACAAAACTGGTTGCCCTTTTTGTTGGCAACCAGTTCCGGTATTATTGAAAATTATTGCATTAGCTCGTATTTGCTTTTCGGTTGCCGTTTCTTGTCCCATTTGAAGTTCTCCAACAGCAGCTGTTCTTTAGGCCGTTTAGGGAATGGGTACACCGTGCCTTCAGGATCTTTGATCAGCACTACTTTATCTACTTCTCCTTTCTTGAAGAATATATTGATAATAGCACACTGGGCTTTGTTGACGCTCATATAAGCGCCTGCCTGGTCTTTGATGTAGTTAATCGTTTCCGCGTTTCCTTCCACATGCATCCAGTCGAGTGTTTCGCCGACTACATAACCGGTAATCAGGTTTCCCTTGATCTGGTTGTACATATCAGGGCCGGCTTCATTGATGATAAAGCCATTATTTTTCAGCAGCATTTTGTCGGCAGTCTGATTTTTGGTGAACATGAGAATGGTATCACCACTCAGCTGTGTTGTGCTATTAGACCAGAGCACTGGTTTGCCGAAGAAGCGGAAAATAGAATCTTTGGAGCTATAGTAAAGGCTGTCGGACACGCCCTGTAACGAATCCGAGAACATTCTCACATGGTGGTATGCCAGGATATACCGTTGTTCGGCGGTATCCTTTTGTGGTCGTTTGAGTGCCATACTACCCGCATAGTGTTTGACGCCGGGAAGTGAATCCTGCAGCTTAACTTCGGGGACGGGGGCTATTTTTACGTTCTTTACCATAGCGGTATCCAGTTTTTGCCGCGTGACTTTCAGTGCACTGTCGGCCATGAACATCATGATGTTGCCTGGAATACTATCGAGTTGCTTTTTGGCAATGGAGTCGCCTTTATTGATGGGTGAAATCGTTGCTGTGAACCGTTCCGGAGGCCGTTTGGTTTGGAGCGCTTTCAGGTTCCTGGTCGGAGATTCCGGTGTACGCCGGAGCCCGGCCACAGAGGGAATTGCGAGACTGTCGTCAGGACGAACAACTCCTGAAAACATCGTATCAGCGGCCATGTACAGGGTATCTTTATTTTTCTCCATGATCAGGAGGGGCTTTTGAACAGCGAGCACTGTTTTTTCCCTTTGATTAACGATTCCTTTATTGGCCAGCAGCGACATTTTGCGGGTGGTATCCTTATAGACCATATTACCGGTGGCATAGGCCATGCCATTGAGTTTGTCCATTTCGATATTATCGGCAGTGATGATGCCGGTGCTATCTTCGATGGTGGGGCGGTTACCGAAATTACCGTAGCCTTTTTCGGTATCGTAGTAACCGCTGCTGGTGTACATCACGGTTTTATCGTTGCTGTTGATAGTAGTTGGCGCAACGATGTTGGCTATTTTGGTAGCGGTGTTGTACAGCAGTTCGCTGGTGCTGAGGGTATATTCCGGATCTACCAGCAATACATTCTGTATGAAGTGCATCTCTTTGGTTTCCGTATAATAGTAGCCCTCGTTGCTGGTAAGTACGCTTTTACCATTCACCAGTTTTCCGCCCTGCAGATAAGAGCCGATCTTGGCGTTCATATCATATTGCAGTTCGGGGCCGGTGATGGTCACTTTACCATCCGTCAGCCTGGCATTTTCGCGGAGTATGGCGATGCGGGTAGTGGCGTCGTAGTTGAGGTAGTTGCCGTAAATGTGTACACTATCGGCCTGATTGATGTGGATATTGCCATAAGCGTCGATAATATTTGTTTTATCATTTCTGATGGCGCTGTCGCAGGTGAAGGTGGTAGAGCCCTGTTTGAAGACTGCATGCCCGAGGATACGGGTCATGAGACTGGAGTCTCGTTTCACCTGAAGCAGTGAGTCGGCGTGTACAATTTCAATAACTGACCCGGATTTCGGTGCGGGTTGCGCCGGAAACTGGGCGTTGGCCGTAGCTGCGAAGAAGCAGATAATGGCCAGGAAGATCCCTGATTTTATATATCGATGCATTGATGCTTATTATTGAGCCATTGCCGAGTCGGAGGGCAGTGGTTTCGTTTTATCTTTTTTGCCAAACAGGGAGAAGTGTACGTAGCGTTTAGGATTGACCCGCAGATCTTCCAGCAGTTTATTCAGGTTACCCAGCGAGTACTGCAGGTTATTATACACTTTTTTATCGTTCAGCATGAGGCCAGCGGTACCGTCAGTAGAGTTCAGCTTGGCCATGGTGTGGTTCAGGTTATTGACAGTTTGCTGAAGCTCCAGCAGTGTTTTATCGATCTGGCCATTGGCGAGGGCGCCGGTGGCTTTCTGTGCATTGTCGAGGATACCGGTGATCTTAGCATTATTATCCTTCAGGTTACCGGTAACAGCGGCGAGGTTATTGAAGGTTTTCTGGATATTACCTTTATCCGGATCCAACATACTGTTGAGAGATGCGGAGGTATGGGTAAAGTTACGCATAGTCACATTCAGGTTGCGGATAGCTTCCTGCAGGTTTCCTTTGGCGTTAGTATCCAGAATGGCGTTTACAGCGAGCAGTACTGAGTCTACATTAGAAAGGGTTCCCTGTAGTTTCTTAATCAGCGGGCTGACCTGTTCTTTGATGGCATCTGTCATAGAGCCGTCTACGGCAGCATAAACGGTATCTCCGCTTTTCAGATATTCGGTAGCGTTACCCAGGTCTATCTGCACGGTTCTGGTACCCAGCAGATCGCTGCTGATATGGGCAACGGAGTTGCGCGGGATTTCGATTTTTTTAGTAAGGGTCAGTGTTACAAGGATGCGGGAAGGATCATTTTCCATTACCTCCAGATTCGCAACATTACCTACACCCAGCCCGTTTACCTGCACGGCGTTGGCCGGTTGCAGGCCATTCACCTGTTTATATACCGCATAAATAGTCCTGTTATGAGAAAACAGGCTTTTTCCTTTCAGTAAATTAAAGCCCAGCACAAGTAAGGTTATACCCAGCACGGTTAGTATACCCACTTTGGTTTCATTAGATAATTTGAGCATGAGATTCGTATACGTTCACGCAAAAATAAACAAAAAGCGTGCACGGGACGTAGTCAGCAAAAAATGTTGGTAATAAAAAAAGCGGAAAAGGGGTAGAGGGATGGGGTAGAATATAGTAGAGAGGGGGGATTAGCAAGATGTGACAAAGGCGTCTTTAAATCCTAATTTCCGGGCTTTGCGCAAGGCCCCCGAGGCTTGCTGGTCTGTTTTGAAACGGCCCCAGATATATTTGTTCATTTTTTTTTTATTCATGACAATCGGCTGGCGGTTGACATCACCATGGAGCTTCCTGAAAATGGAAGCTCCTGGTTTATATATCTTATCTGTAAGCATCAATTGCACGCAATAGCTGTCGCCCTGTTGCGGAGCAGCGGGGTTGCTTTTGCCCTTTTTATTCACGCGGGTGGTAGAAGGCTGGGAATTGCGGTTATTGGTGAAGCGGTCCAGTTCATCGCGGTAGTGTTTAATGGCTTTATATATACAGTTTGCCAATTCACCCTGGCCGCTGTTGGAGTTCAGGTAATCCTCTTCTTCGGGATTGCTGATAAATCCGAGTTCCACCAATACACTGGGCATTGCCGTAGCGGAGAGCACCCAGATTCCTTTTTCATTTCTCTGGCGGGCGCCGCGGCTGATACGACCTACCCTGGTAAATTCATCTTCAATCAGGCCGGAAAGGCGCAGGCTTTGGTCGAAATAAGCATTCCGGAGTGTGTTCAGCAGAATGAAAGTTTCCGGATCGGTATCGTCCATCAGCTGTTTGGTTTCTTCGGAGTTGGCATCCAGCACGATAACGGAATTCTGTTTCAGTGATTCCATTTTAGCGTTGTTTTTGCTGGTAGCCCAGATATAAGTTTCTGTACCTTTGGCGTTGCTCGGGAAATAGGCATACACGGGCTGTTTGGTAGCTATCTTGCGTTTGCCTTTCCGATGGTAAACTGTTCTGTAATCAACTATCTTCCTGATCTTTCCGGTAGAATTACAGTGGATAGACACAAAAAGATCGCCTTTATTTTCGTTCGCGATCTGGGCTTTTCTGCGCACATCATCAAAACGGTCCGATTTTCGTGTATACACTACCTTTACATCGGGCATATTTTCTTCCAGGAGTTTCCCGAGTTTCAGGGCTACTTCAAGGGTGACTTGTTTTTCGGTAGAATAGCTTCCTTTGGCCCCGGAATCTTCGCCACCGTGGCCGGCATCTATAATAATGGTTTTGATAGGCCTGTCCTGTTTGGGAGTAACGGGATTGTTTTTGGCCTGGATAAAAAAGGTACAGGTGAATAATGTTCCCAGTCCTAAAGTCCAAAATCGGTTCCAGCGCATGATTCTCATTTTAATGGGTGCTGTTTTTCACAAAAAATAAAAAAATAAGTTTATCTGTTAAAGTAAATCATCCTCTTGCTCCATGCGCCTTTTCGCCACTTGTATACATACGGATCTTTTCATACTACAAGTTACCATTTGTAATAAATTGTATAAAATCTTGTAGGTTTGTGGCCGCCGTAACACATGAACGCTAGCTACAAAAATAACTATAAAAAGCTTTTTAGACATACATACCTGGTTTTGGCCGGTATGTTTATTGCCATTCCTTTTATTATAGATGCAGTTGCAGGAGGAAAGCCACATGCGCCAGCTTTTTTTAACAAAAATTTGGCAGACACGACCCCTGTAATAAGGAAAGACTCTACTAAAGCTAAACTCCGGGCTTCAAAGGACACCACCAGGGCTAAACTGCCGGCAGGCGCAAATGATAGTACTACGTTATCTCCCGGGGCTGATACTTCCGGCGAGCGAACAGTAGATACGCTCTTTGTGCCAAAGATCTCCAAGGATACCCTGGATGCTCCGGTAAGCTATAAGGCAAAGGATTCCATCATCCTGATGGTTCCGGCCAAAAAGTTTTACCTGTACGGCACCGCGAACACAAAATACAAAACTATTGATCTCTCCGCCGAAAAAATGAATTTCGACCAGGAAACCGGTATCCTGGAAGCGACCAATGCCAAAGATACGGCGGGTAAGTTTTTTGGCGGACCGGTGATGAATGATGGCGGACAGAGCTTCGAGTCTGATACACTCAAATACAGCTTTACCTCCCAGAAAGCAAAGATTTATCATACCAAGTCGCAGTACGGAGAGGGATATATTCATAGTGAACAAACCAAAAAAGGACCTGACAACAGTATTTTCGGTTTCAAGAATGGTTATACCACCTGTAACCTGGATACACCGCACTTCAGTTTCCGGGCGCGTAAAATCAAGGTGATCCCCGATAAGCTGGTGATCTCCGGCCCGGCCAACCTGGAAATAGAGGGCATTCCCACTCCTTTGTTCATTCCGTTTGCCATTTTCCCCATCACACAGGGACAGCGTTCCGGTATCCTGCCTCCTCAGTATGTAGTGAACCAGCAGAAAGGTATCGGTTTGGAAAACGGAGGGTATTATATAGGTCTGGGGGAGCATTTTGACCTTACCATGAGAGGGGATGTTTACTCTTATGGCAGCTGGAGCCTGACGGCCAGCCCCACTTACCGGAAGCGTTATAAATATAACGGAGGGCTGAACCTGAGCTTTGCCAATACCCGTTTTGGAGATCCGGCGGTGAAATCTGAGTTCAGTAACTCCAAGGACTTCCGCGTTACCTGGAACCACAGCATGGACAGCAAGGCCCGGCCAGGCGTGAACTTTGGAGCAGCTGTTAACTTTGGTACATCTACCTACAATCAGTTTAATGTATATGATTATAATACCCGCGTAAACAACAATATAGGGTCTTCTATTACCTTCTCCAAAACATGGCAGGGCAAGCCTTATAACCTTACGCTGGGATTGAACCATTCTCAGAACCTTAGTACCCGGGATGTGTCTATTTCGTTCCCGGACGCTACTTTCACGGTAAATACGATTTATCCTTTCCAGCCTAAGGAAATGGTAGGTTCTCCCAAATGGTATCATAAGATAGGTATTTCCTACAATGGCATATTGCGTAACCAGGCTAATTTCAAAGATTCGGCCTTTGGTAAGCAGTCGATGTTTAATGCGATGCAAACCGGTATGCAGCACAGTATCCCGATTTCGTTCTCCATTCCGGTATTTAAAACATTCACTTTATCGCCCAGTGTTAACTACACCGAATACTGGTATGCCAAGAAGCTGTTGCGTCAGTGGAACGACAATAAACCCATTCCGGGATCAACTGATAAAGGCGGCGTTGACAGTATCTATCAGTCGGGGCTCTTCACTGCACGTGATGTAAGCGCCGGTGTATCGCTGTCGACGGCCGTATATGGTATGTATGCCTTTAAGAAAACATCTAAAGTAAGGGCGATCCGTCACGTGGTGCGGCCTAATATCAGTATGTCTTACAGGCCTGATCTGTCGAGCAAATACTATTACAAATACAGGTACAACAAAGAGAAAGACTCCACCATGGTATCGATGTTTGATGGAGCTATTGTTGGTGTGCCGGGTATGGGATCGTTTGGCGGTATCAGTTTCGGATTGGATAATAACCTGGAGATGAAGGTATTTTCCAAGAAGGATACCAGCGGGAGCCATGAAAAGAAGATAAAGTTGCTGGATGGTTTTGGTATTAACGGTAGCTACAACCTGGTGGCTGATTCATTTAAGCTGTCGCCTTTCAGTATCTATGCAAGAACGAACCTGTTTGATAAACTGAATATCTCTGCCACTGGTAACATTGATCCGTATCAGGTAGATGCCCGTGGGCACCGCCTCGACAAATACGTATGGCAGCAGGGTAAGCTCAGCCTGGGACGGTTGACTAACGCCAGTATATCGCTGAGTACATCTTTCCAATCGAAAGACAAGAAGAGTAAGAATAAGCAGGCGCAGCTTGATTCTATCCAGAATGCGCAAAGCACGGATGCAGCCTTTGCTGCGCAGCAGCGACAGTTGCAGATGGTACGTAATAATCCTGGCGAGTACGTGGATTTTGATATCCCGTGGCGCCTGGATCTCTCTTACAGTTTAGCTTATACCAATACTGTTATTCCCGACTCCGGAGGCGTAGTAAAGCGGGTGACACAATATGTGAGTTTTAACGGAGATTTCAGTCTGACGCCTAAATGGAAAATCGGGCTTAACTCTGGTTTTGATTTCACCAATATGCAGATTGCCTATACGAATATGTATATCTCGCGCGACCTGCATTGCTGGCAGATGTCGATCAACATCATACCATTCGGTACTTTCCGTCAGTTCAGCATCACTATTAATCCGAAGGCGGGTATTTTGCGAGATCTGAGGATTAACCGATCGAGACAGTTCTACGACTTATAGCGTCTTTAGCCTTTAGCTTTTAGTCTTTAGTAAAATGCAGCGAGGATCATATTGTGTTATGATCCTCGCTGCATTTTACTAAAGACTATTGTGTGCTACATAGTAATTCGTCATCAACTGAAATACTTTCTCCTTGAGGGCTGGCAGATCATCTCTGGTCAGGCCGGCGGTAGGGATCGGGGGCAGAAAATGGTATTCGATGGGATGTGGCCACATAAAGAATTTCTTTTCTGCAGGCAGTATTTTCCGGGTATGAAAGAGTAATGAAGGCATGATAGGCTTCTGGGTATCGATAGCGAGGGCAAAAGCGCCATCATAAAATGCTTTCAGGGGCTCGGGAGTCCGGTTGCGGGTACCTTCGGGATAGAGGAGCATATGTAATCCCAGGTCCAGTGCCTCTTTCATTTGCACGACACTGTGTTTTCTGCTGGCCTCACTGCTGCGGTCTACCATAATGCCGCCTATCCTGTACATTACTCCGAACAGCGGAATTTTGCCGAGCGATGATTTTGCCAGGGTTTTATTAGGGCCTGGAGTTTTGGCAGTAGTAACCGGTACATCGATGAGGGAATTGTGGTTACATACTATCACATAGGTTTGGTCTGGCGCAAAGTATTCCGTTCCTTTTCTTCTGACGGGGCATCCGATCAATGGCATGAATACGATCATCCATGCCCTGCCGATGGCGAGGAAACCCTTTGTTTTGGTGGGATCCGGCCAGAATGAAAAGATCCAGACAGGAATAAATACGATTAACATGGTGCCAGCAAACAGCAGTAAGGTCCATAGGGCGAATATTCTGCCGAATATATTTCTCAACATAGCTCATGCGTTTATAGTCTCCAGTCGACCGGCTCAATTCCGGCCTTGGTGAGTATTTCGTTGGTGCGGGAAAAGTGTTTGCATCCGAAAAATCCTTTATCGGCGCTGAAAGGAGAGGGGTGTGCAGCCTGTAGTATATGATGTCTGGTGGCATCGATCAGGTATTGTTTATCCTGAGCAAACCGGCCCCAGAGCAGGAATACCACGTCCTTCCGTTGTTCGGATATTTTGCGGATCACTGCGTCGGTAAAGTCGCTCCAGCCGATTTTGCTGTGTGATGCAGGTTCGCCGGCTCTTACCGTTAAGAAGGCGTTGAGGAGCATTACGCCGTGTTCCGCCCATTTTGTAAGATTGCCGCTTTCGGGGATTTCCAGGCCCAGATCGTTTTTCATTTCCTTGTAGATGTTCACCAATGAAGGAGGGGGCTTCACACCGTCAGGTACGGAGAAACTGAGGCCATGTGCCTGGCCTGGTCCGTGATAAGGGTCCTGGCCCAATATCACTACCTTTACCTTGTCGATGGGTGTTTTTTCAAAAGCGTTAAAAATCAGATTACCCGCTGGATAAATGACTTTACCCAGTGCTTTTTCATGTTTGAGGAACATGACGATCTGATTAAAGTAGTCTTTGTTAAATTCATCTTTTAACGCTTCCTTCCAACTTGATTCAATTTGTACATTCATAGCGAGCAAAGTCTATATTTAAAGAAAATTAAATTATTTTTGATTTATTGAGAGATTTTTATATAAATTTGCACTCCCAAAATGCGGGATAAATATAACAATTTATTTCACATTTCAGAGATTAAATGAACGTGTAAGTCTCGGTAGCTCAGCTGGATAGAGCAACTGCCTTCTAAGCAGTAGGCCATTGGTTCGAATCCAATCCGGGACACGAAGAAAGGACAAATCGGTTTTTCATCGGTTTGTCCTTTCTTATTTCCTCTGAAAGCTTTATCCACATTGTATATTAATTTAATAGCCTCCTTGACACTAGCGGTTCGAAAATGCTCTCTAATAAAGCAATATTCTCGGTATAAATTGAGCCAATTATTCTACATTGTTATGAAAGTACCATGCTGTTGTCAAATGTTAGGAGGTGCAGACTCTCAGAAAATACTATTTGTATCTCTAAATACTGAGGAAATTGTTCGAATTTCGTACCATACAATATGAGAAGAGAGAAACATCGCGAAAGGTTTTGGCTTTTTTGTAGTATAAAATAATTATTAGTAAATTTTATTTACTGCAGTTTTTCTTTTATCACAATTATAATTCAACGAAATTATTAGGGAGTACCATTACAAATGTATTACTATGGTTTATTTTGCAACGAATCCAGTAGAGTATTTTTGTTAAACCTAATCTTAATTAATACAAATGATTACAGTAGAAAAGGTAAAAGAGTTAATAGGCACAATGGAAAGTGACCGGGTAGAGAGGACTAGGTCAACCGCAGACGATAAACTCGGACAAGCTATTTGCGCGTTTAGCAACGATTTTCCCAATCATAAGTGCCCTGGATATCTTTTGCTTGGTGTCAATGATGATGGTACCCTAGCTGGAAAGAAATATACAGATGATGATTTGCAAAAGATCGGAGGGATGAAAACCAATGGTAAAATTTTACCTCAACCTTCGATTATAGTAAGTCCTATTTTTCAATTAGATGGTGGTGATGTAATTGTAATTGAAGTTAAGCCTTCCACTTACCCTCCGGTTAGATATGACGGAAGATGTTGGATCAGAGTCGGCCCAAGGAGAGATAAAGCCTCCGTGGAAGAGGAGAGGATTCTTTCGGAAAAACGAGTTTCGAATGCAAAGACATTTGATCTAGTGCCTGCATTAGGTGCAGCATTAGCAGATATCAGTGTGGACTTATTTAAGATTAATTATTTAACGTCCGCAGTCGACAAAGAAACACTTGCAGAAAATGGACGAACAATAGAAGAGCAATTAGCTTCATTACGTTTTTATGATCCAAAAGAAAAGTGTCCAACAAATGCTGGTATTTTGCTATTTGGCTTGAATCCCGAATTTTATTTGCCTGGTGCTTACATTCAGTATATAAAATTTGGGGGGACGGAAATGACTGATGATGTAGAATTTGAAAAAAAATTTTCTGGAGCCTTAATTACCGAGTTACGTTTGCTTGATGATTTTATTAAAGGAAATATTATTAAGGAGCGACCACAGAAAGCTGATTCATTTCAGGAACAAAGTATTCGTAACTATCCATACTGGGCTTTACGTGAATTAGTGATGAATGCAATCATGCACAGAAGTTATGAATCAAACGCTCCTATTTACATCTATGAATTTTCTAACCGCATTGAAATTATAAATTCAGGTGGTTTATTTGGTGAGGCTACGCCGCAGAACTTTCCGAATGCTAGCGATTATAGAAATGTGGTATTAGCGGAATCGATGAAAATTTTGGGATATGTAAATCGCTTTAACTATGGTGTTAAAAGAGCTAAAGCTGAGTTGGAAAAGAATGGCAATGGAGAGCCTGTTTTTCACTTGGATTTGACTACAAAATTTAAAGTTTCTATTCCGATAAATAACAATTGGTAATGAGGATAATTACGTTCTTTAATAATAAGGGTGGGGTGGGAAAAACTACCACAGTTTATCATGTAGCTTGGATGTTGTCCGAACTAGGTGTACGAACCATTACTATAGATTTGGATCCCCAGTCCAATTTGACATCGATGTTTCTAACTAATGAACGATTTGAAGAAATTTACGAAAAAGAGGAGCCTATTACGATTTTGGATGCCATTCTACCAATTGTAGATGGTGATCCATTTGTGCCAGTTCATATTGAGTCCATTAATGATAAGCTGGGTGTAATTCTGGGTAACTTAGCTTTGTCTACCTTCGAAGATAGATTAAGTGATGCTTGGCTGAAATGCTTGAATGGAGACACCTATTCATTTCGTATTACTAGTATTTTTAAAACAATCATTGATGAGGCAGCGGGCCGATTTAATGCTGAGGTGGTATTAGTAGACGTTGGGCCGAACCTTGGAGCAATCAATAGAGCAGTTACTATAAGCTCTGATTTTATCATTATGCCTGTGGCTTCGGACCTTTTCTCATTGCAAGGAATAAAAAACTTGGGTACAACTCTGCAGCATTGGAAGAAAGAGTGGAGCTTACGTAAGGGACTTGTCCCTAAGAAAATAACTATTCCAGAAAATAGGGCGGAACCAGCGGGTTATATTGTAATGCAATATTCTGCAAAAGAAAGTCGTCCTGTTAAATCGTATCTGAAATGGGCGAACCGGATTCCAGAAGTATACAAAAAGTATGTTTTAGCAAGCATTAATATTGATGATTCAATAACAGTTGATAATGATGAAAACTGTATAGCATTATTAAAGCATTATCGCAGTTTGGCACCAATGTCCATGGATGCACACAAACCAATTTTTTTACTGAAGCCTGCTGATGGGGCAATTGGAGCACATGTTTATGCCGTGCAAAAAAGTTTTCAAGAGTTCAAGGTTCTGACTCAGAAAATCCTAAATAAATGTCAATGATTTTTTCATACAGGCGAATGCTTTTTATTAATAAAGTTAATACATAATTTATTTGTATCTAATTATATAGCATGGTTGTCAGGAGTATTGTCGAACCCCACCGTTTCCTATACCCAATTACCGCATATAGTTTTACCTCGCCGCCCGTACCCAACGTGGCGCATTACCCGTATCCCTTCTCACCAGCATATTCAACTGCGCCGCATGATGTTGTACATGACGCATGTTGTATAAGAACAATTCAAAAACCGGCATCTCTTTATTACCATCTACCTCTACCCACTGTTTCGCGTAATCACTCTCCGTCATGCCAATGATAAGTTCATGGCATTTCGTCCTGCTTGCCTGCAAATAAGCCAGTATTTCTTCCTGACTATAAATCCTGTCCGGAACAATATCGTCAATACCATCAGCCGGAACATCGTCACTAAGCGTGAACGGAAGCGGTGAAGAGAGCGGCCCCGCCGGAATTGTTAAGTAGTAGTCCAGGAAAATAGCTACATGATAGGAGATGTAAAAAAACTTTTTCTCCTTGTACCAAAGATTTTCAGGATATGCCGAAACAGCATTGATCAGCATGTCGATACTACCACCAAATTGTTTCCACAAACTTTCTCTGTTAGCCTGCGTCATGATTTTGTTTTTAAATGGTAACAACACGAAGAGAAAAATTGCATCCCCTGATTTTCCTCATTTTATTTAATTTTGCATATTATTACTGCTTAAATATACATCATATCACTGTTGTTTTGATACCCGTTAAATCCCCCCAAATATGTTGTTTTTCAATACACAACACTTAGAATTTGAACCGCCCGAAGCGTTACGTGATTCCATAAAATGCTTTTGGTACGAAAGAAAAGCGCCGGCTGTTTTTGAAGTACTCCCCGACGGCTACGCAGAAATTATTTTCCATTTCGGAAATACCTGCAGCATTTTTTTCAATGGAAGCCTGCAACCATTGCCATCACCGTTTATCATGGGGCTGCTCAATCAGCCTGTTCTTGTAAATACGAAAGCCTGTTTGGAAATCATTGGTATCAGGTGCTATCCGTGGACAGTATTTGATTTGCTCGGACTGTCATCCGGCAAAGACAGCGTACATATATTTGAGCATCCTATAGCCCGGCTGCATGCCACGTTGAATAAGTACGTTCATGCCGGCAGGATAGATGAAGCGGTGACGTATCTAAAAGAGTATTTCCTGTACAAGCGGTTGCCGATGGCCGTTGACAGCACGCTATTCAAAGCTGGAATTGCCATGAGGGAAGCAAACGGTGCTATACCGGTAAGCCGGATTGCCGCCGCGGCTCATACAACAGTTCGTACCCTGGAAAGGAAGTTCAAGCAATCTTCCGGTTACACGGTTAAAGACGTGTCAGGTCTGATCCGTTTTGAGCAGGTGCGAAACCAATTATGGCATTATCCGGACGTTAATATTGCCGGCTTAGCTCACGAGCTGGGCTATACGGATCAATCCCATCTTAGCAGAGAATTTAAGCGCTACACTGGTATTACGCCGGCAGCATTTGCACGAAAACACAAATGAAATAACCGGCAACTATTTTGTCGTGTTTATACAAGCCTACCCGATGCACATTCCGGAATTTTGTGTTTCAATCATACTATATGAACGTTACGCAAAATCAATCTGTTTACGATGTAATCATCTCCGGTGCAGGGCCTGTGGGCCTGTTCCTAGCCTGTGAACTGGCGCTGGCTGAATGTTCGGTGCTGATATTGGAAAAAGCAACAGATCCACGCTCTCCACTGAAGCAACTTCCTTTCGGTATGCGGGGGCTTTCAATGCCTACTATTGAAGCGTTTTACCGCCGTGGATTGTTAGATGAACTTGAGATACATAAACGCCTTAAAAACCCCCATGCCGGGCAGGTACAACAAGGCCCACGGCGCCAGGCGGGGCATTTCGCCGGAATTCCATTTTATGAGGGAGATATCGATAACTCGCAATGGAAGTATCATTTACCAGGCTCCACCGGCACCGTTTTGTTGTCTGAAATGGCGGAGGTTGAAACAGTGCTGACTCGCCGCGCAGAAGCGCTGGGAGTAGAAATCAGGTGTGGGCTGGCCGTTACAGACTTTCAGCAAACTGCGGATGAAGTGACAGTACAATCGGAAAGACAATCATTTAAAGGCAAATGGCTGGTGGGCTGCGATGGAAGCCGCAGTGCTGTTCGCAAGGCAGGTGGCTTTGAGTTCATTGGTACGGAGCCCGAATTTACCGGCTACTCCGTTCTGGTTGATATCGCTGATCCGGAGAAACTTCGCCCGGGCCGAAACATGACAGCAACCGGCATGTATCTGCAATCACAGCCGGGTTACCTGATTATGCAGGATTTTGATGGCGGTGCTTTTCGCAATACAGATAAACAGGTTACGCCTGAACATGTGCAGGAAGTGTTGCGCCGCATTTCGGAAACCGACGTTACAATCACCGCCCTGCATGTTGCCACTACCTGGGGCGACCGGACACGGCAAGCCTCCATCTACCGCAATGGACGGGTATTGCTGGCTGGCGATGCAGCACACATTCATTCGCCATTAGGAGGTCAGGGGCTTAATCTTGGATTGGGCGACGCCATGAATCTCGGCTGGAAGCTCGCTGCCACTATCCGGGAACGAGCGCCGGAAGGCTTGCTGGATAGCTATTACAGCGAACGGCATCCCATTGGCGCGCAGGTGCTGGATTGGTCGCGGGCACAGGTGGCCATCATGAAACCTGATCCACCTGCACGTGCACTGAATGCAATTATCAACGATCTTATGAATACACGTGATGGCGCCACCTATTTTGCAGGAAGGGTGAGAGGCGTTTTTATGCAGTACAATCTGGGTGACAGTCACCCGCTGACAGGCCGCAGTGTTCCTGATTTTGAGTTTGAAGACGGTTCCCGGATTGGTGGGTTCATGCAGGATGGCCGGGGAGTGTTGCTTGATTTTGACGGGAATATTGCTCTTAAAACTTTTGCAACTGAATATGGAGATCAAATCAGGTATATTTCAGGTAATGTGAAAGACCGCCTGGGTGCAAACGCCCTATTGATACGTCCTGATGGGATCGTTGCCTGGGCATCTGATAACATCCCGGATCTCAATGAACTCCGAAAGGCTGCCATTCGCTGGTTTGTATAATTCAGCCATCAATACATCCAGGGGAGGCAAAGCGCTCCCCTGGGCCATAAAATCTTTTTCGTCATATCAAATTAAAATCACCCTATACAGCTGATCAAATTTTTGTACATTACCCGCCACGGAAAAACTGATTCACATAAATATAACATACAGGCAACTATGACAAGCAGTAGGTTTGTGCTGTAATTCAATCAACATGGATGACTTGTTAGCAGCAATAAGATCGGGAGATCATACCGCTTTGGAACAGGTGTATGATGAGTGGCATGAACGGTTGTATGGTTATTTTTACAAGAGAACGAATTCACGATATCTTGCAGAAGAACTCGTGCAGATCACCTTTATAAAACTATGGAACAGCCGGCATTTATTGTCTGATGAATGGCCTTTACAGGTGCAGTTGTTCCGCATTATGAAAACCTCCCTGATAGATGTGTTGAGAAAGGAACTGAGAGATGCCAGGGCCTGGCAGCAGTATAACCGCCATGTTACTGCTTCCCGGGATATTGTTACAGAAGAGGAAGATGACGCACAACTGGAAGTTATCCGGGAAATAATGGAGGCCATGCCTCCTGTAAGAAAGAAAGTTTTTCATATGAGCCGGTACCTGGGCTTCTCTTATAAACAGATTGCACTGCAACTGGCGATCTCCCCCAGAACCGTCGAGAACCATATCGCACAGGCGTTGAAACAGCTACGCCACCTGCTTAAATAAAAAATATTCCAACCCACTAGGGGTTTTTTCTGTCACGTACGTATACTCTCCTAAAAACCTGCTTTTCCGTTTATGGACAATATCAGATTGCGCCTGCAAAAATATTTCAATGGGGAGTGTACCGACGCGGAGAAAGCAGAGATACTGAATATACTGGAGCAACGCCCTGAGCTGCTGGATGATGTCTTCCCGGAAGAAGGATGGGAGGAGCCCACCGGTTATTTACCGGATCCGGCAACATCAGCACGGATGCGCGATACCATTATTCGCGAAAACACCGATAACATTCGTACCATGAAACGTGGCGCCGGTACCTGGTGGGCGGCTGCCGCAGCTATACTGATACTGGTGGCAGCAGGCGCTTACTGGCAGTACTCCCGCACCAATGTACAACAGACGCAACTGGCGCTAACTGAAACGACTAAACGAAATATAGATACTACTATTGCAAACAACAGCAACGTATTAATGCAGATTCCCCTGGCAGATGGTTCCTGGATCCGGCTTTCGCCCGGAGGACAGGTAAAGTTTGCATTGGATTTCCGCAACAACCGCCGCATTTTCCTGGAAGGTAAGGCACGTTTTAACGCTGCCAGTGATCCCCGACATCCTTTCAGTGTTGTTGCAAATGAGGTGATCACCACGGCACTGGGCACCTGCTTCGATGTGGAAACAGGGAAGCATATCGCTACAAGAGTGAAGCTGCTCGAAGGAAAAGTAGCCATCGCCGGAACGCATATGCAGGTAGCGTTTGAACAGGTGATACTGCAACCGGGCGATGAGTTCCGCGTTGCTGCCGATAAGCCAGGCGTACTGGTGGCCAGGTCGCATACACCGGCCATTGCCAGTCCGGCTACCGCCGTAAATGCCACCGTGATCACCGACCATACACTCGAATTCCACAACGAAAAGCTATATAAAGTTATTGATGTGTTGCAGGCACAATTCAATCGCCGGATTATGATATCCGGTGTATCACGAAAAGCCACCTTTACGGGAGAATTCAACAAAACAGATGCGTTGGAAGATATCGTCAAAACAATAGCTGAGCTGAACAATCTGAAGGTTCAGCAAAATGATAGTACTAATTGTATCAGTCTTATGAAACAATGAAATATCTCTGAATTAGAATACCTGTCCGTTAATTAAATTTTATGATGTTCAGAAAACAACTGTTGCCTTTGGCAATACGGCATTGCTATGCCCTGTTACTAATGTGCCTGATCCCGTTGATGGCTGCACGCGCCCAGCAGCCTGCGCCAGCGGTGAAAGGCGTTATTCATGATGAAAAAGGCGCTGCGCTGCCCGGCGTAAACGTGGTGGCCACCGACCCGGAAAAGAAAACGAAAACCGGTACAGTAAGTGATGAACACGGGATGTTCAGCTTTCAGCGGCTGCCAAAAGGAAAATACATTTTTACTTTCAGTCTCATCGGCTATGAAAAGAAGGAATACAGCGGCTATGATATTGCAGCTGATAGCCATGTGACACTGGCTGTTAAAATGAAACAGGAAGATAAAATATTGTCGCAGGTAATAGTAGTAGGTTACGGTACTAAAAAGAAGGAAGACATCACAGGCGCTGTAAGTCAGGCTGGCAAAGAGGTGTTTGAAAACCGCCCGATTACCAATGTGGCACAGGGATTACAGGGCGTAATACCCAACCTGAACATTACTTTCGCTGATGGCCGTGCCGACAGAGGCGGTAGTTTCAACCTGAGAGGATTCACTTCTATCAACGGTGGTGGGCCGTTGATTTTGATAGATGGAGTAGAAGGCGATATCAATCTCATTAACCCGGAAGATGTAGAGAGCGTATCTGTACTGAAAGATGCTGCTTCTTCCGCGATTTATGGTGCCAGGGCTGCATTTGGCGTGATCCTGGTTACCACAAAGAAAGGCGCTAAAGGGAAAGTGAATATTCATTATTCCAATTCCTTTGGCTACAGTTCTCCTCTTGGACTGCCTCATGTAATCAATGATCCGCTGGCAGCAGCTACGTTACAGAACGAAGCCTATAAAGGCTATGCGGGCATCGATAATACAGACATGCTAACGGTGATCGCCTACCTGAAACAACGGCAGGCCGATCCCTCCCTGCCGGAACTGGGAGTGAATACTTCCAATAATACCTGGATCCGTGGCGGAAACACGGATTGGTACAAGGCATTCTACAACGATAAACAACCTTTCAGTAAAAACTTTCTCAGTATCTCCGGTGGAACAGATAAAGTGAGCTACTATCTTTCTGGTGGCATTCAATCGCAGGATGGAACCTTCCGCGTGGCCACTGATAAATACAACCGCTACAACTTTCGCTCCCGGCTTGATTTGCAAGCGTTCGACTGGCTGAAGATTTATACCAACAGCGAATATGATCAGGGCAAATACAATGCACCGAATAAATTCGTGAACGGCGATTTCAACGCATATCGTTACCTGTCGTTATTCGCCAACCCCTATGAAGTCATCAAAACGCCCTCAGGCAACTGGACACAGGCTGGTATGCTTACTTTCGGCAGCCTTCAGGATGGTGGCCGGGAGATACAAACGCGGCAGCTGTTCCGCAATACCGTTGGCTTTAAAACCAGCTTCTTCGATAACTCGCTGCACATTAACGGTGACGGTACCATGGTGTGGAATCAGAGCCGCGACGATCGCAAGGCCCGCCAGCTGAAGTATGAAGATAAGCCCGGACATGTTGCCAACTATTCCAACAAAGATTTTTACCAGACCTCTACCGACGAGAATGTATACAGCGTTATCAACCTGTATGCAGAATATGAAAAGAGCTTCGGCAAACACAATGTAGACGCGCTCGTAGGCTTTAACCAGGAACAGAACCGTTACCGCCAGTATTATGCATATGCAGAGAATAATCTGAGCGATAACTACGGTTCCCTGAACCTTACTTCAGGTCAGATGAAAGTGGGCGATAATAACAGCGACTGGGCACTGAGAGGTATGTTTTACCGCCTGTCGTACAACTATAACCGCAGATATTTCATCGAAGCCAACGGCCGTTACGACGGTACCTCCCGTTTCCCTTCCAGCAAGCGTTATGGCTTCTTTCCATCCGTATCCGCCGGTTGGCTGATGAGCGAAGAATCGTTTTTCAGCGGATTAAAACCAGCAATTAATTCATTCAAGCTCAGAGCTTCCTATGGGTCATTGGGCAACCAGCAGGTAGGCAATTATGCTTATTTCAGTACCATGACAGTAGCGCCTATTACTGCTATCATTGACGGTACAAAACCTCCGGGAACATTTGCACCCGGACTTGTTGCCCGGAGCCTTACCTGGGAAACTGCGAGGACACTGGATTTTGGAGCGGATATAGGATTACTCAACAACCGCCTCGAAGTAGGAGCCGACTGGTATAACCGTCAGACCATCAACATGCTCACTAAGAGCAAATCGTTGCCTGCAGTATTGGGTACTACGGAGCCTTCTACCAATGCAGCTGATCTCAGCACCAAAGGTTGGGAACTGTCGCTCAAATGGAAGGATGATTTCAAGCTGGGCGGAAAACCTTTTGGCTACAACGTTTCCGTGGTACTTTCTGATTATCGTACCACTATCACTCGCTACGACAATCCCAATCAGTACCTCGGCGATTATTACAAAGGCCAGGTATTGGGCGGCATCTGGGGCTATATTACAGAAGGTTTCTTTCAGACCGACGACGAATACCTGAAACATGCAGATCAGCAAAAAGTATCCGCTATCCCATATAAAGTGAATGGGCATCCTATGGCCGGTGATATCAAGTTTAAAGATGTAAATGGCGATGGCGTGATCTATAACGGAAAATACACCCTGGCAGATCATGGCGATATGGTGCTGATAGGCAATACCACCCCGCGTTATTCCTACGGTGTGAACCTGGGCGCCAACTGGCGGAATATAGATGTAAACGTATTCTTCCAGGGCATTGGTAAAAAAGACTTTTATCCGCGTGGTGAGTCCGGCGTTTTCTGGGGATTTTATAACAGGTGGAACCAGCCTGTATATGATCATATACAGAACAACTATTGGACGCCAACACATACCGATGCCTACTTCCCACGGCCACGGGCATACGAAGCATTTGCCAGTGGTGATGCGCTGAACCTGCCGCAGACACGTTACCTGCAGAATGCAGCCTATCTGCGTCTCAAGAATCTCAGTATAGGCTATACCGTGCCCGATGTACTGGTGAAAAAATTGCACCTCAATCGTGTGCGTGTATACTTCTCCGGTCAAAACCTCTTTACCTGGACGAAGCTATCGAAAGCATTTGATCCTGAAACCATCGGCGACGAACCCGATGCCTCTTCCAACGGAGCCGGTTTCGTGTACCCTATGCAGCGTACGTTCACAGCCGGACTGGATCTGAATTTTTAACCTGCTAACAACTGAAGATTATGAAGAAGATTATCTGTTATATATCTATTCTCCTGCCAGGGCTCGCGATCCTGAGCAGCTGCGCGAAGGATTATCTCGACAGGTCACCTATCAGCCAGATAGAGCCTGGAAAGTTCTTTAATACAGAAAAGGATCTGGAGATCTATACAAACGGATTTTACACCTACCTTCCCGGCAGCAGTGTATTCCAGGCCGATGGCAGCAGCGATAACGTGGAGTGTTCCAACAGCGCGCTGATCGCGGGTAAACTGCCGTTGCCCAACAGCGCCGGCGATGCCGACTGGACCTGGGACCGTTTACGTAACATCAACTACTTCCTGGAGAATTATCGTCGCGCGCAGGCGCCCGATTCCGTGAAAGAGCAATATGCCGGCATGGCAAAGATGTTCCGCGCCATGTTCTATTTCGATAAGGTAAAACGTTTCGGAGATGTACCCTGGTACAGCACTTCCCTGAACGAAGCCAGCCCTGAGCTGTATAATCCACGCACGCCGCGCAAGCAGGTGTTCGACTCTATCCTCTCAGATATCGACTATGCGATTGCGCACCTGCCTGCTATCCGGAATATAAGCCGGGTGAGTAAATGGGCCGCGCTGGCACTGAAAGCACGGGTATGCCTATACGAAGGAACCTATCGGAAATATCATGATGAACTGAACCTGGGTGCACAAGCCAATAGTTTGCTGCAGGCCGCTGTGGATGCTTCATCTGCCTTGTTTACAAGCGGCTTTAAACTGTATAGCACCGGCAATCCTAACCAGGATTATCTGAACCTGTTTGCAGCAGAAAATGCCAATACAGATGAATATATACTGGCAGAAGTGTATGATAATACGCTCGCAAAAAGACATGCGGCTAACGGCGTATTTACTGTATCCACACTGGCGATGCCAGGATTCACCAAATCATTCGTAAACGGATTTCTGATGAAGGATGGCACCCCATTCTCGGCACAGCCGGGATATGCCCAGGAAACTTTCCTGCAGGAAACAGCCAACCGCGACCCGCGTATGGCGCAGATCATGCGTACACCCGGGTATATGCGCATTGGGACTACCAAAAAACTGGTGCCGGATTTCAGTGTGGCGCAAACCGGGTATCAATGTGTTAAGTTTGTAACCGGTACTGATCAGGACGGATATAATACCAATACCAACGACCTGCCCGTATTCCGCTATGCAGAAGTGCTGTTGAACTATGCAGAAGCAAAAGCAGAGCTGGGACAGTTTACGCAGGCAGATGCCGATAAATCCATCAACCTGATCCGTCGCCGCGCAGGCATGCCGAACCTCAATATCGCGGCTATTATACCTGATCCGGAAGTAAGTAACTTGTATAAGCATACGTCCGATCCAATTATACTGGAGGTAAGAAGAGAACGCCGCATAGAGCTGGCTATGGAAGGTTTCCGCTACCAGGATCTGATGCGCTGGAAAGAAGGCCATCTGCTGGCAGAACAGTTCCTGGGCATGTACTGCCCGGCAAAAGGAGAGATAGACATGGATGGCGACGGCAAAACAGATGTGGCAGTAGTGGACCAGAAGCCTGCGAACCCCAATCCGGCGGTGCAGTATTACATCCTGGGGTCTGATCATGAATTGACAGGTGGCGACAAAGGCAATATCTGGGTATATCCGCACCAGGTAAAAACATTCGATGAAAAAAAGAATTATCTGTTCCCGCTGCCCGTGAATGAAATATTATTGAACCCTGCACTTGTACAAAATCCATTCTGGCAGTAATAATGATCAAGGAAAGAAAAGGTTATCATATGAAATATTATGCGAGGCTATTGGCGTGGAGCCTGCTGCTGACGGGGATTTCCCCGGTAATAAAGGCGCAGAAGATATTCAAATTTGCCATGGTATCTGATACCCATGTGGGAAGCGACAATGCCCTGGAAGATCTGCAGCGAACCGTGGCCGATATCAATGCCCAGCCGGAACTCGCCTTTGTAGTCATTTCCGGCGATATCACGGAATTTGGCGCTGATGAAGAATTGCGGCTGGCGAAATCGGTACTGGACGGACTGCACAAGCCCTGGTATATTATTCCGGGCAATCACGATACCAAGTGGTCGGAGAGCGGTGGCAATACCTTCAGAAAGGTTTTTGGCAGCGAAACATTTTCCTTTACGTATGGCGGATACCGTTTCCTGGGCACCAACTGCGGACCTAATATGCGTATGGGACCCGGACAGGTACCAAGAGAGAATGTAGTATGGCTGAATAAACAATTAAGGGAGATGGATACCATTACGCCGGTTGTTTATGTAAATCACTATCCGCAGAATGCTGATCTGAATAACTGGTATGAAGCCATAGACCCGTTGAAGAAACACAACATACAGCTGATCCTTTGTGGTCACGGGCATGCGAACCATGTTTTTAATTTTGAAGACATCCCCGGCGTTATGTGCCGGTCTAACCTCCGGGCTAAAGACAGTATCGGTGGATATAACATCGTTACCGTGGGCAACGGCAAAGCCGTATTCGAAGAACGCACGCCGCTGGTTACCCGGAGCCGTCACTGGGCAGAGATACCCCTGGCCAGCCATATGGCCCGGCCCGGTCAACCTGCGTTCCCGCGCCCTTCGCAGGCCATGAACGATTCTTTCCCTGCAGTGAAAACAGGATGGGTATATCAGGATAACAGCGATATAGGTTCAGGCATGGCGTTATACAACAACCTGGTGATCTCTACCAATACCGCCGGCGAAATATATGCGTTACAGTTACAAAACGGAAAGAAGAAATGGACCTTTGCTACCAAAGGTAAAATCTATGCAACGCCCGAAGTGACGGGCAACAGGGTAGTGGTGGCATCTTCCGATAACAATATCTATTGTCTGCAGGCAGACAACGGGAAACTGTTATGGCGTTTTGAAACCGGCAAACCAATTGTGGCCAGTACACTGATCGTAAACGGTATCGCCTATACGGGATCTTCCGACGGGCATTTCAGGGCCATCAGTGTGGCAAGCGGAAAGCTGGTTTGGGAGTTCAGCGGTGTGAATGGTTTCGTGGAAGATAAACCACTTTATTACGGCGGTAACATCTATTTTGGCAGCTGGGGCAACGATTTCTACGCCCTGGATGCCCGTACAGGCGAGCTGAAGTGGAAATGGAACAACGGCGCCTCTAACCGGATGTTCTCTCCTGCCGCCTGCTGGCCGGTTGCTGCTAATAACAGGGTATTCATCGTGGCACCAGATAGGTATATGACTGCTTTTGACGCCGGAACCGGCAAAGTGATCTGGAGAACCTCGATGCCGGATAAGAAAGTCAGGGAATCCATCGGACTCTCCGCCGACAGCAGCGAAATATTCATCAAAACGATGGAAGGCCGCCTGTATGGCGTATCCACCCGCGCCGATAGTCTCGCACTCATGTGGCAGGCCAGTCTCGATATGGGATATGAACTGGATCCTGCTCCTTCGGTGGAAAGTAACGGCGTCATTTACGTATCTACCCACTCAGGTGTTGTTTATGCCGTAGACAGCCATCAACACACGCTTCGTTGGAAGTACAAACTATCTAACTGCCTTATTAATGCGATTTTGCCGGCAGGCAAGGATAAAGTGCTGATAAGTTCTATGGATGGGAAAATCGGGGCGTTGAAAATTAAGAATTAAGAGTAGAGAATTAAGAATAAAGCGCGAAGACCTTAGCGAATATGTGTAAAACATTATAATTCGCTAAGGTCTTCGCGCTTTATTCTTAATTCTCTACTCTTAATTCTTAATTTCAATCTTTATATACTTCTTCTCCCTGTTCACCGTTTATTAAAATTATATTTGCAGCGTTTTCATTTCGTTTATTATGATCGCATCCATATTAACCAGGCTTGAATCTGCCCGCAAGGAGTTACTGGATTTAGGTCTGAGAAATCCTTTGTTGAACTACAGATTGCCCGTGGGTAAGGGTTTACATATTGTTGAGGAACAATCTGCCGCCATTTATGATATACTGGTGAGGGAAAACAAAACCATGTCGTTTCTCGGGCGGTCCGAGAAAAAACAGGCTGGGGAAAGTGTGGAATACAATGAACCCGTATCGAAAGAGGCGATCTATGATACCCGTTTACAAACCAACGAAACGCCGAACATCCTGCATACAAAGCTGCTGAATACCTATTATGCAGCCCGCATGAGCATTGAAGAACAGGGGGTGAATATTTTGTACCTGTCTTTAGGAATGTTGCACTGGTATGAAGATGAAAAAGAGCAGGAAGCCCGCCTGGCGCCGCTTATCATGATACCCGTTCGTCTCGACAGGTCTGATGCGCGGGAACGTTTCCGGTTGAAATATTCTCTTGAGGAAATAGGCGCCAACATTTCCCTGCTGGCAAAAATGAAAGCGGATTTCAATATCGATATTCCTGATCTGCCGGATACTGAAGATTTTGAGGTGAATGATTATCTGGCTTCTGTAGCTGCCGCCGTGGAAAGTATGCCACGCTGGAAAGTAGCGCCGGATGCCATTGAGCTGGGTTTTTTCTCCTTTGGGAAATTCATGATTTATAACGACCTCGATGCATCCAAATGGCAAAACAACAATGATGTACTAACGCATCCGGTGATCCAGAGCCTTTTTGGGAACGGTTTTTCAGACGATCAGCCACAGATTCCGGAAGATGTTTTCATTGACCGGGATACGCCTGCCCACGAGCTTTTCCAGGTAGTGGATGCAGACAGTTCGCAGATAATGGCAATGTTATCGGTACAGGAAGGACGGAACCTGGTTATACAAGGGCCTCCGGGAACCGGTAAATCGCAGACGATCACCAATATCATTGCAGATGCCATCGGGCGCGGGAAGAAAGTGTTGTTTGTTGCGGAGAAACTGGCCGCACTGGAAGTAGTAAAGCGCCGGCTGGATAATATTCAGTTAGGCGAGGCCTGCCTGGAGCTTCACAGTCACAAAGCCAATAAAAAGGAGCTGCACCAGGAGCTGCGCCGCGTGCTGGAGCTGGGCCGGCCCAGGATACAGAAACTGCAGGAAGAGGTGCTGCTGCTGGACAGCTACAAAAAAGAACTGAATGATTATTGTCTCTCTATAAACGACACTATAGGTAAAAGCGGGCTGACAGCCCATCAGCTGATTGGCTACCTGTTAAGGCTAAACGAAGAAACAGCCGGAATAGTGTTGCCGGCCATACAGTTACCGGATATAGAACAATGGGATGCGGCAGCCATGAACAAGGCCACCACGATGGCTTTGCGTATACAGGCCTGTTTGCAGGAAACAGGAATGCCGGCGGCACTTACTTTTCGCGGCAGCCAGCTGACCGTGTTGCTGCCGCATGAGCAACAGGCCCTGGCCGATCAGCTGCAGAAAACGGCCGCATCGCTGGAAGCACTGCTGCAACAAACGAATGCCGTAGCCGGTAAGATGGGAATAACAGCGCCGGCGAATATTCCAACAACCAAAACACTGATCGATATATGTGAGCTGCTGGCACGGCAACCGGATCTGCAGGAGCTGGATGTAAACAATAAGGCCTGGTTGCAGCAGCAACAGGAGCTACACGACTGGCTCACCGCGGGCGAAGCAGCAACTGCTATACAGCTGCAATACCAGGAAGTGCTGATTCCTGAAGCCTGGGATCAGGATGTGCTGGAAATCCGGCAGGATCTGCTGGCTCATGGCGACAAATGGTACAAGTTCCTCATAGGTGCATACAAACGAAGCAATCGCCGGCTGGCAGCCCTTTGCAGGCATCGCCTGCCCGATTATAACGAAGAAAAGCTGCAGTATGTGGATGCCATCATGGAGTATAAACGGGAAGATGCGCTGTTGAAAGAACATGCAGAACTGGCCCGCACCCTGTTTGGCAGCCGTTGGCAGAAAGCGCAGACTAACTGGGCTGCCCTGCAAACAGCTACTGCTTATCTTACGGAACTGCATACACGCATTGCTTCCGGCAGCTGTTCGCCCGAAGTGGCAGTTTATCTGCAAAACAACCGTGATGCCGCTACGGCCCGTGCAGATGCGGAACGAATGCTCCGGCTTGTGCAGGAGCATCAGCAAAGCCGCGCTCAATTGCTGGATGAACTGGAATTGGGTGCAGGTATTTATCGTGGTGAGTTTGACGCAGAGCAGGCACAGCTGCAAACATGGATCAACAAATTGCCGGAGATTCATCATCTCATCGCCTGGAACAATGTAACGGAAACGGCTATACAGGAAAATCTGCAATGCCTGATTACTCCGGCACAGGAATGGGAAGGTGCACGGCAATGGCTGAAAACAGCGCTGCAAAAAAACTGGTACGAATACCTGGTGGAAACAGCCATCAAATCACAACCTGCACTCCGGAAGTTTGAAAGAGGCGGACATGAGGAAATTGTACAGCAGTTCCGCAGGCTGGATGTTGTTAATCTTCAGTATAACCGTGCCCGTGCCGCCTTGCAGCACTGGGAGCAGATGCCCCGGCTGGAGGCAGGCGGACAGGTTAATATCCTCCGCACGGAGTTCAATAAGAAAGCGCGTCATATGCCCATCCGCAAACTGATGCAGGAAGCAGGAGTGGTGATACAGGCGGTGAAACCGGTGTTTATGATGAGCCCATTGTCTATCGCCAATTTCCTCCCGCCGGGAGCGGTGGAATTTGACCTCGTGATATTCGATGAGGCCAGTCAGGTGAAACCGGTAGACGCACTGGGCGCTATTTTGAGAGGCAAACAACTGGTAGTGGTAGGAGATAATAAACAGCTGCCTCCTACCAGTTTCTTTGATTCGCTGACCCGGGAAACGGATGACGAAGACAATGTAACTGCAGATATGCAAAGTATCCTCGGCCTGTGCGACGCCCAGGGTGCTCCGCAACGTATGCTGCGCTGGCACTACCGGAGCCGGCATGAATCGCTCATCACGCTTTCCAATCATGAATTTTACGAGAACAAACTGGTGATATTCCCCAGTCCGGGTGATAAAGACAGCCGGGGCCTGGTATTCCATCACCTGAAAGATACCGCGTACGACAGGGGTAAAACCCGCACCAATCCGAAGGAAGCAGCTATTGTAGCAGATGCAGTGATGGAGCATGCCCGCCTGCATCCGGGCCTGAGCCTGGGAGTGGTGGCTTTCAGCACCACACAGCGACAGGCCATCAGCGATGAGCTGGAGCTGCGGCGCCGGAATGCGCCGGAGCTGGAATCGTTTTTCAGTGCACATCAGAACGAGCCCTTCTTCGTGAAGAACCTCGAAAACGTGCAGGGCGACGAACGGGATGTGATCTTTATTTCTATCGGTTACGGGCGTACGGAGGAAGGGTATGTGGCCATGTCGTTTGGTCCGCTGAATAACGACGGCGGCGAAAGAAGGCTGAATGTACTGATCACCCGCGCGAAGATGCGCTGTGAAGTGTTTACCAACATCACGGCCGATGATATAGATGTGACCCGGACCAGGAGCTACGGCATACAATCGCTGAAAAATTTCCTCTATTTCGCGCAGCATGGAAAGCTGTATATGACCGGAGAAACCGGCTTGCCGGCCGACAGTCCCTTTGAGGAAATGGTAGCTGCCAAACTGGAAGCGTTGGGATATACGGTAAGGAAACAGGTAGGTTCGAAGGGATTTTATATAGACATGGCTATTGTAGATCCCCGGTATCCCGGCAGGTATCTGCTGGGAATTGAATGTGATGGCGCGGCTTATCACTCCGCCCGTTCCGCCCGCGACCGTGACCGCCTGCGTCAGCAGGTACTGGAAGGTATTGGCTGGAAGATGTACAGGGTATGGAGTACCGACTGGTTCCGTAACCCGGAGAAAGAGCTGAATCGCCTCGTGGAAGTCATTGAGCAGGCCAGAACAGCGGCGGCTATTGATGATGATCAGATGGCGGCGCAGCGTGTGGCAGAACCTTCTATCACGAGGGAAGTAGTGGAGGAAGAAAACGTAGAGGTGCCTGCGTACGAAGAAGCGGTGCTGCCGGAAGATATCCGGGAACAGGAATTTCATCAGGCGCCTATGGTGAAGCTGTGTGGTTGGGTAGAGCAGGTGGTGAATGTGGAAAGCCCGGTGCATTTCGATGAACTGGCCCGCCGCATGGTGGAGGCCGCAGGCATTACCCGTGTGGGCCCGCGTATCCGTGAAATACTGCGCCATGCCGTCAGGCATTCAGATGCCAGCAAACGCATTAAGATAAAAGGACAGTTCCTATGGGATACAGACTTGCCAACGCCCGTAGTCCGCAACAGAAGCCAGTTACCGGCATCTGCCCGGAAAATTGGCTACATTGCTGTAGAAGAAATTGGGGTGGCACTGGAACGAGTGGTGAAGGATGCAGTAGCGATTGAAAGGGAAGAAGCAGTGCCGTTTATTGCCCGGATGTTCGGGTATAGCCGGGTGACCGAAGAAATGAAAGAAGAGTTGCTGAAAGCGATTGATATCTGCGTGGAAACAACAGGCATGCAAAAAGAAGGCGAACTGCTGAAAGCCTGATATCGTACAGGGGATGTATTAAACGGTGGTAAAGCAACGCATGCTGATACTCCCATTCTGTATTTCTTCATATGTAAACCTGATATCTTCTTCCTTATCTATCAACCCGAGTGTATATAACATAGGAAGATAATGATCATTGGTAGGAATGGAAAGCTGCGCTTCCCGGCCAAGTGTATGATAGTTAACCAGGTCGTTGAAGGCGCGTTGTTCCAGTTTCTCCTTCACTGTATGATCGAACGAAAGGGCCCAGTCGAACGGTTGGGCATTATCCGAGAAGCTGACCTGGCGCAGGTTATGTACGATGTTACCGCTACCCATGATCAGCACGCCTTTGTCGCGCAGCGCTTTCAGCTCGGCAGCCAGTTTGAAATGGTATTCCGGGGATTTATAGAAATCGATACTTAGCTGGAACACAGGTACATCGGCCTTCGGGTACATATGGCGGAGTACCGTCCATGAGCCATGATCGAGGCCCCACTGGTCATCTTCCACTACGTCGGCGGAAGTAATCAGCTGTTTGGTTTCCCTGGCCAGTTCCGGCGCGCCGGGAGCCGGGTATTGTACGGCATACAGGGCTTCGGGGAAACCGCCGAAATCGTGTATGGTAGAAGGTTTGGGTGCAGTTAATACATGCGTGCCTTTGGTCAGCCAGTGCGCTGAAATAACAAGGATGGCAGTGGGTTGGTTGCCCACATCCTTTCCCATTTTGCTCAGGGCATGGGTAAAAGCATTGTCGCTGATACCATTCATTGGGTTGCCGTGGCCAATGAACATAACCGGCATCCGGTGGGTGCTTTTAAAATCGGCTGTAATATTTTTAAGATCGTGGAGGTCCATATTGTGGTTAGCTTTTAGTTGCTGACAGCTATTGTTATTTGAATTGGCGAAGAAAATCTGCCAGGCTCATTTTCTCCAGTTTATGCAGCAATGCTCCTTCTATTTCAAGATAAAGACTATCGAGGTGCTGATTGATTTGCTTGCCGATGGGGCAATCGGGATTGGGTTTATTCTTGCTGTTTCCCAGCAGGGAGGCCTGCTGCACCGCATGAAAAACTTCCGATAGCCGGATCTTATCAGCGGATTTGGCCAGGGTGGCCCCTCCGTTTTTTCCTTCCTTGCTTTCCACGAGGCCGTAGTTACGCAGGTTGCTCACCTCTTTGCGTACCAGTACCGGGTTGATATTGATGCTGCCGGCAATATAGTCGGACGATAATAATTCCCCCTCTGCGCTGGCCAACAGCGTCAGAATGTGCAAAGAGATGGGAAATCTTGAATTATTCATTCTGTAATCGACTTTATTACAGTACAAAAGTACAATAATAATGGTTAATTGAAAAATTTATGTGTGTGTGAAGAAGTACACCACACTGGCAATAGCAAGTAGTGCAACAATAAGAATGATGACGCCGGCATTTTTACCGGGTTTCTTGACGGCACGGCGTATACCCCGGGCGTTGATCAGTTGTTCTACAGCGGCTTTGGCGTCGTGAGGGGAAAGGTGGTGATCCGGGAGTTTGTTGATTTCAGTCAGATAATGGGCAACGGCGTTGGCCTTACCTGCGTTCAGGCAAAGCTGCATTGTTTTTTCTTCGATCAACCGTTTGGCGGCTTCTATCTTCGGGTCGATCTCCGAGATGACCCTTTGGCATTGTGGACATAGGGTTGGGGCCTCTTCAGGGCCGGTTACCGTGGTTGCGCTCATAGTGGTGATACTCCCGCACCAGGGACATTTTTGATCAGTGCTCATTAAGAGTGGAACATTTTTAAGTATAAGGAAGATAGGGAATTTTCATGGTTTAATGCAGAGAAAGGAAGTTAATAGCAGCTAACTGTTATTTTTTAGTTGTTTATATATGAAGAAAAGCAACTAATTATCAGTTGCTTTTCTTTAATTTTCCGGCAAAGGCCTTTTTGAATTTCTCCAGTTTGGGCTTGATCACAAAGGTGCAATAAGGTTGTGAGCCGTTCTGGTTATAGTAGTTCTGGTGATAATCTTCCGCTTTATAGAATGCTGTCATGGGAGCAATTTCCGTGACAATTGGTTTATTGTAGGCGCCGGATTCCTGCAGTTTCTTTTTATAGAATTCCGCTTTTTCCTTTTGCTCTTCGCTGTTATAGAAGATGACGCTGCGGTATTGCGTGCCTACATCGTTGCCCTGGCGGTTGAGCTGGGTAGGATCGTGGCTGAGCCAGAAAGCCTGCAGGAGCTCGTCGTAGCTGATTTTAGCGGGATCGTAGGTTACGCGGATGACCTCTGCGTGGCCCGTGGTACCTGTGCACACCTGCTCGTAGGTGGGGTTGGGTACGGAGCCGCCGGCGTAGCCGGATTCTACTTTAAGAACACCATCCAGGTATTGAAATTGCGCCTCAGTGCACCAGAAGCAGCCGCCTCCGAAAGTGGCGGTTGCGTTTTTTTGATTGTTGTTTACTTCCATATCGCCGGGTACTTTATCGTTTTTATGTTGGGCACAGGCAAACAGGGCCAGTGCGATCAGGAAAATGAAGATGGAATATTTTCTCATAAAAATAAAGTTCAAAGAAACGGATTTTTTTTAACAGGCAGAACCTAATACTGTAAAGGGATTGCTACCCGCCGGCGGGACCCGGATTCCCCGGTTCCCATGATAATTTACGTAATAGATGATGGAGAAGAAGCCAGAGTTACTTAACTTTAACATTCTTTTGCAGTTTAGAGGAACCCGGGGGCGCCCCGAAAAACCGCCAGCAATATAAGTCAGCAGCAGCAGAAACAGATATAAAAGCCGGGTTACCGGAGATGTTTGATAGCATAATGACAATAACAATGGACAAGAATTAATAATTTTCCCGGATTAACTTTCTCCGCCACAACGTTGGCCGCGCATTTTCGCGCAAACTATAAACCTATTCGCAGTCACAAACGACCCTGGTTGTTGGTGTCTTCTTACATTAAATAATATAACACCTTGAAATATTTTCCTGAATCTGCGTTAGTGCAGTTGGAATTCGATAAAGTACAGGCATTGCTGCAAGAGCACTGCAAAACAGAATTGGGTAAAGAGCTGGCCGCAGGATTACGCTTACATACACATATTGATTATGTACAAACAGCCCTGCAACAGGCACATGAATATAAACAGCTTACCCTGTTACAAGAGAATTTTCCGAACGATTATATCCTGAATCTGAGGAGAGAATTGCGCCTGCTGGCAATCGACGGCGCCGTACTCACTGGTGAACAGGCCATGCTGCTGCGTAAGCTGGCAGAAAGTATGCATAGCATTGTACGCTTCTTCGACCACGACCGGCGCACGCAATATACCGGTCTTTATGATGTCATCAAAGACACACATTACGAGAAAAAGATCACTGCCACCATCGATGAAGTGCTGGACGAGCTGGGACAGGTGAGAGACAATGCCTCCCCCGAGCTGGCGCGCATCCGTATATCCCTGTTCCGTAAGCGTACGGAGCTGCGGCGGGTATTCGACAGGATCCTGCAGAAGCTGCAGAAACTCAATTACCTGGCCGACCAGGAAGAGGCTTTCCTCAACGGACGCCGGGTAGTAGCCATCTATGCAGAGAATAAGCGGATGGTAAAAGGGATCATTCATGGAGAATCAGATACCCGTAAAACCGCATTCCTGGAGCCGGAGGAAACCATAGAGCTGAATAACGATATACAATCGCTTGAAAGAGAAGAAGACCGCGAAGTATACCGCATACTAAAAGCGATGACCGCCTCACTGAGTACTTATGCACCTTTGCTGAACAGTTATCATGATATACTGGGCACCTTTGATTTTATCAGGGGCAAGGCGAAACTGGCCCTGGACATGGATGCCAATTACCCGATGCTGTTGCCACATGCAGAGCTGAACCTGGTGCAGGCATATCATCCGTTGCTGTTATTATACAACCGTAAAAACCAGAAGCCGACCATACCGGTGAGCATCAACCTGGATAAGGATAACCACATCCTGGTGATCAGCGGACCGAATGCCGGCGGTAAAACGGTTACACTCAAAACGATAGGGCTGATCCAGCTGATGTTGCAGGCGGGACTGCTGGTGCCGGTTCATCCATCTTCCCAAATAGGTATATTCAAGCAATTGATGATCCATATCGGAGATACCCAGTCGCTTGAATTTGAACTGAGTACTTATAGTTCGCATCTGAAGAACATGAAGTATTTCATGGAGAATGCCAATGGCAGAACCCTTTTCTTCATAGATGAGCTGGGAAGCGGATCTGATCCTAACCTGGGAGGCGCTTTCGCGGAAGTAATCATGGAGGAACTGGCGAAGAAACATGCCTTTGGCGTGGTAACCACTCACTACCTCAACCTGAAGGTGATGGCCAATAAAGTGAAAGGCATCATCAACGGAGCAATGGGCTTTGATGAAGAGACACTGTTGCCGATGTATAAGCTGATGGTAGGTAAACCGGGAAGCTCTTACACCTTTTCCATTGCCGAGCGCATAGGATTACCGCCGCAGCTGATTGCCCGGGCAAAGAAGCTGGTGGATGAAGGGCATTTCCGGCTCGACAAGTTGCTGAATAAAGCAGAGCAGGACCTGCAGAAAGTGGAGAATAAAGAGAAGGATTTGCAAAAGTTGCTGAAAGAAAATGAGCGTTTGAAAAAGGAGTACGAAATATTATCAGACAAAGAGCGTAAGCAACAACAATACACACTGCTGAAATTGCAGAACCAGATTAAGGAAGAAGATCTGCAGTATCTGAAAGATATGGAGCGTAAGCTGAAGCAGATTGTTGTAGAGTGGAAACGTGCCGATGATAAGGAGAAAGTGATGAAGCAGGCAGAAATCCTTTTGTTCCGCAGAAGAGAGAAACAGCATAATGAGAAGCTGAACAAAAAAGTACAGGAGAAATTTGAAGAAGTAAAAGGAGAAATCGCCATAGGATCGCAGGTAAAGATTACTACCAACCGTCAGGTAGGTAAGGTGCTGGAGATAAGGGATAAGCGTGCCATTGTGAAGATTGGTAATATTCCGATTAATGTGAAGCTGAGCGACCTGGTACTGGTTCAGGAGAAGCCGGAGGTAAGCAATTAGGTAGTTATAGAAACTATCTATACCGCGTATAGTTGGCTAAGGGTTATTTTATGAATTACCTTTACCCTACGGAAACAGTAAAAAACATTACCCAAAAAAGTACAACAACAATGGAAGTAATAGCAAGTGTTGCAACACGTAGTTCTGTTGTGGAGATCGCCAATTGTGATTACGCGGAGGGGGCTAATTTTTATATGGGCGAATGGAAAGGAGAGTGTTTTGGAGATGAAATGAATGTTCCCCACCGTCATAATGGATATAGTGTAGATATATTAATTAAAGGTACAATCCGGCAGTCGATCGATTTTAAGGAATACCACATACAGGCACCGGCATTGATGTTGCTGGAGCCGGACCAGGTTCATCAGCATGTAATGAGTGAAGATGCAGAGCTGATCAATATTTACTTCACCGATGATTTTCTGGTGCCGGAAATGCAGGGTGTAGTGAGTTGCTGGCGTTGCGTTTTCAGTTCAGGAATGATTCCGTTGAGTGAGGAGGAGCTGGAGGAAGTATTGGGGTATGCAGATTTGATTCGCAAGGAGTATCATGGAAACAAGCTGCGCAAAGATGCGATCATCCGCAACCTGTTGAATGCTTTTGTGATTGCCTGTGGAAGAATTTCTGAGCCTTCGGGCAACTGGATGAACGGAGAAAGCTCACAATATAATATGGTGAGGCAATTCAAGATGCTGGTAGATCAGCATTTCCATCAGAAGCCGCAGGTATCCGACTATGCAGAAATGTTATATGTTTCCCCTGGTCATCTGAATGATACCGTGAAAGCCTTGTTGGGGAAAAATGCAAAATACATTATCGACGAAAAGCGGATTATGGAAGCAAAACGTCTCTTATATTGGGGCGAACATTCTATCAAACAAATTGCTGCTCAATTGAATTTTGAGGACGACGCATATTTCAACAGGTTTTTTAAGAAACATTCGGGATATACTCCGGCATCGTTTCAAAGGAGTATCCGTGAAAAGTACAATTAAACCCGTAATAATTTAAACGTCCGTTAACTTAAATTGTCTATTTTTGCACTGTCTTTAAAAAACAATGATGTTGCCCGTGCATCATTAAAATTAGAAAACCGATGAGAATTTACTAGCGGCCTACCGCAAAATCTACTGATTTTCTTGTTGCAGTAGTAACAAAATACTGCGTCAGTACATATAATGACTGTGACGTTATATGTGCCCATGTGTTACGGGGCTGCCTACCTGTACTCACCACAACCCGAATGCTGTCATTGAAAATTGATTGCTGCGAAGCAAGGCTGTCTTTAACTGGCCTTGGTCGCCGGAGGGGATCTTATTGTTTAGTTTTTTATTAAAAAAAATGTATGAAACCATTGAAATCAACAATTGCTAATTTGCCGGCGGGCTTATTTTATAGTTTGATCGTTATTTCTGTGATGTCGGCCTGCAGTGCATCTCAGGCGAAGAACGAAGCGCCGCCTCCTGCACCGTTGCCTGTGCTGAAGCTGAGCACCGTGCCGGCCACTACCTATAGGGAATTCAGCGCAGCGCTGGAAGGCCGTACCAACGTGGAAATCCGCCCACAGGTGGAAGGAACACTGGAAAAGATTTATGTGGATGAAGGTGCCTATGTAAAAGCTGGTCAACCTTTATTCAAAATCAACGACCGGATGTACAGCGAACAACAAAGCAATGCCAGTGCTTCATTACAGGCTGCCAAAGCGAACCTGGAAAAAGCAAAGGTAGAAGTAGACAGGCTTACGCCGCTGGTAAACAACAATGTAGTATCTGATGTACAGCTAAAAACTGCACAGGCAAATTACGAAGCTGCGAAAGCTGCAGTAGGCCAGGCGCAGGCACAGCTCGGATCTACTCACATCAATGTAGGGTATACCCTGATCACGGCTCCTGTTAGTGGATATATAGGAAGGATTCCTTACAAGATAGGCGCGTTGGTTGGCAGGGCAGAACCACAGCCCCTCACCATATTGTCGGACGTAAACGAGGTGTATGCTTATTTTTCCATGAGCGAACCCGAGTTCCTGAAATTTAAGAACGAAACACCCGGCAATACAATTGCAGATAAGGTGAAACACCTGCCTGCAGTGGAGTTGAAGCTGGCCGACAACAGTATTTATCCTGAGAAAGGACGGATTGAAACCATGGAAGGACAGTTCGATAAAACAATGGGTGCGGTAAGCTTCCGGGCTACGTTCCCGAATACTTCCGGGTTACTCCGTTCCGGTAATACAGGAAAAGTACGTTTGCCTGAACAGTTTGCAGATGTGGTAATAGTACCCACAGAAGCTACTTATGAACTGCAGGATAAAGTAATGGTATTTGCAGTGGCAGACAGCAACAAGGTTACTGGTATTCCCATCACTATAGCCGGTAAAAGCGGTAACTATTATTTCGTAGAGAAAGGCGTTAAAGCTGGTCAGCGTATCGTATACACTGGTCTGGACCGCCTGCACGATGGTACCGTGATCGCTCCGCAACAGATGTCGCTCGACAGCCTGTTGAAAGTGAGGCCGCTCTAATTTTTCATCACGAAGGTGATAACTGCACACGGTGATGCCGGGTGCAGTCATCCTTCCCCAACGCCATCAGATTGATGACGCTTAAATTCTATTGCTTGTATGTTTAGAAAATTTATAGAACGGCCGGTATTGGCCACAGTTATATCCATCATACTGGTCATCCTGGGGATACTGGCGTTGTATACGCTGCCCATGAGCCAGTTCCCGGAAATTGCGCCGCCGAGTGTTGCGGTAACAGCATCTTATCCGGGCGCCAACGCGGAAGTGGTAGCACGTTCTGTAGCCACTCCCATAGAAGAGGCGGTGAATGGTGTGGAGAACATGACTTACATGACCTCCAACTCCAACAACGATGGTTCCATGACCCTGAACATTTATTTCAAACTTGGAACGAATCCGGATCTGGCTGCCGTAAACGTGCAGAACCGCGTAGCGAAAGCTACCAGTCTGCTGCCGGCAGAAGTAGTGCAGGCAGGTATCAGTACGCAGAAACAGCAGACCAGCATGATCATGGTGGTGAACCTGATGAGCGACAAGCCTGAATACGACGAAACATTTCTGCAGAACTACGCCAAGATTAACATCATCCCGGAAATCCAGCGTGTGAACGGGGTAGGCCAGGCGATGGTGTTTGGCGCGAAGGATTACTCCATGCGTATCTGGCTCAAACCTGAAAGGCTGACAGCGTATAATATGTCGCCCCAGGAAGTGTTGGGTGCTATCCACGATCAGAATCTGGAAGCGGCTCCCGGCCGTTTCGGAGAGTCCAGCAAGGAATCTTTCGAATATGTAATCAAGTATAAAGGAAAGCTGAACAAGAACCAGCAGTACGAAGACATTATTCTGCGTGCCAATGCCGATGGTTCTGTAGTACGGCTGAAAGATGTGGCCCGCGTGGAATTTGGCTCCTTTAGTTATGGTAGTGATACCCGTGTGAATGGTAAATATGGTATTGGTATTGCCATTAACCAGACATCAGGATCAAACGCCAATGAGATACAGGAGAATATCAACAAATTAATGAAGAAAGCAGGCGCGAGTTTGCCTACCGGTATCGAGTACTTTAATATCTATAGCACCAAAGAATACCTCGACGAATCCATTGACCAGGTGAAACACACGCTGATTGAAGCGTTTATCCTGGTATTCATTGTGGTATTCATCTTCCTGCAGGATCTGCGTTCTACGCTGATCCCTGCGATAGCGGTACCAGTAGCCATTGTAGGTACTTTCTTCTTCATGAAATTATTTGGGTTCTCTATCAACCTGCTGACGTTGTTCGCGCTTATCCTGGCGATTGGTATTGTGGTGGATGACGCCATTGTGGTGGTGGAAGCGGTGCATGCGAAGATGGAGCGGGGGGCTAATCCGCGGAATGCGACCTTATCGTCTATGCAGGAGATATCCGGTGCGATTATATCCATTACGCTGGTAATGTCGGCCGTGTTCATTCCTGTTGGTTTCATGGAAGGCCCGGCGGGCGTGTTTTACCGGCAGTTTGCCTTCACGCTGGCGATCGCCATCCTTATCTCGGCGCTGAACGCGTTGACGCTGAGCCCTGCGTTGTGTGCCCTGATATTGAAGAATAACCACGCAACCGGACATGACGAAAAACATGGAGCTCCGGCGAAGAAAGGTTTCGGACAGCGTTTCTTTACCGCATTCAATACCGGCTTCAATGCCATGACCTCTAAATATGGCAACGGGCTGCAGTTCCTGATCAAGAACAGGTGGGTAGCTGTTGGTGGATTGATCATTGTTACCATCGCCACTGTGTGGCTGATGCGCAAAACGCCATCAGGGTTTATTCCTACAGAGGACCAGGGATTTGCAGTGTATTCAGTTACCATGCCTCCCGGATCTTCTCTGGAGCGCACCCGCGAAGTAGTGGCGAAAGTAGAACATATCGTAAAAGACCTGGAGTCGTCTAAAGCATATCTGAGTGTATCAGGTTTCAACTTCCTGTCGAACTCCAGCAGTGCCACCTCCGGCGTAGGTTTCATCAAACTGAAGCCACATGCTGATCGTGGCGCCATCAAAGACATCAATGCGCTTATGGGCATGTTGCAGCAGAAACTTGCCAGCATTCCGGAAGCAAGCGTGTTCGTATTTAATATGCCTACCGTACCGGGTTTCAGTAACGTAGCCGGTTTCGAAGTAGTGTTGCAGGACCGTACAGGTGGGCCGCTCGACAAACTGGGGCAAACAGCCTACGGATTTATTGGGGAGCTGATGCAGCGTAAAGAGATTGCCTTTGCATTTACCACATTCAACAACGGACATCCGCAATATGAGCTGGAGATCGACGATCGTAAGGCGAAGCAGCTGGGAGTAGCCGTGGGTGATATCCTGCAAACCATGCAGGTGTATTACGGAAGTATGTATGCGTCTGACTTCAACCGTTTTGGTAAGTACTACCGTGTGATTGTGCAGGCAGATGCGGACCGCCGTAAAGATCCTGCCTCACTGGATGGGGTATACGTAAAGAATCAGCATGGCGAGATGGTACCCATCAACACGATGGTATCACTGCAACGGGTATACGGACCTGAAACAGTAACCCGTAACAACCTGTTCAACGCTGTAACCATCAACGGTCAGGCTAAGCCCGGATACAGCAGTGGCGACGCCATCAAAGCGGTGGAAGAAGTAGCAGCGAAGTATCTGCCAAGAGGGTTTACCTATGAGTGGGTAGGTATGACGAAGGAAGAGATCAGTGCAGGTAACCAGGCGGTGATCATCTTTAGCCTGTGTCTCATCTTTGTATACTTCCTGCTGGCAGCACAATATGAGAGTTACATATTGCCACTGGCAGTAATCCTCTCTATTCCGCTGGGTATCTTTGGTGTGTTTGTATTCATCAACCTGTTTGGTATCGACAACAACATCTATGTACAGGTAGGATTGATTATGTTGATAGGGTTGCTGGCGAAAAACGCGATCCTGATTGTGGAGTACGCCGTACAGCGCAGACGCAGTGGTATGGGATTGGTAGCTTCTGCTATACGTGCGGCCAAGCTCCGTTTGCGCCCGATTCTCATGACCTCTTTCGCCTTTATTGCGGGCTTGTTGCCGCTGATGCGTGCAACAGGATCATCCGCCCTGGGTAACCGGTCTATCAGTACCGGTGCCGCCGGAGGTATGCTCACAGGCGTGATACTGGGTGTATTTGCGATCCCGGTATTGTATGTGATATTCCAGTACCTGCAGGAAAAGATAAGCCGGAAACCAATGGTAGTAGAGGCTTCCGAAGAAGTACTGGTACATTAATACTGGTTGAACAATTAAACAGAATCAGAAACAAGACAAATGAAAACAAGACATAGCATATTATTCCTTTTAGTTGTAGGGTTAGCAGCATGCCGGGTTGGCCGTAATTATCAGCGGCCACCGGTGGCGCTGCCCCAGCAGTTCGGGAATGCAGCACCATCGGACAGCAGCATTGCGGAGATGGAATGGAAGCGTTTTTTTACTGATGCAACTTTACAGCAGTTGATAGATAAGGCCCTTACCGGCAACTATGATCTGCAGCTGGCAGCAAAGAAGGTAGAAACAGCAGAAGCTTATTTGAAGCAGGCGAAACTGGCGTGGTTGCCTGCATTCACCGCCTCCGCTTCCGCTAACACCAACTTCCCTTCAAAGAACAGTTTTACAGGATTGAATCTCTCTGTTAATAACCTGGGAGATCATTTGGAAGATTTCAGTATAGGCGTGGGGATGTCGTGGGAGATAGATATATGGGGCAAGATTCGCCGTCAGAAAGAAGCAGCGCTGGCCAGTTATCTGCAGTCGTACGAAGGTGCGAGAGCAGTAAGAACCGGTCTGGTGGCTTCTATCGCCAACAGTTATTTCAACCTGCTGATGCTGGATAATCAGCTCACCATTGCCAGGAGGAACCTGGAGCTCAGCGACACCATCGTAAAGATGATCCGTTTGCAGAAGGCAGCGGGAGAAGTTACTGAGCTGGGTGTGCAGCAGGCTATATCCCAGCAGCAGACAGCAGAGATGCTGATACCGCAGCTGGAGCAGGGAATCACCATCCAGGAGAATGCGTTACGTATTCTTACAGGAGAACTGCCGGCCACTATAGCCCGTGGTAGTGGCCTTGGTGATTTCCATGTAGCAGATTCACTGCCTGCAGGCGTACCAGCGGCGATGATCAGTCGCCGCCCGGATGTGAGGGCCACCGAAATGGGCCTGGTAGCAGCCAATGCGCAGGTAGGAGTGGCGCAGGGAAGCATGTACCCAACCCTGAACATCACCGCCAATGGAGGTTTGAATGCCTTCAAGGCCAGCACCTGGTTTAACATGCCGGCATCGTTGTTTGGTACAGTGGCCGGAAGCCTGACGCAGCCTATCTTCCAGCGCCGACAGCTGAAAACCCAGCTGGAAGTGGCTAAGATACAGCGTGAGCAGGCCGTGATCCAGTTCAGGCAATCGGCACTGAATGCTATAGGAGAGGTGAGCGATGCGTTGGTGAAATTGGATAAAACAAAGAGTCAGCAGGAAATCGCCGTACGACAGGTAAGTACCTCCCAGCTGGCGGTTCAGCAGGCACAGTTGCTTTTCCGCAGTGGGCTGGCTAACTACCTGGAAGTGATCACCGCACAATCCCGTTCATTACAGGCGGAGCTGTCGAAGGCTGATATAGACCGGCAGCGTCTGAGTGCGATGGTAGACCTTTACCGTTCGCTTGGTGGAGGATGGAAGTAATATTTAACATCAATAGATAAACGTAGGAAACAACAGAAGAATTTAGGTTAAGAGTGAAGAATTAAACAAAAACCGACAGGAGATTCCCCTTACAGACAGGCAAAGACCGACAGGAGATTTTAAGACTAACAGCCTGGAGGAGGAGGGGGTAATCAACTGTCGGTTTGTATTTTATGCTTACTGGTAGCGGGTTTAGAAAATTTTTGAAAAAAAATTTGTTAGTTTGAGGGAGTTTCATACTTTTGCGTCCCTGGAGAGTTGGCAGAGCGGTCGATTGCGGCAGTCTTGAAAACTGTTGACTGTAACAGGTCCCGGGGTTCGAATCCCTGACTCTCCGCTAAAGGAAACAATCAGAAATGGTTGTTTCCTTTTTTTTGTGCCTATATTTAGTCGTTTTATAGAGAGTTGTGCGGGGTGTTCCGGGATCAAGTTGAAAACTTGGGGGATTAGTAATAGTTCTCCTGGTATGGATGAAGAACAATCGCTTACATCCATACAAGCCAGTGCGGCAGCATGAAGGAGTGATAGGAGAAAGCAGGAGGATTAATGGGAGAATGGTGCAGGTAAGGTGGAGTTGATCTGAAGATGGATGGATGATGTGGTGAATGAAGTTTTAGCTGGGGTATAATAGCGCAGGGCAAAACTGCAGTGAGGTATCGGGTATTTTTCTAAGCAACAATCAGGCATATACCTGTAAAAAAGGCCGGTATTCATACATCCGGACATGGGTATCCATGAACCAATTTCCTGGAAATAATATAAGAGCAGCTGATAACAATCGCCGGTCAGGAACAAGCTATACCTGTTCATTCCCGTTGTAAGGCTAATGAAGAGTAGCCAATAGCAGAACCCTTAAGTGACAGTACGTCCTGGTACAATGGCCATCGTTTCAATAGTGGTTTGCTGTGTATTTTACCAGCTTGTGGGATTGGAGATGCTGCTGTAGTTACAGCGATCACCTCTGCAGTCATGTATTTGCTGTTGTCCATAACCAGGCTCCCCTGGAAAGCGCGTACCTGTAATACGACGATCCCTGTTCCTTTTCCCGGAACGGTCATGTTTAGTTCCATGCCTTCGAACGGTTTACTGAGGTCAATCATCTTTGTGATGGAGACTGCGCCTGTAACCCGCCGGTGGGCAAAATGAGCCCGCACAGCGATGGCTTTTATCTCAAAATGGGTGAATCCGGACAATCGTGATAATTCCTGTGCAGGAATCAGCAGTATGTCATCGGGTGTGAATATGGGGGAGTGAGAGAAGAATTTTTCCAGGCCGGTGTGCCGGTTGAACCGGTATCCTTTTATGCCCTGTACGCCGGATTGTATCAGCACTTTGTTCAGCCGGTTTACGAAAGCGTCGTCGCAACGAAGATCCAGGTGGGGGGCGAATGCTTTGCGTATGAGGCGGCCTTTACGGCTGGCAATACCAAAATTGCGGGCAGCCTGCCGGGTGGCCGTTGTTTGTTTTACCCGGGCAGGCATACTACGCAGGAAGTGAACTCCATTGCGTTCGTAGCCAATTACGTTATCCAGCCTGCCGGTAAAGAGGAATGGACCTGATTGCGTTGCCATGTTACCTACGTTTTTCTTAAAGTTATGACAACCGGGGGATCAGCTTCCGTGATTTCTTTAGCAATTATCAAATGTGTCTGGCCTGGGTGTTAGCGTATATTCAACGGGAAGTACCCCGGAAGAGGGAATTGTTCAGTACTGATTACACGGGTATTAGAAGATTTCGAAAAGTTGGATGGCAAACTATTACAGGTCACCTGCCCCAAGGTTTTCAACTTGATCCGTGTTCCGGAATAAATTGGTGTTCGGGCTTTGATCTTAAGATTATTCCGTGAGTTGATCTAACTGTAAAGGCCCAATGAAATAGCTGATTTCAGGTGTTCGATTCATACCTTATGGGTACTTACTATTTCTACTCTTGTACGTTTTTGCAATGAGATAAAGGGAGCCTAATATTATATGGATATATAGGGCTGAATACATAGTTACGCTAAAAGCGGTAATGAATAGAAAAAAGTGGCTCCATGACCGTATGCAGATTCCGCCCATAATTTTCCATCCATTTGCCAGATCATATCCTGGCAAATACTTAAGGCAATTCCGGCGCCCTGTAAATAATGGCTGTCTAACACCCTGGTATCCTGAGTATTAAATAACCGTTCAAGCTGATCTTCCCTGATTCCCATCCCCTGATCTGCAAAGGCAACTGTAATCTGGTTGTCTTCAACACGGCATGATATGTTTATGGTTCCCCCTGGAGGAGAGTATTTGGTGGCATTACTTAATATATTTCTATTAATGAATTGCAGCATTTCTTTATTTGCATGAACGAGTTGATGCTCTGGGATAGTATTAGCAATACGAATAGCTTTACTCGCCTGATCATGAATATACAGCCCATTAGCATTGTTGATCAGATCACGTAAGTGTAATGGTTGTGCTTCATAAGTATAACCGTTGCTTTGAGATTTCATCCAAAAAACCAGCCCATCGAGCAGTTTGATACTTTTCGATGCCGTATGACGCATATGGTCAAAGATCATATATAATTCTTCTTCGGATAAAGGGTGATCTGCATATTTGATCATGTCTGCAGCTGAGATAAGCGTAGCAAATGGTTGTCTGAGATCATGTACTAATACTGAAATCAGCATTTTGCTGAAGCTATCTGAAGCATCTTGCTTTTTTTTGGTCATCATTAGTGGGAACAATTGGTCTCCTGTCGATACAATACCTGTATTTAGAGGCATGAATTATTGTGATTTATGTACGCTATCGAATCGGTAACTTCACTTATTGAAGCCCGTTCTCTTAATCATGTGTTCTACGTCTTGTGGGTTATACCTTCTGAATTTAAAAGATGAGACTTAATTTCCTGGTCACCTATAGTGTCGAGTAATTCTGTTATACCGAAGTAGTTTATAGCCTGATCGATATTTACCTGAAACAGTATATCTTCAATTTCTATTCCTGCAATGTCCACATTCAATCGGCTTGGTTGTGCGGCAGGGTTAATGCAGGCAGTCTTTGCATTCTTGATTATTAATCGCATTTTAAAAATTAAATATTATTACTTTATATATTCCGCTAATAGCTTGCCATCATAATCGCATATTTCTTACTGATGAGTGCTAAACATACATTTTTATACACCGCTCAGGTGAATGAGGGATAATGTACTTACTATAGTATGTATAGATGCTGATGGGTGTTACGTTTACTATCTGTCGCAATCAAACTAGCCGGTAGCTATCAAAAACTAATGCAGATCTTATTGGAGTTACAACAAAAAAATGGACGTTGAGGTAAGCCACAGTATTTTGTTTGCCCCCTTAAAAAAACATGTCGAAAGCTGTTTTGGGGCAAAATGTATTCGTTTTCCCTTGTGCAAAATTTCTGTGTATTTGAAAACTGCAAATGCAGTCTCTTTTTTATTCAGGAATTTATTCTGATATACCAACGCAGTTAGGAGTGCTTTAAAGAAGCTTTCAGTGATTGCATTATCTTAGCAATTTTCCCCACGGCTCATGCTCCTTGTAGAAGTCCCGACAAATTTAGCAACTTAATATTAAAGCGATGTATACGACTACGCGTTAAGACAATAACTTGCTATGTTATTTAGAAAAATAGCAAAATATTGCTATTTTAATCCAGGGAACAATGGCACTTTTGAGCAGATTTCCTTTCTCTCAAAAACATGAAGGAAAGTTGAGATTATAGAAAATTTTAAATTTATAAAGATACTATTGACTGCTGTATAGCGCTCTATGGGAGCGGATTTATATACAGTATTAATTATCCGTTGATATCTACCTATCTCTACCGTAAATCCCATTTTTTTGCTATATTCGGGTCTTTACAGAAGATACTTATGAAAAAAAAGGAGGCTATAGCAATCGTATTTGATGATCACCTTTTGTTTGCAGACTCTTTTTCGGCATTGATTGAACGGCTGGAACTTTTTCGTTCAGTACATACGCTTGGCGAGGAGCAGGAATTAACTCAATTCCTGATTAAACATTCCAGGTCGCATATTTATCTATTCCTGGATTATTATTTGAAAAATCAAAATGGGCTTCCGCTTATCAATGTAGCCCGGCGATTAAATAAACATGTTACTATTATTGTAGTAAGCTCTGTAGTCAGTCCAACAGCCATCACCAATATTCTCAGTTATAGCCCCCACGGGCTTATTAGTAAATCATCAGGAGTTGATGCTATTCTCGAATGCCTGGCTATGGTAAGCCGTGGCGAACAATATATCAGTCCGGTGATAGCTGAAATTAACTCGAATTCAAATTTAAAGAACACGATACCATTTTCTGCACGGGAATTGGAGATTTTGCAGCATTTTGCACATGGGTTATCTATTGCCCAAACTGCAGAACAGACCTACCTTAGCAAACATACCATTGTAGCACACAGGCGTAATATGATGTCAAAAGTAAATGTAAATTCCATTACGGCATTGTTGTCATATGCGCGCAAGCAGGAACTCATTTAAACAAATCAGTAAAATATTTATTCCACTCTTATGATGACAACCCAATCTTGTTTGTCTCGAAAGAATTTGTACTTCCTTATAGTTTTTTTTCTACTCCTGATCAGCCAGCGCCCAATTGCTGTCGGGCAATCGGTAACCAAAGCCAGAGAGGATTTTGACAAGCTGAACAAGGCCTACTATGCTGGTAATATTTCAGATGACAAATACCTGGATCAGGCCTATTCGTTGACTCGGGGATTTCTTGATGAAGGAATCGAATTCAAAACCCAGGAACTGGCAAACATCCTCAGCTTGTATAAGGAGATTGCCTGGAGAAAAAAAGAATACGGACACCCTCGCGTAAACTACTATCTGGCATTAGCCAATAATGCACTAATGTTTGGAGAAACCGGGGCTGCTATGTATTATACAGAAAAAGAATCTAAGGAATTAGAAGAAAACGGTAGAATACGTCCTCTGCTTGCGGATAAGGATAAAGTACATATTTTAATGGAACAGGGATTATATGATAAGGTTATCTCTCTTTATAAGAGTAAAGAAGAGTATATAAAACACCTGCCTGAGCTGCTGCGAAATAAAAAAACTGATAATGTTAACGGAATGCATGCAATAGACATTTTAATGGGAGCATTCGAGTCCTATATGAATATGCATGATACGACAGCTGTTTACCAAACAGCACTGATTGCCGATCAGATTAGTACGGAACTAAAGCGCAAATACCCTATTAATGGAGAATTCATGCTTTATAACGACTATTTTATACTGCTAAGGCAGCATTACGTTGCCCTCATTGAGGGACGCCCAACCGAAGCAGAGGCATTGCTTGATAGTATACAAACACTAAAAAATACGTATAAAGAACAGACGACTGCCTTTATAGAAAGAACACTTTTCGAATTGAAAATAGAGCACTTCCTGGCCTTGAAAAAAACGGATAGTGCCCGCCTTTATATCAATAAACTTGAATCACTTCCCCTTTTTTTTAAAAACCAACAACCGATAGTTGATGAATACAAGGCAAAACTTCAAGTTGCACAAGGAGATTTTCACGGAGGGTATACATGGCTAACCAAATCTTTGGCAAATGAACGAAAGGCGAAGTCATTATTGATGACACAAATGGATAGTTTGCTATATGCCTACACTGACGCCGAGAACACGAAGATTGAGCTTCAGCATTCAGAAGCCATTAAAAAACAGCGAACACTTTGGCTGGTGGTTATTTCATTCGCTGCGGCCTTTATTGTGGCGTCCATCTATCTGATCATGCTTTATCGAAGCAGGAAAGCCAAATCGCAGATTGAAGCATTAAATAACGCGACCAATATGCAGATCATCTCCATGGAGGAGGCTAAACACGAGGCGGTGAGGGAAGAGCAGCGACGGCTTGGGCAGGATCTTCATGATGGCCTTTCTTCGTCTATTGCTGCTATCAGGCATCAGCTGGAAACGCTGTCAATGGATACCGAGGATATTGTCCTGAAGAATAAATTGAATAGATTGCAGTTAGCCACAACCAACGCTTATGAGGCAGCCAGGAGAAAAAGCCATGAATGGTTCAGCGCCGCAGATGGGCAACAGGAGCTATCTTTTGAAAAGCAGGTCAGGCTGCTTACAGATCATGCGTTGCCCGACAGCCGGTACAATAAAACTATTCATATTGACGATAATTCATTGGTTAATGTCGATACAGATACACGAATTGCATTACTCCGTATTGTCCAGGAAGCTATCACCAATATCATCAAGCATGCCAGGGCTAAAAAAGTAAGCATCCTGGTCTATGAAGAAGAAGATAGCCTGATACTGACTGTCAGCGATGACGGGATCGGATTAGGTGGAAAGAAATCCGCCAGTAATAAATCAACTATAGGCCTGGATTCGATTCGTCGCAGGGTACAATATCTAAATGGTGAAACGAACATAAATTCAAATGCTGAAGGTACTGAGATAATTGTATCTATCCCGCTCATATCTGTAGGTATGCTATGATTCTGACCGCCCTGAATCAGACAAATTTGCCAATTGACAAAGATAGACGGTGCCAGGGCTGATCAGCTTTGTTGGGAGGCCATGGCGGCAGCATTGGGTTGGATAGTAAACCCAGTGCTGCCGCCACTTTTTACGTGGAATTGCCAATAGCGTCCTAATGTATGGGTTACTAAATAAATGCACTGGTGTCAAGTCTGGCATTTATAAAGCATCGCCGCTCCAAATGTCTTCATACCAGATCTGTAGTTGCTTAATTTATTACAGAGCTATTGAAACAATAGAATTTGACGATATTTCTACCTGCCCTTTTCTTTCCTGGGCGCTTCAACTGCTGCATCTGTGAAAAAATATTCATAGCGGAAAAACCTGGTTTGAGAGAAGACGCAATGCTGCGTTTATATATCCTGCAAATGTAGGGGAACCACTTATAGGATAATCTAAAGTAGGTGTGTTTACTAGTGTAAGAATAGTAATATTCTGCTATTTTTCTAAATAACATAGCAAATTATTGCTATAACGTATAACCATATACGTCGCGTTAATATTAAGTTGCTAATTTTGTCGGGACACTACAAGAAGTATGAGCTGTAAGGAAAATTGCTAAGATAATGCAATCGCTGGAAGCTTCTTTAAAGTACCCCTAAGCAGCGTTGGTGTATCAGAATAAATCCCTGAACAAAGAGGAGACTGCATCTGTAGTTTTTTATTCCTTAGCTATATACCTCCAAAACAAAAAGGACAAAGGGATATATGATCTTATTAAGCACCAATACGAAGTTGGAAGCGGAAAAGATCATTAAATATTTCAGCTTTAGGTTCCAGATTGAATTTTGATCACGGATACCTAATAACACATGGGCCTGGAAGAATACCAGGCTGTCAGCCAGATCAAATTGTGTAACCATCAGTAACCATTTTAATTTATTACGAATGACTGTATCACTAATGAAGTTTACCCGTTGGCCCGGCTTGCCGGATAAAGAGAATATTCCTTTTCCCATGCGCAGCATCGAAATCTGTTCAACAAGGCGCCTTAATATCGGATCTGTGGCTGCTTAATTTTTTACCGAACTATTTTTAATAAAAACTGCTGTTATTAAATCAGGTGTATGAGTAAAAGTTCTACGCTTAGGAATCCTTATGTCTATTATCGTGTTAGCTCCATGTGGCAATATTGTAAGAAAAGTTTATCAAGATACCTGGTAATTCTATCAGGAATAATATTGTTTTGTATCAGCAGTGCGCAAAGCGTATATGCGCAAGGGTATGGCGTTTCCTATTCCTATAGTACCACGAGCATTGTACGTATAGATAATGCCACAGGGGCTCTTACTCCTATCTATACCTTTGCGCCAGGCACTGTCACTTCAGCTTCGGCCCTGGCCGTGGATCTCAATGGAGACATCTACTTTACAGATAACCAGGCGGCCGGAGCCAGGTTGCTGAAGTTTGTACCTAACCCGCCGCCAGCTACGGGGGGAACACTTTCAACGGTGGGAACTATAACCGCTACATTTAATGATGCAAACAATGTATCAAGAAACCTGGTGTTCGGAAAGCTGGCAATTAACACATCCGGCGCGCTTTTTACTATTTCGAATTACAATGCTGCCAATTCAGGCAACCTGCCAGCCAGGCCATATATTGTCAACATCAACAAAGCAACAGCGGCAATAGTTTCAACAACTAATATACCTGCTCCTGTTGGTGTTACGGACCTTCCTGTCGGCGGTGGCGATGTTGATTTCAGCCCTATCGGGAGGCTATTTGTAAGCGGAACAGTCAGCAGTAACACCCCTTCCGTTTGGGAGATTGATGCCACCACCGGTAGCGTATTGGGGTACAAATCGGTGCCGGTGATTGCCCCTGCAACCTATACGAATTTTTCCGGGCTGGGATTTGATCTACAGGGTAATGTGCTTTTTACAGCTGTAAGTGGCGCCACCACTTATATCGTAAAAATAAAAGCCGGTGAATTTTCCGGAGCCACTGCCTGGTCCGGTAATAGTAGCATTCCGGCTTCGTCTGTTACAGTGCTGAGCGGACCATTTCCTATTAGCTATGGAGACCTGGGCTCCAATTCCTTTAAGATCTCCGGACGCGTATTTGAGGATGTCAACTACGGAGGCGGAGCAGGAAGGGTATTTGGTACTGCAGGAACCGTTGGGATTCCTAATGCAAGGGTAGAGGTGTATGACGTTACAGGTAGCCTGCAGAATTTCACCAACACGCTGGCTGATGGTACCTACACCATAGGCGTAAGCGGAAATGGTATTTTTTACGTCAGGATTGTAAATAATACCGTTAAGTCTACCCGGACAGGCAGTAACGGAACAGAGTTGGGAGTGCAAACATTCAGAGCTGAAAGGGTGGTAGCAGCTACCCTGAATAATGTAGTGGATGAAGTGGGAGGTAGAAACCCGGCTACAGAAGATCAGGGTACTGGTACTATTGGCACTACTACTTTGAATACAAGCACTTTTGTACTGGGTGGGGGCGTAAGCGGGGTTGCCCAATCTATATCGCAGGCTACCATTGGGACTTCCAGTATCACCGGAATTGACTTTGGTTTTAACTTCTCTACTATCATTAATACGAATAATACCGGGCAGGGTTCGTTACAGCAATTTATCAGCAACAGCAATATATTAACCAATGCGAGGTTGAGCCAGGCCGCTAACAGTATATTTACACCTGCACCTGGTGTGGAAACCAGCATTTTCATGATCCCGGACGGTAACGCACACCCCGGGATTAACAAACCTAATCAGTTAACCGCTGCCGGAGGTGGCGCTACTGCAATTATTAACCTTATCACTTTATTGCCTGCTGTTACAGACGCTAACACCAGTATTGATGGCCGTACCCAAACAGCTAATATCGGCAATACACAACCAGGTGTGGCGGGCAACCCGGGAACTAAGGTGGGAGTTGACCAGCTATTGTTGCCCGGAGTACCGCGGCCGGAGGTGGAAATACGTTGGAATGGCACCGCAGGTACCGCTGCAACCGGGTTGAATTTGAGCGGTAATAGTGAGATTGTCCGGAGTATCGCCATCAACCGGTTTGGTAACAATACCAATGCAGGAGCCAATATCCTTAGTACTGGTAACAATAACCTGATTACAGAGAATATTATCGGAGGAGCAGCTGTTTCAACCAATACAGAAGCTGCCGGAAGCGATCCGGGCACCAATATTTCTATTAGCGGAAATGCCAGCAGTATCACCAATAATTATATTATCCGTGCCGACTTTGAGGGGATCCGGCAAAGGGCAGCAATCAATGGTCTTACTATTTCCGGTAATGAAATATTGAATAATGGAAACGGAGCGCCGGCTACGGTAGAACCTTCCGGCATCGGTATTGAAATGACCACCGGAGCAGTGGTAACGGACCTGCAAGGTCTCAGTATTACCAGTAACAGTGTGCAAAGCAACCTGAATGAAGGGTTGAAAGTGACAATAGGTACCGGTACTACAGTAACTAATAATACTTTTTCCGGAAATGGGGTGGCAGGTACGATTACAGGGGAGAAAGATAACATCCAGTTTAATAATACCAGGAACAGCGTAATTACTAAGAATATAGTGACTGCCGGCGGAGCTTCCGGTATCGCTATAGGAGGGGATGCTACTTCTTCTGGCAATAAAATAACGCAGAACAGTACTTATGCCAATGCAGGCCTTGGAATTGATTTGCGGCCGACAGGTAGCGTTCCGGATATTGTTACCCCCAATGGAAGCTCAACTGCTGGGCCTAACGCGTTGCTCAATTTTCCGGTAATCACCGGCGCTGTAATTATTGGAAATAACCTGGTTGTAAAAGGATATTCCAAGGCCGGAGCCACCATTGAACTGTTTATGGCCGACAGGGATGCCAGTTTTACTCCTACACCACCATTAAGCCCTAATCCGCTGCCAGCTGCATTTACCGACTTACTGGGATTTGGAGAAGGGCGCAGATACCTGGCCACATTTCAGGAAGGAGGAACGGTAGCTGGTATTACAGACCAGGATGCTGCTACGGGCACGTATATGGACGACGGTACTGGTACAACAGGAGTTCGTAACGCTAACCGGTTTCAATTTACGATTCCGTTGTCGACCCTTAGCGGGGTGGCACAGGGTAGTTTGCTGACGGCAACAGCTACCGATGCCGGTAACAATACCTCGGAATTTAATGGCGTAGTAGCCATAGCTGATGCAGATTTAGGAGATGCGCCGAATAGCTACAGCACTTTATCTACATCTAATGGGCCAATACATCTTGTTAACCCAAAATTGAAAATAGGCGCTACGGTTGCAGGCAAACCGGAGGCGCTTGCGGTAGTTGCCGGTGCTGATGCGAATGTTCCCAATGGTGATCCGAATGATGATGGTCTGACGGCGCCATTACCTGTACTTACAGCCGGGACAACCACTTATACGCTTACTTTCCCCGTTACTAATACTACCGGTGCGGTGGCCAACCTGGAAGGCTGGATCGACTTTAACCGTAATGGTACTTTTGATCCGGAAGAAGCAACTGGTACTACGGTCGCCAACAATGGAACCACTGCCACACTTACCTGGAACAATGTTAATACCTTAATCACAGGAGCAGGAATTTCAGGCGGGATTACGTATGCGCGTTTCCGTTTGACCACAGATCCGTTAACAGCAACAAGTACTGTTGGTGCTGCGATGGATGGGGAAGTGGAAGACTATAGCCTGATCATACAAGCGGGCTATGATCTGTCGATCACCAAAACTGCTAACCCCAATCCGGTTACTGCCGGTCAGCCGTTGACCTATACACTTACCGTTACCAATAATGGGCCTGTTGCTATGAGGGCGCAGGATAGCATTACGGTTACAGATAACCTTCCTGCCGGTTATACGGCTAATAGTTATACTGCATCTGCAGGTACCTATACCAGCAGCAATAGCATCTGGACAGGCCTGACGCTTTCATCCGGTCAGAGCGCCACTATCACCATTGCAGGTGCCGTAGCAGCTAATGCTACCGGTATCCTGAACAATACCGCTATTGTAACTAACCCGCCAACGATTACTGATCCTAACTTATCAAATGATACGGCCCGTCAGACAACCACAATTAACCGTGTGATTGATTATGGGCTGACTAAGACAGCCAGCCCAAAACCAGCAGTAGCAGGTCAGGCACTGACTTATACCATTACGTTAACTAATCATGGCCCGAGCAGTATGCTGCCGGGTGATACGTTGAAGCTCACGGACAACCTTCCATCCGGTTATACCGCTAATAGTTATACGCCATCCGTGGGTACTTATAATAGTGCTACCGGTGCGTGGACCGGGTTGACGCTGGCCACCGGTGGCTCCGTTACGCTGACGATTACAGGCACGGTCAGCAATAGTTATACCGGCGCCAGTTTAATCAACACAGCGACGCTGACACCACCGACTGGTACCACCGATCCAACGCCTCCAACAGCCAAAGACACGACACAGGTAAGTCGTGTAGCAGACTTGTCGATCACCAAAACGGGTAGTCCCAATCCGGCTGTTGCCGGCCAGGCGCTGACATATACGCTTACCGTTACCAATAACGGTCCATCTGCAATAACGGCATCGGATAGCATCACGGTAACAGATAACCTTCCTGCGGGTTATACCGCTAATAGTTATATCGCATCAGCGGGTACCTATACCAGCAGCAATGGCATGTGGACAGGCCTGACGCTTTCATCCGGTCAGAGCGCCACTATCACCATTGCAGGTGCCGTAGCAGCTAATGCTACCGGTATCCTGAACAATACCGCTATTGTAACTAACCCGCCAACGATTACTGATCCTAACTTATCAAATGATACGGCCCATCAGACAACCACGATTAACCGTGTGATTGATTATGGGCTGACTAAGACAGCCAGCCCAAAACCAGCAGTAGCAGGTCAGGCACTGACATATACCATTACGTTAACTAATCATGGCCCGAGCAGTATGCTGCCGGGTGATACGTTGAAGCTCACGGAGAATCTGCCATCCGGCTTTACGGCTAATAACTATGCTCCATCTGCAGGTACTTATAATAGTGCTACCGGCGCGTGGACCGGATTGACGCTGGCCACTGGCGGCTCCGCTACGCTGACGATTACAGGTACGGTCAGCAATAGTTATACCGGCGCTAGCCTGATTAACACAGTGACGCTGATCCCGCCAACGGGTGTCACCGATCCAACGCCGCCAACAGCCAAAGACACAACACAGGTAAGCCGTGTTATAGACCTGAACCTGACAAAAACGGCGAGCCCCAAACCAGCAGTAGCTGGCCAGGCGCTGACTTATACGATTACACTGACCAACAATGGTCCGGCTACGTTATTGCCAACAGACGTTGTAACGGTAACGGATAACTTACCTGCCGGATTTACCGCCGGCAGTTATACACCATCTGCAGGTAGCTATACCAGCGGAACCGGCGCGTGGACAGGATTGACGCTGGCCACTGGTCAAAGTGCCACGTTGACGATTGCCGGTACCGTGAGTGCCGGTGTAAGTGGAACTGCATTGGTAAATATCGTTACGGCTACACCGCCTCCGGGCACCACTGATCCAACGCCGCCAACAGCTAAGGACAGCACGCTAATCAGTCGTGTTGCAGATCTGGCTATTACCAAAACAGATGGTTCGGCTACGTATACCCCGGGAACAAACGTGGTGTATACCATCGTTGTGAGCAATAATGGTCCTTCAGGTGTAACCGGGGCAACCGTCAGCGACACGTTACCTGCCGGCATCACTACGGCAACATGGAGCGCAAGCACGCTTAATGGGGCAACAGTACCGGCTCCCAATGGTACCGGCGCTATTAATCAACTGGTAAATATACCGGCTGGTGGCAGCATTACTTACACACTTACGTTGACAGTGCCGGCAGGATTTACCGGTAATCTTTCAAATACAGCTACTGTTACGCCGCCCACCGGCTATACAGATAACAATACAACAAATAATACCGCTACTGATACGGATACTTATAGCCCGCAATTCAATCTTAAGGCAACAAAAACAGGTACACCCAGCGCTCCGGCAGGAACAGCCGTCAGCTATACTATCACTTACGTTAATAGCGGGCCGTCTGATGCCATCGGTGTAACGCTGAAGGATACTATCTCTACACAGATTACCGGTGTTACCTGGACAGCCAATGTGCAGGGAACTGCCACAGTAAGTGCTGCCAGCGGAAGTGGTAATATTAACCTCACCGGTAATCTTCCAGCAGGTAGTGGAAATACAATTACCATTACAGTTAATGGCACTATCATACCTTCTGCCACCGGCACTATTTTAAATACTGCAAGTGTTACACCTCCGGGAAGTGCCACACCAATACCATCTAATACGGTTAGTACAACTGTTACAAACCAGACAGGTATTAATGTTGTGAAAACCGGTCCGGCCAGTGGCGCTGTATCTGCAGGCGATACTATCATGTATACCATACAGGTAACAAATGCCGGGCCCAGCGATGCTCCGAATACCAATATCCAGGACAACATTCCGGCAACGCTGACAGGTGTGAGCTGGACAGCCACTGCTATCGGTACTGCCAGCATTACCGGCGGAAGCCCGCTGAATGGTACTGGTAATATCAATATTACAGCAGGCTTACCTGCTGGCAACGGTAATGGAGTTACTATTGCTATCAAGGGAAGAATACCATCTGCTACACCCGCCGGTACTATTACTAACAGCGCCAGTGCTACACCTGCCGGTGGTACGCCTGTAACCAGTCAGGTAACTACTAATATTACCAATGATCCGGCACTGGTAATTACTAAGAATGGTCCTGCAGCACTTAATGCTGGAGATAGTATTACTTATACAGTAGAAGTGATAAATAACGGCTCTTCTGATGCAACCGGTGCTGTAATAACAGATAATATTCCGGCTCAGATACAGGGAGCCAGGTGGACGGCCACTGCAACAGGTGCAGCTGCTGTAACAGCCGGTAACACCGGTACATCAGGTAATGTGAGCGTCACTGCCAATATACCTGCCGGAGCTGGAAACAAGATCACCATAGTGGTAACAGGCAAAGTAGATCCTGCCATTACAGGTACATTAACTAATACTGCTACAATAACACCCGCCGGTAAGCCTTCACAGTCATCAAATACGGTAACTACTGCAGTTAGCAGGAAGGCTTCACTGCAATTGGCAAAGAGCGGTCCGGCTACACTTAGCGCAGGGCAGAACATCACTTATACATTGGTACTGACCAATGCCGGCCCAAGCAACGCAACCGGTGTACAGGTAACAGATACGCTGGATGGCCATATCCTGAATCCTGTTGTCAGCACTTCTTCTGCATCCGGAAATGCCAGCCTTGGCAGCGCCACCCTCAGCAATAATATATTGTCAGTTACCGGCGATGTAGCCGGAGGCGCAGGAAACAGTATAACCATTACCGTTAGTGGTAAAACAGATCCGGCTTTTGCAGGTAGTATCACCAATACAGCTACCGCCAAACAACCGGATGGCTCTACTGTATCAAGCCAACCTGTTACAACCGTGGTTACTAATACGCCTGATGTAACAATCAGCAAAAGCGGACCATCATCTGTCAGCGGAGGTAACAGCATCGCCTATACGATTGTTGTGGGCAATAACGGTCCCTCAGATGCAACAGGAATAGCAATTATAGATACCATACCGTCCAACATTTCAGGAGCAACATGGGCAGTTGCTACCAACGGTAACGGCACTACATCCAGTGTACAGTCAGGTAGTGGAAATGTGAATATTACCGGCAATATCCCGGCAGGCGCTGCTAATAAAATTACCATTACCGTTACAGGAACAGTAGATCCTGCGTTTAGCGGTAGGATTGTTAATAAAGCCGCTGCTACACTTCCGGGTAAACCGCCGGTTACTACTAATGTCACTACCAACGTTACCAATGATCCCAATGTGCAGATCACCAAGAGTGGTCCGCCTACGCTCAGCGCCGGGCAGAATATCACTTATACCATTACCGCTACCAACAGCGGTCCATCGAATGCTGTAGGTGCGGTGATTGCGGATGCTATTCCTGCCGGTATCCTGAATCCAACGTGGAGTGCGGTTACTGCGGGAACCGGCACCATCGTTAATACTGTGAATGGTACCGGAAATGTTAACGTTACCGGAAATATACCTGCCGGAGCCGGAAATAGTATAACCGTTACCGTTAGTGGACAGGTAGATCCGGCGTATACCGGAGCCGCGCTGACTAACTTCTCGCAGATAACCATTCCGGGTAAACCAACAGTTTCAAGTGATACAGTTACTACAACTATCACCCATGATCCTGTTTTGCATATTATTAAAACAGGGCCGGATAAGGCAAGTGCCGGAACACAGATCACTTATCAGTTACTGGTAACCAACACCGGACCATCTAACGCTACTGGCGTCG